>NZ_ATVR01000034.1 GCF_000420825.1 Butyrivibrio sp. AE2015 | reverse complement strand
ATCGAACTCTCACGTTTAAAAGTTTGATCAGGCTAGAACTAAGCTTGGCTTTTGTTCTGTCCGTTATTTACTAAATCTTTGTTCTGAATAAATTCTCTTTCGAGCATTGGTCTTGCGAATTACTTCGTAATTCCCAAGCTTTTGCATTCGCAAAATGTAATCAGTCAATAAGCTTGGCTTTTGTTCTGTCCGTTATTTACTAAATCTTTGTTCTGAATAAATTCTCTTTCGAGCATTGGTCTTGCGAATTACTTCGTAATTCCCAAGCTTTTGCATTCGCAAAATGTAATCAGTCAATCATAAATCTCATTGAGCAAGCTCATTCGATTTCTGCTTTCCTGATTCCGCAATGCTCATTGCTTTTTGGAATTTTTCAGGGTTGCATTACTGTTTATTTGTCAAGGTGCAGGAGTTTGAAATCCGCTCCAGTGCTGCATTTGCAGTGCCTTGTGTTTCGCGGCTGCATCAGCAACGAATACAAATATATCACCCGGGTACTTAAGTGTCAACACCTTTTTTATATTTTTTTTTGCCTTTTTTAGGCTTTGTCATTTTTACGTTTCACTTTAAAGAATATATGGAATATATATTGTTAAAGTCAGCCTAGGACAAAAACAGAAACCAGCTAGTAAATAACTGGTTTCCGGCTTTGTTTTCCCACTACAGATTTTCGACCAGCTTTACTACTGAAAAATTTATGCTTTAAAAACAGATTTTTTTATATTTTCCGGCTCACAGGTATTACAATGTGCCTTTTCAAAGAAGAAAAGTGAATGATTTATACTTGAAAGTGCATCCAATTTCCCCTCGTTTATCATCATTTTTGTTTTTAAAATTTTCATTCCCATTTCCATAGCTGTCATTTTCTGTTCCCCTCTCTAAATATATTTTCATCATACTTACAATTATTAATACGATGATACGGAACAGGCGGCAAAAAAATTTCAATTATTTTTCCGAACAGTGAAAATGGTATTCTTATCAAACAGATCAATAGCAAAGGCCATCTTAAAATAGAACGGCATATTATCATAAGCTTCAAAGCTGGTACGCTCCAAAAACTCTTCAACAGATATTTCTTCTATATATCCATAGGGATTAGCAACTGTTATATTATCATTCTGAATGTCCATGCCAATAAGAAGCGAATAGTGAAGAGTCCAATCATCTCCGTATTTAGCTGCCCACTCAAATGGTACCGGTATCCCCTCGGACAAATTCTCATAGGCAGCTTCGATCAATTCAGTATTAGTCAGATATCTGTGGATAGTAGTGGTATACCCGGGAAATCTTTTATTCATCTCTTCTGCAAATTTAGGGCCGGTTGAGGTAACAACTTTTCCATATTCATTAAAAAGAGTCTCTTCGGTTATATCTCCTCCATCCCATTTGGAAAACATCTCTATACATGCGTATCCGCACGATATCTTTTGAGTTATAACATCAATGCCTTCAATATAAACAGGCCTGTTGTACTTTGTATTTATATATATAGAAGAATAATCTTCATGAATATTGTTTGTCCTTATCCCCAGCCTTATAAATGCTCCTGCAAAAAAAACTACTACAACTATCAGTATTGCCGCTAAACATTGAACTACTTTTTTCATATACACATTATCCCCAACTTTTTCTCTATATTATATGAAGAAAGAAAACAACACACAACCTAAATTGTGTGCTGTTAGCCATATTTATCTGTAGATTCCGTTTCAAGCATTAGATAGCTCGGGTTGCTTATAAAGATCCTTCTTTTTCAGACCATTTAACTTACCGCTTTTGGGCCAGTCTGAGTTGGCAGCAAGTATATACAAAAACCGCGGGAACTTAAATGCATCAGCATAGAAGTCTTCCATAGGTTTTGCTTCATTTATGGCATTGGCAAGATCACAAAGTCCAACAGCAATGTTGCGCGCAGGGCCCTTATCCATGTTAGGAGATGCCGTCATAATCCCTGTATTTATCTGATATTTTGTCCCATTCGCTTTTACTGAGATCGTGAATAACTAACTTCATTGCGTTGTTTTTCCTTTCTTTATATTGATTTATCGTATTGTTTCCTTAGATATTTTCTCAATCTGACTGGCGGCTTCCTCCGGCGTAATTTTACCTATCGCAAGTTCTTTTAGTTCATTACAAACAGCAAGACTTAAGTCCTCATACTTGATTCCTCTTGGTCCCGCTACATTGTTTTTGCCGTTTTCTATTATCACATTAAGATTTTTCTGACCATCCTCACTAAGTCCCTGAACGTTTAGCTCCATATCAGCCCTTGATGGCATATACTCAAGATATTGATTGACCAAAAGATCCTGACCTTCGTTTACCAGATAGTCCATAAAGCGGAAAGCCGCTTCTTTCTGCGTTGATTCAGGGTTCATGCAAAGAACCACATCAGGATTTGCGGTTATAGGGGCTATTTTTCCATCACCATTCCAATCAATCAGAAATACATCATGGTCTGCGCCCTCTCTGTCAACAACAGCCCTGGTTCTCTCATCGCTTACTGTGTACATGTTCATAGCCCAGGAACCGTTTGTGATCATAGGTATCTTGCCGTCTTGCTGAAACATGTCATTTATAGTGTCATAAATAGGCATCTTCACCGCTTTATCCTGAAATACCCCGCTTGTAAAGCAGTCCTGCCAAATCCTAAAAGATTCAATTAAAGGCTCTGATTCAAAACTTGCTTTACCTTCTATTGCATCATATAAAGCATCCTTGTCGCAGTCTGCAGCAATTGACATCCACATATCAAGATTCATCCATGAATCCTTGGCTCCAATTGCCAAAGGCATCTGTCCATTCTCGCGAAGTGTCTGACAGGTTTTCTTCATATCCAGGTAATTGGCCGGAACTTCGCATCCGTACTGCTTTAGCATATCTACGTCTGCCCACATATATCCGGCATAGGTTTGTCCCAAGGGAAGTCCATAAATCCTGCCATCATCACCACTTACGCTCTCCAGACATGAATCAAGAAATATCTCCTTCCAATCCTCTCCCCATTCTCTTTCACAAAAGGGAGTCAGGTCTTCTTCAAAAACCCGGAATGTATCAAAAGCTGAACCGGTGCTTATTCCATATACGTCAGGACCATCACCATCTATCAGCTCTACCCTCATATGCTCCTGATATGCGACTGATTTAGTAAAGACATATTCTACATGTATATCCGGATTCTCTTTTTCAAAAGAATCAATGATCTGGTAAATTGGGCTATCTGGCCCATAGTCAGCGGGATTCCAGGTTTGAAAGGTTATGGTCGTTTTCCCTTCCTGTATCTTGCCTCCACAGCCGCTAAGCAATCCCAGGCACAGGGCTAAGATTAAAAAATATAAAACACCCTTTTTCATAAAAATTCCCCTCATACTATCCAATCAACATTTGTACTTTAAACGTATTGTTCCCTGTAATATATCTGATCTCACTGCCGGTCTTTTTCACGAAGTCAAGAACGCTTCTGGTTCCAATTCCATGTCCTTCTTTTGAAGTAACAGGATGCCCGTCTTCATCAAGCTTTTCCTGCCCCTGGCAGGAATTTGATATCTCTAAAAGAAGCTGCTGCTTAAATTTACCGGTAACTTCAATGAATCGTTCATTCTCAGGAACCTTTTCACAAGCGTTGATCGCATTTTCTAGCAAATTGCTTATAGCAATAGCCAGTTGCATCTCATCAACACCAACATTATGAGGAATGTTGGCCGATACCTTTACCCTTATATTATTCCTCTCAGCTATGGTCACATAATGCATGAGCGCTGCATTAACTGTCGTATTTTCACAAAAAGACCTGCTTCCCCGCGGCTCCTGTGACATTCGTTCCTCAAGGCATTTTTTTGCTTCATCCACCTTACCATCCTGGATAAGAGATAAAAGAAGTGCTTCGAAATGCCTCCTGTCATGTCGCATAGCCCTGTCCTGACTAAGAATCTCTTCTGTGGCATTCAGTCGCTCTTTCATACTGTTTGCGGCCATTTCCAAAATAGCCGCATCTGATTTTAGCTGGTACTCCCTCTGTTTAAGTACAGTTGAGTCAACCAATGCATAGAGCTTTCCTATTACTTCTCCATCTGCCGAAAGCTCTTTTTCCTCTGGTGTGTAATACTTATCTCCAATCTCAATGGTGTCGCCTCTTATAATCGCCTCTCTCAAAGTATTAACGACACTCATTGGGTCTTTGGTAATATCAGGATAAAGCTCTTTTGCATGCTCATTGTAGTACTGAAGCTTGTCGTCAACATCAAGAGCAATAACTCCCTCTGATAACCTGTCCACAATATAATCTCTGGCCATATCAATAACCCCAAGAAGGTTATATCTGAATATGGCAATGAACATGGAAATAGTGATCGCAACATTTCCAAAAACAGTTAAGTCAAAGTAATATGTAATAAAGAAAACATGTGCAATCTGGAACAAATAGAGAATTGACGCAATGAGAAATCCACCGATAATGATAAAGGCACGCCTTTTGGCAATTTTACCCTTGTGATATTTTATGGATCTGAACAGCATTGCTAAAACAATCACAATGACAACAGCCTGATACTGCATAAACGCCTTATGTACAATACCGGCTCTCTGCAAAAGAACCGGAAACATACCGGTCTTGTCGTACCAAATTTTGGAATAGTATAGATCATGTTTCTGAAATGTAAAAATGATGGCATAAACAAACACATCAATTAGAAGTAATGCTCTTACAAGGAGCTTCGGAATCGAAATGTGACACAGCTCAGCAGAAACCATAATAATGGAAAATAAAATAAACGCTCTACCTGCATATGAGAACTTCAGGGCAGCAATATATCCTTCTTCAGTTTTTGAAAGAAGTTCCAGAAGATATCCGGTATTGTTGACCAGCATTGTGATGCAGTTGAGAAAAAGATATGCATGAAGCTTGTTCTTGAGGTTTCTAAATACAACAACCCCCTCAAAAAGCATAGCAAATATGCTAAGTATTATCGCGCCTAAAAGAAATTCCCTCATAGTCATTGTTATGTCCTTTATTCACAAATTGCTACTTAATTATAGCAATTTCTTTTCCTAATAGTGTATATCTTTACAGGCATATCAAAGCCAACGCCCCATATGCTGCAAGTCCAAGACTTGCTGCGCAGCAGCTTGGCGCATCAATAAAGATATCCAGTTTAGTCGCTCTGAACAAAAAACCAACAAGCTGGAATACTACAGGATTTAGTAACACGCACCATATTGGAGCATGGATAAAGTCCATAATAATAAGCACTATAACCGCTATCGCAGGAATAATGACCAGCATCGAATACAGTGTAAAAAAAGGTACATAAATCTGCTTAAAGACAGACTGGATCACATCTTCAGCAAGCTTCGAATCTGCTTTTGCTATGATCTTTCTGTATATTGTCGGCTGTTGGCAAAGAAAGGTATGAATCATAAATCCTCCCATTGCTCCGATCAGGAATATGACCGAAAGAACTGTGGCGATCATTGAATGCTCCTTGTAGAGAGTCATCATCAAAGCAATAAATCCGCAGGAGTACATAGGCACTGCAAACATCGCAAGGATGTCAGACCACACAAATCTCCAATGGGCCATATTTTTCCATTCGCTGTCAATTACGCCCATCTTTCCAAGTTTCTTATTCTGCGGTCCTTTTAAATCCAACAAAAGATCTGCTGTAGCACATAGTAAGCCACCAATAATTCCAATTACAGCTAATAGAGTATTCATCTTTGTTTTCCTCCCGAAAACTTCACAAAGCCTCCTGGACACGTGGCTCTGACTGATGCTCACATGCAAGATTATTAAGCCAGCGCTCTTTTTTCAGCCAAAAATGGAATATAAGGGTCCTGCCAATGTCCAGAAGTTTTACGCAAAGGTACATCTGTACAGGTCCAATATCAGTGTATCTTGCAAGCAGAAAAAGCATAGGAAGCATTACCACTATAGTTATTCCGGCATCTGCATATGCACCCATCTTCGTGTCGCCGCCGGATCTTGCGATTGCCTGCTGTGCATTTACAAGCACCCATACAGGCATAAAAAATGCCATAAGTATTACCATACTCCTTGAAATTGTAATGGCACTTGGGCTTAGCTTTCCAAACACTACCGGAATGATAAGTGTTGTCGCAAATCCAACAAAGGTCATGGCAACACCAAAAACGATAGATCCTGACAGGAGCCACGTTTTTTCTCTGCGGGCTTTTTCAAGATTGCCTTCTCCAAGAGTTTTCCCGATTATTACGGTAGTTGCAGAGTAGATTCCACCAAATGCCACAAAGAACAGATTAGCTATGGCAAAACTCGATGCCATTCCTGAAACAACATCTGCTCCGCCCCTTCCGTTATAAATAGCTGTCGTTAAGGTTTCGGAAAGAACCCAGGTCATCTCGCAAAAAAGCATCAAAGCACCTTTCTTTATTATTTCCCTGAACAACTTTCCATCTATTATGAATTCTCTGCTAAAGTGAACTGCAAAATCAGGCTTGCTCTTGAAATAGATAAATGCAAATATTGCAAACTCTACTGTTCTTGCTATAACAGTAGCATAAGCAGCTCCTCGGACACCAAGTGCCGGCATTCCAAAATTCCCGTAAATAAGAAGATAATTGAAAACGGTGTTTGTAAGAGTTGCTATTACTGTTACAACCAGTGGCGTTTTAACTCTTCCCATATCTCTAAGTGAACTGGCGATACTCACAGAAATGATCATTGGGATTCCCACAACAGACATGATCCGTATATATGGAACTGCCTCATCAAGAATAAGAGCCGCCTGTGTGTTTCCCATAACCATAAACGACAGGATTTCTCTCGGATATAATAAACATACCATAAGGTATGGAACGAGTGCTACAAATCCTGCAAGCAGTTTAAACATAAACGCCTGCTGCATTCCGCCACTGTCTTTTGCACCAAAAAACTGCGTAAGAAATATCCCTCCGGTCATGCAGATTGTGTTAATTAATACCATAAACACAAAAAGCACCTGACCGGCAACATTTACCCCTGACATTGATATATCGCCCAGTCCTGATACCATAAAATTATCTATCAGCGACACCATGCTCTGTATAAGCTGCTGAAGCATTATAGGGACTGCTATCGCCAGCACATTTTTATAAAACTTTCCACTTCCGAAAATCGTATTCTTTTCTCTCATACATTTAAAAGTCAGTAGCTATCTCCTACTGAAAACTCTCCTTCTGTCTTCTTCCTTTATGAGCATACCGATTTCAGTACAATCATATATTTATCACAAAACAAAAAACAGCCTCAAATTTACACTCATTTGAGGCTGTTTTACACTGATATTTAAATCAAAAGTATAATTCAGAATATTTATATCTCTTCATAATCTGGCCAGATATTATACAGATGGTCGTTCCTGTCACGCCAAGAATAAACATCATCATCGCTGCGCCTGCCCCCTTTCCACTTCCGAAAAGAAAAGTCCAGAAGGGATCATCACTTTTAAGTACCATAAAGGGTTCGCAGATCTTGTCTACAAAGAGTCCTCCAAGGAAAAGACCAATGGGAATGGTAAAGAACTGCAGAGTATTCCTGCAAGCATATACTCTTCCCTGAAGCTCTATTGGTATGACATTGCGCATTATAACATTCTGGTTGGCTGCCATAAGTGGTACGAACACCCATCCTATTATCTGAGCAACACACCATAATACTGGGTTTCTGGCAAAGGCCAGTAAAAAATTCTCTATCCCTAGCGCAAAAAGCATCGTGAGATATATAACCTTTACTCTATCCCTGGGTTTTGGCAGGATCATTGGAAGAAAGCTTCCTGCTACCATAGCCAGCCCCGAGCATGCTGTTACAATTCCATACACATTGTTACCTTTTTGAGGTATAACAAGGGCCGGAAGCACAGCATCAAAAGCTGAAGCTGTCAGGTTAACCCCCGCCATGAACAGTATTACGGTAAGTATCAGCGGAGTATCTTTTAGGAACCTTAGCCCTTCCTTTGCCAGTTTGATAACATTTTCATCCTTGCCTGCTCCATCTTGAATCTCAGGCAATTTTATATAGAACAATAATGCCACAAATGCAATGGCAAAAGTCAGAAGATCTACAGCAATAACCGTTTCAAGGCCAGCTAATCCATAAACCGCTGCAGCTATGAGCGGGTTACCAATTGAAATGAGCGAACGTGACAATTGCTGAAAACCACTGGTCTTCTGATAATACTCTTTTGGAACAATAAGCGAATATGTCACTTCTGACGCAGGCTGCTGAACAGTGTTCATGAGACCTGAAAAGGCATTGATGGCGTATAAATGCCACATTGACAGAGTATCAGTTTTGTATAATACAAATACAGCAACAGTCGTAAGCGCCGCTAAAAAGTCGCATATGAGCATGGTTTTCTTTTTATCAAACTTGTCTGTTATTGCTCCGGCAAAAATGCTCATAATTACATATGGTGCATATGTGCAAATTCTTAGCGCAGCTGTACTCAGTGCAGATCCTGTCTTTTCATACATCCACAGCGTCAGCGCGAATCCCGTTATTGCACTACCTAGCTGTGACAAACTCTGTGTGAGCCAGATTATGTAAAAATCTCTTAATTCCTTTATTCTGTTTTTCATTGTTATTTATCCTCCATACAAATAGTTTTATCTGCATGGAGCATATGCAATGCAATTGATCATGCCCTTCCTCTCTTCTTTGCTTCTATCATTCAAAAACATTTTTCCTTATTTTTATATGTTTTATAGTAACTATACGCTTTGCAATATAAAAAAGACACCTTGCACTTATCTGGAGTCTTTTTACACAGATTCTTACTATATTATAATATGAAAATATCAATCTCTGAAGATGATCTTACCTGTTACATGATCCATTCCATCGACGATTGCAAGAGATTCAAGTTTATAGCCTAAGTTTCTGATTATCTGTCCACCTGGCTGGAAGCCCTTTTCTATAGCTATACCAATGCCTGCCACAGTAGCGTTGGCATTATTTATTATGGATATCAGTCCTTGCAAAGCACAGCCGTTTGCCAGGAAATCATCAATAATAAGAACCTTATCATTCTCATCAAGGAACTTCTTTGATACGATCACTTGATTCTTATTTTTGTGGGTAAAAGACTCCACTTCAGCGGTGTACATTTCCCCATCCAGATTGACACTCTGCGTTTTTTTTGCAAATACCACAGGAACATTAAAATGTCTTGCTGCCACGCAGGCAATACCTATACCTGATGCTTCAATGGTCAGGATCTTATTTATCTCGACTCCTTCGAATCTTTTAGCCCATTCTGCGCCCATCTTATCAAAAAGCTCAACGTCCAATTGATGATTTAAGAAACTGTCCACTTTTAGTATGTTGCCCTCTTTAACAACACCGTCTTTCATAATTCTCTCTTCAAGAAAATTCATCTCTCTACCTTCTTTGTTTTTGATTCATATCAAATGCTATTTATCTTTCTTCGCGGAAGTAATTGGTTCCAAGGCTCTTTGGAGGCTGATCTTCTTTTTTGTTTCTCATACTGGTAAAAACAAGCACCACAAGAGTTACAATGTAAGGAATCATCTTATACAGCTCCTTGTATTCTGTGTGTGTTCCCGAAGGAAGATACAAGTATAAAATGTAGAGCCCTCCGAAAAGTATTGATGAAAAAATGCCTACATCAGGTTTCCATATCGTAAAGATAACGAGCGCAATGGCAAGCCATCCTCTGTCGCCGAAAGCATCATTGGACCAAACACCACATGCATAATCCATTACATAGTATAAGCCACCAAGTCCTGCTATCATACATCCAAGACATGTCGAAATATATTTGTATTTTTTTACATTTATTCCGGCAGCATCTGCAGCTGCAGGATCTTCTCCAACAGCGCGAAGGTGAAGTCCTACTCTTGTCTTCTTAAGCACATACGCACAGATCAAAGCAATAATAATTGCAACATATGCCAGAAATCCGTATGAAAGGAACACTTTGCCAAACCATCCCGTTTTTGATGCAAAAGGCAGGGTCCTGCTAAAATAGGCAGAAGTAGCTGAGAGTGAAATTGATGGAACATCAGCACCTGCAAGCTTTATCAAAGAGCCACCGAAGAAATTACCAAAACCTATACCGAACGTAGTCATGGCAAGACCTGTAACATTTTGATTTGCCCTTAAACTGACGGTCAAAAAGCAATATAACAATCCCATCAAAAGAGAACCTGTCAGTGCACAGATAAGAGGAATAAAAATTGCAAGGAAACCATTTAACTCTCCTGACGCAACAGACTGTTCATAGAAAAAAGATCCTATTACACCGCTTATTGCACCGACGTACATGACACCGGGTATTCCCAAATTCAGATTACCTGATTTTTCTGTGATTGTCTCACCCGTACTTCCAAGCAACAGAGGAACGCCCTGCTGTACAGCTCTTGGTATAAATGCAACCAGACTAAACATTATGCGTTCTCCTTTCCCAAATCTTTACGTACAACGATTTTATATCTGATAAAAAACTCACATCCAATTATGAAGAACAGAATTATTCCGGTCAGAATATCTGCAAAACTCTGATTAAGTTCAAATGCAGTGGATATTTCACTGGCACCTCTGTCCATGAAAATAATAAGAAGGCTGGTAAAGATCATAGCAACCGGGTTAAACTTTGCAAGCCATGAAACCATAACACCTGTAAAGCCCTGTCCATCAGAAATTGTTGTTGTTATTGTGTGATTGATGCCTCCCACTAAAAGAAGACCCGCCAATCCGCAAATTGCGCCGGACAACAACATGGTTCTTATTATGACCTTCTCAACACTGATTCCTACATATCTGGCAGTGTTCTGACTTTCACCAACTACTTCTATCTCATATCCGTGCTTGGTATATTTCAAATAAATAAACATTCCAATAGTGACAACAGCAGCAGCAATAATACTTAAAAGATATTTATTGCCAATGCTCGGAAGCCAGCCTATATTTGTATTTTGGTTGATTATACCAATCTTGCCTGATCCCTTAGGAACCTCCCAGACTATAGTAAAATACGCCACAAGCTGCGTAGCAATATAGTTCATCATCAGTGTTGAAAGCGTTTCATTAGTGTTCCACAAGGCTTTAAACAATGCCGGAATTACTCCCCAGACAGCCCCCGCCAATAAAGAAGTAACTATCATAAGAATAATTATGACACCATTCGGAAGCTTGTCTGATAGTGTTATCATACATGCTGCCGCTGCAAGACCTCCTATCAAGACCTGTCCTTCACCACCGACATTCCAAAACTGCATTTTAAATGCAGGTGTCAGTGCCAGAGAAATAATAAGAAGAATGGCAACATACTGCAGCGTTATCCAGGTTTTTCTCTGAGTGCCAAATGCACCTTTAAAAATTGTTGCAAATATTGATATTGGATTGTCACCTGTGCAGACCATAGTAATTAGTGCACATAATGCCAAAGCAGCCAAAATTGCGATTATTCTGATAGTCCATGCTTCCCTGCTGCGGATGTCTGCCCTTTTTACTATATGAAAACGAGGCTCTTTTACCTTCTGTTCCATTATGAAGCCTCTCCTTTCTGTGTCATCATTGATCCCAAGGTGAATTTATCGGTATTCCTGCCATCTACAATTCCCGTAACTTTGCCACCGCAAAGAACAAGAATTCTGTCGCAGAGCTCAACAAGAACATCCAGATCTTCACCTACAAAAAGCACAGCAGCTCCTCGTTCTTTCTGCTTGTTGATAAGATCGTATATCTGGTAGGAAGAACTGATATCAAGACCTCTTACCGCATATGCAGTCAGCAAAACCTTAGGTCTTGAGGATATCTCTCTTCCAACAAGAATCTTTTGTACATTTCCGCCGGAAAGCAGGCGTACAGGAGTGTCGATACTTGGAGTTGCCACCTGCAATTTATTTACAACTCTCTCCGCAAGCTTTCTAGGCTCTTTTTTCTCTGTGAAAAATCTCGACTTGCCACTTCTATAGGATCTGAGCATCATATTGTCAGCAAGATTCATATTGCCTACAAGTCCCATTCCAAGTCTGTCTTCAGGGACAAATGACAGCTTTACGCCAAGATCAGAGATTTCTCTCGGAGATTTACCAAGAAGGTCCTCCGTTCTTCCATCCTGGTGAACATATGTGATCTTTCCATCTTTAATATTTTCGAGACCCGCAATTGCCCTAAGCAGTTCCTTCTGTCCACAGCCGGATATTCCGGCAATTCCCAGTATTTCTCCCGTATTGGCGGTAAAAGACACATCATCAAGCTTAACAATTCCCTCTTCATCAACAACAGTGAGATTTTCCACCACGATGCGCGGCTTGGGATCCACAGGCTCGGGTCTGTCGATATTAAGAGAGACTGAATGTCCCACCATCATATCTGTCATTTCCTGAGCATTGGTCTTGCTTGTCTTCATATCATCGATGAATTCTCCATGGCGCAGAACCGCAACTCTATCGGATATGCTCTGCACCTCGTTTAACTTGTGAGTAATAATAACTATGGATTTTCCATCTTTTTTCATATTGCGCATGACATTAAAAAGCTTCTCGGTTTCCTGAGGAGTCAGTACGGCTGTTGGTTCATCCAATATTAAAATATCAGCACCCCTATAAAGCACCTTAACAATCTCAACTGTCTGCTTTTCAGAGACGGACATATCATATATTTTCTTATTTGTATTGATCTCAAATCCGTATTTGTCGCAGATTTCCCTGATTCTTTTTTCAGCCTCTTTTATATTAAGCCTTCCTTCAAGACCAAGAATTATATTCTCTGTCGCATTAAACACATCAATAAGCTTAAAATGCTGATGAACCATGCCTATTCCCAGATCAAACGCATCCTTAGGAGAACGGATAACAGCCTCCTTGCCGTTTATGATTATCTGACCGGCATCAGGGTAATAGATTCCTGCAAGCATATTCATAAGAGTTGTTTTTCCACTTCCATTCTCACCAAGAAGAGATAATATTTCACCCTTATAAACATCGAGATTGACATTGCTATTTGCCGTTACATCACCAAAAGTCTTTGTAATGCCACGAAGCGATATGGCTACTTCTTTGTTTTCCACGATTATCACCTTTCAAAAATACAAAATAGATTAAAAATAGGAAATCTTTGTTACAGCACAGTAAGTCCTGTGCTCACAAAGATTTCCTAAGATCACATTATGTTATGATCAATATGCTGTATCAAGAAGTGAAATTCCATCAATCTGTAAGTCAAAGTAAGGAGCTGCACGGAATTCAGAACCTGATTCTGCAAAATAACCATCTGTGATAACTTCAGTATCAGCAGTATACTCAGCATCTGTATCTACATCAGCCATGTAGGATGTAAGTGTCTCACCATTAACAGTAAATGTAGTTGTATCAAATACATGAAGTGTTCCTGCATTCATAGCTTTTTCAGCCTCTGCTATTGCCTCAGCTGTTCCCTCTGCTGCAGCATTTCCAAGGTCTGTAAGGACAACAGAACCTGTCTCAAGTGTTCCAACCCAGTCAGTAGCAATCTCTGTTCCATTTGCTACAGCGTCGATGATATATGCGAAATATGGTGTCCAATCAATTCTTGAAGAAACAATGAATGTGTTAGGGCAAGCGGATGCTGTGCTTCCGTTGTAGGACACGTCAGGTACACCAGCCTTTTCACATGCTGTAGGAGCACCCATTGAATCAGCATGCTGGGAAAGAAGAACACAGCCATCTTCGATAAGCTTGTTAGCGCCTTCTTTTTCAGCCGTCTCATCATACCAGGAACCTGTAAAAGTTACTTCCATTGTAGTTGAAGGGCATACAGAGCGGGCGCCAAGGAAGAATGATGTGTAACCTGAGATAACTTCTGCATATGTATATGCACCAACATAACCAATCTTAGCCTGGTCTTCAGTTATTTCTCCATTTGCGATCATTTCATTGAGCTTCATTCCTGCAGCAATACCTGCAAGATAACGTCCCTCATAAATTGTAGCAAAAGCGTTGTGGTAATTGGAAAGGCCCTCTGTATGTGCCTTTGTACCTGTTGCATGACAGAACTGAACTTCAGGGTATTCTTTAGCTGCCTCAATCATGTAGTCTTCATGACCAAATGAATCTGCGAATACGATATCACAACCAGCATCTGCAAGTTCGCAAGCCGCCTCATAGCATTCCTGTCCTTCAGGAATATTTGTCTTGAGCATATACTCAACACCGGCTGCTTCGCATGCCTGTGTGGCACCATTGATGAAGTTCAGATCATATGTTGAATTCTCATCGTGTAAAAATATAAATCCAACCTTTACATCTGATGAAGCTGTCTGTGCAGCCTCTGTGCCAGTAACCTCTGATGCTGATGCTGTTTCTGTTTCAGTTGCGCTTCCGCAGGCAGATAATGCCATTACCATTGTTGCAGCAAGAACTGCTGACAACACTTTTTTGAATTTTTTCATGTCTTCCTCCCATTTTTTTAACCGATCACAGGTCATTTGTAGGGATGGATTTTCTATGCTTTTCTTTGAAGCAAAATAAAAAGGCGTAGAATCCGAGTTTCTACGCCTATCTGATTTGATATCATTAACAATTAATAGTATAAAACTGTTGTATATACATCAAACACTCGATAGTCCGGTAATTTACGGTAACCGGGTAGAAACATCAAATCCATATCATTTGACCTATATCGATAAAATACCCGCTTATATTAGCAAAGTAACATCAAGATTACAAGCTTTTTTTATCTTTTCTTTTTATAATTTTTCTGATTGCTCTCGTTTTTTGTTTTTCCAATATATCAGCGCAATTATCACAATATAAACTGCCGACAGAATAACATAAAACCATATATCAACCTGCAAGAAACAATATAGGAAATTAAAGCAAAAGTGTATCACTATGCCATAGATAAGGTTGTCATTCTTTTCCATGAAATAGTTCATGATAAAGCAGAGCCCCGTCATTACGATGACGTTGGACAGAACATAGGGTATCATCTGAATCCCCATATAATCTGAATCAACAAACCACAGTATGGTATGCCAGAATGCCCATATAACACCCTGTATCACTGACGCTCGGAAAAAACTGTATTTTGCATTAAGGTATGGGCGAAGATACCCTCTCCAGCCTGATTCTTCTCCTGTCGGTCCCGTTGTGATCGAGAATAAAAAAGATGCCCAAAATGGATATACTCCAAGACTCCAATATGTTCCAAAGGCTCTGCCCTGGATCAGGGACAGCACAAAAACAGTGATCACAGTTGCTGCTATGGTAATAACCGCAGATGCAAATAACGACAGCAATGACATTCTCACGCCAAAAGCCTTTTTATAGAACCCTGTAATGGTCACTCCGGGACAAAAATACCTAAATCCCTTAAGGAGCACTATGGTCGGTGACCAGGCACATACATTGGACAATATGCGCATTACTACGGGCGGACAGTGAAATACCATACTTGCTGTTCCACATATTCCGAGAACCATACACCAAAACACAAGATAGCTTAAAACTACGTACTTTTTAATTTTCTTTTCCATTTTTTCCTCTCTATCTACCACATATCAAATACGAAATCCAACAATAATTTACAGCAAAATAAAACAGCCCCCCAGTTTCACTGATTTAGGTCTGTTTTACACTTATTCTTTAATTTATCAGCATCCTGACCTTAAAAGTCTTCTCTTCTGCTATATATCTAATCTCGCTATCTGTCTGATTTATAAAGTTAAGAACACTTCTAGTTCCTATTCCATGCTCTTCCTCAGTATTAAACGGATGTCCTTCCTCATCCAGCTTTACTTCCTCAGCGCATGAGTTCGTGATTTCAAACAGAAGCTGACTTTTATACCTTGCCGTGATGTCAATCCGTCTCTCACTCTCAGGAACTTTTTCGCAAGCATGGATAGCATTCTCTATAAGATTACTGATCACTATGGCAAGCTGCATCTCATCCACATTCAGATTTGCAGGGATATTAGCAGATATATTTACCTTTATATTCTCTTTTTCGGCCATAGACAGGTAATGTGTGATTGCCGCATTAAGTGTAGTATTCTCGCAATATCTTTTTACAGAGTGGGGTTCCTGTTTGAGCCTCTCATTAAGACAATCCAGGGCTTCCTGCGTCTTTCCATCCTGTAAAAGTGTTTGAAGAAGAGCCTCAAAATGTCTTCTGTCATGACGCATGGCTCTGTCCTGCTGCATGATGCTCTCAGAAATAGCAAGTCGTTCCCTCATGGCTTTGGTTGCAATCTCCATAATAACCGCATCTGATTGAAGCTTTAACTCATTTTGCCTTGCTTCCATCTCCATTTTCATGAGTCTTGTGTGTTTTTCAAGAAATCCAAAGACAAGTATGTTAATAGCTACAAGAACCACCATAAGTTCAGTATATTGGGAAAGGTTATATTCCTCTCCTCTAAGATATCTTTTGCCATCAAGAACCAAAATAATGATAGTAGCGATTGGCAGCACAACATATGGAAGTATTTCCTTATCAAGCCTCTTATCCTTATCCTTATTTCCGAAAAGACAGATGACTCTGACCACAATAATCTGCAAAGACAAGATAATTCCATAGCTCTGAGGAGTCATAAAGTCATAGTTTATCTTAACCATATCCATACTCTGAACGCCTTGAACATAAATCGTGATGATTACTTCAATTGCGCTCTGGGCAGCAATATAGAAAATGAAATATATTATGCCTCGAATATGATTAACTTTATAGCAAATGAATAATGGAATGAGGAATGCCAGGTATGATGCTATCAGATTTATATAAATCACTCCCAGCGTATTGGCGTAAAAGAAAGACAGCACAGTTAATGCATATATCATAAATACGAGAATCCTATGCTTCTTAAAGAATTCTCGCATCACGTAAAAACTCATATGCATGGCATAGTACACAAAAAGAGCTACTATATCCCCTAATAGCAGCAATGTATATGGATTGGACAAAAGGTCAGCCATAACTAATCCCCCCTTGATACTATGTATTTCTAAATTATTATAGCATCGTTAATTTTTCCGGTCTTTCAGTCTCAATTTTTATCATAATCTTTTTCGCCATCCTTCTTAAACCAAAATGAATAATGATACTTCTTTCTAAAGCCGAGCCTCTCATAGAATTCCATATCGGAAATGACGTAAGCTCTTTTTGCTCCAAGCTTTTTTGCTCTGCCCAGCGCTTCAAAGATAACAGCCTTAGCAACGCCTTTTTCTCTATATGAGGGAATAGTACATACAGGCTCAACATAAACATAGTCAGTACCTGCCATATACCATAGCAGACAGCATGCCACCATTTCTCCATTTTCATTCACAGCAGCAACACCTAAGTCCTTATTAAAATGCTTCCTGACCCTTGGAACGATTTCTTCTTCACGCTCGAATTCAGCTTTATCATCACCATGATCAAATCCCAGCCAGAAGAGCCACTGAAGGTCATAAGCATCCTTCACGGGATCCGGAGAAAAGAACTTAATCCCCTCTGGAAGCTTTGCTTCTAGCGAATCAAAAAGACTCCTTTCCATGATGGTCTCATCCTGATCAGAGAGTGTAAATCCAAGGCTCTTTGCCATCTTTATTTCATCTGTATTCTCGTCACAGATAGCCAGTCCAAACCCTGAGTCATCCTTTAGTTCTTTATAAGCATATTCAACAACCGAAGAAAATAAATCTTTATACTCCGGAAGCACTCCGCAAAAGCCCTCTCCAAAATACATATCGTAAATTGCAGCACCAACAATTTTGTCATCCACTGTCCAAAGGCCAATGGAGTTCTTTAAGCTCTTATCAAATTCAGGATGTTCAATCATCCATTCAAGTCTCGCCCAGTTCCAGTTAATGTGGCTATCATCGTTCTCATTTAAAGCAATGAGAAAACCACATAATGCATCATACTCGTCATCTGTGTAGTTCTTGAATTTTATATCAGTTCTCATTTATGCTGTCTCCTTTTAAGCTCTTATACGGCGATTCTATCTTGAAGCAACTTGCACAAAGCCGCCGCATTTCCTTCTGTTCGTTCATCACTTCTGCTAAAACATTTTCTTCAGTTTAAGACACATATGATAGTGATCAGTATTAAAGGTATTATGATATACAGATATTTCAATTAAATCACCCACTATTCTCATGACTTTATGCTCTTACTTAATAATGCATTCCATCTGAAGATCATATGGCTCATCTTCCGCATAGGATGAAATTGGGTCAGAACTGAGACGGAAACCCATAGCGGAATAGAAATTTATCGTTTCCTCAGAAGAACAACAGGATGCATACAAAGCATGCGCTCCTCTCTTTAGGGCTTCCTGTCTGGCAGCTTCAAGCAGGAATCTGCCAATTCCACGACGGCGGTAATCCGTGGACACGTGAAAGCTATCTACGATGAGTCGCCCTTTATTTAGCTTGGGGATCAGCATAATCTCGCCAACCACACAGTTTTCCTCAAACGCACAGTATGTCACATATTTCCCACTGAGAATATCCTCAGCTTTTTGCAGGCGGCGTGTTGCATCCCAATCCTCTGTGTAGGGATTGTAAACCAATATCATTTTTCCTTCATGCAGACGGTACACATTCTTCACTTCCTGATATCGCTGAAAGCCTTTCAGTGAATCGTAGGTGAAGATATGTTTGTCAGCAAGCATTATTTCCATATTATTGTCATTCCTTCTTTCAGATCATGAAGATATCTTTTTTGCTGTTTCTTTAGATACCACTTAACAAAAGGCTTGCGATTCTGCCCCCACCTCTTCATATTAACCAAGCTTATTGTAAACAGTGAATCTCGGCCCCTCTTCTCCGATCTTTCCATTAGGCTCAAATCCACATTTCTTCAGGACTTTCTGAGACGCAACATTGTCAGGATCTGTTTCAGCCTCCACAGCAACAATTCCATGGTGGTCAAATGCCCATTGTAATGCCAGCTTAACAGCCTCTGTCGCATAGCCATTTCCCTGAAACTCTTCCAAAATCCCATATCCGATCTCAGGGTTTTCTTCCTCAAGTCCTTTGAAGCACAAATCTCCGATGTGCGTCCCATCTGTCTTTTCTATCATCCACATAGCATACCAGTCCCACTGGTCTGGATGCGCAAGGCACCCATCAAGCATTTCACCATATGCCTTCATAAGTTCATCATCCTTTTCTGCCAGGATGCTGTTCTCCATCTGCTCTCTATTGGCAGGATAAATCCTTATTCTATCTGTTTCCATCTTAATTCTCCAATTGTTAATCAAAAATCTGTCCGGGAAGCTTTAATTTTTCCTTCGGAGGGAATGTCTTGTCAAACTCCTCGACATCTGCATCTTCGACATAGTATCCCTTAGGTGTCTGATACACTCCCGTGATACCGTCAAGATATCCCGGGATCAGCTCTCTGCACAGGAAAAATGATGCATCTGCGCCCTCCGGAAGATCATGGTATCTGATTCCAAACTTGCTTGCATAGTCAAATCCGCAGTGGCTGTAGAATCCGATATTTCCCTCAAAAAGAACTGCTCCAAATCCCATCTCTGCAGCCTTTTCAAGAGAATAATCAAGAATTGCCTTTCCATAGCCTTTTCTCTTAAGTTCAGGTGTAATTCCAATAGGACCCATGGTAAGCACATCAATAGTCCTTCCATCATCAGCCTCAATGACAGTTTTCATGAACATGTTCTGTCCGATCAGTTTCCCATCCTGCTCCATAACAAAGTCAAGTTCAGGAATAAATGCTGG
Organism: Butyrivibrio sp. AE2015; assembly: GCF_000420825.1. GTDB lineage: Bacteria > Bacillota > Clostridia > Lachnospirales > Lachnospiraceae > Butyrivibrio. The sequence continues at coordinate 18,240 of NZ_ATVR01000034.1, read as the reverse complement.
ATCATCTCTGAGCACATGAATTACATAGTGTTCACTGCATCCAGGACGATAAACGTTCCAAAATGACTCTCTTACTAAATTTTCAACTTCTCTATAATCTTTCTTTTCTTCTAATCTAATTGTGTAATTACTCATCATTTCTTTTTCTCCTTCATTTCAACAGCCAACCATATTAAGAAATTAAAAGCTCACCAATTTCTATATGTGGATTCCTATATCTGGCGGAACTCTTCTCTCTATTATGGTGGATAGCATTCTTAGGGCAGTTCTGAATACAAGCTCCGCAGCTTATACAATTCTTTGAAAAGAGTGGGCGACCATTTTCAATATGTATATTTCCCATTGGGCAAAGTCTTGAACATGTGCCACATCCCGTGCACGCATCGTTCACGGTAACTTCTTCTGTAATACCAATTCCTGTAGGAAACTCATATTTTTTCTTGTGATCACGCGTAATTAGTTTGCTGAAAAGCGAATTTCTTTTAACGTACCTTTTCTTTTCAACTATATCACCCATTATCTGGTCAATTACACCCTGCTGCTTTTTATTATCGCCTTCCTGTTTTTCCATATCGGCAAAGGTAATGCAATTCTCCGCCATTTGAATTGAATTAACATAGTCAAATTTTCTTCCGTTTGCCAGAGTAATCTTGTTTACCTCGTTGCAAACAGATCCAGCAAAACATCCGTAAGTTGCTATGGCGAAAAGATAGTTGCACTCCACCTTCAGTTTCTGCAAAAACTCCTCAATATATGGTGGTATGCAAAGCCCGTAAACCGGAAATACTATACCTACAACATCATCTTTTATCTCATAGGTTCCCTGTTTGATCAGCTTGGGAATAGATAAACACTCTCCTCCCAAGCACTTGGCCACATACAAGCAATTTCCAGTTGAGCTGAAATACAAAGTTTTCATTCAATATCCTCCAAATGTGTAAACATAAACTGTATAGTAACTATACCCTTTGGAGTAAATAAAACATGAATTACACTAATTATTTTGCTTTTTACACGGATTTGCTCTATTGATCCATGATTGCTAAAATCCATTACTGCGTAGCAGTGTACATACCTTTACAGCTTCAAAAAAATCTTCTTCTGAAATCCCAAGCGCATGAATATCTGGCCAGACTGCGTTTTTGTAGAACCCCAGTGCTTCTTTTACAAACTCATTGAAAAGCGCATAGGTTCGGGCGTAGTCGAAAACCGGAGGAGCAACTCTTGTGTTCATCCAATCTATAATTATGAAATTGTTTTTATCTGCGACAAGCTCGGTGTTATTTGGAATCATGATATTCAAGAAATGCATATCAAGATGACAGATGCAGCTTTTGTATTTTTTAGACAGGTATTCAATTACAGAAAGCGCTTGTGATCTTTCTTCGCCAGAAAGCATGTGGTCTGCCGTAACGCTAAGAGGAAGAATTGTTGTATTGCTGATATCTGCTTCGTGTACAAAGCGGAAGGCTTTTGCTAAAAGCATAAAGCCCTGCTCCGGAGCATTTTTAACAGATTTTTCCAACGGCTCGCCTTCAACCAAATCCATCTTGATTATATGTGGATCATCTGTGTCGTAATATTTTACCTGACAAATGCCAGCCCTATTCACGGCCTGCTGCTGTTGTTTTTCAAAAGCAATCCATTCAGCAGGATAGGATTGCTTATAAACCTTGTAAGCAAAACCATAATACAAAAAAACCTCTGCCTGGGCACCTTTACCAATAATTATTTGAGAACCATCAAAAGTCATTTACTAATTTTTCAACCTCTATATAATCTTTCTATTAATTTGCTCTCATATGTTCAATCAACATGATTGATTTCTGCTTCAACTATTTTTCTGATGGCTGAAAAATTTCGTTCCTCTAGAGTATGAAAAAAAGCCATATTCTTGCATTTCTTATAAGAGGCTCCATCCATCTGGAATGAATATCCGCCGGTACATGTCGGAGAACATTTCAATCCGTTTAATTTTTTACATTCTCCGGCATTAACGATGTCTTTTTTCATATTGTCAGGAAAATCAGCAAGAATCTCGGTGTATTCACCGATGCCTGCTGCATAGATTCGCATTTTCACACCGGTTTTTCTGAATACGTAATTCATCTCTTAATGAAATTCAATGCCCTTTATGCTTTTCTCTTTTCTTTTCCTGTTTTAGTTCAAACAAACGCTGATTCTCAGCTTCTTTTTGTTCGCGGCTTCTGCATTTCCGTTCCAGTTTATTCTGCTCCTGTTGTAACTTGAGAGCTTGTTGCGATTTTGTACCTATGCCAGTCTCTAGTGTCTGCTTTTTCGCATCACGCTGCGCTCTCTTGGGATTCTTCTTAGTTTCCTTTACGGTCGTTTCAATCTCCGGACTAAAATGCAGATGATAATAGTTCCGATTAATAAGTTCCAGCACCTCTATATCCTTAGGTTCAGCACCAAAAGTCACTTTAGCTGCTGATAATTTTTTATCGATAACCCTCTCGAATATGCCCACCCAGAATGGGTCTTCAAAATACACGATCAACCTGCCACTTACTCTATCCATTGTTAATCATCTCTCGTATCAGGGCCTTCAATTTAGCCTCTGAACATTTATATGTAGTAGTGACCATACTTTATCATAGCAAAAGAAAACAGACTCAAATCACACTGATTTCGGTCTGTTTTTCACTGATTTAATAGGAATTCAGTGTCCTACATGTTTTGAATAAAACACAAACTCCTTAACTGACCAACCTTCTGACTTTGAAGGTCTTTTCTTCAGCTATATATCTTATCTCGCTATCAGTCTGATTTATGAAATTCAGAACACTTCTGGTTCCTATTCCATGATTCTCCTCATTACTAAATGGGTGTCCTTCTGCATCCAGGACGATTTTATCTGCACATGAGTTGCTGATTTCTATCAAGAGCTGACTCTTATATCTGGCATTGATGTCGATTCTTCTCTCATTCTCTGGAACTTTTTCGCAGGCATGAATAGCGTTTTCAATAAGGTTGCTGCTCACTATGGCAAGCTGCATCTCATCCACATTCAAATCAGCAGGTATAGTAGCAGATATATTTACTTTAATGCTCTTTTCTTCAGCAACTGCTACATAGTGTGTTATTGCTGCATTAAGCGTGGTATTTTCACAATATTTTTTTACTCCATGCGGTTCTTGATTGAGCCTTTCATTAAGACATTCAATAGCCTCCTGCGTATTACCTTCCTGCAAAAGAGTTTGCAGAAGAGCCTCAAAATGTCTTCTGTCATGACGCATAGCTCTGTCCTGTTGCATGATATTCTCTGAAACAGCAATACGCTCTTTCATGGCTTTAGTTGCGATTTGCATTATTTCTGCATCTGCTTGTAGTTTTAACTTGTTTTCTCTTTCGGTATTCTCAAGTATCATGAGTCTGGAATATTTATCAAGCAACACAAAAACAAGTATGTTAATTGCAACAAGAATTACCATTAGTTCAGAATATTATGAAAGATTATATCCGTCTTGACCAAGATAGCTGATACCATCAAATACCACTATAATAATCGTCGCAATTGGTAATAATAAATACGGGAATAATTCCCTATCAAGTTTCTTATTCTTTTCCTTATTCCCAACCAAGCTAATAACCCTTACCAGAATAATCTGAAAAGCCACTACAATCGCGAAACTCTGAGGCATCATAGCTTCATAGCTTACTTTTCCCCCATCCATACTCATGAGTCCTTCAACGCAAAACGCCAGGACCGATTCTAATATAATTTCGATAGCTAAGAAAAAAATGAAATAAATGATACCTCGAGAGTTATTAACCTTATAACAGATAAACAATGGAACCAGGTATGAAAGTATACCAGCCAGCAGGTTAATTACAGCAATCCCCCATGAATTGATATAAGATAAAGCCAGCCCAGTTAGAATATATATTAGAAACACAACAATCCTACACTTCCTGAAGGTCTTACGCATCTCGTAAAAACTCATGTGTAAGATATAATTCAGAAAACTCCCTACAATATCCCCTAACAGTATTATTGTGTATGGATTTGACAAAACATCTGTCATGAAAATCTCCCTTTAGTTCAACTGTCTATAATACAAAATCTCACATTCGCCTTCATCGATTTCCGCTTTCTGAAACAAAAGAACAAATTTTAATTCAATTCTGATCACTTTTTCAGGCCTTTCAACATCATGTATTCTGTGATTCCAGGCCGGTACAGGTTTGGAATTTCTCCAACTTGCTGATAGCCGTTTCTTTCATAGAACCGCTTTGCTTCCGGATTATAATCCGCGACAACAAGGAAAAACTTATCTGCCATTTCATACGCAATATTTTCAGAAAAATCCAGCAGAGCCTTGCCGATTCCCTTGTTCCTGTATTCTTCCTTCACGGCGATGATGTGCAGGTATGGAAAACTGTGAAACGCTCCTTTAGGAATGATATATGTAAAGCCAACGCATTCTTCACCGATGAACGCCACATACAAATTTTCTTGGCGAATCCCTTCAAGTATCGCGTCTTCCGCGCTCCCTGGCGAAGAAAAGTATTTTTCGCCAAGCGTTGACTGGCAGAGTGCGTCCCTGCAATCCCTCAGATGCTGTTCGCTTGCTTTTGTAAATGTTATCTCGTGCATTCTAATCCTCCCCACTATATTCACTCATCGTCTATACTGTTCCATACCTGCTATCAGTACATTCATTGATATCTCCAAGCTTTCATCTATAGAAATCGGATTGCCAAAAGAATTGTGGATCTGTAGCATAACAAACCCCTCAAGAAAAGCTCTGTAGGTTCTAAGTAAATGATTAGCAACATCTCTTTCAATTCCCATGCCATCTGTCTGCCTAAAGAAAAATGCATACAAACCTTCGGTAGCTTCAAGTAAGGACTCATCCAAATACTTGTTATACCAAAGCATTGCCTCAAATACGCCTGGATTCTCCATGGCAAACTTATAAAATGCTCTTCCAAAATTTGCGATGTTCTCTTTTGGATCATCCGAATCAATTCCTGCCACAACCTCCTCGGAAACCTTCTTCCAGCCATAAATCATAAGTTTACGATGCACATCATCTATCGTCTTTACGTGGTTATATAAAGAGGGTTTTTTGATACCTAAATAATCCGAAAGCGTTGTAACGGTCAAATATGACAGTCCTTTCTCATTTGCTAATTTAGCAGCTTTTTCTATTATTTCTTCCTTAGATAATCCTGTTCTTGGCATAATTACTCCCATCCCACATTTACTAACAATGTTAGTTATTATTATGCTAACATTGTTAGTTTTGTCAACTAAAAAAACAGCGTGCATAAGGATTTTTCTCCCTATTCCCGCAGATCAAGTTTTAATTTGTCTTAGCCTATCATCCAATATTTTTTATTACCATTGCTGAATAGTTTTCATATTGCTGAAAACCAAATTTCTCATAAAATGGTATTGTTTTCGGATCTGAAGGCATTACCTTTATATATAGGTATTTTTCAAAATATGCCAGAATTCTTTTCATCAATTCTCTTCCTATTGCATAGCCTTGATACTCAGGATCAACTAGCAGATAATGTAAAAATGCAACTGTCTCTCCATCATCCAATGCGCGAACCAGCCCCACCAAACGGTCACCATCCCATGCTGATACAACATGGGTCGAATTATGCATAGCTTTGACTAGTTTTTCTGGATAATGTCCGGACTCCCAGTTTACTGACAAAAACAACCTTTCAATATCTTTAGCTCTAAAATCTTTTGTATCTTTATATGTTATTTCCATATATCATCTCCAATAGACCATTTATTGTTCACAATACATACATATTGTTCCATTTGATAACTTAAATCCGTTCTTTTCGTAAAATTTAGCCGCTGGTGCATACTCACTTGTATAAAGAACAATGCCTGCAAGTCCTTTTTCTTTACTGTAATCTTTAACTGCATTTAATAGTTGTTTACCTATTCCATGCCCTTGCCGTTCGGGAAGTACCGCCATCTCATTAATGTAAATTTCTTCTTTGCTTCCGGAAATTTTACAAAGCGCAAATATACAACCTAGCACTTCATCATTTTCTTCATAAACATATCCAACAAATCTTTTCTGTTCAAAAAAATCGCGGAGATATTCTGTTGCATTTTCTGCAGTCCAATCTATTCCCCAATGTTCCATGGGGAATGCTTTTGCATAAATCATGCCACATTGTGCTAAGTCAATGTTCTCCATAAGTCTAATCATTTTGCTGTCCCACCAAGATATGTTCTTGAAGCGACTTGCACAACGCCGTCGCATCTCCATTTACTCCATCAAATCTGTAATCCACTGATTCAGAATCAAACAATCCATGTTTCCTCTCAAGCATCTGCTCAACAGGTGCCGGCAAGTTTCCATGCATTCTCTCCTTAAAACGTTCCTTTATAGTATCAATATCAGCTGTAACTAGCACCTTTACTGCTCCATCAGGCAGAAAACTGATGTGTTCCTGATCAGCTATAATATAAACAATATCTTCTTTGTTGATGGCACTACTAAGCTTTTCCTTAAAAAGAGCTATTGCTTCACTCTCACTCTTGGCCATTCTGAGATAGTCTTTACCTGTTATCACCTCAGCTCCGATTGTTCTCTGTATTTCATTTGCAAGTGTGGATTTTCCACTGCAGTTTTCACCTATAATTCCTATGACCATTGTCCTCTCCTTCTGTTCCTTCATCACTTCTGCTAAAGCATTTTCTTCAGTATTTCCCGCGTCCTTACTCCATCCTCATAGATAGGACTGTGGGCGCATCCTTCATATAAAAAGAACTCTTTTTCCGGTGCTTCGATCGTCTCGTAGTATTCCTTCTGCACCGATGTGGCGCATGCCATAGCTGTTATCCTCCCTGGTTGCTTATTAGCTATAAAGTGAAGCTATTTACCTCCAAAATATTACTTTATATATAGGGATGCAAATCGACTGAACAGGCACTACACCTGTATTCCTCTCAACCTTGTATCCCTGTTCTATCAAGTTATCTGCTCGTCTATCCATTTCTCTTTCGCTAGAACATATAATCTCATGTTTTCTTTTCATTTGTAACTCCTTTTCATCTTGCGAAACTGGTATCATGTTTGTTAATGAGAGAAGAATCGGTCGCCCGATTCTTCTCTCCAAGACATGCATCAGTTATTTCCATCTTTCTTCTTCACGGGGATCCAGATTGCACTGTGATAATCCTTATCCGTCATTTCGCCATTTACGCAGTCATACCATTCTGCAGATGCATTCCCGCAAAGTTCATAGTCCGGATTACCCGGAAGCCACTCATTGAAAATCTGTGTATTCAGGCTCTGCAGTGCCTCAGGAATAGGGCCGATGCAGTCAAATACTGCCCAGTCACCCATCGGAAACTCATAGACCACCATTCCTTCAGGAACTTCCCCTCCGGCATACTTCCCAGCCACAAGATACCTAAACTTTCCCTCTCCGATATCATCGATGCAGACTCCATACTCTCCAATGCAGTTCTCTACGATAGCCTTCTCATAAGGATTGGCCGGAGCATTCCCGGCATAAACATTTGCTGCATACTTCTCGCAAATCTCGTCCCAGAACTTTGGAATCTCCTGATAAGCAGTATCATTATCAAATATCTTTTGAAAACCGATAACCTTAAACTGGAACATTTTTGTAATTTTACAATTCATTTGATTGCCTCCTTGAACCTGTAGTTTTACAGTCAGTGGAAGGAACGTCCTCACAGCCGCCCCATCACGGACCTGTGATGGTGTTACACCGTGAAAGCGAGAAAATGCCTTTGTGAAGCTCTCAGGCGTCTCATAGCAATAAGCGTATGCAATATCGATTACCTTATCATCCGTATACTTCAGATCCAATGCTGCCTGATACAGCCTGCGGTTTCTGATATACTCCCCGATTCCGTATCCGGTCATCAAGGAGAATCCCTTCTGAAGAAAGAACGGAGAAATATACACCTGATCTGCCACATCCTGCGCACTGATGTTGTCTTTCAGATGTTCTTCCATATAATCAATTGCTGTGCGAATGCTGGTAAGCCACTCCATCTTATACAATCTCCTACTCCGTTCCGGCCGTTGCTAAACATACACCAACGACTCGAAACAGCCTTTCCTTTACCCTGACACGATTAGTATATCTGGTCAGTAAGTACTCATCCTGTCATTTTCTGTTCAAATCTGTCCTATTTTCAGTCCGATTAACTTAAAATTGCTGATTTCTTTGTGCCAAATAGAAACGGTATAGCTTTTCTTTTGCATCATTAATATCTCTGTACATTTTTTTCTCTGTCAGCGAAAAGCCTACTCTTTCTATCGTTTTCCAAGATGGAAGATTATCCTCACGGATAGTGGCAATTATCTCATTTTCATCATAATGCTCAAAGAAATAACAAACATACGCCTTTATTGCTTCTGAAGCGTATCCATTATTTCGAAAATCTGCTCCAATAAAATAAGTAATGCCCACTTTCTCCAAATCTTCATAAAATGTACATCCGACAGCTCCGGCAGGCGAACCTGTTATTTTATCTTCAATCACATAAGCAAGATAATTCTTTCGAGGATCGTCCTCTCGCGCCAGATTTTGTGCTTTTATAATCCAGTCATCCATCCAGTAACTGCAATCTTTGCCAAAGCCTACATCATTCAAGCTCCCATCCAAAGCCATATGAATAAACGCCTCTCCATCCGACAGTTCTATATCTCTAATTATCAATCTATCAGTTTCTATTACCTTGCCGATCACTGAATTTCCTTTCCCGAATGTTGTTACTTTCCGTATTCTCATTGCAACATCCTCCCTGATCATTCAAACTAATCAATTATTTTATTTGGCCATTTGCAGAGCCCCACTTCAAGAGCTCTTTCTTCTTTCAGATGAAAATCCGCATATTTACAATACCAGCAGCCTTTCAAGCTTGGAATTGCATCCTCTCTTGGGGTGTATGCAGGGCAGATATCTTCTGGCCACACACTTCCGTCTCTCTTGGGAATATCGTAATTGTTTGATTTATTATCCATTAAAAGTAACTCTCCTTCCTGATCGGATGCCGGATCACTGTCTTCAGTTTCTCCGACTGAACTTTTCTCGCATCAGATAGATAAATCTCATGGTGCAGTCTCTTGTCAGTGATATCCAGAACATAACCCTGTTCTTCTATAAATCTGTGCATTGCATCTACTGTAGCAGGTTCATTATCATACGATCCGATATGCATGCACTGCACACACAACCCTTCATCATAAGTAAAGAACTCCACCTTTGAAAAATCCTGTTTCTTCTTAACCGTAGCTTCCCTGACAGCCCACTCAAAATCATCTTTCGTTACAAAGTCTGGCAGGCGGATGACGGATATCCACTTGAAATCTTCTTTATGAGCATAATCGATACCGATTACTCCATTCTGCCACCAAAAACCTTCCAATGGCGGAACTACATAATCAAAATATCCGTCAATCTGATGATCACCTTTTTTACTCATCTTGATCGTAAATGCGATTCCATACAAAAGACCTATAGCCTGTTTATATTCGCCATCTTCATCATTTGGATTCCCACTGCCCCTAACCGCGATATAATTCATTTTCGGAACAGTAACGATAGATGGTGTGCCCTTAGGCATATAGAATTCTTTGTATTCCTTCTTGTAATCAAACGCCATACCCTTTTTCTCCTCTTCGTTTCGGTCGGTGCTAAACGATCGTCCACCGGACGATCAGCACCCCTCCGTCAAGTCTTTTTTTCATCTCAATTTTTTCCCCTTATATCGTATCTCTCTTTGTGAATATGAACATTCCCATGACAGAGTATAATATCAGCCCTATCACAATAACCACGATTATATTCACATAGGAAACAGATACTCCGCTAATTCCAAGGTCTTCAGTCTTAGTCACAATAAAGTTCCTTGAAAGACCATATTTATCCATAAAGCCCGCAAGGGCCGGGATCCTGGACACGAGCTTTGTTTCAAGAAAACTAATAAGCATTCCGTGAAGATTTGCTGAACCAAAGATAGTAATAATGGTTGGTATGATGGTATTTCTGGTAATTTCATAAAGAGCCATCATAGCGATGCCAAATACTGTATGAAGCATCACTTCGAATGTTATGAAGCTTATAAGTGAGCCAATACGGCCAAAGTAAATACCCGGTGCCCAGAAAAGACTTCCAAACCATGATGCAACAAGTTCCCCCAGAAACATAAAAAGGGAGTACAGAAACACCACCGGGATCTTAGCAAAAAAAATGTTCTTCTTCCCGCTGCGGGTCGTCAGAAGGTTTTTCAAAAATCCGCTCTTTCTCTCTTCTTCTGAAAAAACAATTGCGAATACACCTACCATGATCAGAACGTATCCGGAAGATGCAAAGCTTGCATAGAACTCTCCGAAGGTTGAAGCAGACTCGGTTTCCATTCCTGCCAGAAGTCCGGTCAAAATTACAGTGGTTAAAAGCATCACATAAAAAACTCTTGTTTTAAATAATCTGTATAGGTTCATTTTTATAAGATTTAGCATGCCTTCTGTCCTTTCCTGATAATATCCAAATAGAATTCTTCGAGAGAATCAGCCTCGCCAATATAGCTGTTCTTTAACTCCTCAGCAGTTACCTCTGTTAAAAGCTTTCCTTCTGAAATGATGCCAAATACCGTCGCAACCTTCTGAAGTTCTCCAAGTATATGGCTTGATATCATAATCGTCATGTTCTTTTCTTCATTAAGCCTCTTTATAAGCTCTCTCATCTCGATTATTCCCTGGGGGTCAAGTCCATTAATGGGTTCATCCAGTATGAGAAACTCAGGGCTTCCCAGTAGAGCCATGCCAATTCCAAGCCTCTGCTTCATGCCCAGGGAAAACTTTCCCGCCTTCTTTTTGGGTTCTCTTGACAATCCTACAAAATCAAGAATGTCCAGTATCTCTTTCTTGTCATGTAATCCCATTGAAATTGCTCTAAGTTTCATGTTGTCAAAAGCATTGAGATACCCGTATATTCCCGGACTCTCAATAAGACATCCGACCTTTGTAAGGTAATTATCTCCTGCAGCAACTTCAATATCTCCACTGGTCGGAGTTGCGAATCCGACCAGCATCTTCATAAGTGTTGTTTTTCCTGCTCCGTTGGGACCAATGAGACCGTAAATCTCACCTCTGTCAATGTGAATATTCATATCCTTAACAGCCTCAAAGGAACCGTATTGTTTAGTCAGATTTTTTGTTTCCAGATAACTTCTCATTTTGTTCCTTCCTTTCTCTGCGAAAACAGTCATTTCTTCATATGCCTACTCTAACACGCAAAGAAAAACAGGCCTTAGCGTACACCGCATTAGGCCTGTTTTACACTGAATTCACTAATTCCGCGAGAATAGCATATCCGCTGTCTTTTCCAGTTCGCGTCTTTCCTGCGTATCATCGTATGATTTTTCCCTGTCATCAATGCCCTTAACCACATCTATAGAAAAGAGTCCGTCTTTATTGCAGTAGAAAAAGATTTTCTTTATCCCGGAAACTTTAAAATGCGCCTCCTCATCAGTACATTTAAAACATCTAATGTAATGATATATCGGAGCTTTCATTTTAACCATCCACGGAAAGTAGAGTACTGCGGCTAAAAAATTTCACATACTGCCTCATAATCCTTTTCATGCCAGAACCTTTCTTGCTTTGTTGCACCATTTTAAATATGCCTCATAGGTTTCTATTCCAAACAGTATCGTAAGATAGAAATAAACATGATCTTCTTCATCAAGTGCTTTTTCAATATTAGCCTTATATACCTGTAATACCTTAAGGTCAGCCTTTATCTGTTCTTCAAAGACTTCTATATTCCTAAGTGCTGTCTCTTTACTTTCAACCCCTCCGAAAAACAGTTTCATCAAAGTCTCATATTTAAGATCGTTGCTTGCCTTCTCGTCTCTTACCCATGCTCTGAGTATCTCTTTTCCCTGACCGGTAATGCTGTAAATGATCTTCTCCCGGCCGCCACTGTCATTACCCTTAAGGCGCCTTACGCTGCCCTGTTTTTCCAGTTCCGCAAGAGCGGGATAAATGCTACCAAAGCTTCCCTTCCAGAAGAACCTTATACTTCCGTCGATCTGTTTTTTTATATCATATCCGGTCAGATCATCATGGGATAACAAGCCCAGAATCACCATGTCTATCTTTCTGTCTTTGGCCATTATTTCCACCTCCAACAGTATTTTAGAACTTTTTTCGGACATTCATCAACACAAGCTCCGCACAATATGCACTCGGTGCACTTTGAATTGCTGCCTTCCTTTGCCATATGTGCGACGTCAAGCCCCATTGGACATGCCTTTGAACACCTGTTACATGAAATACAGTCCGCTGCAGATGCTTCAACATGAAGCTGGGGGACATGAAGAAAACGACCTATGCTGCTCCCAATCACCATAAATGGCGCCATCCAGCAAAGATAATGGCATGTTGCTCTCCTTCCATGTATCAGTGACGGAAGAACCAATATCAGAAGTACTCCGTAATAGATAATATAGTTATGTATTTCTGTCACTGAAATACCGTGATCTGTCATGAAAAACGGATCTATGGTTACATGGTTTTTCCCGAGGATGAAAGTCACAACTATAGCGGAGATCCACAGTATCCAGATAACGTATTTAATCTTATTCCTCCAGCCCTGCTTCGCGGACTTATCATTGCATCTTGCTACACATTCCTGTAGCCCTCCTGCAGGACAGAGATATCCGCAAAAGGCACGTCCAAAGAACACCGAAAAAATAAGCAAGCTCATAAAGACTATAAAGCTTCCGTTCATGATATGTTCTGATGCTGCCATGATTATCAGGTATGGTGAAAAGTACCACGCTGTTATTGGAAACAGCAGGAATGATATGAAAATAATCGTTCTTCTTATTGTCTGACGCTTCATTGAACACCCCTTCGCATATATCAATTAGATATATCATTTTGATATATATTATACCTCAGAATACTTCATGTCAACAGATGTTTTTTCAATCTACATATGCTCCTTATAGTATTCCAAAAACTCCGGAGTTTTTGACCAGTATTTTATTCCCCAGTTCTCGAAGTTCCACTCTTCCATATAATCATTGCACTCATAATCAATATAGAAAAGCTCTCCATCATGAACAACAAAATTCGTCGGGAAATAATCAATATTGGTCTTTGCAGGATATAGGAGTTCACACATTGCTTTTACCTGTCTTATATAATCAGGGTCCATCTGATCTCTGGCAACAAGCTCATAGATAGTCTCACCGTCTATGTATTCCTTCACAATGCGTTCTTTATCAATGTCAGCATCAATCATTTGGGGCATTCTGATTCCAATCGCCGTCAGTCTTCTGTAATCATTTATTTCAGACTGGATCTTGTCACCAAACTGGTAATATGCACAAGGCTCGTGGTGTATCTGTTTTAAGACATACTCCTTACCATCCTTTACTGCCAGGTATGAATATCCTCCCTTACCCTTGCCAAGGAGCTTCTTAATTTTATAGCTGACTCCATTAACGCTACATGCTTCTCCATGACCTGTTTCAAACATAAGACTCCCTTCCCTCTGTCATCAATCAAACAGCTTCAATAACAGTTTTCATAAACATGTTCTGACCGATAAGCATTCCGTCCTGTTCTGCGACAGAATGACTCTCTTACAAGATTTTCAACATCTCTATAATCTTTCTGTTTTGTTCGCGAGGCTATATGAACCGTAACAAGAATCATGAAAAAACTAAAGAAACGCTTGGTGACATGTATGACACGATTCGTATCATCTGCATAAACAAGCCTATCACACAATAAAAATAAGGTCGTCATCTACACGGATAACGACCTAAAAATCACTGATATTATATTTCTTGATTTCTCACTCTGTTGGAAGTGAGAGTGCTTTTTCATTAAACTCCATCACTGTGACATAGTTACAATATCATCCAAGCTGAGAACAGTATGTCATGTTCCTGATTTCAACGGAAAACAGATATCTATCTCCATGTATCCATCTTCCCTCATATCCCTATACACATCAAAGATAGGCCTCTCATCAAGCTCGTTACCGGTCCTTGAAAGCCATCGGCAGAATATCTCCTGGTACACCATATAGAGAAACTTTGGAAATCCCTTAAAATGATAAACTGCGTATTTTCCGCCATCAACTGAATGAGTAAGGATATCCGGATTCTCTTTTACCAGAGGGTTGTCAGCAGAAACAGTCTGACAAAGCTCATACATGCAGTTATTCTCATCGGTTATAGAGGGATCATCTATGGTGCATTCTATATACGTTGTACTCTCATCTGCCAGATGCCGATACGTATCAATGAACTCGCACCACGCATTAGGAAGATCGTGATAATTCCCCCGCTTCCTTTCATAAATAACAGTAAAATCCGCTAGGTATTCCACGGTGATCTGCTTTTCTGCCTTATCCAGATCGTCCAACGTAAGTCCATGAGAAAAAGAGCTTTCTTCTACCATCTGCTCACTGTTTTTCCGAAAGCTTGCCGGCGATACTCCAAGATGCTTTTTGAAGGCAGTAGCAAAATTAGACGAGGAATATCCATAATCCTCGCCAATCTGCGTAATGCTCTTCTCTTTTTCAACCTTCAGGCGCCATGCGCTTCTCTCAAGGCGAATCCTTTTGATGAACTGATACAGCGCCTCATCCGTATCTTCCTTGAACATACGGGTGAGGTGGTATCTGGAATAAGCGCAATGTCTTGCCACATCATCAACAGTAATGTCATCATCTATGTGGTCAAAGATATATGTGATCGCCTTATTGATCACTTCGCTCCTTATTGTAGAGCTTTCTCTGGTTTCCACGCCGGTTTTCCTTCCTCTAGCGCAAGCCTTTGCCTGTTTATAAGGCAAAACGAAACTACTGCAGTCAAAATCTCCGCCCCTGGTCCTGCCATCCATATTCCCTTCATCCCAAAGATCATAGGAAGAATGAACGTAAATGCAAGAAGCAGAACAATTCCTCTCAGTGATGATATCAGAGCCGAAGACTTGGCATCACCACAGCTTGTAAAGTACATTGAATTGATTACATCATAACCCATAACCAGGAAAGTAGCCAAGTAGAACCTAAATCCTGTCACCACCATGTCCACCACGATATCGCTGCATCCAAAGAGTCCGGCGTATGATCTTCCCATAAGTAAGAAAATCGCCGCGATTGCTACTCCGATTCCAAAGAGTATCTTGTTTGTGATCTTCCTTAATTCTATTGCTGTCTCAAACTCTTTTGCGCCAAACATGAAACTTACAAGTGGCGTGAGCCCCTGCCCAAAGCCTATGCAGATCATGCTAAATCCATATACGACATAACCAAGGATGGTAAACGCCGCCACTCCTTCAGGCCCTGCGTACTCCATCAGTACGAAGTTGAAGACAAACATTGATATCGCACTGGCCATCTCTCCGATAAATTCGGAAAATCCGTTAAACATGATCTCCTTGTTGAGTGCCCTGTCAAATGCAAATCTGGTATAGGACAAGCCTGACGCTCTGGATAAGAAATATCCAGTCATAACCAGCGCTGTGATCGCCTGGACTGTAAGCGATCCTATAGCACTTCCAAACACGCCAAGACCTAAGCCGGCAACCAGCGCATAGTCCAAAACTGCGTTAAGCACGCATCCCGTGATGGTTATGATCATACATACCTGCGGCTTGCCATCCACCCTTATGAACATCCCAAGCACTGTTGTCAGCACCATTAAGGGGTAGTTTAGCAGCATGACTTTGTAGTATTCATTAAAAAATCCCGCCAGGGCCGCATCTGCCCCAAGCAGGTTCCTAACTGGCGCGAAAAGAACTGCCAAAAACGCAGATATTACAACACAGGCCACAAGCGAAGTAACGATAGTCTGTGAAAGCACTTCGTTGGCTCTTTTCCCATCTTCTGCTCCAAGAAGCCGGCCACATATAACAGTTCCTCCGACACCCACGCAAAGCCCGATTCCTAAGTAAAAATACAAGATCGGAAGTCCAAGGTTGATAGCCGCCAAGGCTTTCTCCCCCACATAGTTTCCAGTGAAATAACCATCCGTCATGGTTATAACCGTTTCCAGAAGCATCGCGATAATGCTCGGGATCGAAAAACCAAGAATCATCTTGAGTTTGTTTTCTTTGATTTGTTCAGTATTCATCTCTCATCCTCCTTCACTGACGTACAGTATAAGGAGAATTAAAACTCAACACTTCTGAATTTGTGCGTATTTACGATGAAAATTCCGGATTTGCTTTACGTACCTCGTATTGCTCAAGAAGCTCGTCAAAGGCCTTTCGTACATCGGGCGGGATGTACTCATGTGCAATATATCCCTTTCCTCTGGGGCCATAACCTTTTTCATCATCCATAAGCCTCGGAATCTCTCCCATGATAAGGCTGATATACCGATCCATATCCCACATGCCTTTTATGTCCGATGAAAAAGAAATATCTCCATTTTTCCGGACCACCTCAGCCCGGTAGGTTGCGTAATTGATGATCTGAAGCTCCGGTCTGTACTTTCTCATCACGGCAGACATCCTCCGCTGCATGGTCGCATCCTGCGAAAGGATAATGCTCTTGCATGGTATATTGTTTTTTTCGAGAAGCTCCAGCAGATTAGTGATATTATTACCACAGTTGGTTGACGCAGTTTCCAGATAATCTGCGCTAAGTCCGAATTTTCTATTCAGATAGATATTGAATAATTCCGCTTCCTGCATATTGTATGCATCAACATCCGGAAAAAGAGCTTTCATTGTTTCCTGCAGGGTAGAAGTGGTATGTCCAAAGCCTCCGACGATTATATATGTCTTAGCGACATTCTCCCTCATCGCCTCAGCCATTACATCACCACCGCACAGGATGGTACCTCCAAACAGCGCCATCACATCAGCCTGATGGATATTGTATTTTCTGTAAAGTGCCTCCTCTGTAAGTTCCTCGACATCGCGCACCCCACAGAAGGCGCCTATTATATTTATGTTCTCAGCTGTATTCATCAGTTCTCCTTTTTTTGTTGAGCAGAAACGCTGTCGTGAACTCTTTCTTCTCTGAAACACTATCCCAATAAGCTCTCTGCTCCATGTTCATCCTCCACGTAAATTTCGATTTGTCTTAGTATATTATCCTACTGAAATTAAATAGTGATACTATCCTTGTATTTTTCAAACAGCTCGTGTGAATATTCCTTCTTCATATCCGAGTCCCTTACGATACTCCAAAGAGACGCGGCTGCTTTCAGCCTTTCATCAAATATCTTCGTTGCATCATCCGCACAAAAATCTTTTACAAACTTATTCCACTGAAGTGCTGATTTATCATATTTGACGTATATCTTCTTCCCATAGTAGATATCCAGGAGATCTCCAAGCGTAAAAGATTCATCTCCATTTTCCTTTACAGCTTTAGCAGACGCAACCATGTCAACATTGAACTTGAACGGTCTTACTCCTGTCTGCTCCGCATAAAATTCCCGAAATCTGTTGCCAAAAGTAAATCCACACTCTATAAGCCCTGTACTAAGAGTCAGTTCCTTTACCGTGATCTTTGTACATTTTATTCTTCTCTTTTCAGGCAGGACTTTTTCACCGGAGAAATATGCCTTAATAACATCGTTCAACTCTATTTTGCTTCCACTGGCCTTAAGACCAAGCTCTTTACATATTTTGATCAGTTCTTCGCGATACCAATAATACTTACAAAATTCGTCGAAGTCTTTTATTTCGCTAAAATCCGGGCGTTCCATCCTGGCTATCTCTTTTCTTTATGGGCTGTAATAATTGTATAACTGCTGGCATTCACAGTGATAATGCATCCTTCGATACAAATATACCAATTCTTTCCCTGCTTGCTTATCTCCGCCTTTTTTGACATTATCTTTGACTTGCACCAATCGACAACATCGACTTCATTGAGCGAAAGATTCTTCTTTATCCGATCCACCCCCATGGCAGTTGTATGTATTCTATCAATGTTATCAAAGAGTATCTGTTTATTCATTTATATTCCTCGCTTATCCGGAAAATCAACTTTCGGTTTAAGGAAGTAAAACAAATACTTGATTGGGATACCCAAACTCCTCAGTCATTTCGCCCTCTTGAAATCCGAATTTTTTATACAATGCTCTCGGAGCAATTCCTTTTTCATCATTTTCACGAAACGTTGATACCGTGATTTCCCTACTTCTATCCAATTCAGCAAGCGCTTTTCTCAGAAGGATTGAAGCCAACCCTTGCTGCCTGTATTCAG
>NZ_ATVR01000033.1 GCF_000420825.1 Butyrivibrio sp. AE2015 | reverse complement strand
ATTCTATTCAAGGCATGAAATTATGAGAAAAATCTGACACAGCATGTCGAATTACTAAGCAAAGACATGGTATCTGAGTCAAAATCACTAACAACATGTCTGAACCACTATACAAAGCATGTGATACTTGCAAAAAATCTCCAAATCATGTCAGAAGCCTCTGCACAAGGCATGAAAATCGAGAAAAATCTCTCGCAGCATGCTATAGCCAGGTAAATCTTTATGTTTTCAATATCCCAAGTCTCCAGCTGATTCAATTTCAGCCATCCCTACTGTTCTCGGAGTCAGAGCCCGAGGCAATGACACCCAGCCACACCGCAGGTGCTTGCCATTGACGGGTTCTGAGGAAAACGCTACAATGCTGAATCCGACGGTGCATGAATCTAACAACTGTTCCCATCATCCTCACCGTCGGCTCGCAGACCAAGGCGTTTTCCCCAGGTTCAGTCAATGGTGGCGGACGGGGCCAATTACTTACGTACTATACAAATGGGAGAGGATTTTGATATAAGCAAAAGCCTAATTTCAAAATACTCTCCCAATTCTATACTTCAAAGCAAATCACATTTCTTTTAAGAAATTAAATGATAGTAAATATCTCATTATCCTGTAACTTTTGTTGATTTTTGTTCCAGTGCATTTGGTTCTAACAGCTGCGTAAGCTTTGCAGAATTTTCTTTTTCCATAGCTGCAAGAATATCACCTCTATTTTCAACACTCATCTGAGCCAGTATTCTTGCCACAAGTTCAATCTGATTCTCTGCAACCATCTCATCGAAAATTTCAGCTGCTTTTTTTGCTTTCATACCTGAATAGGTAGTTGCAAATGCCTTTATAGCAGCATCATCCACATCTCCCTGAATGATCTTTTTATAGATCTCAGCTGCCGTATCAGGATCAATCATAGCATAATACGAAGCATACGCCGCTGCATCAGGAGCATAATCGCCATAAACCACACTCTCGTAAAAAGATGCACGCTCCTCATAAAATTTCTTTTGTTGCTGCTCAAAAGGTTCAAGTCTTGCAACCTCAGCCTGAAGCTTTTCAATTGAAGAAGCATAGCTGCTGTTCTGTTCCATCTCAGCCTGCAGTGCTTGCTCAAGTCTCTTTATATATGCCTGAGCTTCATCCATGTTTTCAATTCCTGCAGCGCTGGATCCGGCATTACTATAATCTACCACAGCTTCAGGTTTTGTAGTCTGTACGGATCCTTCAGGAAGAATCAGATTGACATAGGGAATGTCCCTAAGTAGCGGCGCTAAAATCTCAGAACCAAAATGACCAACATCAAGTTTGATCAAAAGTGCCATTATAGCAAGCCATATGAGAATAATGAGAAAAGAAATAACCAAAGTAGCAAGACCACCGGCATTATCACCATTGATTTCCGCTGACCGTTCCGCAAATTCCTGTTCTTTTTCCTTTTGCTCTTTTCTCTGTTCTTTTAATCTTTTCTTATATTCTTTTTTATCAGCTGCAAGTTTTTTCTTGGCCGCCTTAGGATCATCAGGCGCCATAGTCAGATTGTTATCAGCCATTATCTAGTTTTATCTCCTCTTTGTCCATAGGTAAAGCTGGTTCGCTGATCATTCTCTTTAGCTTCTTCCTGTTTTTCTTCTTCCAAATACTCTGCATAAGCCCTGTCACGAAGGGTCTCCTGCATCTTTCTCTCCTGTATTGCCCTTGTTAATCTTACTCTTACTCTTTCGACTTTTTTTTCGTATTCCTTAACTACTTTTGCCTGAGACGCAATCATTACATCCATTTGAGCTGTAGCATACTGATTATCCAATATATCCTGAAGCTTTAAACTCTCTGCATTTCTGAGTTCTTCAGCCTCCAAAAGATAATTTTCTTTTCTTCTGACATATTCATCCAGAATATCAAGCTGCTGATTAAGCTCTGCCTGGGCATTGGCAAATTCCATTTTTACCTGTCCTTCAGTTTTTTGCTTGATATTAAGGACACTTTGCATACGGTAATTAAATCTTGCCATAGGCTATCAATCCCTGAACATATCTATAAGAGTCTGTCTTATTTCTTCAAAGGTAAACTTTTGATCAGTCTCCTGCATAAGAAAAGAATTGACAAGCTCTATTTTAGAAACTGCATAATCAATATTTTTATTGGCTCCACTCCTGTATGCACCGATATTTATAAGGTCCTCAGCGTCATTATAAGTTGCAAGAACATTTTTTAGTTTTCCAGCAGCTTTTTTATGCTCAGGATCTGCAATTGCAGACATACATCTGGAAATACTTGCAAGAACGTCTATCGCAGGATAGTGATTCTTTTGCGCAAGCTTACGATTAAGGACTATATGCCCATCCAATATACCTCTGGCTGTATCTGTGATGGGTTCATTCATATCATCACCATCAACTAGGACTGTATAAAGGCCCGTAATAGAGCCTTTCCTGGACTTTCCAGCTCTCTCTAGGAGTTTAGGCATTTCAGCATATACACTCGGCGGATAACCTCTTGAAACAGGAGGCTCACCACTTGCCAGCCCTATTTCCCTCTGTGCCATTGAAAAACGGGTAAGGGAATCCATCATAAGAAGTACGTCTTTTCCCTTGTCTCTAAAGTACTCTGCAATCGAAGTTGCGGTCTTTGCAGCTTTTAATCTCTCAAGGGCCGGTTTATCAGATGTGGCACAGACAACAATAGATCGCCTCATGCCTTCTTCACCAAGATCTCTTTCTATGAATTCTCTGACTTCCCTGCCACGCTCTCCAATAAGAGCAATAACATTTATGTCAGCCTGAGTGTTTCTTGCAAACATTCCAAGAAGTGTGGATTTACCAACACCTGATCCCGCAAATATACCGATTCTCTGGCCTTTACCAACTGTTAAAAGGCCATCAACAGCTTTTACACCAAGAGACAAAACATCAGATATGGGATCTCTCGTCATTGGATCTGGCGGCTGATTCTCAACAGAATATGCAACGCCGCCTTCAAGGGCTACTCCTTTTCCATAGCTTGTACCATCAATTCTTCCAAGACCATCAAGTGTTTTTCCAAGAAGCCCCTCTCCAACGTTAACACGAAGAGGTGAATCTGTATTTTCAACTATCGAACCATTTCCTATACCACTTGTGTTCTCGTAAGGCATCAGCTGCACATGATTGTCCTTAAAGCCCACAACTTCGGCCATAGCAGGCTTTGGCTGATACTCATTTCCTGTATCAGAGTCCTTCTTTTTGGGATAGATAAGGCATATATCGCCAAGCTTTGCATCCGGACCTGCTGACTCTATAGTCAGCCCAATAACATTTACCACTTTACCACGAGTGCGATAAAATGGCGCATTTTGCATCTTTTTATATTTTGACAAATCAACTGAAGATACTAACATATCTATCTCTTCTTTCTGTCAAAAGATAATAATTTAAGCTTTCTGGAAATCTCTGAAAGCTCAACTCCGAGGCTACAATCAAATACTCCGCTGTCTGACTCTATCATGCATTCATTTTCCTTTAGAAGAGGGTCTTCTATGATCTCCATTGTAGTGTTCGGAGACGTAACACATGCATTCAAAGCCTCTTTTTCATCCATTACTTCATCGTAATCATCAGACGAAACATGGACTATAAGGTCATTTCCCGGCTCTATCCTGGAAAGTGTATTCTTAAGAAGATGAAGGATTATCCCCTTATCATCCCTAAGCTCTATTCCAAGCACGTGCTCATAAATCTGTGTAAGAACATCGACCATTTCAGGCTCAAGCTCATCAACAAGCATCTGATATTCCTTCTCAAGCCCTTCTCTTTGGGCTTCAATATCAGCTTTAAGGCTTTCTACAGCAGCCATACCTTCCTGGTAACCGGCATCATAACCTTCCTGATGCCCCTGTTCTATAGCTTCCTGTTTTATTTCCTCTGCCTGATTTTGTGCGTCGTTTATAATGGCTTCAGCCTGCTCTGAGGCCTGCTGAAGTTTAAAATCAATTTCAGCCTGCATGGCTTCCATATCGAATTGCGGATCCTCGTTAGAAGCGCCAAGAATACTCTGATCTTCAGTGAGCTGATCCAGCTGTTCCATATCAATCCCTGGAGAAAAATCAGAGTTTTCGTCTCCCTCAGTAGGAAGGCCTTCATCTTCGGCCATCATTGCTCTTTGTCTTTTGAGCTCCTGCTCCTGAAACTCTTCGATTTTCTTATTTGCAAGCTCATTGTTATCAATTATCCGGGCGTCTGATTCATCAAAGCTTATAAAAGCTCCTTTAAAAAGATTAGACAACTAGCTCATCACCTCCGCCTCTGGAAATAACAATTTCACCGGAATCTTCAAGCTTTCTGATAACGTTAACGATCTTCTGCTGAGCTTCCTCAACATCCTTCATACGAACAGGTCCCATGAAGTCCATATCTTCCTTGATCATGGCCGCAAGACGCTTTGAAAGGTTGTTAAAGATAGCAGTCTGTACATTCTCGGTTGCGCCCTTAAGAGCAAGACCAAGGTCAGCATTTTCAACCTCACGCAGCACTCTCTGTATTGAACGGTCGTCCAAAAGAAGTACATCCTCGAATACGAACATTTTCTTTCTGATCTCGTCTGCAAGTTCCGGCTCTTCGATCTCGAGAGTTTCCATGATATGTTTTTCGGTTGCACGATCTACAGTGTTCAAGATCTCTACGACTGCATCTACGCCACCGATAATTGTAAAGTCCTGATTTACCAAAGAAGCAAGCTTTGATTCTAACACTTTTTCGACTTCCTTTATTGTATCCGGGCTCGTTCTATCCATTGCTGCTATACGTTTTGCAACATCAGCCTGCCTGTCAGGTGGAAGTGCTGACAAAATAAGGGCACTTTGAGCAGGTGACATGTAGGATAGAACAAGAGCGATTGTCTGCGGATGTTCATCCTGAATGAATGTAAGTATCTGAGAGGGCTCTGTTTTTCTGATAAATTCGAAAGGCTTAACCTGAAGTGAAGCAGTGAGCTTACTGATAACATCAAGAGCCTTGTCTTCACCAAGAGCTTTTTCAAGAAGTTCCTTAGCATAACTGATACCACCTTCTGCAATATACTGCTGAGCAAGGCAGACGCCATAAAACTCCTCAAGAACAGCTTCCTTGATCTGCGAAGTAACGCTTCGCGTATTCGCAATCTCCAGGGTAAGCTCCTCAATTTCTTCGTCCTTTAGATGTTTGAATATTGCAGATGATTTCTCTGGTCCCAACGCGATCAGAAGAATTGCTGCCTTTTGTGTACCGGTAAAGCCCTCGGTTAAGGAGCTTTCTCCAGCAGAAACTTCAGTATCCATCATACCCTTTTCCCCTTTAGTTATAGACCGTAGTCTTCATTAAGCCAGTTACGTAAAAGAACTGCAGCAGCTTCCGGATTTTCATCAACAAACTTCTCAATAAGTTTCTTTGTTTCAGAGCCCGTATCCATCTCAATATCCTCGAGGGATTCTTCAGGCTGCGATTCAAGAAGCTGTTCCACAGACAAAGGTTCCGGTTCTGCTTCTTCCTGCGTCTGTTTCTTTGTCCACATGCTTCTGACAATAATGAATGCAAGGAGTCCTAAAATAATAAGGATCATTACAATCTGCAGGATATCTGTGACAGTTATATTAGCACCTGTTCTGTCAAAAAATACATACTCAGTATATGCAGCCATTGCAACATTAGCAGAATCTATGCCTGTTGCTTTGGATACTACATCAATAACTTCAACAGGAACAGTTAAAACTGCAGGTTCAGCATTGGCAAGTTTATACTCTTTCCAGGTCATATTGTTATTTGCTGCGCTGTCGTAATCCTCTTCCTTTACAACAACGTAGTTAATAGCTGTGACCGAAATTGATGAGCTTGCATATTGAATAGCTCCAGGCTGATTGGTTCTTGTAGTTATTTTTTCATTTGGGAGATAATCTCTTGATTCTTCAGTTATAGTTGATGTTGAATTCGTATTATCCTGAGTCACATAAGTAGTTTCATTATCTGCATTTGTATCAGTTCCAGGAATGCCACTGACCCCATTAACATTTTCAGCATTATATGTATCTTCATGGGATAAAACACCCTGGGTCTGATCCTCTGCAGGTGTATAGTTATGCTCAGTTGTTTCCTCATGTGAAAAATCCATCACCAGATTACTTGCAACTTCAATATTATCGTAAAGCTTAGTTCCCAAAAGAACTTTCTTTACTTCATTTTTTACAAGCTGTTCTGCCTTGGCTTTTAAAGAAAGCTGCGTACTTGCCATTCCGGAAATAGTACTGTCCTCATCACCAGCAAAAAGCATGTTTCCATTAGTATCAAGAATAACAATATCTTTTGTGGAAGTATTGCCTATTGCCTTGGCAACAGCTCTTGCAAGAAAAGCTGCATTGTCTTCATTAAAGGTAGCATTATCATCGAGCTCAAGCAAAATACTTGCTGAGGACTCTTCCTGATTGCCAATAAGTGTACCATCATTATCAGGAATATGAAGCTGGACATTAGCACTCTTAATATCAGTGAATCTGTTTATGAAATCCGACTCCAGCCGACTTTCAAGATATAGAACATATTTTTTCTGTTTATCTGATTCTGTGGTGGAAAAACTGCCGTCAGTAACATTATCGATACTGTAAGCATAAGATTGGATGTCATTAGCACCCAAAAGAAGGCTTGCATTGCCCTGATCTTTTTTCAGAACTTTAAATTCCAAGCCATCATCTGACATTTTATAATTTATGGAATTAGAATCAAGAAGCTCCTTTATCTCTGAAGCTTCTTTTGTTGAATTGGCATTGACCAATAACACATATTGAGGTTGGTTCAGAACAGAAACCAAAATGATAATGGTAAGCAGTATTACCGAGCCCGCACCCACAATAAGGGTCTTTTGCTTGGCAGTAAACTGATTCCACCAGTCGAGAATTTTTTGCCACAAGGCCTTTAATCTATCAGCCATGCATTCTCCCTCCCCATAAACTTAAGAAAACTAATAGTATTGAGCGATATACGGATTGCTCCGCTTCGCTCTCGCAATCCTACGTACATTCGGAATCCGCGCTATCGCGCTACTTCCTCATGTCCGTTCAGTCATTTCATAAATATGATGATTTGTGCAAGCACATCATCATATTTACTCATTCCTTATATCGCTCAAATCTGCATCTGAGTAATCTCTCTGTATGCAGCAAGGACACGATCCCTCACAGCTACTGTGTATTGCAGTGCTGTCTGTGCCTTCTGAAGCGCAATAGAAAGATCATGCGTATTATCCGTCTGTCCCAAAGACCACTTTATCTCTTCATTTTCTGCATCTGACAAATAAGCATTCGTAGTATGAATATTCTCTACAGCTCTGTCAAAAATAATTGAAAAAGCCTGCTCATTCCCCTTGCCGTCATCGCCTAGCACGTTGTAAACTCTGCTATTCAACTTTTCTGCATTTTTTACAGCTCCTGATGTTACATTTCGAAGCTGAGAGATATCAAGAGATGCCATAAGCTACCCTCCATTAACCCTGTCCAAGTTCAAGGCCTCTTGAAGCCAGGTTTTTGCTTGCATTAAAAGCAGTTGCATTTGCCTCATATGATCTACTTGCATCGATCAGGTTTGTCATCTCTGTAACAGTATTTACATTTGGATATGTTACGTATCCATTTGCATCTGCGTCAGGATGTGAAGGATCATATACAACATTCATCTGAGTCCAGGTATCATCCTGAACTGTTGTTACCTTAACTCCGGTTCCAGAGTAATGATCCAGTCGTTCATTAAGGATTCTTGAAAAAGGAGTCTGTGTACCCTTTTCTTCAAATCTAACAACCTTTCTGACATAAGGAGTACCATCTTCAGTTCTTGTTGTATTAGCATTAGCAATATTTTCAGATATTATATCCATTCTAAAGCGCTGGGCTGTCATACCTGATGAGTTAATGTTAAAAGAATCAAATATGCTCATACTTTAATCCTCCTTTATGAAGATTTAGAAACAAGCTGCAGATTTGAAAACTCAGACTTAATTCCGGCCATTAAGCCTTGATATTTGATCTGGTTTGCTGCAAGCATTACGCTTTCAGTATCAATATCTACATTGTTCTTATCATATCTGTATGAGAAACCTGAATAGTCATTAACTACCCTTGCCTGTAAATGCTTGTCCTTAAGGTCCGAAACTTTGGCATCCATACTTTTGTATCTTGAATGTCCAAGAGCCCTCTCAAGCTCATCTTCAAAATTCAGATCCTGACGTTTATATCCCGGTGTGTCCACATTAGCAATATTGTTGGCAATAATCTCGTTCCTGGTCCAGGAAGCATCTGCCGCCTTATCCATTACGTTAATATAGTCAAATACATTACTATTGATCACAGAGCCCCCTTATTAAATCAGAACACAATACGGTCAATTTAACTTATATATATTAATAATATGATTTTTATAAACAAAATACAAGTAAAACATACTTCATATTGTGTTCAGCCATGTTTGGTTATACAAAATAAAGTAAATAAAAAAGGATTTACCTTGCATAGATAAATCCTTTCATCAATGTCCATCCTGAAATATATTTTTCACATATATTATCGGCTATTTAGATTTCTTGTTTAAGCTTCTTGATCTCAGAGAAAACAACATCATTTGTGACTTTAATGTATGTTCCCTTCATGCCTGAAGATCTTGATTCTATAACGCCGGCGCTTTCAAATTTTCTGAGAGCATTTACAATAACACTCCTTGTTATTCCAACCCTGTCTGCGATCTTACTTGCAACAAGTACGCCTTCCATTCCGTCAAGCTCATCAAATATATGAATGATTGCCTGCATCTCAGAGAAAGAAAGTGTACTTATAGCAGATTTAACAACAGCAAGTTTTCTGCTCTCCTCTGCATTTTCTTCGTTGACAGCCCTGAGCATCTCAAGTCCAACTACTGTTGTCCCATACTCACAAAGAATAATATCGTCTATATCGTATGGTACATCTGTTTTATAGATAAAAAGCGTTCCAAGTCTCTCACCTGCAATCTCAATAGGAGTAATTATCGCCTGGAATTTTGAAGAATCAATTCCTTCAAAACCCAGAGTTTCAAGATTAACATTTTCTTTTGTAGAAAGAATTGTCAGAAGTCTTTCATTTAACATTGGATCAATAAAAGAACCAACATTATCTACCAAAAGTTCACTAAGCGACTCAACTCCTGCGCTTTCACCAATACCCAACACTTTACCTTTTTTACTGATAACAAACATATTTGAGGATAAAATGTCGCAAAGAACCCTGCAAATATCATTAAAAACAACTTTTCCGGAATTGCTGTTATGCAACAGTTTTCCAATTTTGCGGGTTTTATCCAGTAGCTGTACACTACTCATGACGTTTCTCCTTTAGAATGTATTTCCCCCTTAGTTGAAATTGTGAACGTTATTACGTATATAGCACAATTACACTATTGTTATCATATCATAAAAAAATAGGCGCTTCAAACCTTGAAGCGCCTACAATTATGAAAAAAAGCTAAAGATTTCTGAAAATTATTATTTACTTCTTAAGTTCACCGACATATCCGCAATCCGGATTTGTGCATGTTACCTTGTTACTCTTTGCAACCATAAATGAGCCACACTTAGGGCATTTCTCAGAAACAGGCTTTGTCCAGGACATGAAATCGCAATCAGGATTATCTATACATCCATAGAACATACGGCCCTTTCTGGTTCTCTTAAGAACAACATCTTTTCCACACTTAGGACATGCAACACCAATCTTCTCATAATATGGCTTAGTGTTTTTACACTCAGGGAAACCTGGGCAGGCAAGGAATTTACCATGAGGGCCATATTTGATAACCATGTTTCTTCCGCAGTTATCACAGATCTCATCTGTAACTTCATCCTGAACCTGTATCTTTTCCATCTCCTGTTCAGCTGCTTTAACCGCTTCCTCAAGATCAGGATAAAAATTCTCAATAACAGTCTTCCATTTAACATTACCGTCTGCAATTCCATCAAGAAGCGCTTCCATGTTAGATGTGAAGTTTACATCGACAATCTGAGGGAAAGCCTCCATCATCATCTTGTTAACCGCCTGTCCAAGCTCAGTTATATAAAGACTCTTATTCTCTTTTGTAATATAGTGTCTTGCCATGATCGTTGAAATTGTCGGAGCATAGGTACTAGGTCTTCCGATACCAAGGGCTTCAAGATCATGAACAAGTGAAGCTTCTGTATAATGAGGAGCAGGCTGTGTAAAGTGCTGTGCGCTTTCAAAAGAATCAAAGGAAAGCTTTGTATCTGTATCCAAATTCTTCATGAGCACATTCTTTTCAATCTGATCATCTTCGTCAGTATAAACATTTAAGAAACCATCAAATACTGTCTTTGAAGCTGATACAGTAAATCTGCTCTCTCCTGCATCAATCTTAACTGATGTAGTCTCATATTTGGCAGCTGCCATACGGCTTGCCATAAATCTTCTCCAGATAAGCTGGTAAAGTCTGAACTGATCTCTTAAAAGGAAATCCTTAACCTTTACAGGAGTATTTGTAATGATTGAAGGTCTGATTGCTTCATGAGCATCCTGAATCTTCACATCACTCTTTTTAGCTGCCAAACCTTCGGCAATATATTTCTCACCGAAGTTCTCCAAAATATATTCATTTGCTGATGCCACTGCTTCATCAGATACTCTGGTAGAATCAGTTCTAAGATATGTGATAAGACCTACAGTTCCCTGACTGCCAAGATCTATTCCTTCATAGAGCTGCTGAGCAACACGCATTGTCTTTTGTGTTGAGAAATTAAGCGCTTTTGAAGCTTCCTGCTGAAGAGTTGATGTTGTAAATGGAAGTGGAGCCTTCTTGGTTCTTTCACCCTTCTTTACATCTGAAACTGTATATTTCGCGCCCTCTAAAGACTTCATAATCTTTTCGAGCTGCTCTTTATTCTCAATCTCTTTTTTATCATTGCCACTTCCGTAGTAGTGAGCAACGAGAGGTTTCTTTTCGCCCTGAACTTTAAGATTAACATCAAGTGTCCAGTATTCCTTTGGTATAAAAGAATCAATCTCTTCTTCTCTGTCAGCAATGATCCTGAGAGCTACAGACTGAACTCGGCCAGCACTGAGACCTCTTTTGATCTTATTCCAAAGAAGTGGTGAAATACTATATCCCACCATTCTGTCAAGGACACGTCTTGCCTGCTGGGCATCTACGAGATTCATATCAATATCTCTTGGATGCTTCATGGCTTCCTTAACAGCGTTTTTAGTGATCTCATTAAATGTAACTCGCTGAATCTTGGCATCTGCCTGATCTAACTTTAGGGCAGAAATAAGATGCCAGGAAATAGCCTCACCTTCACGGTCCGGGTCGGTTGCAAGATATACTTTATCTGCTTTTTTTACCTGTCTTCTAAGGGCTGCCAAAACATCACCCTTACCGCGAATTGTTATATATTTAGGCTCAAAATCATTATTTACGTCAACACCCATCTGACTTCTCGGAAGATCTCTTACGTGACCGTTTGACGCAGCTACTTCGTAACCTGAGCCAAGAAACTTCTTGATAGCCTTAACCTTTGTAGGTGACTCAACTATAAGAAGTGATGTTTTCTTTTCTGATGTCTTTTTACTAGTTGCCATTAGGATAGCTTACCCCTTCATAAAAAATTTAAGTTTAACTTTCTTATTAATAAACATTTTTAAGGATTAAGTCAAGTACCGATTATAACGTACCTGACTTAATCCTTGGTTAATTTATCATTTTTCTATTAAATTACTTATCAGAAAGCCATGCTGTCTCTTTAGGAGTCTTTTTAACAAATGGTCTGCTGACTGCCTGCTTAATGCCGTTAGGAAGAATATATTTAAGCTTATCTTCCGCCTTTCTCATTGTAGAGCAATCTGGATTATCTCTTGTAAGCTTGATAGCATCAAATTCACAACGTGTTGTGCAAAGTCCACAGCCAACACACTTGTTAGGATCAACAATTGATGCCCCACAGCCAAGACAACGAGATGTCTCTTTCTTAACCTGTTCCTCTGTGAATACAATCTTTGTATCACGGAATGAAAGTTTACCATCTTCAGGCTTCTTTATACCTGCCTGCTGACGTCCAACATGATCATAATCCTTTACTAAGATATCATCTTTATCAAGTTCAATGAAGAAGTTAGGATCACGGCCAATTGTAAGTGATGAATGAGGCTGTACGAATCTATGGATTGACTCAGCGCCTTCTTTACCACATGCAATTGCATCGATGGCAAATCTTGGTCCATAGAACATATCACCGCCTACGAATATATCCTTTACAGTTGTCTGGAAAGTAACTTTATCAGCTACAGGAGCCGGGCCTCTAAATTCAACATTCTCGTCCTTAAGAAGATCGCCCCAGATAGTAGCCTGACCAACAGAGAGAATAACGTTGGAACATGCAATTTCCATTGTCTCATTCTCATCATACTTAGGATCAAACTTTCCTTCTGCATTCTTAACCTGAGTACATTTCTTGAATACGATACCCTTAACTTTACCATTTTCAGTGAGGATTTCTTTTGGTCCCCAACCGCCCTTGAACTCAATTCCTTCAGATTCAGCAATCTCGATCTCTTCAGGAAGAGCAGGCATAATATCACGTGTTTCAAGAGAAACCTGTGTGATTTTAGGTGAGCCACAGCGGATTGCAGTACGGCTGACATCGATAGCAACATTACCACCACCGATTACAACTGTATCACCTGTAAGCTTGTAGCTCTCATCATCTATTACAGCGTGAAGGATATCAACACCCTTTAGTACGCCCTCAGCATCTTCTCCAGGAACGTTTACACCACGGCCACCCTGACATCCGATAGCGATATAGAAGGCCTTGTATCCCTGCTCACGAAGCTCTTTAAGGGTAATGTCCTTACCAACTTCAACTCCAAGACGAATATCTACGCCAAGTTCTCTTAATACATCAACTTCTGCTTCAACAACATCTTTTTCAAGAACGAATGATGGAATACCATAAGTTACCATTCCGCCCGGTTTCTTGTTCTTTTCGAAGATAGTTGGCTTATATCCCTTAAGTGCAAGGTAATAAGCACAAGAAATACCTGCAGGACCTGCACCGATAATAGCGATCTTTTCATCAAAGCCACCACCAATCTTAGGAATTACCTTTTCAGGAATGTAGCGTGTCTCTGACTTAAGGTCACGCATTGAAACAAACTTCTTAACTTCATCGATAGCGATTGCCTGATCGATTGTTCCTCTTGTACAAGCATCCTCACAACGACGGTTACATACATGACCACAAACAGCAGGAAGTGGATTGTATTTCTTGATAAGAGCAAGAGCTTCATCATATCTTCCCTGAGCAGCCATCTTAAGGTATCCCTGAACAGGAATATGTGCAGGACAAGCTGTCTTACATGGTGCAGTACCTGTTTTGTGAGTATTGATACGGTTGATATCACGATAATCTTCAGTCCACATATCCTGTGACCACTTTTTCTCAGTTGGAAGTGGCATCTTAGGATAAACTACTTCGCTTCCATCCTTCTTGCAGAGCTTCTGTCCAAGAGTTGCTGCTCCGGCAGGACAAACCTCAACGCATCGTCCACATGCAACACACTTTTCCTTATCAACGTGAGCAATATAAGCTGAACGTGACATATTAGGTGTGTTAAAGAGCTGTGATGTACGAAGGGCATAACATACATTTACATTACAGTTACAGATAGCAAAGATCTTGTGTTGCCCGTCAATGTTTGTGATCTGGTGAACAAAGCCATTGTCCTCAGCCTGCTTGAAGATCTCAAGAGCTTCTTCTTTAGTAATATAGCGACCGTCCTTCTGAGTTTCAACTACGTAGTCAGCCATATCACCTACAGCAATACACCATCCTTCAGGATCATCAGCACAACCCTGATCAAATGTTTTTCTTGATCTTCTGCATGAGCATGGAGAAGCTGCATACTTTCCTTCATAGTAGTCAAGCCAATATGAAATATGCTCAAGGTCAATTGACTCTCCCTGCATATTGATAGCCTTTTCTACAGGAATTACATGCATTCCAACGCCTGCTCCGCCCATAGGAACCATATGAGTAAGTCCTTCAAGCGGAATACGACTCATTCTCTCAAAGAAAGGTCCAACCTCTGGATGAGCCTCAATAACTCTTGAGTTCATGTTGCCAAACTCAGCAGAACCAGGAACATACATAGGAAGGACGTACTGTTTCTCACGTTTTTCATTCTCGTAGTTCCACTCTATAACACCGTTATAAGACATTTCATCGAGCTGTTTCTGAAGCTCTTCTTTTGAGTACTCAGGGCAAAGAGCTGCAATTTCCTCAAATGTCTTTGGCTTACGTTTTTCCATCTTAAGTGCAATCTCACACTGAGCGTCAGTGATAAGATTGTAAAGGCCCCAGTATTCAGGGCTTTCTTTTGTTATTTTTTCAATTCCAAGTTTGATATTTTTTCTGTCAGTAACTACCTTCGCAAACTTTGCCAGTGGTTCACGAAAAGGTGCATTCATATCAACCCATTCAGGGATGATTCCAGCCCTTGGATCTACCTTATTACGTCCTGGATCAAGGGAATATGGAGTTGTTAAATCCTTCATATCCATATCATTCATATTCATCTCTCTACCTACCATTTTCCTTTTAAAAACTCATTACGTAGCCGCTATCTCTTTTATCATAAATTCATTGCCTTTTAAGAGATATGTGTGCTCGCTGCCACAGTTAGGGCAGATCTTACCATGCGCTACAGTTTCATATTCACTCTTGCAGTCCTCACAGAATGTGACTGCAGGAAGAGTTTCGATAATAAGCTCTGAGCCTTTCATAAGCTCAGTTTTATCCGAAGCCCATTTCCATGCATCTGTCAAAAGATGTGGGACTACTCCGGACACTTCCCCCAGTTGTAAAGTTACAGAATGAATCTTTTCAAGTTCATTCTCTTTACCTACTTCAGTAAGATCATCAATTATACGAAAAACAACGCCAAGCTCGTGCATAATTATCCTTTACCCAAGAAGATGCCGGGCGAAGTTGATCGCCTGGCATCCCCATCTTGTTATTGCCATTTATTTTATAGCTTCATCAATCTGAGCTGATAGCCAGTCAGCCCATTCCTGCATGCCCTCACCAGTCTTTGCACAGATAGGAATTATCTTCGCATTAGGATTTCTATACAGGATATTTTCTTTTACCTTTTCAAGGTCAAAGTCAAAATAAGGCATAACATCAATCTTATTTATTAAAACCACATCACAAATTGAAAACATCAAAGGATACTTAAGTGGCTTATCATGTCCTTCAGGAACAGATAAGATCATAGCATTCTTGGTGCTTCCTGTGTCAAATTCTGCAGGGCAGACAAGATTTCCAACATTCTCAAGAATTGCAAAATCAACATCGCTTGTATCAAGCTCTCTGATTCCCTGTCTTGTCATGTCAGCATCAAGGTGACACATACCACCGGTATGAAGCTGAATTGCCTTAACACCGGTTGCCGCAATTGTCTTGGCATCAACATCTGAATCAATGTCAGCTTCCATGACGCCAATGCGGTATTTATCTTTCAGAAGCTCAATTGTCTTTTTCAAGGTAGTTGTCTTACCTGATCCAGGAGAAGACATTAAGTTCAAAAGAAATGTTTTGCTCTCCTTAAGCTCCTGGCGCAGTTTGTCAGCATCCTTATCGTTGCTTTCAAATATGCTGCGCTTTACTTCAATAACTCTAACATTATCCATTATTTAGCACGCTCCATTGCAAGCTTGAAGTCCTTTGTATCGCCGAATACTTCATTTGCATATGGGTTCTTGCCAAGTTTGATAGATCTCTTGATGATCTCAGTGATGCAAATTACGTTGATAACGATAGCAAGTATAGCAACAACACCCTGAGCTCTAGGATCAGCAGTTATACCCATGCTAGCGATAATTTCGCCTGCCTGTGCTGTCTTGCCGGCACCTGAGTTGTAAAGGTTAATTGCCTTGTCATAAAGATCCATTGTTGTAATTCCGTTTGCTGTAGCTCCACCGTAGATTGAAGGAAGTGCTGCTGCAAACTTTGAACTAAGCTGGAATGCAGGAACAACCTGAGCCCACATGCACCAGATAGCAAGTGTATTAGCACGGTTCTGGATCCATGCACCCTTGTTCCAGAATGCATTTGCAAATGTAGGAGCAAGAAGAAGTGCAACACCACAGTACCATGAATGTGTAGGAAGGTTGAGGTATGTATACTCAAAGTTCCATACGTCGTATGCAAGAATAAACCAGATTGTCATATCAGGCCAGAGCATATCTGACTCGTTCTTGTCCTTAGATGTATAAAGGTGAACGCAACCTGTCATACAGAAAATGTTGATCATTCCTGCAAGAGCATTAACAACGTTCCACCATCCGCCGTAAATAAATACGCCTTCGTTAGATGCCCACCATGCACCACTTAAGTTTCCTGTGATTGAGAAAGCTGCAAGAGCAGATTCCATATCAGAAACGTTAGCGATCATGATGTTTGCTGCAACGATGAACCATGGGAACCATGCAAACCATTTTTCCTTGCCGATACCCCATTTGTACTTGATCATCATAAAGCCTACGCAGCCGATATCAGCAGCATAAAGCTTGAAGTAATGGAACCATCCATCCATGAATGCTACGGTTGGGTTTGATGCACCACCGAACATTCCTAAATGTGCCAGAATAAAATAAACAGTTAAGATACATGGAATCACTACAAATACAACGATTCCACCAGTTTTGGTCCTACGACCAATCTCATTCATAAGAATAAGACCACAGAATACCAACACCCATCCAATGAGCTGCATAGCCGCATGGTTGCTATAAAGTTGGAATAGCATAAAAAACCTCCTTTGATATTGCATTTTTATTTTTCTGAGCAATATCGTCATTTTATTATCAATATGATAGCATATTGCACAATATCTTTCAATCTCTTTAGAAAAAATTAAGGCAAATTGGGGCACTGATTCTTACAAAAACAGTTTCCTCTTTCTATCTATCATTTCATCGATCTGCTCCATGTAGAGTTTTACATCCTTCACATTATCGCATCGCTCTATTCTGCCATCATACCCGTAAACTCTCTTTGTAACGGTACCGGCTCCAAGCGCAACAATGGATTGAACCTCTTCATTGATCAAAATGTTATAAATACCTGCCTTACCTTTTCTGGCATATCCGGTATTTTCAAAGTTACCGGAAATATTTTTTTGCCTGTAAAGGTAATAGGGTTCAAGCCCCATATCCCTTGCTCCCTTTAAGGCGATCTCCATCATTTCTTCTGTATTCTTTATATCATCAAGAATATCTTTATTGTCATCAAAAGAACCAGAAGCACTTTCTTTGCCTCTATGTTTGGCAAGTTCCATGATCTCAGCAAGCTTAGAGCCTCTTTTTATAGCAAGTGAGTGCACTGTAAGGTCATCAGGATCAAGCTTTTTAATCTCTTCCATTGTATAAGCGACATCACTGGCGCCTTCGCCCGGAAGTCCCAGGATAATATCCATATTGATGTTATCAAAGCCCTCTTCTCTAGCCATATTATAAGCATCGATAAGCTGAGAAACTGTATGTCTCCTTCCTATGAGCTTTAAGGTCTCATCCCTCATAGTCTGAGGATTTACAGAAATTCTTGTCACACCCATCTTTTTCATGGTTTTAAGCTTATCTCTTGTAATAGAGTCAGGCCTTCCCGACTCAACTGTAAACTCTTTTACCTTTGAAAAATCAAGCTTTGACTTAAGGTATCCGATAAGTCTTTCAAGCTGGTGAGGCTCAAGAGTTGTAGGTGTACCTCCGCCTATATAGACGGTGTCCAATGTTTTGTCCTTAAAATTCTCTGCAACATAATCAATTTCTTTTTCAAGACAAGTAATATAATCATCCACAATATTTGAAAAAGCTCCTATTGGATAGGATGTAAAAGAACAATACAAACATGTTGTAGGACAAAAAGGTATTCCCAGATAAAGGCTGTAGCCATTCTTGTAATCTATACATTTAAGTATTTCTTTTTCCCTGTGGGCAATCTTAAGACTAAGAGCAATCTTTTCATCCGATACACAGTAGGTATCTTTCATGTATTGGACAATTTCATCGTCGCTCTTTTCCTCTTCGATGAGGTTCATGACTATCCTCGTAGGTCTTATCCCGGTAAGATTTCCCCAAGGTAGATTTTTCCCAGTCTTTGCAGAAAGATCCAGATAGATGCTCTTTTTAAGCTCATTTTTTGAAACACTGACATCAACACTTGAAACAGTGATATCAGAATTTAGCCTTTTTACTTCATCTATCTTATCAAGGTCGTTCTCTAAAATAACCTTTACATCCTCAGTTGGATAAAAAGCCTTATAAAGGGAATGAATATCGTATGTGTACTTATCTTCTTTAATCAAAACAACTTGCATAATAAGCCTCAAATACATCAAAAAAATATAATCCGCATTAAATAACAAACGGATTATACATTTTTTCGTGTTCTATTGTTGTAATTTCACCATGTCCCGGATAAACTACAGTTTCATCAGGAAGAACAAGGAGTTTTTCTTTTATGGATCTGATTATCTCACTTGTAGAGCCTGTAGGAAAATCAGTTCTTCCAACAGATTCTTCAAACAGGGTATCTCCACTTATCAGAATGCCGTCCTCTTCAAAATAGTAACAGCAGCTACCCGAAGTATGTCCCGGAGTTGCGATCAGTCTGCAGCTCATACCTGCGGCCGAAATTGTATCACCATCTTTGTATAAACCATCCGGAACAATCTTAAGGTGCATATTGTAATCGTTTGAGAGATTTAGATATGCATCCTTACACATAGCCTGTTCTTTTTCATAGCAATAGACCTTGGCGCCCGAAAGATTTTTAAGCTCTTCCACGCCGCCAATATGGTCAAAGTGTCCGTGAGTCAAAAGGATGAGGTCTATAACAAAACCATTTTCTGATAGCTTCTCATATATTTTTTTGCCCTGATCAGCAGGATCAAAAAAAATTACATGCTTACAATCATCCGTGTTACAATCAGCATCAGGCTTATAAACAAAATAGCAATTTGTTCCAACCATGCCAAGAGTAAACATTCCAATAGATAAAGCCTTTTCCATCAACCTGTAGTCCTCTCAATATCAATGACGCTGTCAATCTGCCTGATCTTATCGACAATCTCTCTAAGCTGATTTCTTGATGAAACCTGGAAAGATGTTTCCATTGTTGCAAGTCCCTGCTTACTGGTCCTTGTATTCATGGAAATGATATCGATATTTTTCTCAGTAAGTGCACGTGATATGTCAGCCAAAAGTCCGCTTCGGTTATTGGCAAATATCTTGATAGTAGCTGCGTACTTGCCAAAGGACTGAGAATCAGACTGCCATCTGGCCTCAATAAGCCTTGATCTGTCCTCTTCCTGCATCTTGATAACATTGACGCAGTCTCTTCTGTGAATAGATACGCCTCGTCCTCTAGTAACGAAACCGCATATATCATCACCTGGAACAGGATTGCAGCATTTTGAAAATCTTACAGCCACATCATGAACGCCTTTAACAATTATTGCATTGTCAGAGCCTGAAACCTGCGGTGTTACATTGGATTCAGCTACAGCTGCAAGTACTTCTTCATCGGTAATATTGCGCTTGTGCTCTTTATCATTAAGCTCAAGCATCTTATTTACAATCTGGCCTTCCTTTAGCCCGCCGTGTCCAACAGCTGCAAGAACAGCGTTCCAATCGTGGAAACCATATTTCTTTATAACAATATTCTGAAACTCAGGTTTTGAAATAGAGAAAAGATCTATGCCCTTACTTTTACAGTACTCAATGAGAAGTTCACGTCCCTTGACTATGTTCTCCTCTTTAAGTTCATTTCTAAACCACTGATTGATCTTGTTTTTGGTAGATGTAGATTTAGCGATCGCAAGCCAGTCTCTGCTGGGGCCTCTTGAATTCTGGCTGGTGATAACTTCAATTCTGTCACCGTTTTGAATCTTGTAATCAATGGGCACAAGTTTGCCATTTACCTTGGCACCGATCATCTTATTGCCCACGGCACTATGAATACTGTATGCAAAATCGATAGGTGTTGAACCGGCAGGAAGATTCTTTACATCGCCGGTTGGAGTAAAGCAATACACATCCTCTGAAAAGAGGTTAAGATCACTCTTTAACAGGCTCATAAACTCCTGGTTATCAGACATGTCCTGTTGCCATTCCAATATCTGACGAAGCCAGATAAGCTTCTCTTCCTCGCCACTTTCAGACTTTTTACCATCTGAAGCTTCCTTATATTTCCAGTGAGCCGCAATACCATATTCAGCTGCACGATGCATATCATAAGTGCGGATCTGTATCTCAAAAGGCTGACCTGTCTGGCCTATAAGTGTTGTATGAAGAGACTGATACATATTGGGCTTTGGCATGGCAATATAGTCTTTAAACCTGCCGGGAATAGGCTTATACATCTCATGTATAACGCCAAGAGCCGCATAACAGTCCTTAACAGTACCAACTATTATCCTGATAGCAAACAGATCATAGATCTGATCCAGAGTCTTATTCTGGTTGCGCATCTTTTTATATATACTAAAGAAGTGCTTAACTCTGCCGTTGACATCGCCTGTAATACCTGCAGCAGAAATAGCATCTCGAACATTTTCACAAATGTCCTCAACGTATTTTTCCCTCTCGCTCTTCCTTGTTGCAACCTTTTCAACAAGATCATAATAAACATCAGGTTTAAGATATTTAAGCGAAAGATCATCAAGCTCAACCTTGATACGGCTGATACCAAGTCTTCCTGCAATAGGTGAGTAAATATCAAGGGTCTCCTGCGCAATCCTTGACTGCTTTTCAGGAGGCATATGAGAAAGAGTACGCATATTGTGGAGCCTGTCCGCAAGCTTTATCAGAATTACTCTGATATCCTTTGCCATGGCAAGAAACATCTTTCTAAGGTTCTGTGCCTGTATATCAAGCTGTTCCTGAGTCTTGCCGGCGCTGTCAGTTGTAAGCTGCAAAGCAGTCAGTTTTGTAACTCCATCTACCAAAAGAGCTACATCCTCTCCAAACTCCTCCTGAATCCCTTCTTTAGTGCATATAGTATCCTCAACGACATCATGAAGAAGACCTGCCGCCAGAGTTTCTTTATCGAGCTCTAAATCTGCAAGTATTATTGCAACACAAAGAGGGTGAATTATATATGGTTCACCCGATTTACGTCTTTGATCTCTGTGTGCTTCAGCCGCCTTTTGATATGCCTTCTCAATAAGAGAAATATCATCCGATGGATGATATTTTCTTACTCTTGCTATAAGTCCTTCATACAGCACATCCGGCGATTGAAATTCCTCAATGGCTTCAATTTTTCCGTCGTCGAAGTTTTGTACCATTAAAATTACTTCCCTTCGTAGCTGATTGCTGCATCAAGTCTGTATTTGCTAAGTCTTTCTCTTCCCTTTAAGCCTTTAAGCTCCATAAGAACAAGAATACCTGCAACTTCGCCGCCAAGCTGTTCTACAAGCTTGATCATAGCTTCGATTGTTCCACCTGTAGCCATAAGGTCATCAACAAGAAGTACCTTCTGTCCAGGCTTGATTGCATCCTTATGTATCTCAAGGACAGCTGTGCCGTATTCAAGATCATATTCAACTTCTACTGTTTCGCAAGGAAGTTTTCCTTTTTTACGAACAGGAACAAGTGCCTTGCCTCTCTGATAAGCAATAGGTGCGCTGAAAATAAATCCTCTTGACTCAGCTCCGAGAACCACATCAAAATCAAGATCTGCAACAAGTCTTGTCATCTCGTCGATTGCAAGCTTAAATCCATCAGGATCCTGTAAAACAGATGTTATATCCCTGAACATAATTCCTTCTTCAGGGAAGTTAGGAATGGTTCTAACGTAATCTTTAAGTTCTTTCATATTCGATCCTCTCTAATAAAAACAATACTTCAATTTAAAATTATAGCACAAATACTGCACATTAGTATAATTAATTCTGAATTTTACTTGTAAATCCATGCTGTGGAATGTATAATTTAATTTGTGCCTTGTGCAGGCTGGAATAGCGCAGTTGGTAGCGCAACTGATTCGTAATCAGTAGGTCGTGGGTTCAAGTCCCATTTCCAGCTTTATTTTTTTGCAAAAAAAGCTGTGAAATCAAACATTGCCCGGTTTCACAGCTTTTATTTTTTTATTTATTTCTTTTTAGAATTTTTAGTTGTAGTTTTTTTAGATGTTTTTGCTACTGTCTTTTTCTTTGAAGAAAGACTCTTTATGGCATCAGCAGATACAATAGTAGAAATTCTCTCTTCTTCTATCTTTTCATATTTCTCTTCTATTGCCTTTTCCTGTTCCAAGAGTTCTCTCTCATATTTTTCTTTAAGTTCTTTTAAGATTCTCTCTTCCTCTTTGCTCTGCATTTCCTTAAGAGCAGCGAGTTTTTCCTGCCTCTCAGCCTCTTTCTTAAGTTCCTCTTCTTCCTTTATGGCACGGATCTTTTTCTCCTGTTCAGTATAAGGAACATAGCTAAAGATGCAAAGAGATACTGCACCAATCTTAATAGACAATGAATAATCGCGGCCATCTACCTCTTTTCTTCTTGCTTCCTTTTTACCTTCATTTAAAACACCTGTTCCACCATAAGAAAGATCGTCACTATTGAAGATCTCTGTATATCTTCCGTCAGCAGGAACACCAATTTCAACAGTTCTTTCGACGCCGGCCATATTAGCAACTACAAGAAGCATTTCTTTTGAATCATTGCTTTTTCTTACAAATGAAAGCATACATTCATCAGTAGCCATGTT
The DNA here is from genome assembly GCF_000420825.1 of Butyrivibrio sp. AE2015. Lineage (GTDB taxonomy): Bacteria > Bacillota > Clostridia > Lachnospirales > Lachnospiraceae > Butyrivibrio. The sequence goes on along the minus strand of NZ_ATVR01000033.1, from coordinate 16,858 downwards.
ATTGATCCATTCAAAGCCACCATCAGAGCTGTCAAGCTGATGAAGAGCATCATGATCATAATAGAGCTTATTGAGCTTTGAGAGCATATTCTCAACAAATACAGACTGATCTACCGTAAGGGCATCAGGCTCCATATACAGATGTTTTCTACCTGGATGAACCATCATATAGCTGATTGCAAGGCGCAGATTAGCCATCTTTTGGACTGAATCGCCAGGCATCAGATAGTAAAGTCCCTCAAGGCCCTTTTCAAGCTCTTCATGTGTGAATCCAAGAACAAATCTTTCAGTATAACTGTAAATAATGCTGAAAGTAAGCTCATCATGGTGACCAGCCCTAAAGAGCGGATCATTTTGCATATAAGAAAGGAAATCCCTTGTCCAGCCGTTGTTCCACTTATAATCAAATCCAAGGCCACCATCATCTACAGAATCAGTAACCTGTGGCCAACAAGCTGTCTCTTTTGTAAGGAGAACGACCCCCGGATTGTTTTTATGAATGACAGTTGTGAGCTGTTTAAGGAATTCCAATGCTTCCAGGTTCTCATTGCCGCCATATATGTTAGCAATCCATTCACCAGGCTTTCTGTCATAATCAAGATAAAGAATTCTTGAAATGTCAGAAGTTCTAAGGCCATCAATGTGGTAATTCTCAATCCAGTATAAAGCATTGGAAATAAGGAAGTTAGTAACTTCCTTTCTGCCATAATCAAATATCAGATCCCCTGACTTTGGATGAACACCGATCCTTGGGTCCTCATACTCATAGAGGCACTTTCCATCAAAACTACTAAGACCGCAAGATGACTTAGGGAAAAATGTAGGAACCCAGTCGAGGATAACTCTTATACCTGCAGCATGGCATGCATCGATAAATTTCATGAACTCTTCAGGAGTACCATTTGAATCATCAAGAGCAAAGAAATCCAGAATATGATAAAAATGTCCCGGAACGTGTTTCATTACAGGCATGAGCTCAATAGTATTAAAGCCATGATTCTGTACATACTCGAGAATATCAGAAGTGATTTCTTCGATTGTACTCCTGCCTTCATGTCTTCCGGCAAAAGCATCGATAGAAATCTCGCAGATTGAAAGTGGTGCTTCATCAAGATCAAATTTTCTTCTCTGTGCAAGCCACTTGGAATCGTTCCAGACAATAGATTTTCTCTCACTGATAACAGAGATCATGCCATTCTCACCGCGGCTAAGCATTGCATATGGATCAGGTCTCTTGAAGATAAGACCGCTCCTGGTCTTGATTTCAAACTGATATCCATCATTTTCCTTAGCACCTGGAACAAAGATTTCAAATACGCCAATTGGGTCAAGCCTATGCATCTGGCATACTCTTCCATCCCAATTATTAAAATCACCAATAACGCTTACTCTTGCAGCAGAAGGCGCCCAAACAGCAAAAAGAGTTCCCTGAACAGTTCCCCTCTTCATAGGATGTGCGCCAAGTTTTTCATAGATATGGTAGTGTATACCACTGCCAAATTTTATAAAATCCTCTCTGTCCATATACGGTCCAAAAGCATATGGATCATCTACAGTTGTCTCTACCCCATTAACATCTGTGATCACGAGTTTATATCTAAACTTCTCGATGTATGGAACCAAAACAGCATAAAAACCCGCCTCATCTGCAAGTTCCATAGGATAAATCTTTTTGGTATTCTCAACCAAAACACTTATCTCTTTTGCATCAGGATAAAAAGCCTGAATAAGATAATTTGAGCCAACTTTATGAGCTCCCAGAATTCTGTGTGGATTGTCGCCATCAGAATAGATAATTTCCTCAATCTCAGGCCAATTCATCATCTTGTAAAGCTTATTATTCATGTCTCCCTCCCCATTGGGTAATTTATAATAAGAAAATATGATCAAAAAACGTGAATTTCACTATACAATTGTACCACAGATATCATGAATAAATAACCCACTTAAGAGCTTAGGTTCAAACCATGTTGACTTAGGCGGCATGAGCAACCCTTCATCTGCAACCGCAAAGAGTTCCGATATGGATGTCGGATACATAGAAAAGCCCACTTTACAGTCCTTGTCGCATCTTTTCTCTATCTCTGAGAGTCCTCTAATACCACCGATAAAATCAATTCTTTTATCAGTTTTTGGATCACCTATACCAATGACAGGTGAAAGAACATTATCCTGAAGTATAGATACATCAAGTCCTGCAACAGCATCGTCTGATTTAATGCTTTCTTTTGCATTTAGTCTGTACCAGGCGCCATCAAGATACATGCCAAACTCTCCCTTGCAAGAAGGTTTTACAGGAGCATCTTCCTTTTTAACATCAAATTTCTCAGAAATCCTTTCCATGAACTCAGCTTCAGAAAGGCCATTTAAGTCCTTTACCACACGGTTGTAGTCCATTATTTCAAGCTCATCATCAGGGAAAAGAACTGACAAAAAGTAATCAGATTTAAGTTTTCCTCTTACCTTTCCTTCTCCTTCTTTTCTCTTCATAAGTCCAACTTTGACAGCTGAAGCACATCTATGATGGCCGTCAGCTATATATATTGAATTTATGGTAGTAAAGATCCTACTTATGGTATTAACTTCATCTTCATCAGAAATGACCCAAACTCTGTTCTTAACACCATCTTTTGATTCAAAGTCATAAACAGGTGCATCGCATTCCTTTATTTTCATAACAAGTTCAGATAAAAGCCTGTTTTTTCTATAGCAAAGGAAAATAGGACCAGTCTGGGCATCACAGGTATAGACATGTCTGATTCTGTCTTCCTCCTTGTCAGCTCTGGTATTCTCATGCTTTTTGATCACACTGTTTAAATAATCATCAATAGATGCGCAGGCAACAATTCCCGTTTGGGTTCTGCCTTTGAAAGTCTGCTCATAAATGTAAAAGCATTTGTCTTCATCCTTGATAAAAGTCCCATCAGAAATTTGGTCTCTTAGCATATCCCTGGCTTTTTCATATACTTCAGGAGCATACATATCCTGATCCTTAGGAAACTGAGTTTCAGGTCTGTCTATTGCAAGAAAAGACTTGGGATTCTTCATCACTTCTTCATAAGCTTCTTCCCTGTTATAAACATCATAAGGCAGTGCAGCCTTTTCTTTTACAATGTCTGTATTTGGTCTTATTGCACTAAATGGTCTTATATCAGCCATCTTTATTCCTCCGCATATTAAAATCGAGTAGGATTTTACTCCTACCCGATATTATAATACATTTTCTTATTAAACGTCTTTTCTTACAACCCTTACTCTGATAACTCCATCGATTTTTTCAAGTTTACTTACAAGAGCATCCTCAATTCCATCCTCAAGGTCAATCAAAGTATAAGCATAATCACCGCGAGATTTATTTGTCATATCTGAAATGTTATATCCGGCCTCACCAATTTCTTTTGTAAACTGGCTGATCATGTTTGCAACATTTTTGTGATAAATAGCAATTCGAGGATTATTGCAAATTCCCATATCACAGTTAGGGAAGTTAACCGAATTGTTGATATTTCCATTTTCAAGGAAATCCTTCATTTCAAGAACAGCCTTAACTGCACAATTATCCTCAGACTCCTCTGTTGAAGCTCCAAGATGAGGAATTACTATGCAGCCGTCATGTCCTGCTGTTGTAGGATTTGGGAAATCCGTAACATATTTTCTGATCTTGCCTGAATTAATGCCGGCCAGGATCGCAACTTCATCACAAAGAATGTCTCTTGCAAGATTAAGGATTATAACGCCTTTCTTCATCTTAGCAATTGCTTCCTGTCCGATCATGCCCTTTGTAGAATCCAAAGCAGGTACATGAACTGTGATAATATCGCACTTTGAATAGATATCATCTACATTGGTCACGTGCTTAACGTCTGATGAAAGTCTCCATGCAGCATCAATTGAAAGATATGGATCATAGCCGTAAACTTCCATGCCAAGCTGTCTTGCTGCATTGGCAACTCTTACGCCAATGGCACCAAGTCCGATGATACCAAGCTTTTTGCCAAAAATTTCAGTTCCCGCGAACTTCTTTTTTGATTTCTCTGTGAGTTTTGCAATATCAGGATCTCCGGCATTTGCCTTAACCCACTCAGTTCCTCCAATTATATCTCTTGAAGCAATGAGCATAGCTGCAAGTACCATCTCCTTAACGCCATTAGCGTTAGCACCGGGAGTATTAAATACAACGATTCCTTCCTCAGCACATCTGTCTAAAGGAATATTGTTTACACCTGCACCTGCTCTTGCAATAGCAAGAAGATTATCAGAAAACTCCATTTCCAGCATGTTGGCACTTCTTACAAGAATGCCTTCTGCGTCATCAACATTGTCAACAGCTTCGTATTTATCAGTAAAATTATTAAGTCCGATCTTAGCAATAGGATTCAAACACTTGTATTTGTACATGATCACGCTCTCTCCTTTTCAAACTTATCCATGAATTCAACAAGCTTCTTAACACCTTCAATAGGCATTGCATTGTAGATACTTGCCCTCATACCGCCAACAGTTCTATGTCCCTTAAGGCTTACAAATCCTGCCTTTGTAGCTTCTGCAATAAACTCTGCATTAAGTTCATCGCTTTCAGTAATGAAAGGAACATTCATAAGAGAACGGTCTTCCTTGCGAACTGTACCTTTGAACATTTTGCTCTGATCAAGGTAATCATACAAAACAGCAGCCTTCTCTTCATTTCTCTTTTTCATCTCTTCAAGACCGCCCTGGGCTTTGAGCCATTTAAATACCAGGCCGCACATGTAAATGCTCCAGCAGTTTGGAGTGTTATATAAAGAGCCGTTGTCTGCCTGAGTCTTCCACTTAAGCATTGTAGGAGTATAAACAGGAACATCATCTGTAATAAGGTCTTCTCTAATGATGCTTATTACAAGGCCTGCAGGTCCAACATTCTTCTGAACACCACCATAGATAACTCCATATTTTGTAACATCCACAGGTTCTGATAAGAAACATGAAGAAACATCTGAAACAAGGATATGTCCTTTTGTATTAGGCAAAGTCTTAAACTTTGTTCCATAGATAGTGTTGTTCTCGCAGATGTAAACATAATCTGCATCTTCAGGAATTGGAAGATCTGAACAATCAGGTATATAGGAGAATGTCTTGTCGGCACTGGAAGCTACTTCAATGGCTTCACCATATTTCTGTGCTTCCTGATATGCTTTTTTAGCCCACTGACCGGTAATGATATATGCAGCCTTACCATTTTTCATAAGATTAAGTGGAACTGCTGCAAACTGCTGACTTGCACCGCCCTGTAAAAAGAGAACCTTATAATTATCAGGAATATTCATAAGATCCCTGATATCCTGCTCTGCAGTCTGGATGACATTGTCGAAAGTCTTGGATCTATGACTCATCTCATTAATAGACATACCGCATCCGTTGTAATCCAGCATCTCTGCAGCTGCCTGTTTTAATACTTCTTCTGGCAAAACAGCCGGGCCAGCACTAAAATTGTAAACTCTTGACATTTCTCTCCTCCTATAATCCATGTAGATGATTTTTGTAATATTGATAATATTCTTCAGCGAGTTGAATCACTAAATTAAACCTTTAAATACATTGTAGTCATGATAAAAAAAATGTCAATAATGCAATTCCATAATTAATGTTATTTTATTTTTTTTGACTGAAGAAATTAAAAAAATATGAAATGGTAAAAACCATTTCATATTCTAATTCCAAGTTTACATATTTCAGTTTATATCAGTAATACAAGACAACCGGAGTTCCAACTTCCACGACTTCCCACAACTGCGAAACAGTATCCAAAGGACAGTTTATGCAACCATGTGAGCCATCTCTTTTATATATATCTTCTCCGAATTTTGATCTCCAGGTGGCATCATGAATGCCTACTCCTTTATGAACTCCAAGCCAATAGTTTACATAAGACACATAATCAACTCCAACTAAATTTGTGTGATATCGTTTATTATAGACAGGAAATATTCCGGTCGGAGTTCCTCTTCCCCTGTTAACATTTCCTGTAACAATCGGCATATTCATGGAAAGCTTTCCTTCAACATAGTAAAAGAGCTCCTGTTTACCCATATTTACTTCTATATAGGTATCCCCAAGACTTTCCTTTGCATTAAATACAACTGCTGAGTCAGAAAGCTGCAGTGTTCTGACTTCCTCATTCATTGTAGTTCCCAAAAGATAGGCTTCCTTTAAATACTCAAATTCAGAGTCTATGTCATATACAAGCCCATTGCCCTTACTATTATTGTTTATTATGATCTCCGCATTCTCATCCCCACTTCTATACCTTCCGAGGTCCCATTCAGTGCTATGAGACGCCGAAAGTTCATAAAGAAAATCATACATCTTGCTTTCACTAAGGATCAAATTTCCATTTGAATCCATCAAAAATCCCTCAACAATAATAATGTCATCTTCAGGAAATTTCTCTTCTTCCGTGCCTGCTATAAACAGGCCACTTCCCGGAAGCTTTTTAGATATTTTTTCTTCTTTTGCACTCTCAAGGTCATCTGCCGTAAGTATAAAGGAAGATGCTGTTTTTTTATCAAGTTTAACTTCTTCATCTGCTATTTTATAGGTAATCATGCAGGACTGAAGAGCATTTACCTTATCATATAGATCAACTATCTTTTGTTGTTCCTCATTTAACTGGATTTCCGTATAACACCCGTCAACTGTATAGAGTCTGACCTCAGTTTTCAGCGCTTCTATGCTATCAATTACAGTCTGTGAAATTGCTTCCTGAACAGGAGCTTTGCTTAGATTATCTTTTAAAATATAGCCGCTATCCTTGTTTTTTTCAATGCTTATATTAAGTTCATCATCATCAAGAAATATTTCCCACTTGGATATTATGTCTCTTACTGCATCTTTATCAACATATACATCCGGAGACAGATTCACAATGAGGCTTTCAAAGAAATAATATCCCCATGCAAAAGGATTTTTGTCAGACAGATACGAACTAAGCATATTTGTAAAATCAATATGAACATCCGCATCCTTAGCAGATATAAAGAGCTCTGCTCCGCTAATATCAGTAATATAAATACCATCATACTGATATTTTTTGCAGAGCTCTTCATTTACTTCATTAACACTTTTTCCAGTACAGTAAACTCCATTGATCCAGGTAAAGCAGGGAAAACCATTCATGTAATAAAAGCCCAGTCCAATATAAACAGCTATAAAAGCTGCAATTGAAACAGCAAGTGCAATTAGTAATCCCTTTAAAGCTCTACTCATGATCTCCCCCAAAATCACTTTTCATTTCTAATTATTTTCTCGAAGCAAGATCCCCTGCATCAAATGCTTCGCTGATAGATGCTCCTGCCGGAACCATAGGGAACACCTTATCATCTTCCTCTATTATACAATCAATTACAACAGGTTTGCCTGCATTTATAGCTTTTTTCAAAGTAGGAACCACTTCAGACTTCTTGGTAATTCTGAAAGCAGCACATCCAAGAGCTTCAGCTACCTTGCAGTAATCAACCTTGTCCTCAAAGATTGTCTGAGAATAATGCTTTTCATAAAACAGTGTCTGCCACTGTCTTACCATTCCAAGAACATTGTTGTTGATCACTATCTCAATGATAGGAAGGTTGTACTTAGATGCTGTTGCCAGCTCGTTCATATTCATTCTAAAGCAGCCATCTCCTGCAATGTTGATGCAAAGCTTATCAGGATTTCCTGCTTTTGCACCAATACATGCTCCAAGACCATAGCCCATTGTTCCAAGGCCGCCTGAAGTCAAAAATGTTCTTGGATGTCTGAACTTATAATATTGCGCAGCCCACATCTGATGCTGTCCAACATCTGTAGATATGATGGCTTCACCCTTTGTAAGCTTATCCAGCTCTTCAATGATATAGGGGCATGTAAGCTTATCTGTCTCATAGTTTAAAGGATATTTCTTTTTATAATCCTTTATCTTATTAAGCCATTCAGAATGATCCATAACTGGTACTTCTTTATTTATTTCTGAGAGAACCTCTTTAAGATCACCTACAATAGCAAAATTGGTTCTGATATTTTTATTTATTTCCGCAGCATCTATGTCAATCTGAAGAATCTTGGCTTTGGAAGCGAAAGTCTTGGCATTACCTGTAACTCTGTCAGAAAATCTAGCTCCCAGTGTGATCAAAAGATCACACTCACTAACTCCAAAGTTTGAAGTTTTGGTACCATGCATACCGATCATACCAGTGTAAAGCTCATCAGTGCCATCAAAAGCACCCTTACCCATAAGAGTGTCACATACAGGGGCATCAATCGTATGAGCAAACTTCGCAAGTTCCTCAGAAGCACCTGATATTACAGCGCCACCGCCCACATAGATATATGGTCTCTTTGATGCCTTTATCATCTTTATGGCTGTTAATATATCGTCATGGTCGTAAGTTACTTTTCTTTTTTCTTCTGTAATTGCAGCAGCCTTGTAGTCACAGCTCTTTTGTGTAACATCCTTGGTAATATCAACAAGAACAGGGCCCGGTCTTCCGCTTTTTGCAATCTTAAAAGCCTTCCTTAAGGTTGATGCAAGCTCTTTTACATCCTTAACAATATAGCCATGTTTTGTAATAGGCATGGTTATGCCTGCTATATCAACCTCCTGGAAAGAATCCTTACCCAAAAGAGGCAGATTTACATTACAAGTAATTGCAACCATAGGAACCGAATCCATATAAGCAGTTGCAATGCCGGTTACAAGATTTGTAGAACCGGGACCACTTGTAGCCATACAAACTCCAACCTTTCCGGTAGACCTTGCATAACCATCAGCCGCATGAGCAGCACCCTGCTCATGCGATGTTCTGATATGTAAAAAATCATCCTGCTGTTTGTATAGTTCATCATAAATATTTAAAATTGTTCCGCCGGGATAACCAAAAACCGTATCAACGCCTTGTTCCTTAAGACACTCTAAAACAATCTGTGCTCCAGTTAACTGCATGATAAAAAAACTCCTTACTTTCAGTAGTCTTATTCAATAATATTAGAACGATCAAGCTCTTGGAATTTCCAAAATAGCCCCACGGTTACCACTAGTTACAAGCTCACGATAACGAGCAAGATATCCTGTAGTTACCTTAGGCTCTCTAGGCTTCCAGTTCTTTCTTCTCTCAGCAAGAACTTCATCAGAAACCTTTACATTAAGAGAGTTATTAGGAATATCAATGCTGATGATATCTCCTTCTTCAATAAGCGCGATAGGTCCGCCAACTGCAGCTTCAGGAGATACATGTCCTATGGAAGCACCTCTGCTTGCGCCAGAGAAACGTCCGTCCGTAATAAGAGCTACAGATGATCCAAGCCCCATACCGGCAATAGCTGATGTAGGATTGAGCATTTCTCTCATTCCAGGGCCGCCCTTAGGTCCTTCATATCTGATAACCACAACATCTCCTGCAACAATCTTGCCGCCAAGGATTGCTGCGATTGCATCTTCCTCACAATCAAATACTCTTGCAGGTCCCTCATGAGTCATCATTTCAGGTACAACAGCAGATTTTTTAACAATACCGGTATCAGGAGCAATATTTCCCTTAAGAACTGCAATTCCGCCTGACTGCATATAAGGATTCTCTATTGGTCTGATAACCTCAGGATTAAGGTTCTTTACACCTGCAAGATTCTCTCCAATAGTCTTTCCTGTAACAGTAAGTGCGTCTGTATTAAGAAGGTTCTTTTTAACAAGTTCTGACATTACAGCCAGAACACCACCTGCTTCATTGAGGTCTTCCATGTATGTTGGGCCAGCAGGAGCCAGGTGACAAAGATTAGGAGTTCTGCTTGAAACTTCATTTGCAATCTCCATATTAAGCTCAACTCCGGCTTCATGAGCAATTGCAGGTAAATGAAGCATTGTGTTTGTAGAACAGCCAAGTGCCATATCCAGAGTAAGCGCATTCATGAACGCATCCTTTGTCATGATGTCTCTTGGTCTGATATCTTTCTTAACAAGGTCCATAACAGCATAGCCTGCATGTTTAGCAAGTCTGATCCTTGCAGAATATACAGCAGGAATTGTTCCATTTCCAGGAAGGCCCATTCCGATTGTCTCTGTAAGGCAGTTCATGGAATTGGCTGTATACATACCTGAACATGAACCACATGTAGGACAAGCCTTCTCTTCATACTCGCAGAGCTTTTCCTCTGTCATCTTACCTGCAGAAACGCTACCAACAGCCTCAAACATAGATGAGAGAGATGTCTTATGGCCATCTACTCTTCCAGCCATCATAGGACCGCCAGAAACAAATACAGTAGGAATATTAACTCTTGCAGCAGCCATTAAAAGTCCCGGTACATTCTTATCACAGTTTGGAATACATACCATACCGTCAAAAGCATGGGCTTTTGCAAGACACTCTGTACTATCTGCAATAAGATCTCTTGTTACAAGAGAATACTTCATGCCAATGTGACCCATAGCAATTCCGTCGCATACCGCAATTGCAGGAACTACAACAGGCATACCGCCTGCTTCAGCTACAGCAAGCTTAACTGCTTCTGTAATCTTATCGAGGTTCATATGGCCCGGAACGATTTCGTTATAAGAACTAACAATACCAATTAGGGGTTTTCTTCTCTCTTCTTCGGTAAAACCAAGTGCGTTAAAAAGGCTTCTGTGTGGTGCCTGCTGAAGTCCTTTCATAACTCTGTCGCTGTTCATTGTCATGATATTCTCCTCCTATATAAACAAAAATTATAATAAACTTAATTATTTCACATACAAAATAAAATCTTCACTTTCATATATAACTCTCATGGACTTTAAATAATCCCAATTTATCGTTTCATGAGTCTGATAGAATTTCCAAAAATCCTCACCGCTATAACCGCTTTGAAGCATATCCTTATCCACAATAACCATGTCCGCGTCGTCAACATCTGTCTTGGTACAGTCAATGTCCCAGCCAAATTTCATAAGGTACTGCTGATCACAGTCCAAAACAGCCGGATTGTTTTTCTTGGTCACATCCGCAATATAAAGTGTATTGAACAATTCGTTTTCTCTATGTCCAAGCTGGCAGTTAAAGTCAGAGCTTGTAACTCTAAGTATGAACAAAACTGCAATACAAATTGTAGGAATGTAAACCCCAAGTCCAAAATACCACTTTCCTTCGTGGGAAATGCTCTCATTTTCTTTAGACGTACCGTTTTCACCGCTTGTGCCTGATATTTTTCTATTGTATACCCTGATATGGACATTTATCAGTCTTTCAAAAACAGAGCACACACATAAGACAACAATAAAACTGCTATATCCAAAAACTCTAAGATAAGGTAATTTCTTTTGAAGAATAAGCATTACACCTATAAACAAAAGATTTACGATTGCAACAAGATTTATTACCGTCCTGCTATATTCGAAATGCTTTATACATTCATAGATCATACAGCCCATTCCAGCCAAGATGAATATAATCAGAACAATTACCATGCCAGGAAGCATGTAGTTTAGCATGCTGTAATTCCAGCCCAGATATCTCTGCCAGAAAACGTCAGGTTCAAGACTCTGAATATATGGCTGAGATAGCATATAATCTACTCCTGTTAAAAGAGCTTTCATTGGAGAACGCAAAAGAACTGCTCCATGTGTCCATCCAAAAAACTCAGATCCTGAAGTCTTAACAAGAAGATTCGAGCCAATAGCAAGCCATATTACCGAGTATAAAAAAGTAGTTCCCGCAGCAGCAAACAGTCCCGAAAACACGAGATTTATCAGCTTTTTTCTATATATATTATCTGATGGTTTGTCATATACACTCTTACTTCTTACGGCGTTTATCAGAAGATACAAAGCTCCGGAAAGTCCTACAGGAACAACCCAGTATACGCTACTTGGCACTGTATAAAGTCCAAGTACGATGACTCCAAACAGCGAAAAGTACAAATACATTCTCTTTTCACCGAGACTGCAGATCTGACAGATACAGTATATAGACAAAAGGAAACAAAGTGTTGCCAGCGTATACCCTCTTCCCTGAACACTGTACTCATTGATAACCTGCATGGAAGCATATAACAGAGCTGCCGCAAAAGGAAGTCCATGAGAAAAGAATCTTTTACATATCCTGTAAACAAGAATCAGATTACTTATGGCACAAACAAATGAAACTCCTCTTAGTCCAAAATAAGAATTACCAAAATAATCAATAAATCCGGAAAGTACCGAATATCCAACATGATTATTGGGAAGTGGCCAGTGAATTGCTGCATATATAGGGCCTTTACTTATAAAAGTATAGTATGTATACAGTTCATCATACTGCGGAGTAATGGCAAACATTCTCCACAGATAATAAGCACCCATACCTATCACTAGAAGTGCCATTGCAATTGTTTCCGGCTCGTGTGGCAAAATGTCATATATTTTCTTCTCAGTTTTTTCAACCGCTAATTCGTTCAGCAATCAAATCCCCCATTTTTTTGCATCCAACTATTTCAAAGCCTTCCTCATCATTAAGGCACAGATCCTTTGTTCTGTAACCTTCCTTAAGGACTTTTTTAACAGCTTCTTCAATAGCGTCAGCTTCTTTATCAAGATTAAATGAATATCTTAGCATCATTGCAGCAGATAGAATTGTAGCAATAGGGTTTGCCAGATCTTTTCCTGCAATATCAGGAGCACTGCCATGGCTAGGCTCATATAGTCCAAAACTGGAATCATTAAGGGACGCACTCGGAAGCATTCCAATAGATCCGGTGATCATACTTGCTTCATCAGATAAGATATCTCCAAACATGTTCTCAGTAAGAACTACATCAAATGATGACGGACTCTTAACAAGCTGCATAGCGCAGTTATCAACAAGCATATGAGAAAGCGATACATCCGGATAATCCTTTTTAACTTCCTCAACAACTTTTCTCCAAAGCCTTGAAGAATCCAAAACATTAGCCTTATCGACACTTATCACAGAGCATCTTCTCTTCCTTGCAACTTCAAAAGCTTTAATCGCAATACGACGGATCTCGCTTTCTCTGTAGACAAGTGTATCTGTTGCAACAAGCTCGCCATCTACTTCTTTTGTACATCTGTCGCCGAAGTACAGGCCACCTGTCAGTTCTCTCATAATAAGCATATCAAAGCCTTTTTCAGCCTCTTCTTTTTTAAGAGGGCAGGCTTCTTTTAATTCAGGATACAAATATGCAGGACGAAGATTCGCAAAAAGATTTAAAGCTTTGCGAAGTCCCAAAAGACCAGCCTCAGGCCTCTTTGATGGTTCGAGCTTGTACCATGGAGATGTACTTGTATCTCCACCGATAGATCCCATCAAAACAGCATCTGCAGACTTTGCTGCAGCTATTGTCTCATCTGTCAAAGGCACACCATAGGCATCAATAGAACAACCACCCATTAAAACATCTTTATATGATATTTCATGCCCATACTTTTCACACACTTTATCAAGAACTTTTTTGGCTTCTTTTACTATCTCAGGTCCAATACCGTCACCTGGAATACATGTAATATTAAGCTTCATCCCCATGCTCCTTTGTGTTTTATTTACTTATAGAATAAGCCTGACCAGGGCGCACCTTGGCCAGGCTTAAATCCATCAATTATTTTTTCTTTGAATCCTTACTATCTGTAGCAGCAGTTGCAACTGCATCTTCAGGCTTTTCAACTTCAACAATTGCTTCCTTAACCATAGGAATACGACAGTTCTTATTGTTACCAAATTCTACGATTACCATATCATCATTGATATCAATAACTGTTCCGATAAAGCCGCCTGTTGTTCTAACGCTATCGCCTACTGCAAGTGATGCAAGTACCTGAGCTTTCTGTTTCTGCTCTTTTCTGTTAGGACGCATGAACAAGAAATAGATTGCAACCATAAATGCAGCATAAACAAGCATTGTTGTTATAAATGCTGTGCTTGAGCCAGCAGATTCAGTAGTTAAAAATAATCCCATACCTTCCTCCAAAACTTGTAATATATACCAATCAATAATACTAAAAAGAAAAATCAAATTCAAGTGAATATATACATCCATTAAGAAAAATCAATACCGTCTTGATTTTTCTTAACCTTTGCGCCAGTTTCTTGCGATATTATAACCATCAGCAATGGTCTCGCTGTCAAACTCAAGCATTCCCTCAAGTTTTTTCTTTTTGTATGCTTTATACTCTCCCTTTTCAATGGCCTCTCTTATTTCTGTCATCATGTGATTATAGAAATAAAGGTTATGAAGCACGCAGAGCCTCATTCCAAGCATCTCACCGGCTTTAAGAAGGTGTCTTATGTAAGCCTTGGTGTATCTGCGGCAGGCAGGACATCCGCATCCCTCTTCAATAGGAGTGTCATCCATCTCATACTTTGCATTCAGAATATTGATATGTCCTCTGTTTGTATAAAGATGACCATGGCGGCCATTTCTACTTGGATATACGCAATCGAAAAAGTCCACGCCTCTGTCTACAGACTCAAGGATATTGGCCGGAGTGCCTACTCCCATCAGATAAGTTGGCTTATTTTCCGGAAGGAATGGCACAACAGTGTCAAGTACATGATACATTTCTTCATGAGACTCACCAACTGCAAGACCACCAACCGCATATCCGTCAAGATCAAGCTCACTTATGCGCTTTGCATGTTCGATCCTTATATCATCAAATATAGCACCCTGGTTAATTCCAAAAAGCATTTGATGAGGGTTTACAGTGTATTCAAGACCGTTAAGCCTGTCCATTTCCTTCTTACACCTAAGAAGCCATCTTGTTGTTCTATCAACAGACATCTGGACATATTCATGTTCTGCCTTGGCAGAAGGGCACTCATCAAATGCCATAGCTATAGTAGAACCAAGATGTGACTGTATTCTCATGCTCTCTTCAGGCCCCATAAAGAGCTTGTGGCCATCAATGTGAGAATGGAAATACACACCCTCTTCCTTGATCTTACGTGTTTTGGCAAGAGAAAAGACCTGGAATCCGCCTGAATCAGTTAAAATAGGCTTATTGCATGACATAAACTTATGCAGTCCACCCATTCTGTAAACAAGCTCGTCACCCGGTCTCAAATGCAAATGGTAAGTATTTGAAAGGACAACCTGTGTATCTATCCCTTCAAGATCCTCTGTGGAAACGCCGCCCTTAATAGCTGCAACAGTTGCAACATTCATAAATACAGGAGTCTGAACAGTTCCATGAACCGTAGTAAATTCAGCCCTTTTGGCGTTTCCATCTTTTTTTAAAATCTTATACATAAAAATCCTCGATCAATTAACATAAGTATTCCAAAACTCTTCAAGGCAAATGCCATTCTCATACATGACTGTAGCAGCATCAACTCCTACATATCTGAAATGCCATGGTTCAAATTCTATGCTTGTTATATCCTCTTTTCCCAAAGGATATCGAAGGATGAAGCCATATTTATAGCTGTTATCAGCAAGCCATTTTCCGGCTTTGGTATCCGCAAAGCCTTCATCAAGACTTGAATATCCATCGCAGATAATATCAATAGCAAGCCCGATCTGATGCTCTGAAGATCCAGGAACAGTTACAGCCTGTGAAGCCAGATTGTAAGCTTCCATATAAGACATACCGCCATTCATATATCTGTCTACCTTATTGGTAAAAAGCATAGTCTGTCGATCCATATCCCTGTACGGTGAGCAGATAATAAGATTAGCACCATCTCTGCTTGCTGCTCTCATCATTTCAAGAAGTGGTGAGATTATCCTCTCATCACATCTCATCGAACCATTTATGGTTCCAAGAGAAACCGCGTAGTCTTCAGGTATAGGATGCTGCTTATTTATGAGAACTATCTGCCAGTCATCACTGGAAAAAGAATGCTCCGGTACAGTATCTGAAAGCGGAACCTCTTCAGTTACATTTTCAGAAAATTCTACTTCTGCACTTTCTTCTTCATCTGAAGCACTGCTTGTTGCAGCCAAGATCTCTGATAAAGTGGCTTTATTATCAGATATCATATGCTCTGCTTCTGTGGCATCAGGATTAACACTTTCCATAGCCTCTTCAAGAAGAGTTTCATCAACTGTAGTTACTGAAAGCTCCGCTTGAGACTCATAGTCTATAACTTCAGACAATTCTCCTGCAGAGTCACCCGAATAACCATCAATATTCATATCAGAATCAAAACTGATATCAAAAGACATTCCTGGATGCGAAAAACTACTACTTGATACAAAGAAAAGCAAGATACATGCAAGACTTATAAATCTCTTGGCATTACTATAGAAGTAAAACAAAAAGTTGTAGCTCGTGATCGATATAACTGCATAGGCAAGCCCTAAAAAGGAAAGAGCCTTATGTTTTCTATTAAATTTTTTAACTCTGAAAATTATCTTTTCCTTATGAGATAACTTTCTCTGCAAGTTACTGGCATTCATATCGGAAATCCCCTCTTATTTCAGATATCAAGCGCTGACTGTACTTATGATGATATGTTAGACGCAAAAGGCCGTTTTCTTTGGCATCTAAAAGTTATTATATAACTTATTTACATAAAATTCACTATTTTTGCATATTTTTTCTAAAAGCTAACCAAATAATAATTGTAAAAATGCCTCCGGCCATCAGATGATGACCGGAGGTATAAGCCTCTATCAACTATTTTTTATTTAATAGTTAGCGCCAAATTTACTGTACGCTCATCAACACCAGACTCTATAATGTCTGCACTGCTCTCACCATTTCTTAATCGTTTTATTACTTCGACAAGATCGGTCTGTCCTTTTTCTATTCCTTTCTCTACTAATACTTCACTTAAATTACACATCTCGCCCAGCCTCCTTTCAGTCTCTATGCTCATCACAAGACCAAATTCTTCTGACAACCTTTTCTTCTTTTCTATCTCATTTTCTTTACCAAGTA
>NZ_ATVR01000032.1 GCF_000420825.1 Butyrivibrio sp. AE2015 | reverse complement strand
GCGGAAGTGTCGGAATTGGCAGACGAGCAAGACTAAGGATCTTGTGACTGTTTATGTCGTGTGGGTTCAAGTCCCATCTTCCGCACTGGATACGAAAAAGCCTCAGGCATTAAGCCTGAGGCTTTTTTCGTATACCCACTGGGGGAGAGTCCCTCTCACCCAGTGGGTTTCCCTAAAGGGACTAGGAACAAGCTTTGCTTGTTCCGTCGCAAGTCCCTATCTTCCGCTTGACTTCGCTTGTATCAAAATATGGAAAATAGTGTTAAAATAGATTGGCGAGATTTGTGAAAAGGACTAGAGATAATGAAGTTTAAAGCAGTTATTTTTGATATGGACGGAACGCTTCTCAATACGATTGAGGATATTACTGATTCTGTGAATTATATTTTGAGAAAGTATGATATGCCGGAGAGAACTCTGGATGAAGTAAAACATTTTGTGGGAAACAGTTCTGTAAAGCTTATAGAAAGAGCGATTCAGGGCGGAAGAGAGAACCCACAGTTTGATCAGATTTTAAGTGATTACGAGGCTTATTACGTTGATCACTGTAATATTAAAACGGGACCTTATAAACATATTCCTGAGCTTTTAAAAGAGCTGAAAAACCGCGGCTACAAGATAGCAATAGTATCCAATAAATCTATGGACGGAGTTCAGGAACTTAAGAATGTTTATTTTGGTGAGTGGGCTGATGTTGCAATTGGTGTGACGGATAAGCTTCAGAGGAAACCTGCACCGGATGAGTGCCTTGAAGCTATGAAAAAGATGGCTGTTGGCAAGGAAGACTGTGTATATGTCGGGGATTCTGACGTGGATCACATGACAGCCAAAAACACAGGAATTCCATGTATCTCATGTTTGTGGGGCTTTAGAACAAAAGATGAGCTTATTGCTGCAGGTGCGGGAGAGAATGCATTTGTAAGTGATCCTCTTGAAATACTTGATCTGGTATGATCCATATAGTGTTTTGACTTGAAGGTGGGGCAGAAAATGAAGAAAGCTATATTGGTTTTTGCAATTGTTTTATTGTTCTGTGTAATTGGTGTTGGTTGCCTTGTAAAAAAATCTGATGATGAAAAAGAAGATGTTCGGGTTGCGGACAAAACATACAAAGAATTTACAGCTTTTTTTGCTGTTCCGGGGACGGAGCTTGATGAGAACAATGTGATCCAGAATATGATCGCTGATGCTACAGGGATAAAGGTTCATGAGAAGTGGCTTGGAAGTCAGACAGCTTATGACGCCATAAGTGAACTGCTTGAGAGTGGTGACTACCCTGATTTTGTAGATGCTGGCGAGGAGTCAATACGCATGTATGAGGCAGGAGCCCTTGTTGCTCTTGATGATTACATTGAGAAGTACCCTAATGTAAAAGAGCTTTTTAGTCAGAAACAGTGGGATTCACTTAAACAAAACGATGGGCATATTTACTGGATCCCTCAGTTTTCCAGCACCTATGGAAAAGAGAGAGTCTGTGTACATATTGATGAAGCCTTCTGGATACAGACAAGAGTCCTTGAATGGGCAGGTTATCCTGACATACATACCCTTGATCAGTATTTTGATCTCATAGAAAGATATTACGCAGCTAAGCCTACAATGTCTGATGGCACGGCTGTAATTCCTTATACTATCCTTTGTGATGACTGGAGATATTTTTGTCTTGAAAATGCTCCCCAGTTTCTTGATGGTTACCCAAATGATGGCGCTGCTATAGTTGACCCGCAGACACATACGGTAATTGACTACAATACTACAGATACAGCAGTTAAATATTTTAAAAAGCTCAATGAAGAGTATAAAAAAGGCATTGTGGATCCTGAATTCTACAAACAGACCTACGATGAGTACATCGCCAAACTCTCATCAGGAAGAGTTCTTGGAATGGTGGATCAGTGGTGGGATTTTGCTTATGAAGCAGAGGACGCCATAAGACATGCCGGTCTTGATGATGAGGGATGTCAGTATGTTCCCCTTCCTATAACTATCAGGGAGGGCATAACCAATCAGTGGCACAATTCAGGAAGCGTCTTTCATGGAAGTTCAGGTCTTGCAATTACTACCAGTTGTAAGGATGTTGACAAGGCTATGGAATTTGTCAGTGCTTTGCTGGAGCAGAACATCCATAATCTTCGGTATTGGGGCATTGAAGGTGTCGACTATGTGATCGATGATAACGGGATGTTTAAAAAGACAAAAGGAATGCGAAAGATGGCCTATGATACAGCCTATAAGAAATCGCATTTTTGTCAGTACAACTATTTCCCTCAGTGGCTTGGAACCAGCAGAGATGGCATAAATGCCATGAAACCTGAAGGGCAGGAAGTTGAATTTTACGATGGCCTTTCAGATAAAGTCAGAAAATGCCTTACAGCTTATGACGCTCAAACATATGTGGAAATGCTTGGAAGTAATCCTTCACCCGGCCCATGGTATCCGATATATACTTATGCGCAGACTCTTTCACCAAAATCTGATGAAGGAGAAGCTTATCACATGATGACTGAGTGCAAGCACAATTATCTGCCACAGGTGGTAATGGCCAATAATTTTGAAAAAACCTGGGCTGAGTATATGGAGGCTTATAATTCCTGTCATCCTGAGCGATTCCTGAATGGGCTTCAAAATGAAGTTAACAGGAGAGTTGAGGCGGCAGCGGACTATGAACGGTAATAATATAGGTGTATAATAATCTGAATACATAAAAGTTGTAGATGATATGAAGGGGGGAAATATGGGAGATACAGAGAATAAAGAACAAAATGTTACTTCTGCAACTAGTGAAGAGATTCTTGCTGAAATAAGGAATCTCACAAAGAAAAAGCTCTTTTGGCAAAAAATAGGTACCTGCTGTATTGCGGCTATTGCGGTTATCGTGCTTGTAACAATGGTTATAGTTATTCCGCAGCTTGAAGCTACATTAAATCATATCAATGATACAGCGATCAAGGCACAGGATTCCCTTAATGAAGCCAATACCATGATTACAAGTATCACTGAGGCCAGCGAGAATTTTGACAGTCTTGTTGCTAAAAACGGCGAAGGCCTTACAAATGCGGTTGAGTCCATGTCAAATATTGATTTTGAAGGACTTAACGAAGCAATCAAGGATCTTCAGGATGCAATAGGACCTTTGGCAGCGTTTATGAGTAAGTTCAGATGAACAGGAGGGAATGACAATGGGGAAGAAGTCAACAGTAGAAGAGATTAAGGAAATGGTAAAAGAGGTTTCCAAAAATGCGGAGCCTGTTATTGATGAGGCTATGAAAAAAGCTGAGCCTTTGATCAAGGATGTCACCAAAAAGGCAGAGCCAATCTATAATGACATTAGAGAAAAGGCAGAACCTATCTATCAGGATCTTAGAGGAAAAGCAGAACCTTTATACAATGACATAAAGGAAAAGGCAGCTCCTGCAGCCAAAGTTGTAAAGACACATTCTGAGAAGGCCCGCAAGGCTGCTAAAACAGTGAGCGACGATATCTCATTAAAGGCAGCAAAGTTCAGTTGCAAAGAAGAAGTCTTTGTTCAGTACAGTCACCATGAGATCAGAACAACAGATATTATTGAAAAAGCAAAACAGGACTATGTTTCCAAGGGCAATAAACCTTCAAGCATAAGAGAAATACAGGTTTATATCAAGCCTTCAGATAACGCAGCGTACTACGTTGTAAATCATCAGGAGACCGGAAAAATAGGATTTTGATAGGAAAAAGTAAATGGCAATAGAATTAACAAGTTTTTTTCCACTTTCCCACTATGAATATGGCGAGGCATATTTTGGAAGTTACAAGGGCATGAGATACAGACTTGCCAGGGAACCACTAGAGAATGTAAAGTTCACACCTCTTGATAAAAGAGGACCGGCTACTTTGATGGCAACTGTGTGGCCGGAGCCCAATTCCTATGCACATACTGATGACAGTCTTAAGACAACTGAGAATTTTGAGGTCTCTCAAGAGGGGCTTGAAAAGGCTGTTCAGTGGATAAATGATCAGTACACATCCAGGGAAAGTGAATGGTCAAGATAAATTTAAAAAAAATTTAAAATAAAAAAAGGATTTTTGAAACCCACGTCGAATATATAAGATGTGGGTTTTCTTTTTCTGGTAGACAACTGATTCACCCACGGAAAGAAGAAAAAATTGAAAATTCGCGAACAACTGGAAAACCGTGAGACTAAAATCTTAAGCAAACATGCTACTCTGAGCATGAATTCCAAAGGAAGAGAAAAAGAAGAAAAGCCGTGCGATATAAGGCCTTGTTTTCAAAGGGACCGTGACAGGATTCTTTATTCCAAGTCATTCAGACGCCTAAAAGACAAGACTCAGGTCTTTTTGTCTCCTGACGGAGACCATTACAGAACTCGTATGACGCATACTCTTGAAGTTTCTCAAAACGCGCGGACTATTGCGAAAGCTCTTTTGCTCAATGAGGACCTGGCGGAGGCAATTGCACTTGGACATGACCTTGGCCATACGCCATTTGGCCATGCCGGAGAGAGGGCTTTGAACGAGGTTTGTCCCGGAGGATTCAGGCACAATGAGCAGAGTCTTAGGATTGTAGAAAAACTTGAAAACTATGGGCAGGGAATGAATCTTACATGGGAAGTGCGCGATGGTATTTTGAACCATGAAATGGACCTTACACCTTCCACTCTTGAGGGAAAAGTTGTGCGCCTTTCAGATAAGATTGCCTATATGCATCACGATATGGATGATGCCATAAGAGGCGGCATAATTACTGAAGATCAGGTACCCAAAGACCTGTGCGATGTGATAGGCCATACGAATGGTGAGTGGCTTGATACATTTATTCATGACATCGTGGCAAACAGCCTTGATAAGGATGATATCCGTATGTCAGAAGAGATATATGATGCATTCCACAGGCTTCGTAAGTTTATGTTCGACCGTGTTTACACCAACCCGATTGCAAAAGGGCAGGAGGGCAAGGTTGAGGTAATGATCAAGATCTTGTACTTCTATTATCTTGATCATGTTGATCTTCTTCCTGACTATCTTAAGAATATGATGAACCTTGGGGAGACAAAAGAAAGGATTGTCTGTGACTATGTCAGTTCCATGACTGACAGATATGCAGTTTCAATGTTTGAGGAAGTTTATATACCACATACTTGGGGAGTTTTATAAATAATGTACTATTCAGATGAGATCATCGAAGAAGTGCGCTCCAGGAACGATATTGTGGATGTTGTTGGTCAATATGTGCATTTGCAGAAAAAAGGTTCCAATTATTTTGGACTTTGCCCATTCCACAATGAGAAATCCGGGTCATTTTCCGTTTCTTCGCACAAGCAGATGTTCTACTGCTTTGGATGCGGCGCAGGCGGCAATGTGATCACTTTTTTGATGAAATATGACAATTTAACATTTCAGGAAGCGGTAAAACAACTGGCAGATAGAGCCGGGATAAAGCTTCCGGAGCAGGATGATTCTCCTGCAGCCAAGGCAGCGCGGGATAAAAAACAGATCCTGTATGATATCAACAAAGAAGCAGCCAAGTACTACTATTATCAGCTGCGAGGCAGAACCGGACAAAAAGGCATGGAGTACTTTAGGTCCAGAAAGCTCACAGATGAGACCATGCAGCATTTTGGGCTTGGATATGCCAATGTTACGAGCGATGACCTTACAAAGCACCTTAAAAGCCTTGGATACTCAGATGGGCAGATAATCGAGGCGGGGCTGGCGTCCCATGATGATAAAATGGGAACCCATGATAAGTTTTGGAACAGAGTTATGTTTCCTATTCAGGATGCGTCCCAAAAGGTTATTGGTTTTGGCGGCCGAGTGATGGGAGATGGTAAACCTAAATACCTGAATTCACCGGAAACACCTATTTTTGATAAAAGCCGAAATTTGTTCGGTCTTAACTATGCCAAGAACTCAAGAGCAGGTTACATGATAATCTGCGAGGGATATATGGATGTTATAGCCATGCACCAGGCGGGCTTTAATATGGCAGTTGCTTCACTGGGAACTGCTTTTACCACTGGGCAGGCCATGATATTAAAAAGATATACGGACGAAGTTATTTTGTCCTATGACAGCGATGAAGCCGGCACAAAGGCAGCGCTTAGAGGAATCGGCATTCTAAAAGAGGCTGGTCTTAAGGGAAAGGTCCTTGACCTAAGGCCCTATAAGGACCCTGATGAGTTTATTAAGAATGAAGGCAGGGAAGCTTTCGAAGAGAGAATAAAAAATGCTGAGAACACTTTCTTTTTTGAAGTAAGGGTACTTCAGTCCCAGCATGACATGTCAGATCCTCAGTCCAAGACTGAATTTCACAGGAAGCTTGCCATGAAGCTCTGTGAATTTGAAGAGGCGCTGGAGAGAGAAAATTATATAGAAGCCGTTGCTGCAAGGTACAACATTGCAGTAGATGATCTCAGAAGGCTCGTATCCAGTGTTGCTTCTCAGGGCGGACTTGTGAGAAAGGTTGAAAGGCCTAAGTCGGGCA
This sequence comes from Butyrivibrio sp. AE2015, assembly GCF_000420825.1. Taxonomy (GTDB): domain Bacteria; phylum Bacillota; class Clostridia; order Lachnospirales; family Lachnospiraceae; genus Butyrivibrio. The sequence continues at coordinate 33,473 of NZ_ATVR01000032.1, read as the reverse complement.
TACAGCAGAAACGTTCTCCTGAAGACGGAGCCAGAAAGAACCAGAGGCTTCTTTTAACATGGCTAACTGATGAACCACAGATCTTTTCCAAGGTTACAAGGTGGATAACTCCTGAGGATTTCTCAGATGACCTGTATAGAAATGTGGCAAAAGAGCTATTTATGGGAATGGAAAGCGGCAACTTTTCACCGGCTGCTATTCTCGACAGATTCACTGATGAGGATGAACACAGGCAGGTAGCTGAGATGTTCAACACCAATCTGATCGAGATCGAGACCAAGGAACAGAGGAAAAAAGCTTTCCACGACATAATATATGGCGTAAAGGCAGCAGGGTATGACAGACAAAAGAAAGAACTAAAGCCTGATGATCCTGATTTTCTTACCAAGACCATTCAGGGCAAAAAAGATCTGGAAAAGTTAGCACACGCAGATATATCACCAGATGATTGATGAAAAATAATAGAAAAGGAAAATACAAAAATGGCAAAGAAAGAAGTAGAGACTAAAGAGACAAAGGATACGAAAAAGGTAGCTGCCAAGGCTACTACAAAAGCTACAACAAAGGTTACAGCAAAAGTTTCAGCCAAGGCTAAAAAGGAAGATGCTGCAGAAGAAAAGAAGACTGCAAAGGCAGCAAAGGCTGAGAAGGACACAGAGGAAAAGAAAACTGCCAAGAAGTCTGAGGAAAAGGCTCCTAAGGCAGCAAAAGAACCTAAGGCTAAAAAGGCTGCAAAGAGTGCAAAGGCAGAGAGCGAGAGCACATCAAATGATGGAGAGGCTCATGAGTTTGATGAGGCAACAAAAGAGCTCTTTACACAGAAGATTAAGGACATCCTTGCACTTGCAAAAAAGAAGAAAAATGTTCTTGAGTACTCTGAGATCAGCGATTTCTTCACAGACTTAAACCTCAATGAAGAGCAGCTTGATAACGTACTTGAAGTTCTTGAGAGCTCAGGAATTGATGTCCTTAGAGTTTCTGAAGTTGACGACGACCTTCCTGATGAAGATGATATGATGCTTTCTGATGAGGACGAGGTAGATATGGAAAATATCGACCTCTCAGTTCCTGATGGAATCAGCATTGAAGATCCTGTAAGAATGTATCTTAAGGAAATCGGTAAGGTTCCGCTTCTTAACGCTGATCAGGAAATCGAGCTTGCAAGAGCTATGGAAGCAGGTGCTGATGCTCAGAAGCAGCTTGATGATGACAAGGATAAAAATGAGCTTTCAGATGCTGAAAAGAAAGAATTAAATCAGGCAATCTATGAGGGCGAAGAGGCTAAAAAGCGCCTTGCAGAGGCAAACCTTCGTCTTGTTGTAAGTATTGCCAAGAGATATGTAGGAAGAGGAATGCTTTTCCTTGACCTTATCCAGGAAGGAAACCTTGGTCTTATCAAGGCTGTTGAGAAATTCGACTTCCGTAAGGGATTCAAGTTCTCAACATATGCTACATGGTGGATCAGACAGGCTATCACAAGAGCTATCGCCGATCAGGCCAGAACAATCCGTATTCCTGTTCACATGGTTGAGACTATCAATAAGCTCATCCGTGTAAGCCGTCAGCTTCTCCAGGAGCTTGGCCGTGAGCCACTTCCTGAAGAGGTTGCAAAAGAGATGAATATGCCCGTAGAGCGTGTACGTGAGATCCTTAAGATCTCTCAAGAGCCTGTATCTTTGGAAACACCTATCGGTGAAGAGGAAGACAGCCATCTTGGTGATTTCATTCAGGATGATAACGTTCCTGTACCTGCAGATGCTGCAGCATTCACACTTTTAAAAGAACAACTTGTTGAGGTTCTCGGAACACTTACAGAGCGTGAACAGAAGGTATTAAGACTCAGATTTGGTCTTGATGATGGAAGAGCAAGAACTCTTGAAGAAGTTGGTAAAGAGTTCAACGTAACCCGTGAGCGTATCCGTCAGATCGAGGCTAAGGCTCTTAGAAAGCTCCGTCATCCAAGCCGCAGCCGCAAGCTCAAGGATTATCTTGATTGATCATGAGTAGAGAAGATATATCACTTAAAATGTCCCAGAGGCTCATCACCGTTGCTAATATGCTTAAAAGTGACGGTGAAGCTTTGAAGGCTGCAGATGTTGGGTGCGACCATGGATATGTGTCCATTTATCTGGTTCAGAGAGGCATTGCAGAGTCTGTGATTGCAATGGATGTAAGGAAAGGACCTCTTTCAGCAGCAGATGCCAACATTTCTGAGTATGGTCTTGAAGACTGCATTTCCACCAGACTTTCAGATGGTGTAAAAGAGCTGAAGAAAGGCGAAGCAAATGCAATAGTAATTGCAGGAATGGGCGGCAAGCTTATGGAGAGACTCATAGATGAAGGGAATCTTTATGACCTTGGCATAAGGAAAGCAGTCTTTCAGCCCCAGTCTGATCATGAAGAGTTCAGGCAGTTTTTGAGAAATAAGGGATATCTTATTACAGATGAAAGAGTTGTCTATGAAGATGGAAAGTACTATTTTCCTATGAAAGTAGATATTATGGACAGCTCTTTTGACAATAAAAGCGTATTTGATAAAACTTTAGAAACATTATTTAAAGATAGCGGTGATATCAAAAAAGATCAGATGATCAGGATATGTAACCGCTATGGCGAGTGTAATTTAGTCAGGAAAGAACCACTCTTAGTGCCGTATTTAGATCACGGCAGGCTGGTCCTTGAGAGCATTTTGAAAAGCCTTGATGACAGCCATACAGGGCGCAGAAAAGAAATAATGGAAGAGATGTCCGATATTTCTTTTGCCCAAAAAATCTTAATGAGGTAGGAGAGACGTTATGCCGCAGATTACTATAAATGGAGTATCTAAAGAATACGAAAAAGGAACTACATTTGAACAGATCGCAAAAGAGTACCAGTCGGAATATAAGTATAGAATTGCTGCTGTTATATACAATGGCAAGATAAGGGAACTCTTTAAAACAGTGAAAAAGGACGGGGATTTGTCTTTTATCACTTTTGCAGACGATATTGGCCATAAGACCATGCGAAGAACAGCGATAATGATGCTTATTAAAGCTGTTAATGACGTGGCTGGCAAGGACTGTCTGCCAAAGACAAAGGTGGAATTCACCATTGGAAATGGCTATTACTGCACCATTAAAGGCGGCATTGCAATAACTGATGAATTCGTGAAAAAGGTTTCTGACAGATTTCAGGAACTTATTGACGAGGCTCTTCCTATTACCAAGAAAGTATATCCTCTTGATGAGGCTATTGAGATATTCAAAAAGCAGGGCATGACAGACAAGGTTTCTCTTTTGAAATACAGGAGAAGTTCTGAGATCAATGTTTATAAGCTTGAAGATTTTTACGATTATTTTTATGGCTATATGTGCCCTAATACTTCATATATAGAGCATTTTAAACTGGACAGGTATCATGATGGCATGCTTCTTACTCTTCCTATGAAGATAGACCCTAATCTCTTGAAGGTTTCTGAGCCTAGGGAAAAGCTTTTTGAAACCATGAAACTTGCCAGTGACTGGGGCAGCAGAATGGGAATTGACAATGTAGGTGACCTCAATGAGCAGATCTGCGCAGGAAGGATCAATGAGATGATCCTTGTACAGGAAGCATTGCAGGAGCGCAGGATCGGTGAAATTGCCAAGAAGATCCACGACCGCAAAGACATTAAGTTTGTAATGATCGCAGGTCCAAGTTCTTCAGGAAAGACCAGCTTTGCCAACAGACTTTCTATACAGCTGCGTACCTATGGCATGGTTCCGCATCCTATAAGTCTTGATAACTACTTTGTAAACAGAGAGTTTACCCCAAAGCACCTTGATGGAAGCTATGACTTTGAGTGCCTTGGAGCTATGGATATCAAGCAGTTTAACGACGATATGGTTAAGCTCTTAAATGGCGAGCGAGTTGAAATGCCTGAATTTAACTTTGTCACAGGCAAAAGAGAAATGAATGGCAATTTCATGCAGCTTGGCGAGTCAGATGTCCTTGTAATAGAAGGCATACATGGACTTAATGAGGAGATGTCTTATGCTCTTCCTGCAAGTTCTAAATTTAAGATCTATATCAGTGCTCTTACGACACTCAGCATTGACTCTCATAACCGAATTCCCACAACTGACGGAAGACTTCTTAGAAGGATTGTCAGGGATGCAAGGACCAGAGGCGCCAGTGCCAAGGCAACTATCAATATGTGGCCTTCTGTAAGAGCGGGAGAGGAAGCTAATATTTTCCCATTTCAGGAAGAAGCTGATGAGATGTTCAACTCAGCACAGATCTATGAGCTCGCTGTTATAAAGCAGTATGCAGAACCGCTTCTTTTCTCAATAGGAAAAAATGAACCGGAGTACTACGAGGCAAAGAGACTTCTTAAGTTCCTTGACTATTTTGTAAGTGTTGATAATTCTTTCCTTCCAAAGAATTCTATTTGCAGAGAATTCGTTGGCGGAAGCTGTTTTAAGGTATGAAAAATGAGATATTGTAAGGAATATTTTGATGATGTCAGGCTGGTTACAAGAACCACGCCTGGCATCACGACTTTATTTAATAAAACGATCTGTATAACAGGTGCAACGGGTATGCTCTGTTCCGCTGTGGTGGATATTATAGCTCTTTTGAATAAAGAAAAAAACGCAGGTATAAGGCTGATCATAGCAGGCAGAAACAAAGAAAAGACAGCTGCCAGATTTGATGGGCTTTTGCAGGATGGTGAATATGAGCTTGTTTCATATGATGCTACAAAAGCAGGAGAGTATCTGCCACAAGCTGATTATTATATTCACGGAGCAAGTAATGCAGATCCTGCCCGGATGGCTACAGAACCTGTCGAAACTATGCTTGGTAATATAATTGGCTTAAAAACAGTTCTTGATTCTGCTGCTATGTCAAAGGGCAGCAGAGTGCTGCTTATTTCATCCGGCGAGATTTATGGTAATCCGGTTGCATCTGATGAGGTAAGCCTTGGAAATCAGAAGGGAAATGTATCAGATGGAAAGGGACAGTATATAAAGGAGAACACATTTAAGGAAATGGATTATGGATATGTAGACATTCTTAATCCACGCGCCTGTTATCCTATGAGTAAAAGGGCGGCTGAGACTTTGTGTGCTTCTTATTACCAGGAACATGGTGTTGACTTTGTGATCGCCAGATCCTGTCATGCATATGGTCCCGGTATCACACCTGCAGACAGCAGGGCAACTGCAGCTTTTACCAGGAATGCAGCTTCTGGAAAAGATATTGTGATGAAGAGCGCCGGAGAGCAGATAAGATCTTATTGCTACACACTTGATAGTGCGGCAGCTCTTTTGACGATTCTGATACATGGGAAAACCGGAGAAGCCTATAATATTTCCAATAAGGATTCAATTGTCTCCATCAGGGAGATTGCTGAAGAAATCGCTGGGGCAGCAGGTGTAAAGGTGATTTTTGAGAATCCTGGTGATGCAGAAAAAAAGAGCTATAACATGATGAAGGGATCAGCCCTGGACAGCTCCAAATTAGAAGACCTTGGCTGGTCTGCAAAGTTTGATCTAAAATCAGGCGTTGAAGCAACTTTAAAGTTTTACAAATAAAAAAATATCTCCCTCAGCTTGAATTTGATCCAAGGATTTTGACTTTGAATTTCACGGAATCAAGCGGGATTTGAAACATAATTACAAACACAATTTAAACACATTTTTTTCACTATTTGTTCGTGTAATCCCCATTTACTTTTACGCACCAAAGAGTAAAATAAAATTCGCTGTTTAAAAGATTAAGTATTATTTTTGAGGGAGATTATAATAATGACAACCTACGACAGAGCTAAAACAATTAATTCATTAGCGGTTGCCATGGGTATGCAACCTGTAAGTAGAAAAGATATGACAAGATATGATACTGCAAGAGGCACACTTTACTGCAATGACAAGCCAATTGATCTTAGCAATATCGGAGCAGCTATTTCATATTTTGAGACAATGAAATCAAAAGCACTCAGATCATTATCACCTGAATCGCAGATGGTTGCCGGATATTATTCATCCGCTATAGATGCCCTGAGATATGTTGAGCAAAAAACTGCTGAAGAATCTGGTAACCCAGCAGTTTAAGTAATACATCCACTTAGAAAGAGCCTTAGATGGCTCTTTTTTCATTGAATAGGAAACTACTTCCTTAAATTTATTCTTTCACAAATTTAGAATTATGGTATAATGTTGTTCCTGAGTAGGATAAATGATCGCTGCCATGCAAACGAAAGGGCATGGGAGAGGAAAGTCCGGGCTTCACAGGGCAGGATGCCAGATAACGTCTGGTGGAGGTGACTCCCAGGATAGTGCAACAGAGATATACCGCGTTAGCAATGAGGCGGGTGACCGCCTCACTATATTGCTGGCGTAAGGGTGGAAAGGCAGTGTAAGAGACTACCGTGCTGGTGGTAACATCAGTAGCCATGTAAACCCCATTCGAAGCAAGACCGAAAAGAAAGCAATGAGCCGGCCCGGTTCGCTTTCAGGTGGGTCGCTTGAGGCTGTCGGTGACGGCAGTCCTAGATAGATGATCATTCACGACATAACCCGGCTTACAGTCCTACTCATAAAAAGATTAAAGGCAACGCTTAACCGCGTTGCTTTTTTATTTGATTTATTAGGAAATTGCAACGTGGTTTTTATTGAAAAACAGAGCAATTTTTGCAATGTGGATAAGGGCAAAATGTGATAAAATGTAAGAAATATGAAAGCTCTTACATCAGGTCAAGATTTGCAACTTTTTTGTTTAAAAATGAACTGACAAAGAATAAGTTATACCGTATCATGATATTGCGTGAATGAATGGGAAGTGTACCCATATAAAATAGTAATTCAAGAACGGAGGCAAGTATGGAACTTAGAACAGCTAGTTCACCTAGAGATGAGAAGCATTACGATACTCAGAGATTAAGAGAAGAGTACCTCATCGATGACCTTTTTCAGCCTGATGTGATTAAGCTCGTTTATAGTCATATTGACAGAATCATTACTGGTTCAGCTGTTCCTGTAAAAGAGGAACTTAAGCTTACAGCCGGAGATGAGCTTAGAGCAGAGTATTTTTTACAGAGACGTGAAATGGGCGTTATCAATATCGGTGGAGCAGGTGTTATCACCATCGATGGTAAAAAGTATGATGTAGATTATAAGCAGGGCATGTATATCGGAATGGGAGCAAAAGATGTTTCTTTTGCAAGTTGCGATGCAAGCAAGCCTGCTAAGTTTTATATCAACAGCGCACCTGCACATAAGACATATCCAACAGTTCTTATTAAGAGAGAAGGAACTCCTTCTGAAGGCGTTGTTATCATCAAGGATGAGAACAAGAAAGAGCTTGGATCTCTTGAGCAGGCTAACCACAGAGTTATCAACAAGTATATTCTTCCCGGACAGGTTGAGACATGTCAGCTTGAAATGGGTATGACTGAGCTTAAGCCTGGAAGTGTATGGAATACAATGCCATGTCATACACATGACAGACGTATGGAAGTATATCTTTATTTCGATATTCCTGAGGATGCACTTGTTATGCATTTCATGGGAGAGCCTACAGAGACAAGACACATTGTTATGAGAAACGAGCAGGCTGTTATCAGCCCTAGCTGGTCAATCCATTCAGGATGTGGAACACAGGCATACACATTCATCTGGGGAATGGTCGGAGAGAATCAGGACTTCGATGACATGGATGATTGTGAGATGACATCATTGATGTAAATTTGAGAGTTTTGCGGTTATATCTTTAGATGGCTGCGATACAAAATTGAACGTAAATAATTAACAATTGCTTAATAATAGGAGGGTATTAAAATGCAGGATTTTTTAAAGAACTTTTCACTTGAAGGTAAGATTGCCTGGGTTACAGGTGCTTCTTATGGACTTGGACTTGCTTATGCAGTAGCTTTTGCAGAGAGCGGAGCAAGAGTAGTATTCAACGATATCAATCAGGACCTTGTTGACAAGGGAATGGCTGAGTACAAAAAGCTTGGAATCGATGCTTTCGGAGCTGTTTGTGACGTAACAAAAGAAGATCAGGTTCAGAACTTCGTTGCTGAAGTTGAAAAGAATGTAGGAACAATTGATATTCTTGTTAACAATGCAGGTATCATCAAGAGAATTCCTATGATAGACATGACAGTAGATCAGTGGCAGCAGGTTATCGATGTTGACCTTACAGGTCCTTTCATCTGCTCAAAGGCTGTACTTCCAGCTATGATCAAGAAGGGAAGCGGAAAGATCATCAACGCTTGCTCAATGATGTCAGAGTTTGGTCGTGAGACAGTATCTGCTTATGCAGCAGCTAAGGGCGGACTTAAAATGCTTACAAGAAACATCTGCTCAGAGTATGGTCAGTTCAATATCCAGTGTAATGCTATTGGACCTGGCTACATTGCAACTCCTCAGACAGCTCCTCTTCGTGAGAAACAGCCTGATGGATCAATGCATCCATTTGACAGATTCATCCGTTCAAAGACACCTGCTCAGAGATGGGGCAAGACAGAAGACCTTATGGGACTTGCTGTATTCCTTGCATCACCTGCTTCTGACTTTATCAATGGCCAGGTTGTATATATTGATGGTGGTATTTCAGCATACATCGGACAGGATCCTAACAACCTCGATCCTTCAAAGTTCCAGGATGTTGATTAAAATGGATCAAAATCAATCATGTAGTCGTGCTGGCACGTAATTACATGATTGATTTTGAGACATGCCCGACAATGAGGAAAAAAGATATGCGAATGAATGAGCATATCGATTTCCGAATTGCCGGTAGCGATTGCGAGAGCGAAGCGAAGCAATCGTGCTTTAATCAAGTTAACAATATTTTTTTTTATAATAGAAAGGCAATAAAATGGATAAGATTTGTGAAGAACTTTACAGAATTGGTATTGTACCAGTAATCGCTATCGACGATGCAAAGGACGCTGAACCTCTTGCAGAAGCTCTTATTAAGGGAGGACTTCCTGCTGCTGAGGTTACATTCCGTACAGCAGCTGCTGAGGAAGCTATCAGGATCATCTCTCAGAAATTCCCTGAGATGATCGTTGGTGCAGGCACAGTACTTAATGCTGAACAGGCTGACAGAGCAAAGGCTGCAGGAGCTAAGTTTATTGTAAGCCCTGGATTTAACAGATCAAACATTGAGTACATTCAGTCAATCGGAGTACCTGTTGTTCCTGGAACAGCAACACCTGGCGAAGTTGAGCAGGCTATTGAACTTGGTCTTGATTGTGTTAAGTTCTTCCCTGCTGAGCAGAACGGTGGAATTGCAAAGATCAAGGCTATGGCAGCACCTTACACAAAGATGCACTTCATGCCTACTGGCGGAGTAAATAAGAACAACCTTAACGATTACCTCAGCTTCAACAAAGTATTCTGCTGCGGTGGTAGCTGGATGGTTAAGAAGGACCTCATTTCTGCAGGTAAGTTTGATGAGATCGAAGCTATGACAAGAGACGCTGTAAATGCTATGCTTGGCTTCAAGCTTAAGCACATCGGAATCAACCAGGATAGCGCTGAGGCTGCTGAGGCTGTTGCAGATAAGTTTGATGCTCTCTTTGGTCTTACAAAGAAAGTTGGCAATTCTTCTGTATTTGCCGGATCAGCTGTAGAGGTTATGAAGTCTAAGGGCCGTGGAACATGCGGACACATTGCTATTGGATGCAATAACATCGACAGAGCTGTATATCATCTTTCTAAGCAGGGTGTTAAATTTGATGAGTCTTCATTCTCATATGATGCAGACAATCATCTTAAGGTTGCTTATCTTGCTGATGATTTCGGCGGATTTGCTGTTCACCTTGGCAAGAATGAGTAATTTTGTTACTAAAACATTTAACACATATATCTAATCTACACTTTAGTGCAGTAATGAAAGGAATTAATTATTATGTCAAAGAAAGTTGTTACATTTGGTGAGATCATGCTTCGTCTTCAGCCTGATAACTATTTAAGATTCGTTCAGGTTGATCATCTTGAGGCTACATTCGGTGGCGGAGAGGCAAACGTTTCTGTTTCTCTTGCAAACTACGGACTTGATTCAGTTTACGTTACAAAGCTTCCTAAGCACGAAATAGGACAGGCTGCAGTTAACTCACTTAGAAAATATGGCGTAGATACATCTAAGATCACAAGAGGTGGCGACAGAGTAGGTATCTACTACAACGAGAAAGGTGCTTCACAGAGAGGCTCAAAGTGCATCTATGATAGAGCACATTCAGCGATCGCTGAGGCTGTTCCTGCAGACTTCAATTGGGATGAGATCTTCGAAGGTGCTGAGTGGTTCCACTTCACAGGAATTACTCCAGCTGTAAGTGATTCACTTGCTGAGATCACTCTTGAGGCTGCTAAGAAGGCTAAAGAGCACGGACTTACAGTTTCATGTGACCTTAACTACAGAGGTAAGCTCTGGAGCAAGGAAAAAGCCGGAAAGGTTATGGGCGAGATCTGTAAGTATGTTGACGTTTGTATCGCAAACGAAGAGGATGCTGCTGATGTATTTGGAATCGCTGCTTCTTCTACAGACGTTACAACAGGTAAGCTCAACAGAGAGGGCTACATCGAAGTTGCTCAGAAGCTTACAGATAGATTTGGATTCAAGAAAGTTGCTATTACACTTCGTGAGTCAATCTCAGCTAATGATAACAACTGGAGCGCAATGCTTTACACAGACGGACAGGCTTATTTCTCAAAGAAATATGCTCTTCGTATCGTTGACCGTGTTGGTGGCGGTGATTCATTCGGTGGCGGACTTATCTACAGCTGCGTAAATGAGTTCGATCCTCAGGCAACAATCGAATTCGCTGTAGCTGCTTCAGCTCTTAAGCACACAATCGAAGGCGACTTCAACCTTGTAACTGTTGATGAAGTTAACAAGCTTGCAGGTGGAGACGGATCAGGTCGTATCCAGAGATAATCTTTGATATTTTAGGACCTATCCGGGAAAAGAAATATCTTTTCTCGGATAGGCTTTTTTATTGAAATAAAATTGCAGAAAAGCCTAAAAATTCTATAAATTATCACAAAGTTTTGGACCCTATTTAGTATAATGGGAGCGTAATATTGGTAGTAGTTTAGGCAAAAGGGGCATTTTATTGGCTATTTCAGGTTGGATCATATTAAATTTTTATACGTCACTTCTATTGGTTCTTGTTCTCATGTTCCAGGGTAAGACCATTAATACAAAATCAACTGAACGTTTTGTTCAGCTTGTTGTGATGACTTTTATTCTTGTCGCAGCTGAAACTGTTGGGCATATCGGAGAGCTTTACCCTGAGAACTATTTGATAGGGATGAAGATTGGATATTATATTATCTATGCCCTTGATCCTGCAGATTATCTTTTTGCCATACTATATATAAACTGTTGGCTGGATGAAACAAAGGCCAAGCTTCAAAAAGAAGTCACTCTGGTTTACAGGATATTTATGGGCCTGAATTTTGTTTTGGTTACGATTTCTGTACTTTTTAATCTTGACTGGTTTTACTATTTTGATGGTATGAACTATTTAAGAGGACCTTTCTTCCTGGTGAGGGGAGCTTTTGTCTTACTTCTCTGTGTTTTAGTATCTGTGTATGTGCTGATCAACTACAATGCTATATATACAGGCTATGTTAAGCCAATTCTGGCATTTCCTTTGATTGCAATGTTTGGAGCTTTCATGCAGATATTTTTTACAGAAATGAATATGACCTATGCTTCAATAACTATAGGTATTCTCATAGTCTTTTTCTATCTGCAGACTAAAAATCTTGATATTGATTACCTTACCGGTGCACTTAATAGAAGGGGTATCGATATCGTTATGGAGAACAGAATCAAGAATTCACTGTCTACAGGACATCAGTTTTCTGCTATAATGATGGATTTAGATAGGTTTAAAGAAATCAATGATACATATGGCCATAATGAGGGGGATTATGCACTGAAAATCGTTTCAGCTATCCTGTACAAAGTTTTTTCTGACGATGCAGCCATCGGAAGGTTTGGTGGAGATGAATTTTGCGTAATAAGTAATATTTCGTCTCAGGATGAGTTGGAGGAGAGAATTGAACTGATCGATGATGAGATGGAGCTTTGGAATTATAAGAGCGAGAAACCATACAAGCTTGAGATAAGTATGGGAAGTATGATATATAATCCTGCTAACTCCATGTCTGTTAAGCAGTTCCAGATAGCGATTGACGAACTAATGTATATACAAAAGAGACAACACCATTTGGCTGATAATAGAAGGTGATGGGGAATGAAATTAAGTAAAACTACAAAACTGGTGGCAGTGTTTTTGTCGCTATTCGTTATTCTTGTGGTGGCTTATTATACGCTTGAAATAGTGGCGAGGAATTATGTTTCTTCTGCCTATGACGAAACTGTCAGTCTAACAGGGGCGAGACTATCAGATGAGTTTTATTCCAGCGTGAGCAGAGCTGCTACATGGAAAAGCGTAAGTGGCTATTCTTCACAGTTTGATTTTGAAATTTATAATACTGGAAAGAGTAATCTTTCCAACTGGGTAGTAAAAATAGATCTGCCTTCTGATGCAACCCTTGAGAATTATTGGGGTTCCGAAGCGGTATATGATTCCGAGAGACAATGTGTTCTTTTGAGACCAACTTATTACAATAATATTATATATTCCGGTGAGAATATTGCTTTTGGAATAATTGTTAATTCAGACGAGGTCTTTACTCCTACAGAGATAAGCATTAAGGGATATAAGATATCTTCTGAAATGACGGATATCGCTAAAAAAGTGATACTTATCCTTTTGATGGTCTGGTTCATTGTATTTGTAGGTCTTTTAGTTACAAGAGTCAATGTCAGAAACTACAAAGAACGACAGCGCAACGATGTAAAGATCATCCTTCAGTCAATGAATACTTTCATTAACTTCATTGATGCCAAGGACCCGTATACGCGAGGCCACTCCAGGCGAGTTGCCATGTATGCGGCAGAGATTGCCAAGAGAATGGGACTTTCTGAGGATGAGATACAAAATATTTATTACGCAGGACTTCTTCATGATGCAGGAAAGATAAGTGTTCCAGATGCTGTTTTGAATAAGCCTGGTAAGCTTACTGATGAGGAGCGAAAGCTTATACAAAACCACACTGTAGCGGGCGGAAAAATGCTGCTTCAGCTTTCTTCTCTTCGAGGAGTCAGAGAAACAGCTCTTTATCATCATGAAAGATATGACGGAACAGGATATCCTGATGGACTTAAGGGAGACATTATCCCTCTGTATGCGAGAATAGTTGGTGTGGCAGATTCCTATGACGCTATGTCAAGTAACCGTGTTTACAGAAGACACTTAAACAAGGACGAGATCATCGAGGAAATCCAAAAGGGATCCGGAACCCAATTTGATCCATCTATTGTGAAGTACATGGTGGATATGATCAACGATGGCTATGTCAATGTTGTTAAGATGGAGACCGCGGAAGCTGATGAAAACCACGAGCGATTCCATTTGACAGAAGATGACATACCGGGTGTATATATGGGCTTTCAACAATAACGAAAAAGTAATAATAATTTAATTATATTTAACAAAATGTTTATCAAGAAACTGTTATTATATCTAGAGAAGGATATAATAGCAGTTTTCTTTTGCCTTGAGTTAATTGATAAGGAGGTATTTATTTTGAAAGCTACATTGCTGAAAGCCGGAGAAGAGAAGTATTTCAAAGGCCTTATAACAGAAAAGTTATTTGATAAGATCAAACTTCCCAATATGCAGCTTATCGGTGTAACAACCGAAGAGGATGGAGCGGATGTTCCGATTGGGGTGGTCGTTTTTTCAGGAGTGCCGATGGATACCTTTGTCATTGAGTGGATATATATTGATCCGGAATATAGAGGCAGAGGAATTGGAACATCTTTGGTAAGAAATGTGATAAATCTTGCAAAGGACAATGATGCACCATGCATTGCTGCAAAGTTTTCAGATTTAATACCTGTTGAAGAGGATAAAGGAGATCTCATTAGGTATTTTGAGGATCTTGGGCTCGATAATGCAGATTACAGAAATGATGAGTGGGTTCTTGATGGGAAACAGATAACAACTGAACCGTTTATAATGAAGGCCATTGAAAAGAGAAGTAAATCAAATGATGTTGTTAATCTCTCAGATACATCAGAAGAGGAAATTATGAGCTCGCTTGTTCACATGGCAGAGGTTGGAAGGGTCATGCAGCTTTTTTCGCCTCATGGAAGGCTTGATTTCTATGATCCCAAATATAGTTTCAAACTGGTAAAAAAGGATAAAATAAAGGGCCTTTTACTTGTGCATATGGAAGGACATGTCATTATTCCTGTTACTATAGCTGTTGAAGATGTTCGTGACCTTGGACATTTTCTTAGAGGAATAGCGAGACTGACTGCTAAAAGTATTAAAGAAACAGAATCACTTAATATCATATGCAATTCAAAAAATGCCATGAAGATTGCAAGTGTTGTATTTAAAAATGTTCAGCCTGTAGAGACTGAGTACAGGTATTGCGATATTAAAGACCTGGAAATTCTTTCAGAGCCTAAGGAGAAGGTTGAACTTAATTCGGGAAAGAGCTTTTTCATTGAAGATTATCCAACTGAAGGTTATGAATATATTGAAGATCTTTACTATACAAGAGAATGGTAGGAGGATTGAATAGATGTTACCTCATCAGAATTTACAGCAACAACATAATAATGATGTTTTTGAAATTAATAATGAACAGCTTGATTTTGCTAATCTGCAAAATGAAGATAGATTAAGACTTCAGAATGGTTTTGTTCCTACTGATGCAAAAGATACAAGAAATATTGTAGCAGCACATAAAGATGCCTGGAAAAAGCTGCCTAAAGCTCTGTCTGCAGAAGAGAAAGTTCAGCTAAAAACAACAAATAATGAGCTTGTTAATAAGCTGTCTATAAAGACGACTACTGAGACACAGGAAGTGCTTTCTTTTGAAGAAAGGAATAAGACAAGAAGGTCTGTGATCGAGAATCAGACACAGCTTCTTGATCAGGACAGCAAGTGGTATTCCAAGGACTCCAAGTCCATGCAGCAGGTAAAAGAAAAGGTGAATACCATCTATAATCTTATGAAGGCTGAGCTTCCTAAAAGAGAAGGAGGTGAACTTGGAGTTAATCCAAGTGCCATTAAAGAGCAGTATTCAAAGGCTTATGATGATGCCATAAAAGCCTGCAATGACTATATAGATAGCCATAAAAATCCATGGTTTGCTGCAGGAATAAGAAGAAAGCAGAAAGTCATGGCTCTTTATGAGAATCTCCGTGAAGAAAAAGCTCTTATCATTCAGGCTACAGAAATGATGAAGAGTGGTGCTTTTGCAGAGCAAATAGACAATATAAAGACCGGCTCTGATCTTTTGCTTCAAATGCACAGTATTAAGATATCCGAAAGCAAAATGGAGAGAGAAGGTAATACAACCACTGTATACCGACTTAAGGATAAAGATGGCAACGAGTATTACATGAAAGAGAACCTCCCTCTTATCAGCAATGAGCTGGGTTCATATCTCGACAGACGTATTAAACAGGTTAAGAGTAATATCGGGTCAGATACAAAGGAACAGAGACTTGAAAAGCTCAGCGACAAAGAGCTAAAAAGTGATATGAAAGTTATGCAGTACATGCTAAAGAAACTGACTGTTAACCCGAATGGAAGCGGCGATGATAAGGTTACTCAGTCTGATAAGATAGCTACTGAAAAGCGCTATCTTAAATTCCTTGGCCATGATTTTAACAAATTCTATGAAAGATTATCTGAATATAATGAATTTGTAAAATTTTCTAAGTCTGTAAAAATACGTATACAGGAGGCTGCAAGCAGTGGCGGAGCTATAGACCCAGCGATGATTGAAGAAACCAGGAATAAACTGCGATCGCTGGAAGCAGAAGAAAAAAAAGATGATGGCGCCATAGCATACGTAAAAATGCTTTTGAGGACCATGGAAAATCCTCAGAACGCTCCTGCGGCAGGCGGACAGGTAGCTGTTGAGGAAAAGGCTGATAAAAAGTTTGATGACCTTAAAGAGCTTACTGAAAAGGACTGGCTGTTAAAAAATATTAAGGATCTTGGCCTTGATAAGAAAAAAGATTCTGAACTGATAAATAAGTTGGTAGAGCTGTGCGATGATCATGCAGATAAAAAACTTGGTCTTAGAAGGCTGCTTCTTAGAACTATGGGTAAGGATGCCGAGCTTTATGGTCAGATGACAGAAAACAGCGGAGTAATTAATAAAGGTGATAATGAAGAAGTAGTAGTTGCTACCAATAATACAGCTACCTGGAGAATTGCAAAACAGTTCGGCTTCCAGGATGTAATTACATCTTCCCAGTCTTCTGTAGTAAAAATGAAGCTTGCAGGCAGTGAGAAGGAAGAGGATGTCAACTGTACACTTATGAGTGTGGCACCCGGACTTGAAATGCTTAAGCTTGTAGAGCTTGCTCAAAAGAGTGGAGCAAAGCTTCAGTATTCACCAAATGCGGTAAGACAGCTTACGAGACTTCAGATGCTTGATACAGTCTGCCTTCAGACAGATCGACACTGGAGAAACTTTAAGTGTAAAACTGAGCCGGACATTACTGATCTGATTGAAAGTGACCCTAATTCACAGGAAGCTTTGGAAAAGTTAAAAAATGCTGGAAGTATTAAGATAGTAAGCATCATGTCTTATGACCATGATCAGGCTTTTTCTAAGGATAAAGGAATTGAGAAAAAAGATTTTGAGCAGACAGGTGCTGATGGCAAGAAGATAGCAAAGAAGAATGGTTTCCTGCCTCCAATCTTTACCAATATTGAGGAGAACAGTACTCAGTTTGACTATCTGGAGGATAAGTCCGGAACAAAACCGGTTAGAAAAAAATATGTTCCTAAAATACTGGACAAAGCACCGATTGAAAAGGTGGGAGAGCCTGTTATAAGGGAAAAATACAAAAAAGAGCATGAGTGGAAGTGTACCTTTGGTTTATATAGTATCAACACAAATGAGACTGATATGGACCCATTTAACGATTCGGCTCTCTATTCTAATTTCTTTAGAGATCTAACGCAGCATACAGATGTATACAAGCAATTATTTAGCATGGCAGCTGGGATAAAACAAGATGACAAGGCAAAAATCAATAGCTGTTTTGATACTTTTATAAAATACAGAGAATCTGAGAACGTGGATCAGCGTGCTGATGCATTTTTGGCTCTGCAGGATTTAAAAGACATATATGACAGATGTGTTGCCAAAAATTCCGATGCCTTTGTTAAGGTTGACAGTGATAAAAAATCAAAAGAGTGCATGGTGCCTTTGCAGGTAAAAAACTTGCTATCTCAAGAAAAGAGAAATAAACTGAAATTTGCAAATGCAGGGAGTCCTGTAGGTACAGTAACGATTGATAACCTGCAGGGCGGCGAATTTGATTTCAAAATGCAGATGATATTCTATAGAACCTCAACTTTTATTAAAAATGACCTACAGGTCCAGAAGGTGCTTAGAAATAAGATCCGTCTGCGGGAAGGTAAAGAACCGACATTAGATGAAAAAGAATTTGAAGCTGCCGAGGATAAGCGCATAGCAGAGATAAATAAGAAACGTGCAAGGCTTAAAGGTGATGTACCAACGCTTCTTCATATGGATAAAGCTGCCTATGAGTCCATTAAAAATATGAAGGATACATGGAAAACTCAAGAGGCAATATTGCTTGATCTTAAGTGGGATACAGAGCGTATAGAGGCTATGAAGAAACGTATTGACTCTTATCTTGACCAGATTGAACAAGCCAGAAAGATAGCAGAACCTTGGCTTAAGGACAAATATAAGGATGCAAATGATCCAAGGGCAAAGTTCTTCCTTGATGAAAAGGATTACGATAAATTCGAAGATATTACTGAATTTGCGTGGGATCCCGGAATGTCATACCTGTGTAATGAAGATGAAAACTATCTTCTTGCCGAGGAGGATTACAGTAAGAGATTCAGTAGTGAACAGCAGAAGGCTATTGTTGATAAGGTAAACAAACAGAGAAAGAATTCTCCTAGACTTCATGATATAGCTCCAGAAGAAGAAGCAAAGAAAGAAGGAGGTAAGTGGACAAAACCTAAATATAAGTCACTTATCAATGGTAAACTTGCTAAATAACCACAGCGATTAAAAGACTCCTGTCAGACATCTTTTGGTACTGACAGGAATCTTTTTTTCATTTACCATATTGACAATAAAAAGCATATTTCGTAATATTAAATTTGAAATCGGTTTCAGACAGTCCCCAAGACGGAGTTTCTTATGGAAAAAGAAAAGCTGAATACCGCAAAAACCATAACAATCTATGATATTGCAGAGGAGGCAGGAGTATCTGCATCCACTGTTTCTCGTGTGCTCAATGGAAGCGCATCTGTCCGCAAGGAAAAGAAAGAACGAATCCAAAAGATAATTGAAAAATATAATTTTAAGCCAAATGCCCTGGCAAAGGGATTGTCAGACACAGCTACTAAAAATATTGGTATAATTGCTGCTGATGTGAGAAACCCATATTATTCAGCTCTTTTTGTGGCTTGTGAACTTGCAGCTGAAAAGGCCGGATACAGCGTGGTTCTCTCTAACAGCCTTGGAGAAAATGAAAGAGAAAGAGCTCAGCTTGATATCATGATGCAACAGAGAGTTGATGCTATCATCCAGATGGGCGGAAGAGTAGATGACCTTATAACAGATGATTCCTATGCTGAGAAGGTGAGAGGAATCTGCGAAAAAACTCCGGTTATCGTCACCGGAAAGCTTGATAAGGCGCCTGTCCACAGCGTGATCATTGATGAATCAAGTGCTATGGATATACTTATGGAGCATCTCTTTGAACTGGGGCACGAAAAAATAGCTCTTGTTGGCGGCGAGATGAAAGTTGCATCTACATACAACAAATATCAGAAGTACCAGGAAAACTTAAGAAAAAAAGGAATTAAAGAGCGAGGAGAGTATGTGGTAAACGGCACCTATGATCCTGAATCAGGATATGAATGCACAAATAAAGTGCTGGACCTTGATGAGAGACCCACAGCAATTATAGCAATAAACGACTTTGCTGCCAGTGGAGCAGTAAGGGCAATCAAAGAGCATGGACTTAGGATTCCGGAAGATATATCCCTTGTGAGCTTTGATAATACATACATTGCTGAGCTTACTATTCCAAAGCTTACCAGTATCGATTATGACTATGAGGGCTATGGAAGGGCTCTTATCGAGACAGCAGTGGCTGCAGCAGAGGGAAAAGATGTAGAAATGACGCAGATGATAAGCCCTAAGCTGGTAGTCAGAGAAAGCTCAGGGAAACTTGCTGGTGATGTATAAATGGTTCCAGGGTTTGTGAAATTATATACAATAATCATACGTGATTTGGCATTTTGAACAAAAAAGAGGCGGAGTTAACATAATAACTCCGTTTTTTTGTTGCATATCGCCAAAAATGCAATCGGTTTCAAAAATCGCGTTGAAATAATATGTTAATTATGTTTAAATAATATTATGAAATCGGTTGCACAAGGTAATAATGCACAATATGGGGACTGTGCCGTGAAATATTGCAACTGAAAGAGTATTAGTAGGAGGATATTATGATAAAAAGAAGCAAGACAACTTCTACAGGAGTCAGAAAACGTGGTCTTTTAGAGACACTATGGAGATACAGAGTCCTTGAACTTATGTGTTTACCGGCTGTAGTATTCTTCTTTATGTTCAGCTACATGCCTATGCCTGGTATTTGGGTTGCTTTTGTAAAGTACAACTATCGTAAAGGTATTTTTGGAAGTAAGTTTGTAGGACTTCAGAATTTTGAATTCCTTGCAGAATCAGGAAAGCTCTTTTCCCTGACAAGAAACACAGTTCTTTATAACCTGGCATTTATTATTCTTGGTAACCTGGTAGCGGTTCTTATAGCTATCCTGCTTAATGAGATCAGAGCCAAGATGTTTAAGAAGGTATCGCAGACACTTATGTTTTTACCTTACTTTATTTCCCAGGTTTTGGTAGGCCTTTTAGTTTATTCCCTTTTGAACTACGATACAGGATTTGTTAACGAGATCCTTACAGCACTTGGTAAGGCAAAATGGCAGCCATATTCAGATCCGACTGTTTGGCCATGGCTCATTGTTCTGATCCACTTGTGGCAGCAGACAGGTTACAACTCAGTTGTTTACTTTGCAGCAATCTGTGGTATCGATGCTGAGATAATTGAGGCTTCAAAGGTCGATGGTGCCAATGCATTCCAGCGTATCAGATACATTATCCTTCCATCACTTCGTCCTACAATTGTTATTCTTCTTTTGTTTGCACTTGGTGGAATCGTTAGAGGTAACTTCGGACTGTTCTGGAACATTATAGGTTCTAACTCAGTTCTTTATGAAACAACAGATATTATCGAGACTTTCGTTTATAGAGCTACAATGTCAGATTTCAATTTCTCAACTGCTTCTGCGGTTGGTTTCTACCAGTCAATAGTTGGCTTTGTTATCGTTATGCTTGCTAACTTTGCGGTTAAGAAGATAGATCCTGACTACTCTTTATTCTAAAAAAAGGAGAAATTGAGAAATGGCAAAAAGTAAAGATATGGAGTTTGAAGTAGGAAACTCCAAGATTAAACTTGGAAAATCGGATTACGTTGTAAGAGGCCTTGGATATGTACTTGTTACTCTTTATGCAATTGCCTGCGTATTCCCATTCCTCATTATCATCGGAACCTCTTTTACAAGTGAATCATATATCAGAACTCATGGAGTTCAGCTCATTCCAAGAGATGTTACACTGAAAGCTTATGAGATGGTTATCGGAAGCGGTAATATCTGGAAGTCATATGGTCTTACGATCATGATGACACTTATTGGAACTGTATGCGGACTTCTGATAATTGCGATGACAGGCTACGCCCTTCAGAGAAAAGACTTCCCGCTTAGAAATGCAATCTCTTTCTATATTTACTTTACAAGTCTTTTCAGTGCAGGACTTGCACCTTACTATCTGCTTATGACACAGACATATAAGCTCCTTGACAGCTATCTTGCAGTTTTGCTTCCGCTTATGATGTCACCATGGCTCATCATTCTTATGAAGAACTTCATTAAGCAGATTCCTCATGAGATTACAGAGTCAGGAAAAATAGACGGTGCAGGAGATATGACAGTATTTGTTTATCTTATCCTTCCTATGATCAAGCCTGCACTTGCAACAATAGGTCTTTTCCTTGCACTTGGTTATTGGAATGAGTGGTATCAGTCATCTCTTTTCCTTACAGCCAAGGTAACAGTTAAGCCTCTTCAGTACACACTTTATGAGATTGTCAATAAGCTTGATGCGCTCCGTAACTCAGTTGCAGGACAGTATGTAACACTTACAGATATTCCTGAGCAGAGTGTAAAGATGGCTAACGCAGTACTTGCAACAGGTCCTATCGTACTTCTTTATCCATTCGTTCAGAAATACTTCATCGGCGGTATCACTGTTGGTGCGGTAAAGGGCTGAGCTGTGAGAACTTGGCGAGGTCTTTCCGAGCCTAGTTCGAACGTCTTGAGGCGAGCGAAGCGAGAGCTTAAGTTCCTTATTATTTAATTCAAATGAAATCCGCTATGCGGATTCAGATACATATTTTCTTATCATCAAGAAGGAGGAAAGAAATGAAGAAAAAGTTATTAGCAACATTACTTAGCGTAAGCATGGTAATGGGAATTGCTGCTTGTGGCTCATCTACAGCAGAGAACACAACAACTGGTAGTGACACAACTGCTACACAGACAGAGTCAACAACAAGCACAGAGAGCACAGATTCATCTGCAAGCGCAGACGCTGCTGCAATCGACACATCTGAACACGTTGTAATCAATTATATGACAACTGGTGATCCGCCAGAGGCAGGAAGTGAGAAGGAAGCTAACCTTAACGAGATGCTTGATAAGCTCAATGCTATCCTTACAGAAAAGGTTAATGCAGAACTTCAGATTTACTATATTCCTTGGACAGATTATCTTTCAAACTACAACCTTACACTTGCTCGTATGGACGGTAGTGTAGACCTTGTAGGTACAGCATCTGACTGGCTTGATGCTTGGCCAAATGCTAAGAATGGTGCTTTCCTTGAGCTTTCAGAGGATATGCTTAAGACATATGCACCTCAGACATGGGCAAGTGTTCCTGCAGATCACTGGGAACTTTGCAAATACAATGGTGAGATCTATCTTATGCCTGAAGACAACTATGCACAGTGGACAAACCACGGCTGGATCTATCGTCTTGACTGGGCTAAGGAAGCAGGACTTGCCAATGGTGTTCATAGCTGGGAAGATATGACAACCTATGTAAAGTGGTGCAAAGAGAACAAGACAGATCTTAAGTATGTTTGGGATTCAGACGGAACACAGTATTCACAGATGGCTAACGGTTGGATCGCATCTCATACAAACTTCGTACCAATTGATGGTATCTGCTCAGGCGCTCTTTGGGGCGGTACAAAGGATGACCTTTACACAATTACTGTTCCTGCTATGACAGAGACAGAGTCACTTGTTGAGTATGCTAAGCTCATGAAGGAATGGGCTGAAGCAGGTGTATGGCCAACAGACGTACTTAACAACACATCAGGAAGTAACCGTGATGAGTTCCGTGTAGGCGATGTTGCTGTAGAGCAGCACCACACACAGACATGGACAGATCTTTGCTCAGCTACTCCTGCAAACACAATTTTCCAGGATGATCCGGAAGCTGAAGTAGGATTCTTCTATTGGGGCGAAGAGACACAGAATGTTGTAGCTCTTTCAATCACACACGGTGCTATGGCTATTTCTGCAGGAAGTGCAAACCCAGAGCGTGCGCTTATGGTTTATGACCTTCTTAGAAACGATCCTGAGTGCTACAAGCTCTTCTGCTATGGTATTGAAGGAAAGTCATGGGAGCTTAATGCAGACGGACTTCGTACAACACCAGCTTCATACAACTCTGAGACAGAGAACATTAACGGTATGACAAACTACTGGTGGGGCAGAAATGACGACCTTGAGATCAAGGACGCTACAAGAAACTGGGATGCTATTGATAAGCTCTATGCTGAATATGACAAGATCAAGATTGACTATCCATATGGTCAGTTCGTTCCTGAAGTAGACAGCATCCAGGGTAAGATTGATAACTGTAACGAGCAGTATACAAACTACATGAAGCAGATTTCCTTCGGTCTTTACAACGGAAGTGCTGAGGATATCGTAGCTGAGATGCAGGCAGCTCTTAAGACAGCAGGTGTTGATGACGTTACAGCAGAGCTTCAGGCTCAGTTCGATGCTCTTTACAAGTAATAACTTGTTAAGCTAAGAACATCCTATAAGCAATTCACAAGGGAATACTGTTAATTAGACAGTATTCCCTTTTTGCTTTAAACAAACGCTTTTTATGATATAATAAACGCTCTGATTTTTGTGCTTTTATCTTTATATATTTATATTTTGGGTGAAAATGTGGATATATAAGGATAAAAACAAGCTTTATAGGAGATTATATTATGGGAAAATTTGAGATCAAAGATACGTTTATGCTTAACGGAGAACCATTTAAGGTTATATCCGGTTCTTTTCACTATTTCAGAACTGTTCCTGAATACTGGAGAGACAGACTTGAAAAATTAAAGGCTCTTGGCTGCAATACAGTTGAAACATATATTCCATGGAACCTCACAGAACCTAAAAAAGGTCAGTTCAATTTTGAGGGCTTCTGTGATGTGGAAAAGTTCATCCAGACTGCCACAGAGCTTGGACTTTATATTATAATAAGACCTTCACCATATATCTGCGCGGAGTGGGAATTTGGCGGTCTTCCTGCATGGCTGTTAAAAGACAGGAATATGCGCCTTAGAGTAAGTTATAAGCCATTTCTTGATGCAGTAGAAGATTATTATAAAGTTCTTTTACCCAAGATCACTAAGTACCAGATTGATAATGGCGGAAACATTATTCTCATGCAGATTGAGAATGAGTATGGATATTATGCAAATGATCATGAGTACATGAAGTTCATGTCTGATCTTATGAAAAAATATGGCGTTACAGTGCCTCTTATTACTTCTGACGGACCATACCACGAGAGCTATCGCGGTGGCTATGCTGAGGGAGCGCACCCCACAGGCAACTTCGGCTCCAAGACAGAAGAGAGATTTGATGTAATAAAAGACTATGCAAATGGCGGACCACTTATGTGTGCCGAGTTCTGGGTTGGCTGGTTTGATCACTGGGGCAACGGCGGCCATATGAAGGGCAATCTTGTTCAGAGTACAGAGGATCTTGATAAGATGCTTGAGCTCGGAAATGTCAGCATCTATATGTTTGAGGGCGGCACAAACTTTGGATTCATGAATGGCTCTAATTATTACAACGAGCTCACACCTGATGTTACTAGCTATGATTATGACGGAATCCTTACAGAGGATGGCCAGATCACAGAGAAATATAAGAAATATAAAGAAGTTATTTCAAAGTATGTGGACGTTCCTGAAGTTAAGTTTTCTATGGATATCAAGAGAAAAGTATACGGAAAACTTGAGTGTAAGGAAAAGGTAAGTCTTTTCTCTGTAGTAGATGACCTCAGTACTCCTGTTCACCTTCCATACACTGTAAACATGGAGGAGCTTGACCAGAGCTATGGTTACATCCTGTACAGATCAAGACTTCACTCAGAAGCAGGAATTGCCAAGCTTAAATTGTGGGAAACAGCAGACAGGGCCAATGTTTTTGTGGATGAGAATCCTCTTATCACGCTCTATGACCACGAACTTGATGAAGAACATAACATTCCTATGGAGAAGTTTCTTGCCTGCAGTCAGCCTGCGCAGATGCTTGCCGGAAAATTCATGATGGAGAGAGGCTTGACTCCGGAAACTGCAGCAGCTGCGATTGGGGAAGCAGGTCTTTCTACCGGAACTCTTACAGGGCTTAATGAGAAATTTGATGTCCTTGTAGAGAACATGGGACGCGTAAACTTCGGACCACGCATGGAGACTCAGCGAAAGGGCATAGGCAGATGTGTTCAGATAAACGGACATATCCACAATGATTGGGATATTTATACACTTCCTCTTGATAATGTTGAGAAAATCGATTTTAATAAGGAGTACAAAGAGG
Organism: Butyrivibrio sp. AE2015; assembly: GCF_000420825.1. Classification (GTDB taxonomy): domain Bacteria; phylum Bacillota; class Clostridia; order Lachnospirales; family Lachnospiraceae; genus Butyrivibrio. Next base: position 8,341 of record NZ_ATVR01000032.1, on the reverse strand, counting down.
GAACTCCGGCCTTTTACAGATTCACTTTTGACGTAAAAGAAAAAGGTGATACATTTTTGGACTTTGAAGGATGGGGAAAAGGTGTTATATTCTTAAATGGATTTAATCTTGGCAGGTTCTGGGAGATTGGACCGCAGAAGAGATTATATATCCCGGCACCACTGCTTAAAGACGGCGAAAATGAGATCATTGTCTTTGAGACAGATGGCAAGCATACAGATACTATAGAATTAAAGGATGAGCCGGATATAGGCTGAGAGCACTTGGGGAGGTTCTCCTTTAATATTCCAGTGAGGAATTATGGATACTAAACTATTAACGCTAACAAACAATTGGAAATTTCACTACGGAGAGTGTGAAGATGCATGGTACAAGGGGTACGATGACAGCAGCTGGGAGGACGTAACTGTTCCTCACGATTTTTCTGTGACTTCACCCTTTTCCAAGGATTATTCAAGTGGAACAGGTTATCTTCGCGGTGGAATAGCCTGGTATAGGATCAGTATCCGTATTCCCGAGGAATACAGAGGAAAAAAGATCACTCTCGTATTCGATGGTATATATAAAAACAGCTATGTATGGGTCAACAGCTACTTTATGGGCAAAAGACCCTATGGCTATTCTGAGATTGCCTATGACATTTCAGGTCAGGCAAGCTTTGGAGATGAACTTACCCAGATCAGCGTCAAGGTCGTACACACAGACATCGCTGACTCCAGATGGTTTACAGGAAGCGGTATAACACGTAAGGTTACCCTCATGATCTCTGAACAGGTAGCCCCTGTTGTAGGCGGTGTTTTCTTTAAGTGTGACAGCGTTGAAAAGGACGGCAAAAAAACAGTTGCCAAGGTTTCTGTAAGAAATGAGATCTACTGCGGAGTAGCCGGTATTGGCAAGAAAAAGAAGACCAAGGTCATTTCACAGAGCACGCTTCTTGACAATGATGGAAAAATAGCCCTTGTAATGCAGGGAGAGCTTTCTGCATCAGAGGGTAAAACAGAAATCATAGATTTATCCGGATCTTTTAAAAGCCCCAAGCTCTGGGCTCCGGATTCCCCATATCTTTATACCTTAGAGACAAGGCTTTCAGTGGATGGAAAGAGCTATCTTGTTGATACCAGAAAAGTGGGGATCAGAACTTTTTCTTTTGACCCTAATAAAGGCTTCTCGCTCAATGGAAAGAGCATGAAATTCAAAGGCGTATGCGTTCATCATGACGGCGGATGCCTTGGAGCTGCCATGAAAAAAGAGGTCTGGCGAAGGCGCCTTGAGCTCCTTAAAAAGTCGGGATGCAATGCTATCAGATGCAGCCATAATCCTCATATGCCTGAGCTTTATGATCTCTGCGATGAGATTGGCTTTATGATGATGGATGAAGCATTCGATGAGTGGGAAAATCCTAAGAATAAATGGTCTACAGGCCATAACGTTTATCCACCAAAGCATCAGGGGTACTATGAAGATTTCCCAATGTGGCATGAGATTGACCTTCGCACCATGATAAGAAGAGATCGTAATCACCCTTCTGTAATACTTTACAGTATTGGTAATGAGATCGATTATCCCAATGACCCATATTGTCATCCTATGTTCTCTGAGATGACCGGTAACAATGATAACAACAAGCCGGCAGCTGAGAGACAGTACGATGTAAATAAGCCTAATATGGAGAGACTTGCTGTCATAGCAAAAGAGCTTGTGTCCATAGTTAAAGATGAGGATTCTACAAGACCTGTGACTGTTGCAGCGGCATTCCCTGAGCTTTCAACAAGAATCGGATTTATTGATGAGCTTGATGTGGTTGGATATAACTACAAAGAGCACTTGTATGAGCAGGATCACAAGCGCTTTCCTAAAAAGACCTTCCTTGGAAGTGAGAATGGTCACAGTCTTGAAGCCTGGAAGGTGGTAAAGGACAACGACTATGTATGCGGACAGTTCCTTTGGACGGGAATTGATTATTTAGGTGAGGCACAGGGATGGCCGGTGAGAGGTTCATTTGCCGGATTCATCACTACAGCTGGTTTTGCCAAGGAAGAGTTCTTTGAGAGAAGTAAGCTTTGGGGAGGCGTTGGCCTTACACAAAAGAAATCTGATGAAGTTACAGTTGAGCTTTGGAAGCCGGAACTTTGCTGTGATATGAACCTTAAGTCAGAGTTTATTGAGAACCACAAAGAGATTGGATACATATATCAGGTTATAGTAAGGGTTCCTGAAAATCTTCCTGAAAAAGATATTCTTGTACAGGTTACAGGAGCAGGAGAACTGGCAGGAATCGATAACGGTGATCTTTCAGATCTTACACCTTATACAGCCAATTACAGAAAAACTGTAGATGGGAAGCTTGTAATATATATCAAGAGAATGGCCACAGGAAAGATAAATGTAGCAGTTAGAGAAGTGATCGCTGAAAAGTCCAATGTTCTTGCAAAGATAAATATTTGATAATAGAAGGCGTGTGAAAAAATGATTTTTTCACACGCCTATTTTTGTTGTGTCTTACCTCTGGCTTAATAATCTACCTTCATCATGCAAAGGCCCTGAGGTGGGGCAGTTGGGCCTGCTTTCTGGCGGTCGCAGGCTTCAAGGATTTCTTTTACGGAGTCAACAGGGATGTTGCCGTATCCAACTTCTAAAAGAGTTCCTGTTAGGATACGTACCATGTTCTGGAGAAAGCCGTTTCCGTGGAAATATATGCGGATATAATTCCCGCTTTCTTCGATATTTATGGTGTCTACACAACGAACGGTTGATTTTTTCATCTTCTTATTGCCGCAAAAGCTTTTATAATCATGTGTGCCGATGAGGAATTGCGCTGCAGCACGCATTTTGCTGACGTCAGGCTTTTGGTTTAAGACAGTCACATACTTCCTGTCAAAAACAGGCTTTGAGATGCCATACCATACGGTGTATCGGTAAGTTTTTCCGAGGGCATTGTATCTGGCATGGAATCTGTCAGAGCAGATCCTCACTTCATTTACGCTTATATCCTCGGGAAGATAAGTATTCATATAAACCTGGATTTCTTCTTCAGTCATGTCAGTATCGAGAATAGCATTGGCTACAGTGGCTCTTGCATGGACTCCGGCATCGGTCCTTCCTGCGCCTATTACGCTAACTGGCGAATCAGCAGGTGCGTTTGTCATCTTGGATAAAACAGTTTCGAGCTTCCCCTGTATAGTCATATCTTTACCCGGCTGTTTTTCCCAACCAAAAAAACGTGTTCCATCATAACTTATGATAAATTTGTAGTTTCTTTTCATGAAAAACCTCGTAAAATAGTGGTGGACAATAGCAAAAACTAATGCTATTATAGCATACGTTGCACTAAAAAATGTCAGTTCGAGACCTTCCTGACACAAAACAAAACTAAAGGAGAAATTTATGCGTAACACAAAGGTATTATTTATCACTCAGGCTGCAGTGATCGCAGCACTTTATGTCGTTTTGACATTACTTGCAAATGCACTGGGACTTGCTAATCAGGCTGTTCAGGTGCGTTTCTCAGAGGCACTTACTATTCTGCCTTATTTTACACCAGCAGCAATTCCTGGTCTTTTTCTTGGATGCATACTTAGTAATACACTTACAGGATGTATGTTCCTTGATACAGTATTTGGATCACTTGCTACATTGATCGGTGCGGTTCTTACATATTTGATCGCTAAAAAGGTTAAGAACCCTGTTGCTAAGTGGCTTTGCCCTATTCCACCAATTGTTGCCAATATGATCATTGTTCCACAGGTACTTATGCATGTATATGAAGCTCCCGGAACACTTCTTTTCTTTACACTAACAGTTGGTGCCGGAGAAATTATTTCCTGTTACATTTTGGGAATGATTCTTCTTTTTGTTCTTGAGCCAAGAAAGAACGCGATCTTTGGCCTGAATGACGTAGTTGCATAATAGATTTGAAAGATATTGCTTACTACGCTATAATTTATATTTGGAGCAGGAGTTTTCTGTTCAAATAGATATAATGTGAGGTTCTTATGTCATCAATAATCCAGAATAATCAGGTTTTTAATAATGAGATACCATTTTGCAGAGTTTATAGCATAGAGAGCAAAAAGCAACTGGAAGAAAGATTTCTTGCTCACAGGATTTCCTATTTCATTGAGTGGCAGGATAAGTCTTTTTTACAGAGACTGTTCGACAGAAGCGGAAGCAAGATTGTCTGCACGTTTAAGATCAACAAAGGGGAGATAGCTCGTGCCAAGGCTCTTGCTCAGGGAATAGAGGGAATTAAGTTCAAGGACTATGGCGAGGAGAAAAACACTGAGCGTATTCGCAAGAGAAGTGATTCAGTTGTTAAAGAGAGTGATGGACTTGAGATGCCTGAACTGAAGTTTGAGACCAGTCAGGATGATTATGAAGAGTGAGATAGTTGAAAAGGGGATTAAGTAATCCCCTTTTCTTTTGCTTAAAAAGTAGGAGAAATTATGGCTGAGAAGAAATATAGCGGAAGTAATAAAAAATCATTACCTGGAAAAGAGGCTGCAAATAGAAAAAAGCCCGCTTTCAAGAAAAATAATGAGTTCAGAGAAAAATCATCGGCAAAAGGAAAAAGTCTTAATAAAAAAACTGATACCAGACGAAATGATACAGCGCAGGCTGCAAGCCGCTGCCCGTATTTTAAGAAGTGCGGTGCCTGTCAGATGATCGACACTCCATATGATAAGCAGCTGAGACAGAAACATGCTCATGTAAAGGAACTTCTTGAGCCATATACTAAAGTTGCTTCTTTTGTTGGAATGGAAGAGCCTGAACATTACAGATGCAAGGTTCATGCTGTTTTTACTCATGACAAAAAGGGTAATCCACTCTCAGGAATATATAGAGAGGGAACTCATGAGGTAGTGCCTATTGATTCATGTCTTTTGGAAGATCAGAAGGCAGACGCTATCATAGCAACTATCCGTGGAATGCTTAAATCTTTTAAGATCAAGACATACGATGAGGATAACGGATTTGGCCTTCTTCGCCATGTGCTTATAAGAATTGGTAAGAACACTGGTGAGATCATGGTTGTTCTGGTTACGGTTTCTCCTATTTTTCCTTCCAAGAATAACTTTGTAAAAGCCCTTAGAAAGGCTCATCCTGAGATCACAACAATTGTTTTAAATGTGAATGATAAACAGACAAGTATGATCCTTGGTGATAAGGAAAAGCCTATGTATGGCCCGGGATTTATCTATGATATCTGCTGTGGAATGAAGTTTAAGATAAGTCCTAAGTCTTTTTACCAGGTAAACCCTGTTCAGCAGGAAGTTTTGTATAATACAGCGATTGAAATGGCTGAACTAAAAGGTGATGAGGTGGCACTTGACTGTTACTGCGGTGTTGGAACAATTGGAATAATTGCAAGCCCTCATGTTAAAGAAGTCATTGGTGTTGAGCTTAACAAGGATGCTGTTAAGGATGCTAACCTTAATGCAAAGATAAACAACATCGATAACATTACTTTTTATAACAACGATGCCACTGTATTTATGCAGCAGATGGCAGCATCAGGAGATAAGGTTGATGTAGTGTTCATGGATCCTCCAAGAGCAGGCTCTACGCCGGAATTCATTGAATCACTTAAAATCCTGTCACCAAAGAAGGTGGTTTACATATCTTGTAGTCCGGATTCTTTAGCCAGGGATTTAGGCATACTAAAAAAGAATGGCTTCAATGCAAAGAAGGCCATTCCTGTGGATATGTTCCCTTTTACAAGGTCGATAGAAACGGTTGTACTTTTGACTAGGACCGAAGGGACGACGTCAGAAGGCTAACGCTGTTGTTCTGGCGAGATAACAATTATATGCTTAATTTGCAGTCCGCTGTTCTTGGCGGACTGCTACTATTCTTTCATTCGAAAGACAAGCAGTGATGATTTCTAATCTTTTCGCTGCTGATATTCCAAAGTTTAACTACATTTAGCATGTTGTCTGCTGCTTATGGCATGATTTCTGTTACTTGTGCAATTTCGGTGATAGTGGCAGTTGATTTTAGTGAGGTGAACTCTGCCTATATTGCAAGAGAACTGGATTTAGGCAGAACAGCAATTGATAATTGCAATGCCTATATTGGCTGATGGCTGCATAGTGGCAGTATGACTGGTGAAAAAACAGAAAGTAAAAGAAATAATAAGCAATGGCAGGTGGAAAACTTGAAATATTATTGGAAATGATGCGCTGGTTTGTTGGCGAAGTTTCGAATCAGATCTATGAGCAGATAAAAGAGTATGAATAACTTCTCTTACGCCAGGGTTTCAAATGATGAAGTTTCCTGGTTTAGAAGTTGGGCATTCTTGTCATAAGCATATGCTGACTGTTTAAGCATGTAAGCTGTGTTTGATGACTTAATTGTATTTATTCTGCTATAGAGGGTTGATACCTGCTGCTCTAATGCAGCAGCGGCAGCCTGAGAAGATATGTTACTGGCTCTTGAAAGCTCGTTAACTTTCGTGCTTAATGACTGAAGCTGCATCTGGTATGTACTTATTCCCTGAATACTTGAAGACATAATAAAATCCTTTCCTTGCGTTTTTACAAGGAAAGGATACTAGCCAAAACTAAATTCAACCTAAATGAATAATTAATTCTCCAATGTTCCATATAAATGACCGTCAAATTCTTTGAAGTAAGTCTCTTCAATTTTTCGCATGAATATCGTAATATCGTTATTTCCAAAGTAAAGCTCCATGCGGATGGAACCAACGCTTTCACCAATCAGATGAAAACGGATATACAGCACGTTTTCACGAAGGAAAACGGCTCCGGCGGTGTATGGATTGTCATACTTTGGGAATATGCCTTCTTCCATGTGCTCAAGACCAAAGTTTAGCTTAAAAGCACCTGATTTAAGTGCAGGGTCCTCTGTAAAAAATGTGATCGTGCTCTGCTTACTACCTGGGCAAATATCTAACTGCACCTTTGAAAATCCCTGCTTGTTTGGTAAAAGTACGTAGGTCTGATGCAGATCAGAGGTCAACTTTTTGGTGTTATATTTTGTATAGGAGTGATTTATAGCAAGTTTTGGCGGTGCAATGGAAAGAGTGTCTGCATAGCTTACAAGATCTTCGTAGTCCTCTGATGGAGCTTTTAAACGACCGACAGGCTCTTTTTCATCAATCCCAGGTAAAAGAAATTGATAGATGCCATCATAAATAATCTGATTACCACCCTGAATTCCCTGTGTATCGGCGGTTGTGATCACCAAAAGATTCTTGTCAGGAATGCTTATTCCAAGCTGACCGCCCATTCCGTAGAGAACATAGCCGCCCTTTTCATTTTGCCAGATCTGCATGCCGTAGCCCTGGGATTCGCCTGGAATCGGAGCAGTCATAACGGTATCGCTGATATTGGAGGTTGCAAGCTCTATAAGGTCAGATGGCAAAAGAGTTCTTGTGACTCCATCATTACATTCTATAGTTCCCTTTTTATCGATAAGATACAGAATTTTCATAAAGTCCATAGGAGTTGCCACGAGGCCGCTTCCACCCATAGAGACACCAAAAGGGTCTTTGACCATGTAAGAATCCTTGCTAAAATCCATGTAGTTAAAAATGTTTTCTTTCAGATAATCCAGCATTGGCATCTGAGTCATTTTTTCAACAAGTGCGGATAAAACATGGGCAGCAGAAGTATCGTAGTGAAAAACTGTTCCCGGTTTATGAGTTGGCTCCACTGTAAAAAAGCTCTCTACCCAGTCTGATTTCATGTCCATCTTATAGGTTGTAGAAGCGTGACAGGTCCTCATTTCCAGCATGTTTCTTATGGTTGTGTCTTTTATCCACTGGTGAGTGGACTCATTTGTGTATTCAGGAAAATAGTCAGTTATGGAGTTGTCGATACCAACTAACCCCTTATCTATCAAAAGAAATACAGCAAGAGCCGTGATGCTCTTACTTATAGAAAACATGCGATGAAGTGTATCTGCCTTATACGGTGCATAATACTTTTCAAATATAAGCTTGTTATTTCGCATGATCAAAAGCGAGTGCATTGGGATTTCTTTCTTATCTAGAAACTCCAGAAGATCTTTAATGGCAGAAGATGAAACATTAACATCTTCGGGATAGGCTCTGTTAAATGAAAACATATGATTCTCCTATGTTGTATAAGTAATGTTTTGAACATATACATATTATCACATCCATATTAAAGAATAGTAAGTAACAGATTGGCGCCACGTAAAGTAGATTTGAGATTATACATTTGGGGAATGAAATGACAAAAAAATATACTTTCTTGCGAGTGGCATAAAATCCAGAAGTACCCATACCTTCGGATAGATCTCGGAGTATTCACAAAGACACAGTAAATATAAAATAATGCGCCCTGTTTTCTTTCAT
>NZ_ATVR01000031.1 GCF_000420825.1 Butyrivibrio sp. AE2015 | reverse complement strand
CATAAAATCCAGAAGTACCCATACCTTCGGATAGATCTCGGAGTATTCACAAAGACACAGTAAATATAAAATAATGCGCCCTGTTTTCTTTCATACTTATTCAGAACAGAAAACAGGGCTTTTATTTTATCTTAACTGTCTCTATTGCTCACACTAAATCGCTCTATCCAAAGGTATGGGCACTTATGGATTTATGGTTTACTACACATATAAAGACTACTATTTTTGCAAGAACAGCAGACGAACTGAAAGTGTAGGCATAGTGATGTGAACGATTTATTTTGAAATGATGATAAATGGATATAAATAAACCCACAAAAGACTTGTGTTCTGAATAAGTATGAAACAAGGCTTTTGTGGGTGTTTTATGTCCAATTTATCACATTGAAAAATATCAGAGTGAACATAGCTATACCTACACTTTCAGCTCGGCTGCGTCCATTTACAAGAAAGTATGACAAATGAGATAAAGGCTGTTGACATACTACGATAGACGTTGTATATTTACTATGACAGACATACTACGACAGACATAGCATGACTGACGTAGTACGACTATCGTATAGAATCTGAGTAAGGAGGGAGAGGTAGATGAAATGGTAGAAATCAGTAGTGATGTCATCAGAGGGTACAATGACACGATTATTCTTTTTACTCTGCTGGATGAACCTTCCTACGGATATGAGATATCAAAACGAATAAGGGCTCTTTCAAATGATAAATATATAATTAAAGAGACCACGTTGTACTCTGCTTTTACCAGAATGGAGAAAAACGGCTATATTGAATCCTATATTCAGAACGCTGAGAATGGTAAGAAGCGCACTTATTACAGAATCACAGAAAATGGAAAAAAGTATTATAAGGAAAAATGTGAGGAATGGAATCTCACAAAGGAAGTTGTAGAATTATTTGTTAAGAAAATAGATTAGTATATGGGGAGAAAAGTATGGACACAATAAAAAAATATCTTGAAAGTATGTTTGAGCATCTTCCAAAGACTCTTGAGGTCATGAGGGCCAAGGACGAACTTTATTCAATGATGGAAGATAAGTACAATGAGCTCATAAGCGAGGGCAAAAAGGAAAATGAGGCTATCGGCATTGTTATTTCCGAATTTGGAAATCTTGATGAACTTGCTGAGGGACTTGGCCTTAACAAGGTGCTTGACGATCTTGTTTCATCTGACAGGAGATATGTTTCCAGGCAGGAAGCAGACGATTATGTTGATGCTGCTGTATCCAGAAGATTTCTACTGTCACTGGGTATACTCCTCTGCATCCTGTCACCTGCAGGACCGATTCTTTTAGATTCGATAGCAACAGCTACTCATTTGAACCTTTTCACCGGAGTAGGAGTGGCATTTATGTTCCTTTGCGCGGCAATAGGCGTTGGATTCATTGTTTTTTCAAGTTATGTAACTAAAAGCTGGAGCTTTTTAAACAAACAGCCTTGTTATATCGACGATGATACTATTGATTATCTGAAAGGTGAAAAAGAGGAAAGTCAGACTGTAAAGGGAATGATACTGGCAGTGGGAATTATGCTCTGTATTGTGAGCGTGATACCGGTTATAGTTCTTGATGCTGCGCTCGACATACCGATCATTTCTGATGGAGTTGGACCATCTTTGATGTTCACTTTTGCCGCAGTAGGTGTATTTCTTATAGTTTTTTCAAGTGGCAGAAACAGGGCTTATAAAAAGCTTCTTTCACTGAATAAAAAAGTATTTGCTCAGGCGAGTATGCAGCAATTTGCTGATACATCTGATTACGATTCAGATAAGAGTGTAAAGATAGAAAGAGTTTCAGGGGAAGTTGTTGAAAGTGATAATAAGGGCAGATCATATAATTCTTATGATAAGCCTGAACAATCATCTGATTCCACTGAGAAAAAGGTGAAGAATTTCATTAGAGCTATGGTTAAAGACTACTGGAAATCAGTTCTTTGTATCTATATAATCTGGAGTTTCTTTACTTTCAGTTGGGGATCTTCATGGATCATCTGGCCACTTGCAGGAATTCTTAGAAGACCTATTGAGCAGTACTTTTTAGGAGACAGGAAATAAATTCAATATAAAAAGAAAAGAAATCATTTGCCATAAAGCCAGCTTTCACTTATGATATAAATGCGTTTGACGTAAAATCATAAACTAGTGTGGGGTTATTTATGGCAAAGAAATTCTTATCATCATTTCTTCAGACGCTTTTTGGTGCGGTTATCGCGCTGGGCGTCTTTTCTTTTACCAGTTTTCCTGTTAATGCACAGGGAGTTGGAGCTGTATCTATCGGCTCAGCTACCATAAACGGTGGCAATGTCAATATTAGTGTGTCTGCATCGGATCTGCCGGATTCTGATGATGGCAAATTCTATCTTTTCTCGGAAAAACCATATCAGACAACAGTGGCGGGAGCACCAATTGCTTCGGCAGCCATGGGTGGATCGGTGTCATTCCAGGTTCCTTTAAACAACAAAACGGTGGATTGCAGGCTGTATGACAAGTTTCAGGTTGCTGTACTGCAGGGCGGACAATACGTTGCTGTGGCAGGAGCTAAGTACATCACAAATCCTGAAGCTCTGGCGTCAGCATCACCGGCCAGAAAAAACAATGGCAAAAAAGGCCTTATTCTTGACGGAGCCAAGATAGGCAATGGAAATACGGAGAATTCACAGCTTGGTGTTCAGCAGGCTGCTTATAACATCAACCTGGAAGATGTCATTGGTGGAAATGGCCAGGTTGTATATGAATATAATGGAAAAACCTATAATTTTGATTCATCATATCTAAGTCAGTATGATCATTGCGTCAGAACCTGCACGCAGCAGGGGATGGGGGTTACGATCGTTTTGCTAAACCCAAGGGCAGCAGGTGAGGAATTCATGATCTCACCCTCTTCAAGAGGTGGAAGAGGTCTTTACTATATGATGAACACATCAGAGGATAAGGGCCTTGAATATCTTGAGGCTGTGGTCTCATATCTTGCTTACAGATACAATGGTCAGAATGGCTTTGGACAGGTTGATAACTGGGTTATTGGAAACGAAGTAAACGCCAAAAATGTGTGGAACTATTCCTCTGTAAACGACCTTATGTCTTATGCACAGCTTTATGCTGATGAACTGAGAGTATGCTACAACGCCATTAAGAGCAGAAATGCCAATGCATATGTCTGCATAAGTCTTGATCAGAACTGGACTCAGATCCACAATACAGGTTCCTATTATTCAGCAAGAGCGACTCTTGAAGCGATAAATGCCTGCATAACAGCTCAGGGTAATATCGACTGGGGGCTTGCTGAGCATCCATACAATTATCCAATGACCTGGACAACATTCTGGAGTCCTAAAAGCGAAGCAGCACAGGCAATGATAAGGCATGATATCAACACTCCGTATTTGTCGATGGAGAATATAGAGCAGCTTACTGATTATATGTGTCAGCCTGCAATGAGAAATACAAAAGGCGCGGTGAGACCAATTCTTTTGACAGAGGTCGGATACACTTCAACCCAGGGAGAAGAAGCTCAGGCAGCAGCAATTGTCTATGCTTATCAGAGAGTTGCGACTAATCAGTACATTAAACTTATTGCATTTAACAGGCAGACAGATTATCCTTTAGAGGTATCACAGGGATTGTCTGTAGGGCTTTCAAGGCAGGATGGTACGAGAAAACTGGCTTTTGAGTTCTATCAGCAGATGAATGGACCGAACGCCGGAACTTACATACAAAGAGCGGCTCAGATCATGGGAATATCTGATTGGAACGCTGCTATGAATGCGAGATAAAAATGAGAATAATTGACTATTACAATTATATAATGACAGCTGCATGCGTACTTTCCTGCGCAGCAGCTGTTGTTATTTCTAAAAAGAAAAACACAAACGAAGGCAGGGTGAGCGATCTTTCTGATAAGACAACGCATATTCTTTTGGCTGTCATAATGGGTATTGCCACATTTCTAAGGCTCTTTCTACTGGGAAACATTCCAAACGGACTTCAGCAGGATGAGGCTTCAATAGGATATGAGGCCTTTGCCCTTGCAAAATACGGCGTGGACAGAAATGGCTATGCATATCCTGTTCACCCTCTTGCCTTTGGAAGCGGTGGAAACAGTGAGCTTATGATCTATCTTAATATGATATCTGTAAAGCTCTTTGGAACCGGAATTGTGAAACTAAGACTTCTTCCGGCAATTTTAGGGATTGCGACAGTATTTGTTTTCTTTTTTGTGTTAAAAGAGATCTTTTCAGCTTCCACATTTGCCGGGAAAAAGAATACACTTTCAATTGTCGGAACAGCCTTTCTGGCAGTGTGTCCATGGCATGTGATCCTAAGCAGATGGAGCCTTGACAGTAACATAATGCCGTTTCTTCAGGTAATAGGACTGTACACCTTCCTTGTTGCTTTGAGGAAAAGAACTGCAAAAAGTTTTGCACTTAGTGCGGCTCTTTTGGCTATTGCCATGTACGGATATGGCGCGGGAACAATGATAATTCCTATGTTTATAGTGATCGCCTGTATCTACGCACTCATAAAAGGGATTCTTAACGTAAAAGAGCTTTTAATTTCCGGATTGGTGTTCATGATCATCTTCATGCCGCTGTTTTTGTTTTATGCAGTGAACTATCTGGGACTTCCGGAAATTGTAACTGATCATTTTTGCATAAATAAGCTCACGGCTACAAGAAGCGGAGAGGTCTTTCTTACACTTGATTCTTCGCTTCCGGGCAAGCTTCTTAATAACCTCAAAGTCCTTGGACTTGTTTTGACAGTTGGTAATGACGAAGATATGCTCTGCCATTTTTACCCGGGATATGCAACTTTGTTTGAGTTTACTTTCCCAGTTACTTTTATTGGACTTTTTGTTGTGTTTAGGGATTTTGTAAAAGGTCTGAAAAGAAAAGCACAGGAAGATGCGGAATATCTATGCAAGAACGCTGCTTTTGCAGCATTTCTCATTGCAAATGTGATCTTATCAATAGCGGTAGAAACAGACATAAGCAGAATGGTGACTTTGTTTATTCCGCTTATTTATGCCTTTATAAGAGGCTTTGATTTTATTATTTCAAACAGTAAGAAGCTTGCCATAGCTCTTTTGACAGTGATCATGCTTGCAGATATATCTTTTGTAAAAGATTATTTTACTGACTTTAACAGCAATGTGATCAGTATTTTCATGCCGACTTACGGAGATGCCATAGCAAGGGCTTATGAGATTGCAGGAGATGACAGGCAGATCTATTCCACCTACGAAGGGCTTTCCGCACCGTTTATTGTGGCTCTTTATTATACGGATTATGATCCGGTTGTGTTTAATGAAACGGTTGAATACTATGATGATGAGGCGATGTTTAGGACAGCAAAGAACTTTGGAAACTTTATTTTTGCCGATATTCCTGAGAATTTTGACGCGCCGGAGTACGTAAATACGGTGTTTGTGGTGGCCAGCTCTGAGGTATCACTTTTTGAAAATAAAGGCAATTATATTGTGGAAAATATGGGTGGATATTCTGTGGTCCACAAGGAGTGACATACTACATCTAGCCCGCATAGAATGGCGCTTTATAGATAATTTATAAAGGTTAAAAAAACATTAAAAATGCCTCTGGGTACTCGAAAAAAATCTGCTTTTACATGATAATTAATACTATCAAAAAATAATTTTGATGGAGGAAATGGTCATGAAAAAGCAGATTTTTTCTATTTTATCTACTGTGGGAATGTCTTTACTTATCCTGTTTGGTGTTAATAAGTGCGTATTTCCTTCAAACATTGTATATGCTGCCACGAGTTTAGAAAACGGCATTACAATTGAAGATGAATATATCATTCCGGATAAATTTGACTGGTGTACATATTATGTTCTGGTTGCAACCAACAACACCGGAAAAGATGTGGAGATAAATGCAGATTTTTCTGCGACAGATTCAAAGAAGAGTGTGGTTTCACTTGTTCATGACAGGGCAGATGCAGTAAAGGACGGACAGAAGTTTATACTTTACGGACAGTTTTTGAATGAGAACATTAAGGGCGGAGCAACTTTTTCATATGACCTTAATGTAGCAGAAACTGACAACTGCACATACAACATGGTGGATATAGACACTAGTGCGAAAGAAAAGTGCATAGAAGTCAGTGCAACCAATTATTCGGAAAAAGATATCCAGGGCGTAGGAGTCAGAACTCTTTTCACAAAGAATGGCAGAGCAGTTGCTTTTGATACTGTAAATATCGCCGATGTAGGATATACTTTCCACGGAGGAAGCACTAATTCACAGATGATAGGATTAAATGCATCTGATTATGACAACTATATAATCACATATATATCTGCCGGTTTTGACACTGAGCAGACTTTCTAACCTTTGATCTTAGAGCCTGGTCATTTTGATCAGGCTTTTCTTTATGCCTATTTAATGCCTAAAAACATCTTTTTGACTTTCGGATTCTATGCTATACTATACGTTGGTTATATATAATTACAGAAAGAGATTTTTGTTTGTAATGGGTTTAGACAAACCTAAAAAGGTATATAGTAAAAGAATACGGAATTTACGGCGAATGATACTTATCACTGTCGCTGCGGCATGTCTTGTTCCCACATGTATCTGCGTGATACTGGCGATCAGATATGACAGATTGAAGTCTGCATATGATCAGAATAATGCAGACCTTGAGTGGTACAGAGACAGGTTTGGCGATGAGATGTCTATTTTGGCCGGTGGGAGCGAAGAGGTTAATACCTCCGATAAAGTTGTAAGTGACAGTGAGCCTTTGACGGAAGAATTCGAGACGGATTATTCGGATATATATATAAGCGGAGCGCAGAATCCTGAAGATATCGAGGGGACACGCTATGTGTATCTTACATTTGATGATGGACCAAGCTCTTCTACGGATGAGATACTTGATATACTTGATCAGTACAATGTCAAGGCTACATTTTTTGTCTGTGGAAAGCCTGACACCAGATATACAGAGCTTTATAAGCGCATCGTTGAAGATGGTCATACTTTGGGAATGCATTCCTATAGTCATAAATACAGTCAGATCTACGCATCTCTTGATTCTTTTAAAGAGGATTTTGAGCAGCTTCGAGTCTTTTTGTATCAGACGACGGGCGTCTGGCCTGAGTTTTACAGGTTTCCTGGAGGGAGCTCTAACGGAGTCAGCAAGGTTGATATGAGTGAACTGACAGCTTACCTTGATGAGCAGAAAGTTACTTTTTTTGACTGGAATGTATCAGCCGGTGATGATAAGTCCGGAGCCACTAAGGACACTGTTTACGCCAACATAGTGAACAATATCCCTAAGTTTAAGCACTGCGTGGTTCTTATGCATGACGCAGCTGATAAAAAGCATACAGTTGAAGCTTTGCCTGAGATCATAGAAGCTGTACAGGCAATGGATGACACAGTGATAGTACCGATAACAGAGGATACGTTACCGGTTCAACATATCAAAAAATAATAATAGAAAAGTGCGAATGGAGGATATCAGGATGGGATTTTTTTCTGAGCTTAAGAGCGATCTTTCTCAGGCAGTGAACACACTGATGCCGGAAGATAAGCTTGATGAGACAGCGGGTCTTGATAATGAAAATGGGGCAGAGGAATCAGCCAAGAAGGGGGCTGACCGCGAGAAAGTAGATATCGGAAGTATGCTTGATCGTATTGATGATATCAAACTTGATGAGGCGGCTGAAAAAGAAGAGGTTAAAGAGGAAATCTCAGAGCCTGTTTTTGAAGAAGAGACTGTAGCAGAACCTGTTCAGGAAGAAACTGCAGAGGAAGAGCTTTCTGTAAGTGAGGAAGTGGAGGCTCTCGAAGAAAAGATCGAGGAGCAGACAGCAGCTGAAGTAAAGGAAGAGGCTCCTGTAAGTGCTCTTGAAATGGTAGCGGCAGCAAATGCAAATGAGTATATTGCAGAGACAACAGTTTCTGAAAATAATACAAACAATGGGGGGAATGAAATGATGGACTTTGAACAGCAGACACCAACAGATGAAACAGCAAGCATTACTGAGGGAATGGTCATAACAGGTGACTTGCAGACAACAGGATCTCTTGATCTTATCGGTAAGGTTACAGGTAATATCAAGTGCCTTGGCAAACTTAATGTTACAGGTGAGATCGTAGGTGATTCAGACGCAGCAGAGATTTATGCTGAGTCAGCAAGAATTACAGGTGAAGTTAAGAGTAAAGGCAGTGTAAAGGTTGGCCAGAGCACAGTTATCGTTGGTAACATCTTCGGATCAAGCGCTGTTATCGCAGGTGCTGTAAAGGGCGATATCGATGTACATGGTCCTGTAGTTTTGGATACAACAGCAATCGTTATGGGAAACATCAAGTCTCAGTCAGTACAGATCAACAACGGTGCAGTTATCGAAGGTATGTGCTCACAGGCTTATGCAGATGTTAATCCTTCAGAGTTCTTTGAGGGACTTAAAAACAGATAATCAAATATTAAAATGGAGAAATTATGAGAATACTATTAAAGCTCAGCGGTGAAGCACTTGCTGGGGACAAAAAGACCGGTTTTGATGAGGCTACAGTAAGAAAGGTAGCACTTCAGGTTAAGGAACTTGCTGATAAGGGAGTAGAAGTTGGTATCGTTATTGGTGGTGGCAATTTCTGGAGAGGCAGAAGCAGCGAAAGCATTGACAGAGTTAAGGCTGACCAGATTGGAATGCTTGCTACAATAATGAACTGCATCTATGTTTCTGAGATATTCAGAAGCGAAGGAATGATGACAAATATTCTTACACCTTTTGAGTGTGGTTCATTTACAAAGCTCTTTTCAAAAGACAGAGCAAACAAGTACTTCGCAAAAGGTATGGTTGTATTTTTTGCAGGAGGAACCGGACATCCATATTTCTCAACTGATACAGGCGTTGTACTGCGTGCTATCGAAGTTGAAGCGGATTATATCCTTCTTGCCAAGGCAATTGACGGTGTTTATGACAGCGATCCAGCCAAGAACCCTGATGCAAAGAGATATGATACAGTTACTATCGATGAGGTTATTGCCAAGAACCTTCAGGTTGTCGATATGACTGCTTCAATTCTTGCAAGAGACAACAAGGTTGCTATGAGAGTTTTTGCTCTCCAGGAAGAAAACAGCATTGTTAAGGCTGCTGATGGCAATTTCAACGGAACAACAGTTACTGTTGACTGATATCACATTTTAAGGAGATTAAGGTATGAATGAAAAGTTAAAAGAGTACAATGACAAAATGCAGAAGTCATTCGACTTTTTGAAAGAGGATCTTGCATCTATCCGTGCAGGAAGAGCTAACCCACATGTTCTTGATAAGATCAAGGTTGATTATTACGGAACACCTACACCTATCAATCAGGTAGGTAACATTTCAGTTCCTGAGGCAAGGATCATTCAGATCGCACCATGGGACAAGGCTCTTATTAAGGATATCGAGAAGGCACTTATGACATCAGATCTTGGAATTACTCCAAGCAATGATGGTGCTATTATCCGTCTTGTATTTCCTGAGCTTACTGAAGAGAGAAGAAAACAGCTTGCAAAGGATATCAAGAAAAAAGGTGAAGATGCCAAGGTCGCTGTACGTAACGTAAGACGTGACGGTAACGATGCTCTTAAGAAGCTTAAGGGCTCAGAAGTATCAGAAGATGAGATCAATGATCTTAACGATGAGCTTCAGAAGATCACTGATAAGTTTATCAAGGATATCGACGGAGCAGTTGAAGAAAAGAATAAAGAGATCATGACGGTATAAGGTTATGGAAGAAGAAAAGAAGATTCCCGCCCATGTGGCTATTATCCTCGATGGAAACGGAAGATGGGCCAAGGCAAAGGGAATGCCCAGAAATTATGGGCATATGCAGGGTGCAAAAGCTGTTGAAGATATTCTGGTCGTTGCCAGAGATATGGGTATAAAATACCTGACTGTATATGCGTTTTCAACAGAGAACTGGAGTCGTCCTGAAGCAGAGGTTTCAGCCCTCATGACGATCCTGCGTAATTACCTGAAGACAAGTATTAAAAAATCAATGAAGAATAATGTTCGCTGTCGTGTAATCGGTGAGCGACAGGCTCTTTCTGAGGATATACAGAAAGCGATTCAGGAACTTGAAGAGGCAACAGCAGGAAACACAGGTCTTACATTTACTATTGCCATTAACTATGGCAGCAGGGATGAGATTAGACGAGCTGTTAAGAAGATTGCTCAGAAAGTTAAGAATGGCGAAGTAGATCCTGAGGAAATTACAGAGGATATGATAGGAGCAAACCTTGATACCAATTTCCTCCCAGATCCTGATCTTATGATTAGAACCTGCAATGAGCAGAGAATATCCAATTTCCTGCTTTGGCAGTGCGCTTACACAGAGTTTTATTACACTCCTGTGGCTTGGCCTGATTTTGATAAAAAGCAGCTTGAACTTGCTGTTGAATCATATGGCATGCGCAATCGTAAGTTTGGTGGACTCAAAAACTGATCAATATAGGCTGGTGTAAAAATTGAAAACAAGGGTTTTAAGTGGTGTTGTTATTGGATTAGTACTTGCCGGAGTGCTCATTCCCGGTGGAATCATTCTGGCGGCGGTACTGTTTGCGGTTTCTCTTATCAGCTATTTTGAGCTTACGAGGGCAACCGGAGTACATCAGGAAGATGGCAAATTTAGTATTTTGGAGATCTGTGGATATATTGCGATAGTAGTTCATTATATCCAGATGCTTTTAATAGGAACCCATAAATACTACATTTTTTCAATCATGTTTGCCTTCTTTTTACTTATGGTCTGCTATGTTGTGAACTTTCCAAAGTTCAAGTCAATGCAGGCTATGGCGGCTTTCTTTTGCTTTGTGTACGCTCCGGTGAACATGTCTTTTGTATATTTGCTGAGACTTCGCCCATATGGAAAGTATCTGGCGTGGATTCCTTTTATCGCCTGGGTGTGTGACACCTGTGCGTACTTTGCAGGAAGAGCATTTGGCAAACATAAGATGG
Organism: Butyrivibrio sp. AE2015; assembly: GCF_000420825.1. Taxonomy (GTDB): domain Bacteria; phylum Bacillota; class Clostridia; order Lachnospirales; family Lachnospiraceae; genus Butyrivibrio. The sequence goes on along the minus strand of NZ_ATVR01000031.1, from coordinate 29,710 downwards.
CACCGATTCTTTCTCCCAAGAAGACCATTGAGGGAGCTATAGGAGGGATACTGGGATCAGTTGCAGTAGGAGCTGTTTTCGGATACCTCTTATACAGAAATGAAGTTCACAATGTGAATGTGATCTATATGCTTATGCTGATCACATTTATTGGAAGCATAATTGCTCAGCTTGGCGATTTGCTTGCTTCCGGAATAAAAAGAGATCATGATATTAAAGATTATGGCAATCTGATCCCTGGACATGGCGGAATAATGGATCGTTTTGACAGTGTGATTTTTGTGATACCATGTATTTATTTTTTGGCAGTAGTTATGATTTCACATTTTTAATCAATATTCGTATAATAAGCGCTGTATTAGTGAAATATTCTAATACGGCGTATATATTTTTATAAATGTAAATTGCTTCGTTATTTGAGGAGAAAAAATGAGAAAGATAGTTTTACTTGGAAGTACAGGTTCCATTGGAACACAGACTTTGGATGTTGTAAGAAATAACAGCAAAGAACTGGAAGTAGTCGGTCTTGCTGCAAACACCAGAGTCGAGATGGTGGAAAAACAGGTCAGAGAGTTTAAACCCAAATATGTTTGCATGTTTGATGAAAACGCTGCAAAAGATCTGAAGCAGAGACTTTCTGACATTGACATAGAAGTATACAGCGGTATGGAAGGATTACTTGAAATCGTATCCGTACCTGAGGCTGACACAGTTCTTACTGCTGTAGTAGGAATGATTGGAATAAGACCAACTATCAAAGCTATAGAGAGTGGAAAAGATATTGCGCTTGCCAACAAAGAGACTCTTGTTTGCGCAGGACATATCATAATGCCGCTTGCTGCAAAGATGGGAGTAAATATTCTTCCTGTAGATAGTGAGCATAGCGCTATTTTCCAGTCACTTAACGGAGAACCCAAGGACAAGGTTGAGAAAATTCTTTTGACTGCCAGCGGCGGTCCTTTCAGAGGAAAGAAAAAGGCCGAACTTGAGAATATGACTGCCGCAGATGCCCTTAAGCATCCTAACTGGGATATGGGACCTAAGGTAACTATTGACTCTTCATCACTTGTCAATAAGGGACTTGAAGTAATGGAGGCCAGATGGCTTTTTGATGTGAGTCTTGATAATATACAGGTGCTTGTTCATCCACAGAGTATTGTTCACAGTGCTGTTCAGTACGTAGATGGAGCTGTTATTGCTCAGCTTGGTGTGCCTGATATGAAGCTTCCTATTCAGTATGCACTTTTCTACCCGGACAGAAGACCGATGGCTGAAAAGAGACTTGATCTGTTTGAACTTGGAAGCCTAACTTTTGAAAAACCTGACATAGAAACATTCAGGGGGCTTAAGCTTGCTTTTGATGCTGCTTATGCAGGCGGAAGTATGCCAACAGTATTCAATGCTGCCAATGAAATGGCAGTTCGCAGATTCTTAAAAGGTGATATACGATACCTTGAGATATATGACATGATCGAAGAGGCAATGGAGCATCATAAAAGGGTTGATAATCCTGATGTTGATGCGATTCTTTTGGCAGAAAAAGAGACCTATGAGTTTCTTGGAGGAAAATATAACATATGATAATCAGCATTATTATATTCTTTATAATCTTCGGAGTACTTGTTACATCTCATGAATTTGGCCATTTTATAATAGCCAAGGCAGGTGGAATCAGAGTTAATGAGTTTTTTGTTGGAATGGGACCTACTCTGTGGAAAAAGCAAAAGGGTGAGACTCTTTACAGCATAAAGCTATTACCTATTGGTGGCGCCTGTGTATTTGATGGGATGGATCCCGTTGCAGAAGAAAATGAGACCTATGATGAGCATTCTTTTTTAAATGCACCGGTTTGGCGCAGAATAGCAACTCTTTTTGCCGGACCTTTTGCGAACTTTATCATAGCTTATTTACTCGCAGTGATTCTTGTAAGCTTTTCTGCCTGGAATTTCCCTGTTATAAATCAGCTGACTGAGGATTCTGCTGCAGCTGAGGCCGGACTATTGGCTGGAGATAAGATCATAAGTGTCGATGGTGAAAAGGTATATATGGCAGGAGAAGTTACACTGATCTCTCAGTTTGCCGAAGGCTCTCCTATGGATATTGTTTATGAGAGAGATGGCGTAAGACATGAGACTACTCTTGTTCCTAAGTACAGTGAAGAAGCCGGCAGATACTATATGGGCGTTTACCTTGGAGAATATGGAGAGATAAAAGGTGCTGCAGCTTTGAAATATGCCTGGTATGAGGTGCGCTATTATTTCAAGACCACATACAGGAGCCTTGCTCTTTTGATAAAGGGCAGACTTTCGGCAGACGATGTGTCAGGACCTGTTGGAATGGTAAAGATAGTTGATGATGCCTATGAGGAGGTTAGGCCTTTTGGTATTTCAGCGGTGATCCTTACCATGATGTCATTGACAGTTCTTTTGTCCGTCAATCTGGGAGTTATGAACCTTTTGCCACTTCCTGCTCTTGATGGTGGAAGACTTGTGTTCCAGTTTATTGAGGTTATCTTTGGAAAACCCGTCCCTCCTGAAAAAGAAGGTTTTGTGCACATGATCGGTATGGTTGCACTTTTAGGACTTATGGTATTCGTACTTTTCAATGATATAACAAAGTTTACAAGGTAAAGAGAGGAAAATCTATGGCATATAGAGATAATACAAAGGTTGTACATATAGGAGACAGAGTGATCGGTGGTGGAAACCCAATCCTTATTCAGTCCATGACTAATACAAGGACTGAGGATGTAGGGGGAACGGTTGCTCAGATAAAAAGACTTGAAGAAGCAGGCTGCGATATTATCAGATGCACAGTTCCTAATATTGAGGCAGCTAAGGCTCTTGGAGAGATAAAGAAGCAGATACACATACCACTTGTTGCAGATATACATTTTGATTATAAGATGGCTATAGCTGCTATGGAAAATGGTGCTGACAAGATCAGAATAAATCCCGGAAATATTGGATCAAAGGACAGGATTGCAGCAGTAGTATCCTGTGCAAAAGAGAGAAATATTCCTATTCGTGTAGGCGTTAACAGCGGATCTCTTGAGAAGAATCTTGTTGAGAAGTACCATGGTGTAACTGCTGAAGGACTTGTTGAAAGTGCTATTGATAAGGTTGGTATCATCGAAGATCTTGGCTACGATAACATGGTAGTCAGCATCAAGTCATCTAACGTTATGCTCTGCGTAAAGGCACATGAACTTCTTGCAAAACAGTGCAAGTATCCTCTGCATGTAGGCATTACAGAGGCTGGAACTGTTTATGGTGGTAATATCAAGTCTTCTGTAGGACTTGGAATTATCTTAAATGAAGGCATTGGAGATACTATCAGGGTTTCTCTTTCAGGCGATCCTGTAGAAGAGATAAAGACAGCTAAAATGATCCTCAGAACTCTTGATATCAGAAAGGGCGGAATTGAAGTTGTATCCTGCCCAACCTGTGGAAGAACAAGGATTGATCTTATTGGTCTTGCTAATCAGGTAGAGACAATGGTCCAGAAGTATCCTCTTAACATCAAGGTTGCAGTTATGGGATGTGCAGTAAACGGCCCCGGAGAAGCAAAAGAGGCTGATATAGGAATTGCAGGCGGAGACGGAGAAGGCCTTCTTATCAAGCGAGGCGAGATCATCAAAAAAGTGCCTGAAGACCAGTTGCTTGCAGTTTTAAAAGATGAATTAGACAGGTGGAAGTGAGAATCTGGCGAGGTAGTTTTATTTAGGAGTTTTAATGGGGAAGAAGTTTTTCGAGGTTTTTCCTGGCCTTAAGCTTGATGACCGCACTCAGGAGATTATGGAACAGACTGAGGTTGTTAAGGTCTCAACTACGAGAAAACAGGATTTTATCAGAATATATATATCCAGTAATGCCCTTATTGACAAGGCAGATATTTACAAGACTGAAACTGGTATAAAAAAGCAGTTATTTAACGGACAGGATCTGACTATCAAAATCTATGAGAAGTTCAGCCTGTCTGCTCAGTATACACCACAGAATCTTTTTGATATCTACAGAGAGAGCATAGAGATGGAGTTAAAAGACTATGACCATATGGAGTATAGTCTTTTTCGTGCTGCCAATTTTGAATACCCGGATGACGGAAATGTGGTTATCCAGCTTGAAAACAGTGTAGTTGGCAAGAAAAAAGCTCCGGATCTTATAAGGGTTTTATCCAAGATCGTAAATGAGAGATGCGGTCTTTCTGTGGCTATTTCTCCTGAATTTGTAGATACAGAGAAGGAGACAAAAGAGCCTGATTATACTGATGAATCAGTTAAAATGGCCAAGAAGCTTGAGGACTTTGAACAGAAGTCTGAAGAAAAGAAAAAGCAGGCTGCTGAGAAGAAGGCAGAAAAGGCTGCTGAAGAAAAAGCCCAGAAAAATGAGGAACCTCAAAAGAGTGCAGCAGAAGGGACAAAGGCTGGATTTTCAAAAGGCAAGTGGACTCCAAAGAGAGACTTTGGCGGAAGCTACAAACGAAGTGATAATCCTGATGTTGTATTTGGACGAGACTTTGATGATGAAACAATGAAGCTTTCTGAGCTAATAGGAGAGCTTGGCGAAGTTACAGTTCACGGTAAAGTAACAGCTTATGATCAGAGAGATATCAGAAATGAAAAGAGTATCATGATCTTTGACATAACTGATTTTACAGACTCTATCACTGTAAAGATGTTTGTAAAGACAGAGGATGTTCCTGATATCACAAAGGATATTAAACCCGGAGCTTTCCTTAAGATCAAAGGTATCGCTGCTGTTGATAAGTTCGATCATGAGCTGTCTCTACAGTCTATTGTGGGAGTAAAAAAGATTCCTGATTTTACTACGAAGAGAGTAGACAGGGCAGAAGTAAAAAGAGTAGAACTTCATTGCCATACCAAGATGAGTGATATGGATGGCGTTTCTGAAGTTAAGGATATAGTTAAACAAGCCTATAAATGGGGAATGCCAGGTATTGCCATAACAGACCACGGCGTTGTTCAGGCTCTTACAGATGCAAACCATGTCTGGGAAGACCTCTTTAACGATGAGAAAAAGAGGAGAAAAGAAGCCGGTGAGCCACCTATCGAGAGACAGGATTTCTTTAAACTGATCCTGGGAGTAGAGGCATATCTTGTTGATGACCTTAAAGAAATTGTTGTAAATGACAAGGGACAGCCACTTCGAGATACAACCTTTGTTGTATTCGATATTGAGACCACAGGTTTTTCTCCTATAAAAAATAAGATCATTGAAATTGGTGCCGTAAAGGTAAGAAATGGGGAGATAATTGAGAGATTCTCTGAATTCATAAATCCTCAGGTGCCAATTCCTTACAGAATTGAGAAGCTTACAAGTATAACTGATGAAATGGTAATGGATGCTCCCACAAGGGAAGTAATCATTCCTAAGTTTGTGGAGTTTTGCAAGGATGCAGTCCTAGTAGGACATAACGTTGGATTTGATATAAGCTTTATAAATCAGAACTGCCTTGAACTTGGCATTCCTGCTGATTATACAACTGTTGATACTTTATGGTTGTCAAGATATTTCTTCCCGCTTCAGGCTAAGCATACACTTGATGCCGTTGCCAAAACTTTGGGAGTTGTGCTTGAGCATCACCACAGAGCTGTTGATGATGCTGAGTGTACTGCGCTTATTTTTAACAAGTTCCTTCCAATGCTTGAGGAACAAAAGGCAGCAACTCTTACCGATGTAAATGTTCTTGGAAAGCCAACCAAGGAAATGATAAGACATCTTCGTCCCAATCACTGTATTATCCTTGCCAAGAATACATTGGGAAGAGTTAACCTTTATACCCTTGTAAGTGAGTCCCATATTGACTACTTTAGAAGATTTCCTCTTATTCCAAAGAGCGAGCTTTTAAAACACAGAGAGGGACTTATCATAGGAAGTGCATGCTGTGCCGGAGAGCTTTACGGTGCAGTAGTAGAGGGGAGACCTCCGGAAGAAATAGCAAGAATTGTGGATTTCTATGATTATCTTGAGATCCAGCCTGTGGGTAACAACCATTTCATGGTGGATTCAGAGCGATATGAAGACATCAACAGTGATGACGACATAAGAGAGATCAACAAAGAAATAGTTAAGCTCGGCGAGCAGTTCAACAAACCTGTTGTTGCTACCTGCGACGCTCATTTCTTAAATCCTGAGGATGAGATATACAGAACGATCATCATGGCCGGAAAGGGTATGAATGATGAAGAGCCTGCACCTCTTTTCCTAAGGACTACTGACGAGATGATGGAGGAATTTGACTATCTCGGTGGCGATAAGGCAAAAGAAATTGTTATAGATAATACCAGGAAAATCCTTGATATGTGCGAGAGCATATCACCGGTAAGACCTGATAAGTGTGCCCCTGTCATTGAAAACAGTGATGAGATCCTTACTAAGATCTGTTACGACAAGGCTCATGAAATCTATGGAGAAAACCTTCCTGAAATAGTTCAGGAGCGACTTGAGAGAGAGCTTAACTCAATTATAAAGAATGGTTTCGCGGTTATGTATATCATCGCCCAGAAGCTTGTTTGGAAGTCAAATGAAGATGGATACCTGGTTGGCTCTCGAGGATCTGTAGGTTCCTCCTTTGTCGCATTTACATCAGGTATCACGGAAGTTAATTCACTTAGCCCGCACTATGTGTGCCCTAAGTGTAAATACAGTGACTTTGATTCCGAGGAAGTACTTAAGTATGGTGGTAATTCGGGCTGCGATATGCCTGATAAGAGATGCCCTAAGTGCGGAGCTATGATGAACAAGGATGGATTCGATATTCCTTTCGAGACGTTCCTTGGATTTAAGGGTGATAAGGAGCCTGATATTGACCTTAACTTCTCTGGTGAGTATCAGTCTAAGGCTCATAAGTATACTGAAGTTATTTTTGGTTACGGACAGACTTTCAGAGCGGGAACAATAGCTTCCCTTGCGGATAAGACGGCTTATGGTTTTGTAAAAAAATATTACGACGGAATCGGAGCCAGCAAGAGAAAATGTGAGATCAACAGAATTGTTCAGGGTTGTACCGGTATAAGACGAGGAACAGGTCAGCATCCGGGCGGAATCATAGTTTTGCCTGTGGGTGAGGATATTAACTCTTTCTGTCCTGTGCAGCATCCGGCTAATGATATGACAACTGCGACCATTACGACTCATTATGATTATCACTCCATTGACCACAACCTGTTAAAGCTTGATATTCTCGGACACGATGATCCTACCATGATCAGATTCCTGCAGGATTGTACGGGGCTTGACCCAAAGACTGTGCCACTTGATGACAAAAATGTTATGAGCCTTTTCATGAACACTACGGCTCTTAATATCACTCCTGATCAGATTGGTGGAACAAAGCTTGGATGCCTTGGACTTCCTGAGTTTGGTACAGACTTTGCCATGCAGATGGTTATCGATGCAGGACCATCATCATTGTCCCACCTTATAAGAATTTCAGGTCTGTCACACGGTACTGACGTTTGGCTTGGTAATGCGCAGACTCTTATTCAGGAAGGTAAGGCAACTATTGATACCTGTATCTGTTGTCGAGATGATATTATGATCTACCTGATCCAGAAGGGACTTGATAAGTCAGAATCCTTCAAGATCATGGAAGCTGTTCGTAAAGGAAAGGTTGCCAAGGGAAAAGAAAGCAACTGGGCTGACTGGAAGAAGGATATGACAGACCACGGTGTTCCTGACTGGTATATCTGGTCCTGCGAAAAGATTAAATACATGTTCCCTAAGGCCCATGCCGCAGCTTACGTTATGATGGCCTGGAGAATCGCATATTTCAAAGTATATGTTCCACAGGCTTTCTATGCTGCCTGGTTTAGTATCAGAGCAAAGGCATTTAACTACGAGCATATGTGCCAGGGTGAAAATCACTTAAGAGCTATCATGCGTGAGTACAACAATAAGAAGGATGAACTCACAAATGCACAGCAGGCTGAGTATGGCGATATGAGGCTTGTAGAGGAAATGTACGAGCGTGGGATCGAATTCCTTCCTATAGATATTTTTAAGGTTAAGTCCAGGGACTTCCAAGTTATCGGAGATAAGATAATGCCTGCACTTACAAGTATCGATGGTATGGGTGAAAAAGCTGCCGATCAGATAGTTGAAGCTGCAAAAGATGGCCCATTCTTATCTAAGGATGACTTTAAGGCCAGGACCAAGTGCCCACAGACTGTACTTGAAAAGATGGCTGATATGGGACTTTTGGGCGATATACCTGATTCCAATCAGATCAGTATTTTTGATCTTATGAAGGGATAATTACAAAACTGTAATTTAAGAGTCATTTCACTGTAATATAAACAGGATATTATAGTAGAAAATGACGAGGAGGAGAAAAATAATGGAAACAAATGACAATATGGTAAAGAAGGGCAATATGTTTGCCAGGATCATGTTTGGCGCTTTTCTTGTTCTGATCTTTTTGGTGAAAAGAGTTGATGTAGCAGCTATAGGTCCTGAGGATACTTCTATAGGTCTTTCTCATATCAACGGCTTTATCCATGAGTTTTTTGGAATCAACATGGTATGGTATAAGCTTACAGAACTTTTTGGAGTTCTTGCGATTTTAGTTGTTGCAGCTTTTGCTTGCCTTGGAATGATCCAGCTCATCAAGGAAAAGAGCATAGCTAAGGTTGACAGAGAAATTCTCTGCCTTGGCGGGCTCTATGCTGTTGTTCTTGTCACATATGCTTTTTTTGAAAAAGTCATTGTGAACTACAGACCTATAATTGAAGAAGGTGCTGAACATGTTGAGGCTTCTTTTCCATCTTCACATACAATGCTTATCGTTACAATATTTGGAACTTTGATGTATGTCCTTCCTAAATATCTGAAAAACGAGAAGATTGTAAAAGTATGTAAGATTGTATGCCTTTTGATCATCGCACTTACTGTAATTGGAAGGCTTGTCTGTGGTGTTCACTGGTTTACTGATATTCTCGGTGGGTGTCTTATAAGTCTGTGTTATATCAGTTTGTTTGCAGAAATGCTTGGCAAAATAACTGAACAATAAGTGATTTTAAGAACTTCTCACTAGGGGTAATTGCCCTGAAATGGGAAGTTTTTTCATTGAAATAAATTGTGCTTGAATTAATTTAAAAAAACTGATATATTTCTAATGTTTTGTTTATTTTGAGTGAAAAGGGTTTTATTTTTAGAAAAGGGTTTTAATGAATAACAAGGAAGTTACGGTTGAGTATCTGCTGGATAATCCACAAGAGATTAAATTTGCGTATCAACCAATTTTTAGGATTTCGGATAATTCGATCTATGGTTATGAGGCACTGATGCGACCACAGCCTTTCACACCTGTTGAGTTTATCAAGGCTGTAGCAGGTATGGACAGGCTCTTTCAGATAGAGGAAATAACAAACTATTATGGAACAAAGCATTTCATGGAGGCGGGGCTTGAAGGTAAGCTTTTCATGAATTCTTTTCCGTCAGTGTGCATGAGGATAGAACAGACCAAACAGGTTGCAGCACTTGGTGGTGAAAAAATGATGAATCGTCTGGTGTATGAAATGCTTGAATATACCAAGCTCGAAAAATATGCCTGGGAAATGAAGAAAGTTGCCTTTAATATAGAAGGTGCTACTCCATTAGTGGCAATTGACGATTTTGGTACCGGAACTAACATAGATAAAGAGTGTCTTGATTTTTACAGACCTGATCTTGTTAAGATCGATAGGAAATTTGTATCCGGTGTGGATAAGGATTTTAACAAGCAGCATATTGTAAAAGAAATAATTGAGGAACTAAGAGCGAGAGATATTATTATTCTTGCAGAAGGAATTGAGACTCAGGGAGAACTTAATTTCTTTAAGAGTATGAAAATTGACCTTGCTCAAGGGTACTTTTTAGGTGAACCTAAGATTTATTGATCTTAGGTTCTTTTATCAATAATCATAAATTGAGGAGAAGAGCAGATATGAAAATTGTTGTAGCAGATACAGACAGCGTGGGATCAGATATGGATTATACACTCTTTGATGAACTTGGAGAGTGTACCTATTACGATGATAAGATAACAGATGACAATGCGGCAGAAAGACTTGCAGATGCCAAGGTGCTTATGATCAATAAAAGTGCAATATCAGACAAGATTCTTGATGCGGCTCCGGATCTTGAACTTATCTGTGAATTTGCTACAGGATTTGATAATGCCAATATTGAAGCCTGCAACAGGCATGGTGTAAAGGTAGCTAACGTGGTTGGCTATTCAACTATGTCAGTAGCACAGCATACTTTTTCACTTCTTTTTTATCTGATGGAGAACTCAAGACACTATGATGAGTTCGTTAAGAGCGGAAAATATGCTAACCAGTCTCATTTTTGCTGCCTTGACATCCCTTTTAATGAACTTGATGGAAAAACCTATGGAATAGTAGGAATGGGAAACATCGGCAGAAAGGTTGCTGAGATAGCAACTGCCTTTGGAGCAAGGGTTATTTTTTATTCTGCTTCCGGAAAGAGCACATGTACAGATTATGAGAGAGTTGAGTTTGATGAACTCTTATCCCGTTCAGACGTTATATCATTGCATTGCCCGCTTACAGACAGAACCAGAAATCTTTTCGATAAAAATGCTTTTGATAAGATGAAGAAAAACGCTATCCTCATAAATGTAGCCAGAGGTGCAGTGGTAAGTGAGCAGGATCTTTATGATGCTCTTACAGAGGGTAAGATTGCTGCAGCAGGTCTTGATGTATTAAGTCCTGAACCCATGGCAAAAGATTCTCCACTTCTTAAGATACAGGACAGCGGAAAACTATTTGTGACTCCTCACATGGCATGGGCAAGTACTGAGGCAAGAAAGAGATGCCTTGAAGAGGTGAAGGAGAACGTAGTAGCCTGGCAAAAGGGCCAGAAGAGAAACATAGTTAACCCTTAAAGTAAATAGTTAACAAATCATCGGTATAACGATTTTTAAATTTTTTTTAAAAAAGTGCTTGCATTTTTATTTGCAATAAGATATTATAAACAAGTCGCCGCGATACGGCGGCGACAAAACAAACTGATAAGCCTCGTTGGTCAAGCGGTTAAGACGCTGCCCTCTCACGGCAGAATCAGCGGTTCGATTCCGCTACGAGGTACTGACTGTTAATAACAGCCCAACCCGAATCCCAGATTGCTTTGCAACCTGGGAATTTTTGTGCATATCCTTGACGAAATGCCGCTTTTGTGATATGGTCAACATGGTAATTGTTAAGTGGGCTTGAAGAAAGCCCACTTTCTTTATGTAATAATGCGCATGGTAACCATCGGGTTGTACCATGGCATGCAAAGAGGAAAATGAATGAAGAAAAACGAGATCGAAGCAAAAGTAGAAGAAATGCTTGTACCTATTGCTAAGGCAAATGAAGTCAGCATCTACGATGTAGAGTATGTTAAGGAAGCCGGTGAATGGTACCTTAGAGCTTATATCGACAGAGAGGGCGGCGTTGACATCAATAAATGCGTTGATGTAAGTCATGCACTTTCAGATGCTCTTGATGCAGATGACTTTATTGAGGATGCTTATACTTTGGAGGTTTCAAGTCCGGGACTTGGCAGACAGCTCAAAAAGGACAGACACTTTGAGAACAGCCTTGGACAGGATGTTGAACTCAAACTTTTTAAAGCACGTGATGGTGTAAAAGAGTTTGCCGGTACACTTAAAGGTTATGACAGCGACAGTGTTACCGTGACAATAAATGATAAAGATGAGATTTTTTCCAGAAAAGAGATATCAGTGATTAAGCTTGCACTGGATTTTTAATCCAGGCGGAAAAAGGAGATTACGATGAGTAAAGAATTAATGGATGCCCTTGACCTTTTAGAAAAGGAGAAGAACATCAGCAAAGATTCTCTGTTCGATGCAATTGAGAATTCACTTATCACAGCCTGCAAGAACAACTTTGGCAAGGCTGAAAATATCAGAGTAGAGGTAGACAGAAACAATTGCGACTTCAAATGCTATGCCGATAAAGAAGTAGTCGAGCTTGCAGACGATGTTATGGATCCACAGATTGAGATCTGCCTTGATGATGCAAAGAAGATAACAAAAAAGGCAAAGATTGGTGATATAGTTGCAGTTCCTCTTAATTCTAAGGAGTTCGGCCGTATCGCTACTCAGAACGCCAAGAACGTTATCCTTCAGAAGATCCGTGAGGAAGAGCGCGGCGCTATCTACAATGAGTACTTTGAGAAAGAACATGACATTGTAACAGGTGTTGTTCAGAGATTCATTGGAAGAAATGTAAGCATCAATCTTGGTCGTGCAGATGCAATTCTTAACGAGAACGAACAGGTTAAGGGTGAAGTATACAGACCAACATCACGTATCAGAGTATACGTACTTGAAGTTAAGAACGGATCAAAGGGACCAAGAATTCTTGTATCAAGAACTCACCCTGATCTTGTAAAGAGACTTTTTGAGCAGGAAGTTGCTGAGATCCAGGACGGAACTGTAGAGATCAAGTCAATAGCAAGAGAAGCAGGAAGCCGTACAAAGATCGCAGTTTATTCTAATAACCCTAACGTAGATGCTGTTGGTGCATGCGTAGGTGTAAATGGTGCAAGAGTTAACCTTATCGTAGATGAGCTTAACGGTGAAAAGATTGATGTCATCAACTGGGATGAGAATCCTGGAAATCTTATCCAGAATGCTCTTTCACCAGCTAAGATCGTGGCAGTATTCGCTGATCCTGATGAGAAGAGTGCAAAGGTAGTTGTTCCTGATTACCAGCTCTCACTTGCAATTGGTAAGGAAGGTCAGAATGCAAGACTTGCTGCAAGACTTACAGGATACAAGATCGATATCAAGAGCGAGACACAGGCTAAGGATGCTCCTGGATTCCGTATGGAAGATTATCTTGATGATGAAGATTATGATGAGTACGAAGAAGGCGAGTATGAGGAAGGCGAAGTAGAAGCTTCCGATTCTGAAGTAGAGGAATAATATGCAGAAAAAGATTCCGATGAGAAAGTGCGTTGGATGCATGGAGATGAAGGAAAAGAAGGAGATGATCAGAGTCATCAAGTCTCCTGAAGGTGAAGTAAAGATTGATTTCACCGGAAAGGCTAATGGCAGAGGTGCTTATCTGTGCAGATCAGAGGAATGTCTGAAAAAAGCATTTAAGAATAAGGGCCTTGAGAGATCTCTTAAATCACCTGTTCCTGAAGACGAGCTTCAAAAGCTTAAAAAGGAGTTAAGCGAGATTGGATTCTAAAGAAAAGTTACTTGGTACGCTGGGGCTGTGTCAGAGAGCCGGTAAGCTAAAGAGCGGTGAATTTGCTGTTTTGGAAGCAATCCGGAAAAAGACAGCTGTCATGGTTATTGTAAGCAATGATGCCTCAGACAATACCAAAAAAGAATTTAGTGATAAATGTAGTTATTATAAAGTTCCGATATATTTCTATGGAAACATGGATGAGTTGGGACATGCAATAGGTAAGGACGTTCGAACGAGTTTGGCTATTACTGATGCGGGATTTGCCAAGACGCTCATAAAGAACTTACTTTCAGAAAAAAGTACGGAGGAAATGTGAATGGCAAAGATTAAAATATCCGAACTTGCAAATGAGCTTGGATGCGACGCAAAGGAGCTGATAAGTGTTTTGCAGGAGAAAGGCATAGAGGCAAAACGTTCGAACAGTTCAATAGAAGAGGCTGATGCGGAGGTAGCCAGAAATCACTTCAAGGGTTCATCTAAAAAAGCAGATGAGGCCAAGACAGAAGAGAAAAAGGCACCTGTTAAAACAGAAGCTCCAAAGGCTGAGGCGCCTAAGGCAGATGCTGATGCGCCAAAGAAAAAGAAGAAGATCATCATGGTTACAAATGCAGGCAACTCAAAAATGGGTGGCTATCACAATAACCAGGGTGGAAACAATAACGGTGCTCAGAATAACAATAACAACAATAATCAGCGCCGTGATAACAGAGGCGGTTATGGCAATAACCAGAATAATGGTAATAACAGAAGAGGCACTTTTGCACAGTCTCAGAACGTATACCATCCAATTAAGCCATTAACTGCTCCTTCACAGCTTGAGAGCTATAACACTCCTGTAAATAAGAGCGTTGCTCCAAAGCCAGCTCCTAAAAAGGAAGTTGCACCTGAAGTTCAGGAGAATAAAGTTGTTAAAGAGCAGCCTGTTCAGCAGGCAGCACCTGTTCGCAGTGAAGCTCCTAAGAGAGAAAATGCTGCACCTGTTCAGAACGAGAGACCTAGAGATAACAGGGATAACAGAGACAATAATAGAGACAACAACAGAGATAATAACAGAGACAACAGAAATAATTCCGGAAGAAACGAGAGAGGCGACAGAAACGGCTTCCAGAATAGAAATAATGGACAGAATGGCGGATTCCGCAGAGATAACAATCAGGGCGGATTCGGTCAGCGCGGTGGCCGTGATGGTCAGATGAACGGTGGACAGCCTGGTGGCAAGTTCGGCGGAAGAAATGATCGTAACGACAGAAATGACAGAAACGATAGAAATAACAAGTTCGATAAGAACCAGAGAGGCTCATTTGCTGATGCAGCTCCTGTAAAGGACGGCGGAAGCCACAGAGACGAAGAAAGACGCCGTATTGGTCAGGAAAAAGATAAGAGAAATAAGAAGGATCTTGCTTATGAGCAGGAAGAGATGATGCCAAGAAGCAAGAGAGTTGGCAGATTCATCAAGCCTGAAGTTAAGAAGGTAGAGGAACCTGAAGAGCAGATCAAGGTTATTTCTATTCCTGAGAAGGTTTCTATCAAGGATCTTGCTGAGAAGATGAAGATGCAGCCTTCAGTTATCATCAAGAAGCTCTTTATGGCTGGACAGGTTTCTACTGTAAATACAGAGCTTACTTATGAAGAGGCTGAGAATATAGCGATTGAGTACGATATCATCTGCGAGAAAGAAGTTCCTGTAGACGTTATTGAAGAACTTCTTAAAGAGGATGAGGATGCACCTGAGACACTTAAGAAGAGACCACCTGTTGTCTGCGTAATGGGTCACGTTGACCACGGTAAAACATCACTTCTTGATGCAATCCGTAAGACAAGCGTTACTGACAGAGAGGCCGGCGGTATTACTCAGAGAATCGGTGCTTATACAGTATCTGTAAATGATCAGAAGATAACATTCCTTGATACACCTGGTCATGAAGCGTTCACAGCAATGCGTATGCGCGGTGCTAATTCTACAGATATCGCAGTACTTGTAGTAGCTGCTGATGACGGTGTAATGCCTCAGACAGTAGAAGCTATCAACCATGCTAAGGCAGCTGAAGTTGAAATCATCGTAGCTGTCAACAAGATTGATAAGCCAAATGCAAATATTGATAAAGTTAAACAGGAAATGACAGAGTATGGTCTTATCTCTACAGACTGGGGCGGAACAACAGAGTTTGTTCCTGTATCAGCTAAATCTGGTGAAGGTATTGAAGACCTTCTTGAAACAATCATCCTTACAGCTGATATCTTAGAGCTTAAGGCTAATCCTGACAGAATGGCCAGAGGACTTGTTCTTGAGGCAAGACTTGATAAGGGACGCGGTCCTGTTGCAAACGTTCTTGTTCAGAAGGGAACACTTCATGTTGGTGACTTCATTTCTGCAGGCGCAAGCTCAGGTAAGGTTCGTGCCATGGTTGATGATAAGGGCAACAAGCTTAAAGAAGCTCGTCCTTCACAGCCTGTTGAGATCCTTGGTCTTTCTGATGTTCCTAACGCAGGTGAAGTATTCCTTGGACATGAGACTGACAAACAGGCTAAGCAGTATGCAAATACATACCTTCAGCAGCACAAGAAAGACCTTATTGAAGAGACAAAGGCTAAGATGTCTCTTGATGATCTTTACTCTAAGATTGAGGAAGGAAGACTTCAGGAACTTGATATTATCATCAAGGCTGACGTTCAGGGTAGCGTAGAAGCCCTTAAACAGAGTCTTCTTAAGCTCTCTAATGATGAAGTTGTTGTTAAGGTTATCCATGGTGGTGTTGGTGCCATCAATGAGTCAGATGTAACACTTGCTGCTGCATCTAACGCTATCATCATCGGATTTGACGTTCGTCCTGATGCTACAGCAAAGAGCATGGCTGAGCATGAAGGTGTTGAGATCAAGCTTTACAAGGTTATCTATCAGGCAATCGAAGAGATTGAATATGCTATGAAGGGAATGCTTGCTCCTATCTATGAAGAAAGAGTTACAGGACATGCAGAAGTTCGTCAGATATTCAAGGCTTCCAAGATTGGTAATATCGCAGGTAGCTTCGTAAAAGATGGTATCATTAAGAAAGACTGCAAAGTTCGTATTTCAAGAGACGGCGAGCAGATCTTTGAAGGCGACCTTGCTTCACTTAAGAGATTCAAAGATGATGTAAAGGAAGTTAAGGAAGGCTTCGAGTGTGGTCTTGTATTTGATGGCTTCGACCAGATGCATGAAGGTGATATGGTAGAGGCTTATGAGATGGTAGAGGTACCTCGTCAATGAGAAAAAACAGTAATAAGAATAAAAGAATAAATGGCGAAGTAATGAAAGTTATTTCAGAGGCCATTCGTTATAGTAAAGATCCAAGGATCAGTCCATTTGTCTCCGTTATGGAAGTTGAAGTTGCTCCAGACCTTAAAACATGTAAGGTCTGGGTAACTGTAATGGGTGATGAAGAGGACAGACTTCGTACTCAGGAGGGACTTAAGAGCGCTTCAGGTTATATCCGCAGTACTTTGGCAAAAGAGCTCAATATGAGATATACTCCTGAACTCAGATTCATCATGGATGACTCAATTGAGTATGCTATCAATATGTCCAGGAAGATTGATGAAGTTACAGCAAAGGACAATGAAGCAAGAGCAGCCCGCGGAGAAGAGATAGAAGATTCTTTTGAGGACGAAGAAGATAACGAAGATTGATAGGAAAGAGTAGGTAGATATGAAGATAGATGAATTAATGCAAGGCGTAAAGACAGTAGGTATTAGTGGTCACATAAGACCAGATGGGGACTGTGTTGGATCATGCATGGGAATGTATCTTTATCTATCCAAGAATTATCCTGATATAAGGGTGGATGTTTTTCTTGAGAGTATTCCACCTGAACTTGAATTCATAAAAGATTCAGATAAGGCTAATAAAGATTACACAACAGATGTTGACAGTTACGATTTGTTCATTGCCCTTGATTGTGGCAAGGATCGTCTTGGAAATGCAGAAGCCTTTTTTGATGCAGCTAAAAATACTGTAAATATTGATCATCATATCAGTAATCCCGGAACAGGCAATGTGAATTATATAGTTCCTACAGCAAGTAGTGCCTGTGAGCTGGTTTATACTGTGATCGATACTGATAAGATGGATGAAGATATTGCAAAATCTCTTTATACCGGAATGGTGACAGATACAGGTGTATTTAAGTATTCCTGCACTTCTCCTAAAACTATGGAGATCGCCGCAAAACTTATCGGATATGGATTTGATTTTGGAAGTCTTATAGACCATGTATTCTATGAAAAGACATATCTTCAGAATCAGATTCTTGGTAGAGCGCTTCTTGAGAGTATTCTCCTGATGAATGGCAAGTGCATTGTGTCAGTTGTTTCAAGACAGACAATGGATTTTTACGGCGCTACCAGCAATGACATGGATGGAATCGTTAACCAGATGCTACTTACAATAGGCGTTGGTTGCTCAATATTTATGTATGAAGAGGAGCCAATGACTTACAGAGTAAGCCTTCGCAGCGATGGAAGTGTGGATGTTTCAAAGGTTGCCAAGATATTTGGTGGCGGCGGACATATGAGAGCTGCAGGTTGCACTGTCAACGGAACACAGCATGATGTTATAAATAACATTACAAAATATATTCAGCAACAGTTATAATAATATAGCCACAAGATATGAGATGTCTTGTGGCTTGTTTTGACTAAGAATGAGAATAAGAACATGAACAAATATAATGGTTTGATAAATATATATAAGGAGCCCGGCTTTACATCCAATGACGTGGTGGCTAAACTAAGAGGGATTCTTAAGCAAAAAAAGATTGGACATACAGGAACTCTTGATCCTGATGCAGTGGGTGTCCTGGTTGTATGTCTTGGAACAGGTACAAAACTTGTAGAGATGCTTACAGACCATGATAAAGAGTATATTGCGGTCTGCAGACTTGGAGTTACAACTGATACGCAGGATATGTCAGGAAACATCCTTGGAGAGCAGCCTGTAAATGTGACAAAGGCTGAACTTCATGAGGCTGTTCAGGCCTTTGTTGGCGATTATGATCAGATTCCTCCAATGTATTCCGCTATAAAGCAGGATGGCAAAAAACTCTATGAGCTTGCAAGAGAGGGAATTGAAGTTGAGAGAAAACCAAGAAAGATCCATATTGGAGCAATAACAGTTCTTGATGATTCTCATCTTGAAAGTGATCATATTTTTACCATTGAGGTTAAGTGCTCAAAGGGAACGTACATCAGAACTCTTTGCCATGATATTGGACAAAGGCTTGGTTGCGGAGCAGCTATGCAGCACCTTACAAGAACAAGAGTCGGAGCATTTAATCTGGAAACAGCTATAACACTGTCTCAGGTGGAGGAGATGCGCGATAATGGTACATTATCAGAGGCAATTCAGTCTCCTGAGTATATCTTTAGGGATTTGGATAAGATTCATGTAAAAGACAGCGCAAGAGTCCTTCTTGAAAATGGAAACAGCTTCAGAAAAGACAATATTTTAAATGAAGATCCAAACGGAGTTAATGATAAAGAATTCGAAAAAGAGATGTTTACAGATGGAAACATGATAAGGGTTTATGCGGAAGACGAAACATTTTTTGGAATCTATAAATATGATGAGAGAACAAGAATGTTCAAAGTCGATAAATTCTTTTTTGAGAAATAATGATTTAATTGGTGGTGATTTGATTGGAAATAATAACCAGACTAGATGAACTGAATATAAATAACAAGACTGCCATAGCAATGGGAAAATTCGACGGTATCCATTTAGGACACAAAAAGCTTTTGGGGAAGATTCTTGAGCAGAAGCAGGATGGTCTTAAGGCCTGTGTGTTTACATTTGAACCTTCACCTGAGGAGTTCTTTGTTGGACACACAGTCAGACAGCTTTTTACCAGAAATGAAAAAAGGCGTGCCTTTGAAAAGCTTGGGGTTGATATCCTGGTTGAATTTCCTCTTACAGAGGCTACAGCAGCCACGGATCCTGAGGATTTTGTAAGAGATATTCTCTGCGGTGATCTGAAAGCTGTGTATATCGCTGCGGGTAGCGATGTTTCTTTTGGTGATAAAGGAAGAGGAGACCAGCACCTGCTTAGAAACTTAAGCAAGGAACTTGGATTTGAGCTTGATCTAATCGAGAAGGTCATGCTTGATGGAACAGAAGTTAGCTCTACCAGAGTCAGAAATGAAGTCGCAGACGGCAATATGGCTGAAGTAAAAAGACTTCTCGGCACAGAGTACAGCATAAGCGGAATTGTGGAACATGGAAGACATATTGGCCATACAATTGGAGTTCCTACAGTCAATATCCTTCCTCCAAACAATAAGCTCCTTCCTCCATTTGGAGTATATTCAAGTATTGTGGTCATAGATGATAAGGAATATGCGGGCATGACCAATATTGGCAGGAAGCCGACAATTTCTGAAAAAGAAGCAGTTGGCGTTGAGACTTATATATATGACTTTGATGAGGATGTATATGGTAAAGGTCTTACAGTAAGATTAAAAGAGTTCTTAAGACCTGAAATGAAGTTTGACAGTATTGAGGACCTTAAAAAACAGATCGAAAGTGATCTGAAAAGAGCTGCGAATTAAGGCAAAAAACGGGGAATTTGGTATAGGCTAAGAGGAGAAGAGTATGGAGAATCTGCAAATTGCGACCAGTGCTGTAATACCTTTTATGGTGTACATTTTTCTGGGGATGATTGCCAAAAAAAGTGGCGCTGTAAAAGAGAGTTTTTTAAAGGAATTAAACGGAGTTGTATTTAAAGTTTTTTTCCCGTTCATCATGTTTAACAACCTGTACGATGTGGACTTTGGCAGGCTGAGCAATGCGGGATATGTGGCATTTGCATTTGTGGCTACGCTGATAGTTATATTTGCCTGCTTTTTCATTGTTCCGCTTTTTGTAAAAGAAAACCCAAGGCGCGGAGTTGTGATGCAGGCGATCTTCAGAAGTAATTCTGTTCTTTTTGCCATTCCGCTTACTGAAAGCGTATTCGGAAGAGAGGGAGCAGTAATGGCCAGCATCATGGTCGCATTTATTGTTCCTTTGTACAATATAGCTTCGGTGGCTATCCTTGAGTATTTCAGAGGAGGCAAGGTCTCTTTCCTGGTACTTTTGAAAAATATACTTAAAAACCCGCTTATTATAGGAGCTATTGCAGGTGTTGCATTTAATATGCTTCCTTTGACCATGCCATCAAGCCTTGTAAAGCCTATAGCTGAGCTAAACAGCATGGCAACACCGCTGTCGCTCTTTGTTCTCGGAGGAAGCCTTCATGCAGCAAACATGAAAAGAGATGTACTTCCACTTTGCACAGGAATATCCTTAAAGCTTGTTATCATTCCAAGTATCATGGTGACTGCTATGTCCATAGCCGGAATAAGTGGAGCAGAGCTATTTGTTGTATTTTGTATGTTTGCAACTCCTGTTGCTGCAGCCTCTTATCCAATGGCTCAGAGCATGGGCGGAGATGCGGATCTTGCCGGAGAATATGTCCTTGTTTCAACTCTTTTGTCAATTGTGACAATATTCTTCTGGATACTTATACTAAAGAGCTTTGGATTAATGTAAAAAACAAATTTCAAAAAACAAAAATATTATCGGATTGGTGAAAATATACAATTATTATCCGTGGTATATTGTGCATAAACACCAACGCAAAAACCAAATATGTAATAAAAGGAGCAAAACATGACAAAACAGTTTTGCTCCTTTTTTTTGTGAGATTATAAGGTAACAAGATTAGGTTTGGAAAAGAGGCTAAGTATGTTTGAGATAGCGCGACTTACAGTTGAAGGTCTTGAAAAAAACATTGTTACTGATGAGCATAATCCTCACATTTCTTACAAAGTAGTATCAGACGGACAGAATGTGCATATTGCAAACTGTCATATTGTAGTGAGAGATGAAGCAGGCAAAACGATGTGGGAAACAGATACTACAGAGCAGATAGAAATATCATATGAAGGAGAAAAGCTGAAACCTTCTTCTGAATATACTGTGGATGTGGCAGTAAAGTCAGACACCGGGGAAGAAGCTTTTTCATCAATAAGATTCACAACAGGACTTATGACAGACAAGTGGCCGGGAAAATTCATTACTGATGGAAGCTATTCTTTTACGGAAAAGAAAGTATCTCCTGAGCCTATGACTTTCAGGAAAAAGATAAGGGCAGCAGGAAATGTTGTAAAGGCCTATGTGTATGCTACAGCCATGGGAATGTATGAGATGTATTTCGATGGAGAAAAAGTTGGCAACAGATATTTTGCTCCTGGATTTACATCCTATAAAAAGAGACTGCAGTATCAAACCTATGATGTAACTGAGTTTTTTAATCAGGGAAAAGAAATAAATGTAGATTTCACTGTATCGGGTGGCTGGGCAGTTGGCTCCTTTATTTACAGCAGAAACAATAGATTTGCAGCAGACAGACAAGCCCTTTCAGCAATGTTTTATTTTGTCTATGACAACGGAGAGGCAGATCTGTTTGGAACGGATTCCTCATGGCTTGTAACAAGGCAGGGTAAGGTTAAAATGGCTGATCTCTATGATGGAGAAACCTTCGATAGCACGGTAAAGCTTGATGAAAGTGCTTGGAGAAATGCCGAAGAAGAAAAGCTAAAATACAATCCGCAAATAATGGCAGAGTGTGGAGCACCTGTTACAGAGCATGAAGTATTTTTACCCTTATCTGAAGATAAAAAAGGTGAAGAGATAATATATGACTTTGGTCAGAACTTTGCAGGAATTGTGCGATTCACAGTAAAGAATGCAAAGAAAGGCCAGATCATTGAGATAAGACACGCAGAGATCCTTAATCCTGACGGGACACTTAATACCAGCTTTTTAAGAAGTGCAAAAGCAACAGTTACATATATTTGTAGTGATGGAGAGCAGACATTTAGCCCGTCATTTACATACATGGGATTCAGGTATGCAGCAGTTAAAGGAGTAAAAAGAGAAGACTTTGAGATCAAGGCAATAGCTCTTTACTCAGATATGGCTGACAGAGGAAGTTTTGAATGCTCGGATGAGATGATAAATAAACTCCAGTCAAATATACGATGGTCAACAAAATCAAACTTTGTAGACATTCCAACAGATTGTCCGCAGAGAGATGAGAGAATGGGTTGGACAGGAGACATAGCTGTCTTTGGTACAACAGCTTGTTTTAACTTCGATACAGGAAGATTTTTGAAGAAATGGCTTGGAGATGTAAGAAGCGAGCAGCTTCCTACAGGAGGTCTGCCAAACACAGTTCCTGCAAATGGTTTTGGATTCCCTGTTACCATGCCAACTATGGCAATTGATTGGTGGGGAGATGCATGTGTCCTTGTTCCATGGGCTTTATACATGTCAGATGGCGACATAAGTGTGCTTAAAGACAACTATGACATGATGAAAAAGTACGTTGGTGCATGCAGAAGATGGGCAGCAAGCTTTAGCCTTGGTAAAAACAGATTTATCTGGCATACGCCTTCTATTTTCCATTTTGGAGACTGGGTTGCACCTGATGCACCTAAGATGCCACAGTGGCAGAAAAGAAGCAAATGGACAGCCACGGCAAGTCTTTATAACACGAGCAGTATTCTCTCAAAGATAGCTGAGATTTTGGGCTATGAAGAGGATGCAAAAGAGTATAGAAAATTATCCGAAAATGTGGCAGATGCCTATGAGTGTATTTTCACTGATGGCAACGGCAGGCTTAAGGAAGAATTTCAGACTGCATATGTACTTCCTATACAGTTTGGAATGTTTAAGAAAGAAAACCGGAAAAAAGCAGTTGATAACCTGGTTAAGCTTATCGAAAAGAATAATTATTGCATAGGGACAGGATTTCCGGGAACTCCATATATTCTTTTTGCTCTTGCGGATAACGGAAGAGCAGATGTGGCCTATAAGATGCTCCTTAATACAAAATGTCCAAGCTGGTTATACGAAGTAAGGACAGGAGCTACAACAATCTGGGAGAGATGGGACGGACTTGATGAAAATGGACAGTGCCCTATAGGAGATGATGGCACTGGAAATATGATCTCTTACAATCACTATGCTTCAGGAGCTGTTGGTGATTTCCTATACAAGAGAGTTGCAGGAATTGAACCTTTGGACGCCGGCTATAAAAAATTCAGGATTAAGCCTGTTCTTGGAGGAAATCTTACTTACGCCAAGGCAAAAATAGATACTTCTTATGGAGTGGCAAGCTCCGAATGGCGTATAGAGGATTCGGTATTTTCCATTGATATTGAAGTTCCTGTTGGATGCCAGTGTATTTTGGAACTTCCAGACGGAAAGACTTTAGAATACGGCAGTGGGCGTTATAGTGCAACTGCAAAGCTATAAGCAAATGCGGAGGATAAAATGTTAAAAGAAATTGTTGAATCACCGGTATTAAAAACGAAAATAAAAAGCCCGGAAGTAAAACTTAATGAAAAAGCACTTGGATATCTGATCGGACCATTCTGTGCCCTGATATCAAATGCGATTTTCGGTTCATATCTAAACAGGTATTATTCCGATGTCATAGGGTGGACAGACACAGCCAGGTTTGGAACTTTTTCGGGACTTCTTCCAATTTTGTCAGTGATTTTTGTGATCATAGGAAACCTCTTTGTTGGAAGAGTTATGGATAACACCAGAACCAATCAGGGAAAGGCAAGGCCACTTCTTATTTTGTCAATGCCACTTATAGTGGTTGCCATTATAACTCTTTTCATGGTTCCCAAGGATAGCTCTCCTGTAGTTCAGATGATCTGGATAGCGGTATCTTACAATCTCTACTACGCAATGGCTTATCCATTTTATTACACAGCTCACAGCGCGTTGGTTTCTCTTTCAACCAGAAACAGTGATGACAGAGGGCAGCTTGCAACATTCTCAAATGCGGCAGGTGTAGCAGCAGTTGGTGTAGGCGCCAGCATACTGGTTCCTATACTTTTACAGAACTTCTTGTTTGTTCCAAAGGCTGATGGCGGAATTGATGCTGCGGCAAGTTATAACAACTGGAAAGTAGTTATGCTGGTTCTTTGTGTTTCTACTTTGATAGGCATCATTATTGAGTATTTCTTTACAAGAGAAAGAATCACAGAAGAGACTTATGGACTTGAGGAAGAAAATAAAAAGATTCCTCTTTCTAAACAGATCGAAGTATGCGTTAAAGAAAAATACTGGTGGATAATAATTCTTTATTTCCTTCTTTTCCAGTTTGGAGGACTTGTTAAAAACGGATCCATGAATTATTACTGCACCTGGGTTTTCGAAGGAATAGATGGTGGAACAGCCATGGGACTTCTTGGAGCCATAGGCGGAATTCCTACAGGAGTTGGAATGCTCCTTGCATGGCCAATTGCCAATAAGCTTGGCAAACAAAAAGCCGTAACACTTGGACTTTTGATCTCGGTTATCGGAGGCCTTGTAAGCTTTATAAATGTTCATAATTTCATCATCGTAACTATCGGTGTCATTTTAAAAGGTGTTGGTTCAATACCGGCAATGTATGTGACACTGGCTCTTTTGGCAGATGTACTTGATCATCTTGAAGCAAAAAACGGATTCAGATCTGACGGATTTACCATGGCTGTTTATGGGGCAATCATGGTAGGAATGACAGGACTTGGAAATGGTATTATCAATGTATTTTTGACAGCAGCTGGATATGATGCAACTTTATCAGTCCAGAATGCTTCTGTTCAGAACATGCTTGTTCTTTGTTACCTTGGTATCGAGCTTATCTGCTACGCAGTAATAGTAGTTCTTATGAGCTTTTTGAAGGTAGAAAGTCATATAGAAGAAGATCACAGGTTAATACGCGAGCGTCAGGAAAAAGAAGGCGCAGCGTTAAACAAATAAGGGAGGTCAATATGAGTAAAGGCAAAAAAATATCGCTCTATAGGGGAATGTCAGCCACTGGAGCAGCACTTCTGGCACTTACTGTATCAGCTACATCTGTTGTAAATGATCACAGAACTGATATAGATAAGTTCCTTGGTACATCAAGTACCAAAATCGTAACAGATGGAGATGTGGATACATCAAATATGTACACATATACATCAGATTATGGTAGTACAACTGAACTTGTTCAGGCTATTGCAGATGTTGGGGAGAGGATGAGTGAAGAAGGAAGTGTCCTTTTGAAAAACAATGGAGCTCTTCCACTTTCATCAGATGAAACTCAGAAAGTAAGTCTTTTAGGATTTTCAAGCTATTATCCTGTACAAGGCGGCGATATGGGCTCATCCCTCACACCAAATGTTGGCACAGATGCTGACACAGTTGATTTTGTTGGAGCTTTAAAAGCTAAGGGATTTGTCGTAAATACACAGCTTCAGGATATGTATGAGAAGCTCAAAGAGACATTTAAGACAGAAGTTGAGACCTGGGGCGGTACATCAACATATTATACTATGACAGCACCGGCAATCGGAGCACAGTTTACAAGCAAAGAGCCTTCACAGGAAGCTTTAAATGGCACAGATTCAACTTGGAAGGATTCTCTTGCAGAAAATAATGTAATGATTGTTACAATTGCCAGAAGTGGCAGTGAGAACAAGAACTACACACCTGGTCAGGATGGTGTTGATTCTTCTCAGAAACTTGGTCAGACTGATCCATTAGGACTTTCAGATGATGAGAGAGATCTGATCCAGGCTGCTATTGATGCAAAGAATGCAAATGGCGGTAAGGTAATAGTTCTTTTAAATAACTCAAGTGCAATGGAGGTGCAGGAGCTTCAGGATAATGAGGGTGTAGATGCAATCCTTCAGATTGGTCTTCCTGGCGGATATGGATTTTATGGAATCGCAGATATCTTAAGTGGTGAGGTTAACCCTTCTGGACATCTTACAGATACATATGCAGTAGTAGCTGCAAATTCACCTGCTGCACAGAACTATGGTGATCTCAGATGGACAAATGCTGATGATACTCTTTATATCAACGATGCACTTGTTGAGGCAGAGGGTATCTACACAGGTTACAAGTACTATGAGACGCGTTACGCTGATGTGGTTCTTGGTCAGGGCAATGCTAATGATACAGTTGGCAGCAGCACAGGCAGTGCATGGAACTACGATGACGAAGTAACATATACATTTGGTTATGGACTTTCATATACAACATTTGAGCAGACAATCGACAGCATTGATGTTGATACTGCTGCCAGAAAAGTAACTGCTCAGGTTACTGTAACAAATACAGGTGACACAGCCGGAAAAGATGCAGTTCAGCTTTATGTATCACTTCCTTATACTCAGTATGATATTGAGCACGGAATTGAAAAATCAGCTATTCAGCTCCTTGATTTTGGAAAGACTGAAGTTTTAGAGCCTGGCGCATCTGAGACAGTAACTATCGAAGCAGATATGGACTACATGACCAGCTGGGACAGCACAGCTTCAAACGCAACAGGAACAACAGGATGCTATATCCTTGATGAAGGTGATTATTACTTCACTGTTGGCAATGGTGCTCACGAAGCGCTTAACAATGTGCTTGCAGCCCAGGGAAAAACAGTTGCTGACGGAATGACAGCAGAGGGCAATGGAGAAAACGTAAAGGTTTGGACTTTGTCAGACTTTGACGGATCAACATTTGCAACAACAAAAAACGGAACAGCTGTAGAAAATCAGCTTTCTGATATGGATCTTAACAACTGGCTTCCTGACACAGTAACCTACCTTACAAGAAATGACTGGGCAGGTACCTGGCCAAAGACTTACGAAGGGCTTACAGCAACAGATGAGATGCTGGCAATCCTTGACAATGATACTTATGAGATCACAGCAAACGGCGATCCATCATCAGTA
Source organism: Butyrivibrio sp. AE2015 (assembly GCF_000420825.1). Taxonomy (GTDB): domain Bacteria; phylum Bacillota; class Clostridia; order Lachnospirales; family Lachnospiraceae; genus Butyrivibrio. Next base: position 2,676 of record NZ_ATVR01000031.1, on the reverse strand, counting down.
GTATTTGGCGCTGATAACGGACTTAAGCTTGCTGATCTTAAGGGAGTTACAGATGTAAACGACGAGAGATGGGATCTTTTAATTGATCAGATCACTCTTTCAGAAGCAATGATCAGAACAGGTTTTGGTGGAACAAGTACAAAGACTATTGATTCTATTTCTTCTCCTGAAGTAATTCAGAATGATGGTGCAAACGGAATTTACTCATATCCACTTAGCCAGTATGCTAACACAGATACATCTTCAGATGATCCTTGTGCTATTGATGCAAATGATAAGAATGCAGGCTACAAGGCAGGTGTTATGGCAAATGCAACAGTTATTGCCCAGACATTTAACAAGAACCTTGCTTCTGAGTATGGCTCAGTAATGGGTAACTACTCACTTTGGTCAAACCTTACAATTTGGTGGGGAATATCAAACAACATCCATAGAGTTCCTTACAATGCTCGTAACCATGAGTATTATTCTGAGGATCCTGTACTTTCATCCTTCACTGGACTTGCTGAAGCAACTGCAGCTCAGAAATATGGTGTGATCGTAGCTACAAAGCACCTTGCATTCAATGATACAGAAGTAAACAGAACCGGTGTTTCAGTATTTATGACAGAGCAGAAGGCTCGCGAGCAGGAACTTAGAGCAACTCAGGCTCCTATCGAGACAGGAAAAGTTCTCGGTGTAATGACAGCCTTCAACCGTGTAGGTATAACACCAGCTAATGCTCATGCAGGTCTTTTACAGAATATTCTCCATAAGGAATGGGGATTCTATGGACTTATGTCAGAAGACTTTATCATGGATCCTACTTATGTAGTGTTAAAAGAGGCTGTTCAGAATGGTGTAACAATGTCATGTAATACCGGTGACAACACAATGGATGCAGTATCTTCTACATATTCTTACTGGACACTTGATAATGTTTCCAAGGATGCAACTCTTATGCAGGCCCTGAAGGATTGCATGAAGATGCAGAACTATGCTATTGCTAATTCAAATGCTATGGATGGACTTGTTTCTAATTCCAGACTTGAAAGCGTAAGAACATGGTATGACAACCTTCTTACAATACTTTCAATAGTATTTGGACTTGTAGTAGTATGTGGAATCGGTTTGTATGCAAATACAGCCCGCAAAAAAGAGGACTGACAGGAGGCAGAGTATGAATAATAAATTTGGCGCAGGAATGGTAACAAGCTGCATAACATTGATCCTTGCGATCGTTGGTTTTATAGCTTATATAATAAATGCTAACACAGCATATTTTTCAAATCTTGGGAAGAATCCTATAGTCATCGCATCACTTGTGATCGCGATTGTAGCTTTGGTAGGATGGATGACACTTGGAAAAGTGTCTCCTTCCTGGACAGATGTACTTCCTGTTATTGCACCGGCTTGTCTTTTCGTTGGAGGAGTTACACTTCTCAACACCAGAATAAACGGAATGGCCGCTATCATGACATTCACTAACAACGCCCAGAACATGTCAGATATGTCTAGTGCAGTTGTAGCAATAGCAGCGATCATCGTAGCAGCTATAGTAGGAATTATAAGTGCATTCTTTGATGTAAAAAAAGTAGCTGAGAATTGATGAAAACACTCTATAATGGGTAGGGCTCTTGATAGAGCCGCCCTTTATAGAGTGTTTTTTTATTATAAGTTTTAGAGGGAATCATTGCTTTGAAAGTTTAGTTCGAGGTTCACTTGTATCCTATACAGATTGTCACTTTGTATAAGCGTAAGTAATTGGCTGTGTCCGCCACCCTTGACTGAACCTGATGGAAACGCCGTCTCCCACTCGCCGACGGTGAGGATGATGGGAACAGTAGATTCTATCTCACCGTCGGATCCAGCATTGTAGCGTTTCCATCAGCTCTGTCAAGGACAAGCACCTTCGGTGTGGCTGGCTTTTATGCCTCGGGATCCAATTCCGAGAACAGTAGGGGTGGCTACTTTCAAGGATGTGTAGGGCTATATGCTCATTTTACTGTGATAATTGATTTATTGTAACATACGAGGATACGCCTGCATGGATACATGCTATTACTTAGAAACATGACCTAAATAGCTTTTTTCACCTGTCTAGGTCATGATTTTTGTCATGATATTGCCTTGTTATTACAGAATTCATGACCTATTCTGTATTATTCTTTTACTTAGGTCATGTTTCTGGTCATGATAGGTTATCAAAGTGGATTTCGATAGAAATTCAGGTCTTATCCTATATCTCAGAAAATCGCTGTTATAAAAAACATTCCGTCCGTATAACGATCCATATAATAGAAAAAAACGTTTTGGGCATATAGCAACTTTTTGCGAGGCCAGCCACCCTTCACGAGCACTCAAATGGGCATATAGGCCGATTTCAAAACTCGAGCCACCTGTTAAAAGGTGGCTGCGGACGGATAATTACCGTATATGCCCAATTGCCTACGTAAACTACTACCTATAGAGTGGACACATATCAATTCACTTTAGACCCACTTTCATGTGGTAATACCCATTTAAAATACAGCCCAAAATCTGTTTTATACATTTTTTTGAAGGCAATACCGTGTTTTCGGACAATTGTGTTATTGTTAATGACCACATCTGGATGTTATCCTTTCATTATTAGGAGCATAACTATTATGAGTTCAAGACATCACTATACTGAAGCTGAAAAAGCAGAATTACTTA
>NZ_ATVR01000030.1 GCF_000420825.1 Butyrivibrio sp. AE2015 | reverse complement strand
TCATGTCAGAAGCCTATGCACAAGGCATGAAAATCGAGAAAAATCTCTCGCAGCATGCTATAGCCAGGTAAATCTTTATGTTTTCAATATCCCAAGTTTCCAGCTGATTCAATTTCAGCCATCCCTACTGTTCTCGGAGTCAGAGCCTGAGGCAATAATCCCCAGCCACACCGAAGGTGCTTGCCATTGACGGGTTCTGAGGAAAACGCTACAATGCTGAATCCGACGGTGAGATAAGATCTACTGTTCCCATCATCCTCACCGTCGGCTCGCAGACCAAAGCGTTTTCCTCAGGTTCAGTCAATGGTGGCGTACTCAGCCGCAATCTAAACTTTTATTATGATGAAAGTATTGCTTCCAATACGTATATTTATCATCATGTGATTTGGTCTATAAAGGATAATCTGATAACTAAAGAATGCTTGCTCCATCGGAGAAAGCATTCATAACATAGATCAATTTATTTGAACCGTCCCTATGTATCCCAACTTACTTACGCATATACAAAAAGATAGTGATAAAAAAAGAAGACAAAACACTCATAAGTAAAGTGTTTTGTCTTTTTTTAGTGCCGGCAGTGGGACTTGAACCCACACGTGGTTACCCACAACAGATTTTGAGTCTGCATCGTCTGCCATTCCGACATGCCGGCTTATTTAGAGCTGAATCAATTAACTGACACAGCTTTATTAGTTTAGCATAGGTATCATGGATATTCAAGTGATTTTTTGAGTACGAATGCACTCTTTATGCATACATTTAAAGAGATGTATGTTATAATATTAAAGTACTATCGCTAAAATGATAATACAACCGCGTCAACTCATGATTGAAATGAGGTATGCATGATATATCTGGTTTGTTTCTGTATAGCAATTGTGATGCTGCTGTTCATAGTAGCGTATGAGAAAGCGATAGATGTCAATCTTATATTACTTATTGCTGTAGTAGCTGTAGGTAATGGTGGTTATTATGCGCTTTATTCTGCGCAGAATCTAGAGGAAGCAATCCTTGCTAATACTATGTCTTATGTTATTGGCATTTTTGCTCCAACAGTTCTTTTTCTTATTATTTGTAATATCTGTCACATATTTGTTCCCAAATTCATAAGTTCAATCTTATATGCAGTTCAAATTGTCATCTTTCTTACTGTAAGTACAGTGGGAAAATCTGATATATTCTATAAAAATGTAGAATATCATGCAGATGGCGGCGGAGCCTACCTTATTAAGTCTTATGGTCCGATGCACTCAGTATTTTTAGTTTTTTTACTACTTTATACTACGGCAGGGATTGTTGTCTGTATGTATTCCCTTAGCAGAAAGACTGTAGTCAGCAGAACTAACGTCAATATCATTCTTTTCATGGATATGCTTGTTGTCGGAGTATATCTTGTTGAGAAATTTATACATCTTGAGTTTGAACTTATCCCTATTTTCCTGACTTTTTCCATAACTGTTATCATGGTGCCGCTTATCAGAATATCAGTGTATTCTGTTTACAATAACAAGGATATTTTTGAGGACGAGATAAATAATACAGGGTACATAATCTTTAGCAGGAAGCTAAAGTATATGGGATGTAATGAGTATGCGAAAGTCCTTTTCCCTGAACTTGATAAATGGGAGCTTGAGAAAAAGATTCCGGGTAATGGAGGGCGTTTTAATACCTTTCTTCGAAAACCGCTTATGGATTATGTGAAAGAAAACACTACTTTGAAGACCCCGGTAAAGACCTATGGATATAAGGGTCAGATATACAGATATGAAATAGCAAAGCTTATGAGCAGCAAGAAATGGTCAATAGGGTATCTTATCAAGGTGCGCAATGTGACCGAGGTCATCAGGGAAAACGCAAAAGTACCATCGGAGCAGACTGATGAAGAGAAATCTCAGATATAAGTCCAGTGAAATATTGGAAAACCTGATCAGCATAGGGCTATTGTTTGTGCTTGCACTGACAATAGTTACCATGGGTATTGCTTTTTTTGACCGAAGAGATGCTGATGAAGCCTATATGGGATCCTTTGACACGGATAGCTTTAATCAGGGATGGACAATCTCCGGTGATGATTCAGGTGAAAAGATTGAACTGCCCTGGGTCGTGCCTTCTGAATATGGTGATAAGATAACGATCATCAATACACTGCCAAGGCTCCTTAATAATGGAATGAGCCTTATGGTCAGATCCAATATGGAAGATGTTTATGTGTATGTGGATGGTAAACTTAGAAGTGAGTATTCTACCGATTCCATTGAATACATGTCTTACTATATCCCCAGTGCGTATCTTGTAACTACTTTGTATTCTTCTGATTCAGGAAAAGAGATAAGGGTAGTAGTTAAGTTTAAAACAAACAGAATAGTAAATGAGATGAGCATAAGCTATGGTAATAACGTTTGGTTCAAAGTCATAAAAAATGGGCTTTGGGTTAACATCAGTGCCATAATAGTTTGTGCTCTTGGAGCAGTTTTATTTGTGACGTCACTGTTTTTTGGAAACTCATTCAGAGTTGGAGCAACAAAAAATCTGGGACTTCTTATGATGAACATCACGCTGTGGGTTCTTAGTGAGTCGACCTTAAGGCAGTTCATTTTCCAAAGACCGTCATTATCAAGATATTTTTCCTATTTCCTGGTTGAGCTCATAGGAGCTCTGTCATGTATGTATTTTGATGAGGTTCAGCACAGGGTATATCATAAGAGATATCTTGTATTAGAAGGCCTTGTCCTTGGTCAGATCATTATAAATATTCTTTTGACCATGGGAGGACTATTTGACCTGTATCAGACAATGGCCGTTTCTCAGTTATTAAACGCGGTCTGCGCAATTGTCTCTATCATCAACATCTTTACTGATATCAAAACAAAAAGAGTCAGAGAATATCATATAACGACTGTAGGTATGATATTTTTCATATTCTCGGCAATTATTGAATTTGCAGGCTATCATTTTGGAATGTTCAGTTCATTTGGTGTTCGCATATGTACGGGGCTTTTGCTTTTGATGGCAGCAACTGTCATTCAAACACTTTATGATGAGATAAAGCTTTACAGAAATACTGAAAAGAACCGTATTTCCATGACTATAAATACCATACAGACTATCGCAAGTGCTATCGATGCAAGAGACGAATACACAGGTGGACATTCAGAACGCGTGGGATTATATGCCGAGAGACTTGCAAGAGAAATGGCAGCGGACTATGACTTTAGTGAGGAAGATATATTAACAATTCATTATGTGGGACTTGTTCACGACATTGGAAAAATAGGGGTTGCAGACAATGTCCTCAATAAACCCGGTAAACTGAATGATGAAGAATATAGCCTGATGAAAAAGCACACGGAAATTGGATATGAGATCATGAATGCTTTGGGAGAGGACGTGAAGGATCTTTTGGATGGAATAAGATATCATCATGAGAGATTTGATGGAAAAGGTTATCCGGATGGCCTTTCAGATACTGATATCCCACTGGTTGCACGAATACTTGCTATAGCAGACAGCTACGACGCAATGACTTCTGATCGTGTGTACAGAAACAGGCTGACAGATGAAGAGGTAAGAGAGCAGTTTGTTAATGGTGCCGGTACGCAGTTTGATCCGTTGCTGGTAGATATATTTGTAGGTCTTTTAGATGATAAAGAGATAAGTCCTGTTGCTCTTAGTGATGTCAAGGATAATGGGGAATCAGGTAAAAAGAATTCAGCGCTTCTTGAGACAAAACTGCAAAGGGATCTTTTACTTGGAAAAGAAAATATACTCAACCCTTCTCATGTCAGAATGCTATGTTATGTTATGAAACTTATGGAAAAGAAGGGAAAACAGTATCAGTTACTTTTTGTAAAACCTTTGGGATATGAAGATCAGTATAGACAGGTTATAAAAGAAATAACTGATGCGCATGACGTCAATATACAGTATACAGAAGGTCAGTACATACTCGCATTTTTTGATAAAGATGAATCAAAGATTGAAGAATATGAAAACGTGATCATTAAAGCTTGCCCGGCATCAGAAATAAAGCGGCTTTCGTGAAAATGTGATACACTATATATAGTATTATTATAAACGTTTCAAAGGGGCGCTTATGAAACTGATATCTGTTAACAAACTTGAACCCGGAATGGTGGTTTCGGAAAATATCTATACCATAGATGACAGGCTTGTTCTTCCCAAGGGAACAGTGCTTGATAGCAAGGGCATCGAGAGGATAAAGTCACATTCTCTTTATAATATTTTTATAGAGGATGAGGTAAAGCCTGTTCCTAAATCTGTTCCAATTAAGCCCAGGGCAGAGCTTTCCTATTCAGAAAAACTCAAAAATTCTGAAGGGTTCATCAGATTCAAACAGCATCTTGAAGAGAATGCTGAAAAGCTTGAAGAGTCTTTTCGTATGATCGCTAATGATACCATGCCTCTTGATGTAGATAAGCTTACAGAACCTGTTTATCACCTCTTTGTTGAAGCTGGTGGAACAGCAGGCGTTTTTGATATGCTCCATAATCTTAGAGATAATTCCGATGCGGTATATATGCACAGCCTGAATGTATCTTTGATATGCAATACCCTTGCCAGCTGGATGAGACTTCCCAAGGAAAAGATTCACCTTGCAACAGCAGGAGGTCTTTTGCATGATATTGGAAAAGTGCTTCTCCCACCGGAACTTCTTACTAAAACTACTCCTCTTACACCCTTTGAGCAGAAAACTATGAATGAGCATGTGGTAAAGGGATATGAGCTTGTTAAAGATAAGGACATAGATGTGCACATCAAAAACTGTGTTCTGATGCATCATGAACTCAGGGATGGTTCTGGTTTCCCTTTCCATCTGAAAAATGAACAGATAGATGAGATAGCATCAATCGTAACTGTTGCTAACGTCTATGATGAAATGACTTCTCAAAAACTGTACAGATCTCAGATATGTCCATTCGAAGTGATTGAACAATTTGAAGAAGAGGGAATTGATAAGTATGATCCCAACACTATCATGACCTTTCTTAGTAATATAGTTAACACTTTTATTGCCAACAGAGTAATGTTAAATAATGGAAAGACGGGAGATATTATCTTTGTAAATCCCAATCATTTGGCAAGACCTGTCGTGAAGTGCGGTGATACTTATGTTGATCTTGCCACGAACAGACAGCTGTCTATAGTCGCTGTAATCTAGATTTTTCCTTGGGCTGGGGTAAATTTGCACAAATAGAGAATACTAAAATTGTAAAAAGCGTTTCTTGAAGAAAAAGGCTTTTTTGTATACTATTAAGATATGGAAACTGTAATATGCATTAATGGTTTCCGTGTTGGTTGATAATATTTATTAGTATATAAGAAGCCTCTTTTTTTAGTGGCAGAAAAGGGAAGATTATGACTGAGAAATCTAAAGTTATTTTTGGTAATGTAATTAGTGATAAAGATTACAGATCATCGGTTAAGTCCAAGAAAAGCTATATAAAGAAATATGGTGATGATTCAAATGTCAACTACGGCTTTGATGTTGTAGATAATGAAGTTATTGGACCACTTCTTGGGGTGAAAAATGTTGAAGTCTCATCTAAGGCTCCTGTTTCAGACATGGACAGGGAGAATGGGATTATTGTTGGAAATATAAGAATGGGATTTGGTCATTACAGAATCTCTATGGCAATGGCATCATATGCCCATCACCTTGGATATACACCATATTGGATGGACCTTAACTCATATAAAGAGACAACCTGTACCAAGGTTATAGGTGCTCAGAACGACTTGTATTCTCTTGGATCAAGACTCAGTAAGAACCCTATCTTCAATAAGCTTGTATGGGAGCCTATGAACTATGAGGGATTCAGAGCTCTTTCATATAATGCAAAGGATCAGAAAAATGCCGAACTCATGGCACCTGTTTATAAAAATGTTCCTAAGGACATACCTGTGATCGCAACTCATGCATGGCCTGCTCAGGCAGCAGTTCACGCAGGAATGAAATATGTAGTTAATGCCATTCCGGATAACTGGCCAATGGCTCTTCACTTATCTGAAGGTTCAGTTCATACGATACAGTGTAAGAATGCATATATGGGTTACAGAGTCCTCAATGGAATGAACAAAAAGAGTGTTTCAAAGCCTATGCCAAAGGACGCACTTGTTTATACAGGGCATTACATTGACTATGAGCTTGTATCAAATATTGAAAAAGACTGTGATATGAGAATTGCCAGAAAGAAAAATGGCGATCCTATGAGATTTCTTTTGACTATAGGCGGCGCAGGAGCACAGAAAGAGATATTTGCAGAGATCATAAAGCACCTGATTCCAAGTATAAAAGATGGAAAGGCTGTTCTTTACGTTAACGTCGGCGATTACAGAAACGTTTGGGATGAGCTTGTGTCCGAGATAGATGGAATGAAGTCTCTTGCAACAGAGCATATGAATGATTGGAAGGATACACTTGAGTTTGCTGAGAAAGCCCTTGATCCTTCAAATTTTATTACAGGAATACACGGCTTTTATCACAAGAACATTTTTGAGGCAGTATACGCAACAAATCTTCTTATGAGAAGCTGCGATGTACTTGTGACAAAACCTAGTGAACTTGCATTTTATCCGGTACCAAAGCTCTTTATCAAAAGAGTCGGTAAACACGAGATGTGGGGAGCAATCCATTCAGCAGAGATAGGGGATGGTACCCTTGAGTGCAGAGATATACCACATATCCTTCAGATGGTTGACCAGTTCCTTGAAACTGATCTTCTGAACGAGATGTGTGAGAGCATAGTTCTTAACAAAAAAATGGGTATCTATGACGGAGCAAAAAAAGTTGTTGAGCTTGCTGTAAAGCTTAAGGAGGGTAAAAACTAATGGAAAAAGCAAAACTGTCAGGGGCTGCGAAGGCGTCCTATGGACTGGGTGCTGTGGGAAAAGACATGGTATACATGCTCTCAGCATCTTATGTACTTTATTATTTTCAGGATATTTTAGGGGTAAGCGCTGCCGCAATGGGCGTTATTCTCATGGTAGCAAGGGTATTTGATGCATTTAACGATCCTATCATGGGAGCAATTGTGGCCAAGACCAAGACCCGTTGGGGTAAATTCAGACCCTGGCTTCTTATTGGAACAATCACAAATGCAATCGTTCTTTATCTGATGTTCTCAGCTCCGCCAACTCTTTCAGGAAGCGGGCTTGTGGCTTATGCTGCTGTAACTTACATAGTTTGGGGTGTTACCTATACAATGATGGATATCCCATATTGGTCAATGATCCCTGCCTTTACTGAGGGCGGAAAAGAGAGAGAGGGCCTCACAACACTTGCTCGTTCATGTGCAGGAGTTGGTTCTGCTGTTATCACTATCATCACAGTAATGTCAGTATCTGCGCTTGGAAGAACATTTGGACCAGCTGGAATCTCAGACAGAGAAGTTGAAAGAATCGGCTTTTCTTACTTTTCAATTGCTGTAGCCGTTCTCTTTGTATTATTTACAGTTATCTGCTGCATCAATGTAAAAGAAAAGGCTACAACCGATATGAAGTCAGCTTCAATAGGAGAGATGTTCAAGGCTCTTATCCAGAATGACCAGGCTATGGCAGTAACTGTAGCAATCGTAATTGTAAACTGCTCAATTTATATTACATCAAACCTCGTTATCTATTTCTTTAAATATGATTTTGGCGGAACAGGCTGGAGAGGTGACTATACTCTGTTTTCTACTTTTGGCGGTGGAATACAGATCCTTGCAATGATGCTTTTATATCCATTCCTTAGAAAGTTCTTTTCATCAATTCAGATTTATTATGTCAGCCTTGGAATGGCTATTGCAGGATACATTTCACTTCTTGTTTTGGCATCAACATCTATGAGCAATGTGTTCCTGTTATTTGTACCTGGATTCTTTATCTTTGCTGCAAATGGTATGCTTGCTGTTATAACAACTGTATTTCTTGCAAATACTGTTGACTACGGTGATCTTAAGAACAAGCGTCGCGATGAATCTGTTATTTTTTCAATGCAGACTTTTGTAGTTAAGCTTGCTTCCGGAATCTCAGCTCTTATTGCATCTTTAGCACTTCAGATCCTTGCACTTTCACAGGATGTTGAGGAAACTGCTGAAAAAATTGATTACTCACTTGGAGTAGAAGCTGCTCAGAAGATGGGACTTAGAATGACAATGACTCTTATTCCTATCGCGGGTCTTATCTTTGCAATCTTCTGGTTTAAGAAAAAATACATTTTGACAGACGAAAAACTTCAGGAAATTTCTGTTGAACTTGTAAAAAGGGAAACTGAAAAATTAAACTAATGACATAAATATTCATTTTGAGACTGTGGACGGAAAATTCTGTTCACAGTCTCTTTTTTATTGTTTTTTTATTATAGCTATTTCCTTGTGTGTGCTACAATGATAAAAAGTGTATGAAAAAACACACCAGGAGATCCTATGATCAGTGCCCAGAACATTGGCAGCATAACCTTTAATCTTGCTGCGCTAGTCATAAGTATGACCTGTGTTCTATATACATTGATGATGAGGACAAGGATAAAGTTCAGTAACAGGCTTTTCATGTCTCTCATATTGATCGTTATTATAGATTCTCTTACAGGCATACTTTGCGAAGTTATTGTTTATTCAGGGCTTTCTTATGGAGCAAAGCTCTTTTGTTTTTATGCCTTTCAATATCTGTATTTCTTTACGCATTTTGCCATTGCCCCAATCCTTGCTTTATATATCATTATTTCATGTGGAGTTTCTTTTAGATTTTCCAAAAGAGCGCGTTTTTTACTTGCATTTCCTTTTATTCTCATGGAACTTATGGTGGCAGTAAATCCATTCACAAACCTTGTTTATAGTGTAGATGAAAACATAGTTTTTCACAGAGGTGTTGGAGTATATATTGCCTATTTTGTCAGTGCGTTCTATGTCATGTTTTCTATAGTTGCCATGGTTTTGTACTGGAATGTCTTTAACAGGATGAAAAGATTTGCCATTGCATACTTCTTTATTCTTGTTATAGCAGGAACACTTATTCAGATGATCGTTTTTAGTGTAAGATGTGAGCTTATGTGCGAGGCGATAGGGCTTCTGGGCCTTATGATCATGTTTGAAAATGATGAGGACAGGATCGATATTTCCACCTGGGGATATAACCGAAATGCATTCTTGCATGATGCTGGCATATATTTTAAATATAACAGGCGCTTTTATACTATCTGTATCCGCATTCAAAATGGCGATGTTTACAGGAAAATAGCAGGCTATGAAGAATACGAAAAGGTTCTTTTCATGGTCGTGAAATTCTTAAGCAGTATCAGCCCCAGATATGAAGTTTACAGGGTGAGCAATGACTGTTTCTTTTTGATCTGCCCTGATATTGATGAAACAGAGGCGGGGAGAGTTTCAAAGCAGGTATTTGACAGGTTTCAGAGAGAGTGGCTAAGGCAAAGCAGCAGTTTCCTGTTAAAGGCGTGTATTATCCGCGCATATTCGCCTGACCAGTTTGGAAATATCGGATATCTGCTTCTTTTGTCTGACTCTGTATTTGAAAAAGAGCCTGATAGGATATATTCCCAAAATGACCTTGATTTTATCCTGCGCAGGGCTAAGGTCGAGATTGCAGTAAAAAGAGGAATTGAGGAAGGCAAGTTTAAAGTCTGCTATATGCCTATATACTCTAAGGATGGCCTTATTATCTACGGCGCGAGAGCTGAACTTGAGTTTACTGATGATGAGCTTGGATATATTGATAAGTTGGAATTTATGCCAATAGCTGAGGAAACAGGTCTTATCGAAAGGCTTGGCTGGCTCAATATTGAGGAGGTTTTTTATTTCCTTGGAGGCGGTATCACAGAGGAAATGGGACTTGAATTTATCATAATAAACCTCTCTGCCGTGCAGATCATCAGGACTGATTTTGTAGATAATGTAAAAACGCTGATAGAAAAATATGGAGTAAATCCAAGGAGGGTTATTTTTAACCTTACTGAATCCGCAGTGACTTCTGATGAAAATATAATGGGCAATGTAATAAAAGAGCTTGTGGATATGGGCATAAGATTTGGTATTGAGAACTATGGCAGCGGCTTTTTTACCAATCAAAGTTCAGCGTCACCTCTTTTTGAAGGGGTTGTTATGGATGCCGCACGTATGTATACGGCATTTATGAATGAGCAGACCAGGATCATTTTGGAGAACCGAATCAAAATGGTTAAGGATATGGGAAAAGACATACTTATAAGCCATGTTGATGATTCAAATCTTATGGAATTTGCAAGCAAAATGAATGTAGATTACTTCCAGGGCATGTATTTTTCTCAAGGCTCTTCAAGAAATGAATTTATTGCTATTCTGCGTGCAACAGAGCTTGCGAAGATGGAGGAAAGAAGAGCAAAAGCGGCAAGTGAAGCCAAAAGTAATTTCCTTGCCAATATGTCACATGAGATCAGAACACCCATTAATGCCGTGCTTGGCATGAATGAGGTCATTCTTCGTGAGTGCAAAGATGAAAAGATAATTGAATATGCTCAGAACATAGAAAGCGCTGGAAGGACGCTTCTTTCCCTGATAAATGATATTCTTGATTTTTCTAAGATTGAATCAGGAAGTATGGAAATACATGAAGCAGAGTATGATCTGTCTTCAGTACTTAATGATGTCTTTAATATGGTGAATTTAAAGGCACAGCAAAAGGCGCTAAATCTGCAGTTTGATATTGATGAAACAATCCCTGACAAGCTCTTTGGTGATGAAATGAGAATCCGTCAGGTGATGGTGAATATCCTGAATAATGCAGTGAAATATACGCAAGAGGGAAAAATTACGCTTTCGCTTAATGGAATAGAACAGGATAAGGGGATTCTTCTTGTTCTTAAGGTAAAGGACACCGGTATAGGTATAAAACAAGATGAGATAGATTCTTTATTTGATAAGTTCAAAAGGCTGGATGTTGATAAAAACAGGACAGTTGAAGGAAGTGGTCTGGGGCTTGCTATTACCCGTTCCCTTATTGAACTCATGGATGGAACTATTGATGTTGAGAGTGAATATGGAGTAGGAACTACCTTTATAATCACGATTCCACAGGGAATAAGAAGCAATTCTCAGATAGGAGACTTTAAGGCACGAATAGCCAAAGCCGTGAAGAATAAAGAATATCATGAAAAATTCGTGGCTCCTGATGCAAAGATACTTGTGGTAGATGACACTCCTATGAACCATGTAGTTATAAGAGAGCTTCTTAAAAACACTAAGATAAAGATTGAATCCGCAAGGAGCGGCGCAGAATGCCTTGAAAAGCAGCGCCTTGAAAAGTATGACATTATATTTATGGATTATAGAATGCCACAGATGGATGGTATTGAGACATTAGAAGCTATGAAGGAGGATGATGACAGCAAAAATAAAGATACCCCGGTCATCATTCTTACAGCAAACGCAATATCCGGTGCAAGGGAGAATTTCCTTAAAGCGGGATTTGAAGACTATCTGTCAAAGCCAATTGAAAGTGAAAAACTTGAGGAACTAATCATGAAGTTTCTGCCTAAGGATAAGGTCACAGCCGGTGAAAACGAAGATGAAGGCGATGATAATGAAGATATAATTGGAAGTGATAATCCTTTCGACGGAGTGTTTAAGGAAATTGATTATAAAGAAGGACTTAAAAATTGCGGCAGCCTTGAGAGCTATCTCAATATCCTAAAGGTCTATTACGATTCAATTGGATTTACCAGAGAAAACATTTATGAGGCCTATGAATCAGGAAATATAAAGGATTATACAAGTTACGTTCATTCACTTAAGAGTACAAGCAGGACTATAGGAGCAAAAAATCTGTCAAATATGGCTAAAATGCTGGAAGATGCCGGTAACAGCGAAGATGTAAAGACAGTAGATGAGTATACACCGCAGCTTTTAAATATGTATCATATCGTTGAGCATGAGCTTATGGGAGTACAGGAAATAGCCGGTTCTGAAGGAGATGATGTCGATAAGCCGCCTATTTCTGAAAATCAGCTTATGGATGCATACAGTACCATACTGGAAGTTTGTACTGTCCTAGACTACGATACGTTAACATATGTACTTGATACGGTTAATAAATATAGTATAAGCGGCACTGATAATGATATAATTAAGAAAATAGGTGAACTGGCTTATAAGCTTGATTGGGATGGCATAAAACAAATCGTAACAGACAGGCTAGATAACAGGGAGAACAAGTAATGTTCAATAAAAAGATCCTGCTGGTAAGAAAAAGTGAGACCTTTATGGTCAATGCAATCAAAAATAACCTTTTACAGGCGCATTTTCAGGTAAAAGACTCAGATTATTCAATCAAACAGCTAAGTGAGAATGCACGCGATGTAAATCTGATCATCCTCTATACAGACTCAGATGTGGAGGATCATCGTGATGCTTTTATTTATCTGAAAGACTTATGTGTGGAAGAGAATAAGGTAGTCCTTATTATTGGCGAAGATGAGGCATTTAAGTTTGCGCACAGATTTATTCCTAAAGAGGACATAGCTTTCGAAGTGTACAGACCGCTTGATATGGCAGATCTCATGTCCAAGGTGATGACCGCTACGGATGATGAGTTTGAACAGCAGAGAAGAAAGTGCATCCTTATCATAGATGATGATCTTACATTCCTTCAGATGACAAGGGAAGTGTTAAAGGATACATACAGGGTTGGAATGGCTAATTCCGGAACTCAGGCGGTTGCATGGCTGGCCAATAACCATGCAGATCTTATTTTGCTTGACTATGATATGCCAATACTGGACGGACCTAAGGTAATGGAAATGCTAAAAAGTGAGAGTTTTTCCAGCTCCACCCCGGTTATGTTCCTTACAGGTAAAAATGACAGGGAATCTGTTACCAGTGTTATCTCATTAAAACCGGTCGATTACCTTTTAAAGTCCATAACCAAAGAGAAACTTTTAAAGACCCTTGAAGATTTCTTTGATTCCGGGAAGAAAAAATGATGGAAATGAATCTGCTTGAAGCTGCAAGCTTTAGGATTGCTGCGGCTATTATCAGTATTACATGCATATTTTATACGACTGTTCTTAAAACTAAAAAAAGTATCAGAAGAAGACTTTTTTTGATACTTTTATATATTGTGTTTGCTGATTCTGTTTCGGGACTTTTGTCTTCATATGTTTTTGAGGCTGTCTTTATCCCCAATAATATTAAATATGTTATCTGTTATTTTCTTAATCTTTTTTACTATTTCACCCACTTTAGCACAGTAGTTATTTTTTTGTATTACATGTCATTCGTTTGCGATGTCTTATTCAGGTATGGAAAACTCAGGAAAAGAGTTATTCTTTTGCCTTTATTATTTGTAGAACTGACACTGCTGACTAATCCACTGACTAGTTTTATGTTTTCCATTGATGGAAATAACGTTGTCAAAAAAGAAATTGGTATCTATATCGCATATTTCATAACTCTTTTATATTTCATAAACTGCGTGATCATGTTGCTTAAATACTGGAAAACTGTGAACTATACCAAAATAGCGGCTATGGCATATTTTTTGGTACTCACATTTGTAGGAATTATGATCCAGCTGGCATTTCCATGGGTTATGTGTGAAATTTTATGCGAAGCTATCGGTCTGATGGGCCTTATGGTAATGATCGAGAAAGAAGATGAAAGACTGGACTCGACAACAAAAGCTTACAATAGAATAGCTCTTTTGCAGGATCTTGGAAATATCATAGGCATGAAACGAAGCTTTAAGATAATCTGCATAAGGATAGATAATGCGGAAAACTATAGAAGGATTATGGGTGTAGACAGTTTTGACAAGATACTGCCGGAAATAGTTGCAACAATACATGGTATCAATAATTATCTGAACGTATATAGGAATGGGGATGCTAACTTTTTTATTATAGTTCCTGATGCAGACGATAAAAGAGTAAATGATTTGGCAGAGCTTCTCAGCAAAAGATTTGAAGAAGGCTTTTTTACAGAAAAAGGTGAAACAAAGGTAAATGCGACAATTCTCCTTGCCGGTTATCCTGAGGAGTTCAAATTTGCCGATGACATAGTTCTTTTGTCAGAGGCGCCACTTGATGCTACTGAGTATGGGAGAATTATCAAAGGCAGGGACCTTGAATTTCTTTTAAGAACAATAGAAGTTGAGAAGGCCATTTCACAGGGAATATCAGAGAACAAGTTTCATGTATATTATCAGCCGATCTATGGTAAAAAATGCGGATGCATAAAGGCGGCGCAGGCACTATTAAAGCTAGAGGATGATGAGCTTGGAGAAGTGAATTTCAGAGAGTTTATGCCAATTGCAGAAAGAACTGGTTTTGCGGAAGAACTTGAGATAAGGATGATCGAATCTGTAATAAAATTCCTTGGAAATGATGTTAATAGAGGATACATGAATATTGATTTTGTCATTATTCATATCATGGCAGCTAAGGTCCTTAATAAAAATCTGGTCACAACTGTCCAGGAACTTCTTGTTAAGTACAATGTTGATCCAAAGCTTATTGTCTTTGACATAAGTGATACTATGGCGGAAATGTCAGAAGATAATCTGAAATATGTTGTGAATGAGTTTTATGATACGGGAATAAGGCTCTTTCTTGGTAATTATGGAAAAGATTCATCAAGGATAACTTTGGATGCCATGGAAAAATTTGATGGAGTCATAATGAGCGCATGGCGTTTTTTGGATCCCGATATGGTAAAACAGGGCGATATCATTATGAAAGCCAGAACTGATATGCTCACACAGCTTGGCAAAAAAATCCTCATAGGAGGCGTGGATAATAAGATATATTTTGATAAGATCATGCAGGTTGGGGGTGATTATATGTCCGGCAAATATTTGTCTGCACCACTTTCCAAAAATGAGTTACAGGTCAGGTTCTGGGATTACGATAGGGTTGCACTGGGAGATGCAACAGAAATTTAAAGTGGAATTAAGCTTCAAATTATTGTATTTTATTATTATGACATGCAAAGAGGCTGAAAAATTAATTCCATTATTTTTAGACGATGACCTTGATAATAAGGACCTGGCTGAATTTATCGAGCACATAGACAACTGTCCTGAATGTAAGGAGGAGCTTACTATACAGTTTCTTGTGAAGACCGGTATGCAGAGGCTTGAGGACGGCAATACCTTTAACCTCAAACAGGAACTTCTTATCCTTATTAAAGACGCCAAAAAACGACTGAAATTTAGAAGAAATCTCTTTTTGCTCAGCATACTTTTGGAGCTGGCGGTCGTTGTTCTTGTGGTGACAGTATCGGTCCTTGCCTTTGCGTTATAACTATTATTTTATACAGGTTGGGGAAGAATTTTGAGTAAATTATCTTTAGATATTGTAGATCTTGTAAAAAATGCTTTTTATGCCATGCCTGCATTTACAGATGCAGACGGCGATTTTATAAATGGAGTATATGGTGCTGTATATAAGCTCTCAGGCATATTAAAGTCTGGCGATCATAGTGAAATTGAGATCGTCAAAAATGAGGATGAAGGGGAAAGCCTTATTCCCGCCCTCAAGGGTCAGATAGATCGTTTTGAAGGCATCATTTCTCCTAATGGCGAGGGTACTATTTCTGTAAATGATGAGCTTTTAGGCCGCCTTGAAGCAGAACTTTTAAGCTTATCACCTACAGGAACAGTGGTAAAGGCTGCGTCATTTGAAGGTACAGTAAAAGTTACTTCAGATCTTAATGAGGTAGAGGCTTTATTTGGAACAAAAGCTGATTTCGCCTCATTCTTTTTCTTATATGACAATATATCTGCTGATGGAACCAAGAAAAAAGATGTTCTTGGCCTATCAATTTGCTTTGACGGAAAAGAAATCTATTATATTCCGGTAGAGAATTTTATAACTGCTGATTATCTTGGCAAGAAACTTAGCGAACTGAGCAAAACATGCAGTCTTGCTACTTTTGACATAAAGAGCAGTTTCTATTTTTTTGAGCCTTTTGAAATAGCAGGAAGAACAAGCGGTTATGAGGATAAAGAAATAAATGACAATGACAAAAGATGCTTTGATGATCTTTTGGGTGCTTATCTTGTTAATCCACTTAAAAACGATTACCAGATTGAGGATGTTGCGGGGGAATACCTTGATCTCAGACTTCCTAAAAAAGCAGATATATTTGGAAAAGACAGCCTGCGAAATGCAGATGAAAAGGCACTTAGCGACTATGCCTCAAAGGTCTGCGAAGTTATATACAGGGCGACGCCTCTTATCAGAAAGAAGCTTGAAAAGCTGCAGATGATAAAGCTTTTCTACAATATTGAAATGCCTCTTTCATATATTCTTTTCTCGATGGAAAAAGAGGGTATCATAGCAAAAAGAGATGAGCTTAAGTCTTATGGAGATAAGCTTCAGGTACGTATCGTGGAGCTTGAAAAAGCAATTTACCAGGCAGCAGGATGTGAGTTTAATATCAATTCACCCAAGCAGCTTGGTGAGATACTTTTTGAAAAGCTAGGACTCCCAGCGGAGAAAAAGACAAAGTCAGGGTATTCCACAGCAGCAGAGGTTCTTGAAAAACTTGCTCCTGAGCACAAGATAGTGGCAGATATCCTTGAGTACAGAGGGCTTGCCAAATTAAAATCAACCTATGCAGATGGTCTTGCTACCTTTATAGAGGCTGATGACAGGATACATACAAGCTTTAATCAGACTATCACTGCCACAGGAAGGATCAGTTCAACAGAGCCTAACCTTCAGAATATTCCTATGAGAACAGAGCTTGGAAGGCTTATCAGAAAGGTCTTTGTTCCAAAGGACGGGTGTTTATTTGCTGACGCAGATTATTCACAGGTTGAGCTTAGGATACTTGCTCACATGTCAGGTGATGAAGGACTTATCAAGGCTTTCCGTGATGGGGATGATATTCATACAATAACAGCATCCAAAGTATTTCATGTGCCTTTTGATGAAGTAACGCCACTTCAGAGAAGGAGCGCCAAGGCGGTTAACTTTGGTATTGTCTATGGAATAAGTGCTTTTGGACTTTCTCAGGATCTTTCAATTTCTGCAAAAGAGGCCAAGGAGTATATGGATAAGTATTTTGAAACTTATCCGGGGGTAAAAGAGTATCAGGAGTCGGTAATTGCAAGTGCCAAGGCAAAGGGGTATTCGGAGACAATGTATGGAAGAAGACGTCCTATGCCGGAGCTTAAGTCTGGTAACTTTAACATGAGACAGTTTGGCGAAAGAGTGGCCATGAATGCGCCTATTCAGGGAAGCGCGGCTGATATCATGAAAATTGCCATGATAAATGTCTTTTTCAAGATAAAAGAGATGGGGCTTAAGTCAAGGCTGATACTGCAGATTCACGACGAGCTGGTTATAGAGACTTATAATGATGAGCTGGAGGCTGTGACAGATCTTTTGACTAAAGAGATGGAAAGATCTGCTGATCTTCTTGTTCCGCTTAGTGCAGACTGTCACACAGGAAGTGACTGGTACGAAGCTAAGTAATTTATAGATATACAAAAAGGTATTAAAAGGATTTGTATTGAAATGGCGCTTCAAAAGGGAAAAACAAATATCATAGGAATAACAGGCGGAGTGGGTGCCGGAAAGAGTACGCTTCTTTCATATATCAAGGATAATTACAATTGCCTTGTTATTTTGTCTGATGATGTTGCCAACGATATAAAGAAAAAAGGATTCCCAGCCTATGATGCGCTGGTAGAGGCTTTGGGCAGAGGGATTCTTTCTGAGGATGGCGAAATTGATAAGGCTTTAATGGCAAAAGCTATATTCAATGATAAAAATAAGCTAAAAACCGTAAATAATATTTTGCATCCTGCAGTAAATCAATATATTATTAATATAGTAGATGATGAGCGTAAAAGAGGAGTTTATGATTTTGTTTTCGTAGAAGCGGCCCTTCTTATTGAGAATGGATACGACAAAATTGTAGACGAAATGTGGTATGTTTACGCTGATGAGGATACGCGCCGCAAAAGGCTAAAGGCTTCAAGAGGCTACTCTGACCAGAAGGTTACAGAGATTTTTAATAGTCAGTTAAGTGATGAGTCATTCAGAGAGCATTGTGCTTTTACAATTGATAATAGCGGCGAGGACAGGAAGGCATTTTCTGAGATAGACAATAGATTAAAACTTTGGAAGATTTAGTTTTTGTTCGAAAAATTGTGCGAGGGGGCTTGGTGGCATAATGGCTAGTTTAGAGCAAAAAGATCAGAAAGTTGTATTTGGACTTGATATTGGAACCAGAAGCGTTGTTGGTACTGTGGGTTACATGAACGAAGGAAAGTTCAATGTAATTGCCCAAGCGGTTGAAAAACACCAGACAAGAGCCATGCTTGACGGACAGATCCACGATATTGGCAAGGTTGGAATGACCATCAAGATGGTTAAGGAGTCCCTTGAGCAACAGACTGACATTCATCTTACAGATGTCTGTATTGCTGCGGCTGGTCGTGTCCTTAAAACAGTAAGAACTACCTATGACTATGAGTATCAGGATGCTCATGATATTACTGATGAGGATATCTATAATCTTGATTCCGCTGCTGTTGAAAAGGCATATGCGGAATTTCTTAGCAAAAATACTTCCGGCATTAAGTTTTACCTTGTAGGTTATTCAGTAATGCACTATTACCTCGATGGCTACCAGATAGCCAACCTTGAAGGCCATAATGCAGGGAAGGTAAGCGTTGAACTTATTGCTACATTTCTCCCTGATGATTGCGTCGATGGACTTTATAAGGCTTGTGAGAGAGCTGGTCTCATGGTTGCAAATCTTACACTTGAGCCTATCGCGGCTATGATGGTTGCTATCCCTGACAGATTCAGAATGCTGAATCTTGCTCTTATTGATGTTGGCGCCGGAACAAGTGATATCTGTGTAACTGATGACGGTTCTATCACAGCTTACGGCATGCTTCCTTTAGCAGGAGATGACATTACAGAGATCATTGCTCAGCACTGTCTTGTAGATTTCAACTCGGCTGATGAGATAAAGATTGCTGCAAGTCATTCCGACAAGGTTGAATATGTCGATATCATGGGGCTTACAAAGACAATCACCACAAAGGAAATCACAAAGGTCATTAAGCCTAAGGTCGATGAAATGGCTAAAAAGGCTGTGGAAGAGATAAAAAGGCTCAATGGCGATAGAGCTGTCAGCGCTGTGTTTGTAGTTGGTGGTGGTGGCTGCGTTCCCGGCTATGTAAAGGCGATTGCAAAGGAAATGGATATTCCGGAAGAGAGAGTTGCTCTTCGTGGTGAAGAGGTCATGAAGGAAATCGTATTCCTTAATAATAATGGCATTGAAAAGGATTCTCTTTTGGTTACACCTCTTGGAATCTGTATCAGTTACTATGAAGAAGCCAATAACTTTATCTTTGTTTCCTTTAACGGAACACAGACCAAGATATATGATAATGGTAAGCTTCAGATAGTTGATGCTGCCATGCAGGCTGCATTTCCTAATGAAGATCTTTTCCCGAAGAGGGGAGAAGAACTTAAGTTTACTGTGAATGGTAAAGAGAGAACATCCCGCGGAGAACCGGGAGAAGCTGCAGTGATTACCCTTAACGGAAAGCCTGCAGATATTCATACCAAGATTCATGCAAACGATATCATCGATGTCACTCCTTCAACTGCCGGTGCGCCCGGAAAGGCTGTTATTGAAGGAATACCTGAGTTCAAGACGAAATTCAATGTAAATGTTGATGGTAAGAATGTTGAGGCATCAAGGTATGCTACTGTAAACGGCCAGCTTCAGACTCCGCTTTATTCCATTCAGCCGGGAGATGAAGTAAAGGTTCTTGATTACAATACAGCTGCGCAGATTGCTGAACTTCTGGATATTGAATTAACAGAAGATACAGTTATCATGGTCAACAATGAGAGGGGTGACAAAGACACTCCTGTCTATGAAAATTTCAAGGTAGAGTTCAAGTCCCAGGATGATATGATCATGGACTATTACAAGGACTATCCTACTGCTGAAGAGGTTGCCATCAGGCAGGAAAATGAAGAGGCTATCGAAAACAAAGAAGAGGCAGCAAAGATTGTCGAGGACGCCAACGGACATCTTTCATTTGATGCCGCTCCTGACACTGAAGTCTATGAAAAAGAGGAGGCAGAGCCTGTAAAGAATATCCTTGCTCATGACTTGCACGTTGTGGTAAATAACGATCCTGTAACGCTCCATGGCAAGGCAGACTACGTTTTTGTAGATGTTTTTGACGCTATTGACTTTGATCTTTCAAAGCCGCAGGGGAGATCTGTTGTCACTATCTTGAATGGCGGAACGCCTGATTACCTGCAGAGCATAAAGGAAGGGGATAAAATAGAAGTTTATTGGAAGTAGTTTCTATTATTTTAAAAATAAAACTTTCTTGCTGATTACAATAAATCAGCAAGGAAGTTTTTTTGTGGCAATTTTTGTAGAAATAAGCTAATATATTGAAAGATTAAGAAGTGAAACGGGGAATTTATGAGATTTACAAGTATTGCCAGTGGGAGTAGCGGAAACTGTACATATATTGGTTCTGATAACACTCACATATTAATTGATGCAGGAGTCAGTAAAAAGAGAATTGAAGAGGGACTTAAGTCCCTTGATCTTACACTTTCGGATATAAGTGCTATTTTTGTCACTCATGAGCACACTGATCACATCGCAGCACTTCACACAATTTTAAAGAAATTTGATATACCTATCTATGCTACAGGTGGTACAATACAAGGAATCAAGGCAAGCGATAAAAAAGCTGAAATGGTTAATTCAAGATTTGTACAGGTAATGGCTGATAAAGAAGTCCTGGTGGGAGATATGAAGATCAATCCCATGACTATTTCACATGATGCCAATGAACCTTGTGGTTATACAGTTTTTGTTGGAGATAAAAAAATCGGAGTGGCCACAGACCTTGGCTGCTATGATGACTATACAGTAAATCGCTTATCTGACTGCGATGCTCTTTTGTTGGAAGCCAATCACGATATCAGAATGCTTCAGACAGGGCCTTATCCCTATCAGTTGAAAGCAAGAATTCTTGGAGATAAGGGACATCTTTGCAATGAGAAAAGTGGAGAGCTGCTTAGTAAGCTTATTAATAACAAATTGCAGGGAGTATTCCTTGGACACCTGTCAAAAGAGAATAATCTTCCGGAACTTGCATATGAAGCAGTTCGTGTGGAACTGCAGATGAATGACAGTTTAAAATTTAATGACGGTTTTCCTATTATGGTTGCAGATAGAAGTGCTATTTCAACAGTTCTTGAGTTTTGATGATTTGAATGTTAACCGGTGCTGCAAAACGTGATATAAGCGCAGACAGCTCCGTGTACAATAAGGAGGAGATCATGAAAAAAACAATCATTACAGTAGTTGGCAAGGATACAGTAGGTATCATAGCAAAAGTGTGTACGTACCTTGCAGAGTCAGGCATTAACATTCTGGATATTTCCCAGACAATCGTCAGTGGCTTTTTTAACATGATGATGATAGTTGATATGTCAGGAACAGATAAGGAATTTAATCAGGTGGCTGATGACCTTGAGAGCCTTGGAAAAGAAATAGGTGTAGTTATCAAATGTCAGAAAGAAGAGATTTTTGATTCAATGCACAGAATCTAAGCTATTTTTTAGATTATTCTTATTATTTCGATGCATAACTTCCCTATAATGAAAGGTGACAAAATGATAAATGTAAATGAGGTCATTGAGACCAATGAAATGATAGAAAAAGAAAATCTTGATGTAAGGACCATTACTCTTGGTATCAGCCTATTGGACTGTATTACATCAGATTTGGACAAGCTTTGTGATAATATCTATAACAAAATCTATGAGACCGCCAAAGATCTTGTCAAAACCGGCGATCAGATTTCTCGTGAATATGGAATCCCTATTGTAAACAAAAGAATATCGATAACACCTATAGCACTTATTGGCGGAGCAGCCTGTAAGGAGCCGGGAGACTTTGTTAAGATTGCAAGAACACTTGATAGGGTTGCAAAGGCCGTAGGAGTAAACTTTATAGGCGGTTATTCAGCACTTGTAAGTAAGGGAATGACTGAAGCTGACAGGCTTCTTATTGAGTCAATTCCTGAGGCACTTGCTTCAACTGATGTTGTATGCTCATCTGTAAACGTTGGATCAACAAAGACAGGCATCAATATGGATGCTGTTCGTCTCATGGGTACAATAGTAAAAAAGACAGCTGAGGCTACAAAAGAAAAAGATTCACTTGGATGCGCAAAGCTTGTTGTTTTCTGTAATGCTCCTGATGACAATCCTTTTATGGCGGGCGCATTCCACGGTGTTACTGAAGCTGACAAGATAATAAATGTGGGTGTTTCAGGACCTGGCGTTGTTAAGACTGCACTTGAAAAAGTAAGGGGAGAGAACTTTGAAGTTCTTTGCGAAACTATTAAAAAGACTGCATTTAAAGTTACAAGAGTAGGCCAGCTTGTAGCTCAGGAAGCATCTAAGAGACTTGGAGTTCCATTTGGAATCATCGACCTTTCCCTTGCACCAACACCTGCTATTGGCGATAGTGTTGCCGATATCCTTCATGAGATAGGTGTTGAGCATGCAGGCGCACCTGGAACAACAGCAGCTCTTGCTCTTTTAAATGATCAGGTCAAAAAAGGCGGAGTAATGGCATCTTCCTACGTAGGCGGCCTTTCAGGAGCATTTATCCCTGTAAGTGAAGATCAGGGTATGATAAATGCTGTAGAAGCAGGAGCCCTTACTCTTGAAAAGCTTGAAGCTATGACCTGTGTCTGCTCAGTAGGACTTGATATGATCGCAGTTCCTGGGGATACAAAGGATACAACAATTGCAGGTATCATTGCAGATGAAATGGCGATCGGAATGATCAATCAAAAGACTACAGCTGTCAGACTTATTCCGGTAATTGGAAAAGGCGTTGGTGAAACAGTAGAATTTGGTGGACTTTTGGGTTATGCACCTATAATGCCTGTAAACCAGTTTTCATGTGACAATTTTGTAAACAGAGGCGGCAGAATACCGGCACCGGTTCACAGTTTTAAGAACTGATTGACATTGACCGATATTTTGCGATATATTATAATAACTTTTGTATAACTATGCCCAAATAAGGGGGATATGATAATGGTCTGCAGCATGACAGGTTTTGGCAGAAGTGAGATTACAGAAGGAAATCGCAAGTACATTGTAGAGCTTAAGTCGGTAAATAACCGCTATCTTGATATCAATATCAAGATGCCAAAAAAGTTTAATGCATTTGAGGCTGCAATCCGCAGCGAACTTAAGAACTATATGAAGCGTGGCAAGGTTGACGTTTTCATTAGTTATGAGGATTTTTCAGAGTCAGAGACAAAGGTAAAATACAACAAGGCTATAGCACAGGAGTATTATTCCTACCTGAATGAAATGGCAGGTGATTTTGGCCTTGACAATGATGTAAGGATCTCTGTTCTTTCCAGATTCCCGGAAGTTTTTACAATGGAAGAGGAAGAGCTTAATGAAGAGGAAGTATTAAGCGGCCTTATGAAAGCTCTTGCAGGTGCCGGTAAGCAGTTTATGGAGTCAAGAGCTCGTGAAGGCGAGTTTTTATGTAAGGATCTTACCGAGAAGCTTGATGGAATGATGGAGAATGTTGAGTATATTGCTGAGCGTTCACCTGAGATCATCAAGGAGTACAAAGATAAGCTTCGTGAGAAGATCCAGGATCTTCTTGAGGACAAGCAGGTTGATGAAAACAGACTTGCGATGGAAGTCACTATTTACGCTGATAAGATTTGCGTAGATGAAGAGATCACAAGGCTTCGCAGCCATATAGGAGCTACAAAAGATACCCTTTTAAAGGGTGACGATAAGGATGGCATTGGCAGAAAGCTCGATTTCCTTGCACAGGAGATGAACAGAGAAGCCAATACAATTCTTTCAAAGTCTACAGATCTTAAGATCTCAGACAGAGGAATTGCTCTTAAGACTGATATCGAAAAAGTAAGGGAGCAGATACAAAACATTGAATAAACTCATTCACATTGGATTTGGCAATATTGTTAATGCAGACAAAATAATAAGCATTGTTAGTCCTGATGCTGCGCCGGTTAAGCGCATGGTTCAGAAAGCCCGTGAAGAGGGAAAAAGCGTTGATGCTACCCAGGGGCGTAAGACCAAGGCAGTACTTGTTATGGAAAATGGTATGCTTGTATTATCAGCTCTTTTGCCGGAAACCATATGTAACAGAGCTATATCGGAGAGTGAGAATAGTCAGGATGAAACGTAAAGGAATTATTATTGTTGTTTCAGGGTTCTCAGGAGCAGGAAAGGGAACCATCATGAAAGAGCTGACGAAAAGGTATGATCAGTATGCTCTTTCTATCTCAGCTACAACCAGAAACCCAAGAGAGGGTGAGGAAAATGGCAGAGAGTATTTCTTTATTACTACTGAAGAGTTTGAGAAGCTTATTGCTGAGAACGGACTTATTGAGCATGCCAAATATGTAAATAACTATTATGGCACCCCGAGGAAATATGTTGAAGAAAAGCTATCTCAGGGAATTGATGTTATCCTTGAAATAGAGATTCAGGGAGCGCTTCAGATAAAAGAGCAGTATAAAGATGCAGTATTACTCTTTGTAATGCCACCATCAGCTCAGGTCCTTGAAAAGAGACTTCGCGGAAGAGGAACAGAAACTGATGAAGTTATAGCAAAACGCCTTGCAAGAGCAAAAGAAGAAGCTGTTGGAATTGAAAAATATGAC
Source organism: Butyrivibrio sp. AE2015 (assembly GCF_000420825.1). Classification (GTDB taxonomy): domain Bacteria; phylum Bacillota; class Clostridia; order Lachnospirales; family Lachnospiraceae; genus Butyrivibrio. The sequence goes on along the minus strand of NZ_ATVR01000030.1, from coordinate 16,510 downwards.
TACATCGTAGTTAACGATGACCTTGATGAATGTGTTGAAAAGGTTCATGAGATCATCAGTTCAGCTCACAACACTCCTGACAGGAATGCCGATTTTATCAATGAAATGAGAGATCAGCTGAATAAGTTTTAATTAGTTAAGATCAGAGCTTTAAAAAGCTTTGTTAAATAAACAAATATTATGTGTTGCGTACCACGCAGAAAGGAACATTATGATACATCCTTCATATGTAGATTTAATGAATGTAGTAAACAAGGGAGTTGAGGAAGGCGAAGAGCCAGTTATCAGCTCAAGATATTCAATCGTTATGGCAACATCAAAGAGAGCAAGACAGATCATTGCTGGTGATGAGCCAATGGTTAAGGTAAAGGACAAGCAGAAACCTCTTTCTATCGCTGTTGAGGAGATGAATCAGGATACTCTCAGAATCCTTACAGATGAAGAGAAGGCTAAGCTTGAGGAATCAACTGAAGAAACAGAAGAGACAGAAAGCGCAGAAGAGTAATTTTAAAAAGATATGAAGATATTATTTGTGTCACTTGGTTGTGACAAAAACAGAGTTGATACCGAGGTAATGCTCGGTATGCTCGAAAGTCATGGTTATGACTTTACAGATGACACCGATGAAGCCGAAGCAGCAGTTGTTAACACCTGCTGCTTTATTGGTGATGCGAAAGAGGAAAGTATCAATACTATCCTCGAAATGGCAGAGTATAGAAAAAGCGGCAAGTATAAGGCTTTGATCGTTACCGGATGCCTTGGACAGAGGTACAAGGAGGAAATTCAGAAAGAAATTCCTGAGGTTGATGAGATTCTTGGTATATCATCAATTGATAAGATTGTTCAGGCGCTTGATGAAACATTAAAGAGAAATGAACTTTTCTCTCACAAGAACTATTTTGATGATGTTAACAAGCTTCAGAGAGGTGGTCACAAGAGGGTGATGACCACCGGAGGTGTTTACAATTACCTCAAAATTGCAGAGGGGTGTGATAAGCACTGTACTTACTGTATTATTCCATCAATTAGAGGATCTTACAGAAGTATTCCGATGGAGGATATTCTCAAGGATGCCAGAAGTCTGGCAGAGGCAGGCGTCTCTGAACTTTTGGTAGTTGCCCAGGAGACTACACTGTATGGAACAGACATCTATGGAGAAAAGAAGCTTCCTGAGCTTTTACATAAGCTTTGCGAGATAGATGGTATTAAATGGATAAGAGTTCTCTACTGTTATCCAGAAGAGATCAATGAGGAGCTTATCCAGACTATTAAAAATGAGCCTAAGATCTGTCATTATCTTGATCTTCCAATTCAGTCAGGTTCTGATTCTATCCTTAAAAGAATGGGAAGAAAGACAAATAATGCTGAGATAAGAGAACTTGTAAAGCACCTCAGAGAAGAGATTCCTGATATTTGTCTTAGAACAACCCTTATCAGCGGATTCCCTGGAGAAACTGCAAAAGATCACAATGAGACAATGAAACTTGTGGAAGATCTGCGATTTGACAGACTTGGGGTATTTACATACTCTCAGGAAGAGGATACACCTGCAGCAACTATGCCAGATCAGGTTTCAGAGAGGGTTAAGACAACCCGCAGAAATAAGCTTATGAAGCTTCAGCAGAAAATAGCCTTTGAAGGCGCTGATTCCATGGTTGGAAAGACTGTTGATGTTATAATAGAAGGTAAGATCGTGGATGAAGAGGCAAGCAGCCTTGATGGATTTACATATGTAGGAAGGACATATAAAGATGCACCGGATATTGACGGATATGTATTTGTTTCCGGTGTTCAAAAAGATCTTATGTCCGGAGCAATACTAAAGGTTCTTATAACAGGTTCTAATGAATATGATTTAGTTGGGGAGGAAGCAGAAACATATGAATTTACCGAATAAGTTGACCGTTGCGAGAGTAATACTAATTCCATTTTTTGTATTCTTTTTATTGTTTGATCCGTCTAATGATGCTTTTAAGTGGACAGCACTTGCGATATTCATTATAGCAAGTCTTACAGATATGCTTGATGGTAAGATTGCCCGCAAATATAATCTGATCACAGATTTTGGTAAGTTCATGGACCCACTTGCAGATAAGCTTCTTGTTTGCAGCGCAATGATAGGACTTATTGAACTTGGCCGTATACCTTCATGGATAGTTATAATAATTATTGCCAGAGAGTTTGTTATCAGCGGTTTCAGACTCATTGCAGCAGACAATGGAAGAGTTATAGCTGCAAGCTATTGGGGCAAATTTAAGACAACATTCCAGATGATAATGGTGATACTTATGATTGCCAATATTGATCATCCTGTAATGCATGTTCTTACAACAGTTATTATGTGGGTAGCTTTGGCACTTACGATCATCTCACTCGTTGATTACCTTGTAAAAAACAAGGACGTTATGAGCGGAGAGGTCTAATTTATTTTAGTTAGTTTTTTGTTTATGAATAGAAATAGGAGTTTTAATGAGTAAAGATTTAGAAAAAAATACTGTTAATGTCGAGGAGGAAAAGGTAAGATACGAGGATTCAGGTCTTGATGAAAAAATATTAAGAGCAGTTTCTGAAATGGGATTTGAGTATATGTCACCAATCCAGAAGGCTGCAATACCTGTAATGCTTGAGGGAAAAGATATAATTGGACAGGCACAGACAGGAACTGGTAAGACTGCCGCATTTGGTATTCCGCTTTTGCAGCAGGTTGATCCTGCAAATAAGCATTTGCAGGCTGTTGTACTGTGTCCTACAAGAGAGCTTGCTATGCAGGCTGCTGATGATATAAGAGATTTTGCAAAATATATGTTTGGCATTAAAGTTCTTGCTGTCTATGGTGGACAGGATATCTCAAGACAGATAAAGGCTTTATCTGCTGGAGTTCAGATAGTAGTTGGAACTCCTGGACGAGTAATGGATCACATGCGCAGACATACTATGAAGATGAAGGATGTAAAGGTTCTTGTCCTTGATGAAGCAGATGAGATGCTTGATATGGGATTCAGGGATGATATCGAGACTATCCTTCAGGGAATGCCTGAAGAGAGACAGACAGCTCTTTTCTCTGCTACAATGCCTGAAGCAATACTTCAGATCACAAAGAAGTATCAGAAAGAAGATGCTGAGTATATAAAAATGACTCCAAAGGAGATCACTGTTGCAGCTATAGAACAGAGCTATTACAGAGTTCCTCAGAAGTCAAAAGAAGAAGTTCTTGTAAGACTTATGGATTACTACAATCCATCAAGATCACTTATTTTCTGTAACACAAAAAGAATGGTTGATCAGCTCGCTGAAAGTCTTAAGGGCAAGGGATACCAGGCTGATGGACTTCATGGTGATCTTTCACAGAACCAGCGTGACACTGTAATGAACTTATTTAGAAGTGGAAGGATCAATATCCTTATAGCAACTGATGTTGCTGCAAGAGGAATTGACGTAAGCGGTGTAGAAGCAGTATTTAACTTTGATATTCCAGAAGATATAGAGTATTACGTTCACAGAATCGGACGTACAGGTCGTGCCGGCAGAAGCGGTCAGTCATTTACTCTTGTCGGTGGAAGAGAAATGTACAAACTCAGAGAGATTGAGAAAGTTTGTCATACAAAGATTGAGGAAAGAAAAGTACCGTCAGCAAAAGAGATTACAAGAGTTAAGTCTCAGAAAGTATTTGCTGAAGTTATAGATATTATTGAAAACGGTGATATTTCATCTGCACTTGAGTTTGTTAATCAGAAGGTTGAAGAGGGTGAGTATACTGCAGAACAGCTTGCAGCAGGATTTATGAAGCTCAAGATGGGTGCAGATATTGAAGACCTTGTATTTGATTTCGGACACAGACGTGGCGACAGAGACAAGGACAGAGGAAAAGGCGGTTTTGGTCGTGGAAGGCGTGATGGACGTGATGGCAGGATGAACCGCGAAGGCCGCGATGGTCACGACGGACGAAAGTTTAAGTCCGGTAAAGATGACAGAAAGGGCAGAAAGTCTCAGTCTTCATCTGATAGGAAGTTTGATAAAAAGAAAACTCCAGCTAAGGATGAATATCTTTTTGAAAAACCAAAAAGAAGAAACAAGACAAAGGATGAAACGACTCGAAAGTCGTCTTTAGATGAAGCACTTGTAGAGAGCATCAAAAAAGACAGAAAAAAGACTTCTGATAAAGCTCAGGCTTCAAGAGCAGAAAGACCTGAGAGAAAACGCTCTGCCAGGGGAAATGCGGAGTTTGAAAATGTTGGACGTCTCAACATAAAAGGTGAGGAGTCAACAAAAGCGTGGTATGTTGGAGAAGACAGCAATACTATGAATGTATCAAAGTCTGAAAAGAAGCATATCAAGGCTGAAAACAAGAAGAGAAGTATTGATTATTTACAGGATGTTAGTGACTTTGTCATGGAAAGCTTTGGTAAGCGCAGAAAGTAAAAGGGGGATGGGAAATGGTTACTAAGGTGAAGATAAACCGTGTTAGAGCAAAGATTTTTAATATGGTTAGCACTGGAGTAATTGATGAACCCATAAACAGGTTTTACGATTTTCTAAGTATCGTAGCACTTGTTCTCAATCTTTTTGCTGCATTTGCAATAACATTTGATTATATGGAGGAGCACTATAAAGGGCTCCTCCTTGCTATTGAAGCAGTTACAACTTTTTTCTTTGCAGTAGATTATGTACTGCGTCTTTTATCATCGGCTGAACTATACCCTAAACTATCAGAGCCTAAGGCAGCACTCAGGTATATTTTTTCTTTAGCCGGGATCATAGATCTTTTATCCTTTCTTCCTTATTACCTTCCGGTATTTTTCCCTGCGGGAGGAACAGTATTCAGACTCTTTAGGGTTGCGAGGATACTTAGGCTTTTCAGGATCAATTCCTATTATGATCAACTGAATGTTATTACAGAAATTATTGTTTCAAAAAGCCAGCAGCTTCTTGCATCTGTTTTTATCATCTTGATATTGATGATGGCATCAAGCCTTTGCATGTATAGCGTTGAGCATGATGCACAACCCGATGTGTTTCAAAATGCATTTTCCGGTATATGGTGGTCGGCATCAACACTTCTTACTGTAGGATATGGTGATATTTACCCGGTTACAATAATGGGTAAGATTCTTGGAATAATAATCAGTTTCCTTGGGGTTGGAATGGTTGCTATTCCTACAGGTATTATTTCTGCCGGGTTCGTTGAGCAGTATCAGAGGCTTAAGACAGTAGGAGAGTTTGCTGAAGAGGAAAATATACACTTTATCAGGGTAAGACTTACTGAAAATGATAAATGGTCTGGCAAGAAGATCATGGAAATTGGAATCCCAAGGGATGCAATGATAGTTGCTATTCAAAGAGGCAGGGAAACTCTGATCCCACGTGGCTCTACAGTATTGAAAACCGGTGACATTATTGTTATGTGCGCTGAGAAGAGTAAGGATATCCAGCCAATTGAGCTAAAGGAAATAACTATAAATGAAGGACATTCATGGAATGGGATGGCAATAAGAGATATAGATATTTCCAGACAGAGTTATATCTTTATGATCCGAAGACGTGGCAAGGCTATCATTCCAAAGGGTAGCCTTGTGATAAGAGCAGGGGATATAGTTCTTTTATATGAGAAGCACGTTAATAATGAGAATGTGTAAATAAAGAATACGCGCAGTGCTATATATGATTGAAAGTTAACAGTAACAGCGTGAAAACTGAGAGAATAATATGAACGAGACTGATATATTAAAAGATATAGACCTTTTTGTCCTTGATATGGATGGAACATTTTATTTGGGAAATAATATAATATATGGTTCCCTGGAGTTCCTTGAAGCAGTAAAAAAAGCTGGTAAAAGGTATATGTTTTTTACCAATAATTCTTCCACTAATTCGGATAAATATATAGAGAAGCTTGCAGGCATGAATTGCTTTATAGGAAAAGATCAGATCATGACATCAGGAGATGTGATGATAAGATTTTTGAAGAATAATTATGACGGAAAGAGCGTATACCTGCTTGGGACAAAGCCCTTGGAAGATAGCTTTTTAGAAGCGGGGATTGAGCTTTTTAACCGCGACAATGAGGATGCTCTTGAGCCTGATAATCTTGATAAAAGACCGGATATTGTGGTGGTTGGTTTTGATAAAACACTGGATTTCAGAAAGCTTTCCAATGCCTGCACCTATATAAGGGAAGGAGCTCTTTTCCTTGCTACTCATCTTGATATTAACTGTCCTATGCCAAATGGTTATATACCGGATTGCGGAGCCATCTGTAAGGCTATTGAGCTTTCAACAGGATGTGAGCCAAGATTTGTCGGTAAGCCATTCAAAGAAACCGTTGATATGATAGTTGATGCAACAAGGGTTCCAAAAGAGAAAATAGCTTTTGTTGGAGATAGAATTTATACGGATGTAGCCACGGGAGTAAAAAACGGAGCCAAAGGAATACTGGTTCTTACAGGGGAGTGCCAGCTTTCGGACGTCGAAAATTCTGAAGTTAAGCCTGATGCTATTTTTGAGTCTATATATGAAATGGGAAAGAAATTATAAAGGTGCTATATAAGTATATGTAAAATGCAACCAAAAGAGGGGTTCAGATGAAAGAAGTTTTTAATGTTCCAATGATGATATTGGGTTTTTTATTTGCTGTTGCTGTTGCTTTGACAAGTGTCTTTAAGCCTGACGGTGGAGCAGATTTTAATTTTATGCTGTTGCTTATTGGATTATGTATATTTGCTGCATTGGTTTTAGTTAATAGTAAATTGATAAATAATCAAAGTGGAGGTAGTGCTTTAAAAATCAATGATAAGGCTTTTTGCATCAGATGTTTTTTGATTTATATAGTGATTGGCATTTTGACGCAAATTATCTACTTTCCGGCCACTCTGTCAAATGACACTATTGTAATGATCCGTGGGGGAATGGGAGTTTCAGGACAACATCCCTGGATGTATATCGCTTTATTGCGAGGACTTGAGAAAATTGTAAAGTTTTTTGGCGGAGCGGACAATGAAGTTTTTATTATATTGGCCGTTTTTCAGGTTGTTGCAGTTTCTTTTTCATACAGTGTCTGTGTTACCTGGCTTAAAAGAAAAGGATTATCTGGAATTCCTTTATTGATCATCTGCGCTTTTTTTGCACTATGTCCAATATTGAATCTTTATATGGTTACCCTGATCAAGGATGTGCCATTTGCTCTGGGTTCTTTACTTATAATTCCTGTTATGTATGAACTTTGGGAAAGCAAAGGACAAAAGCTGTGTGAAAAATATTTTATAGCCAAATTGTGTGCTTGTTCGATTTTGTTTTTCTTTAGAAGTAATGGATCAATCATCTGCGTTATGATGGTGCTTTACTTGATGATTTCTTACAAAAGTTATTGGAAAAAAGTGGCTATATATGCTTTGTTCGTTGCTTTGCTTCTTGTTATGACAAAAGCAGTTCAAACAGTTTCGCATGCACCATATAAATTCAGAGAGGCGGTAGGAATACCTATACAGCAGATTGCGGCTACTGTATGTAATGATGGCAGGATAAATGAAGAGCAGTATGCGTTTATTGACAAAATGCTTCCTGTTGAAGAAATAAAAAAGAATTATGATCCCTATAATGTAGATCCTGTAAAGTACGGTGAAATTGAGCTGGATAGTGAGTTTTTGAATGCTAACAGATTGCAGTTTATAAAGGTGTGGGGAGAACTCCTTTTAAATAATTTTGGGATATATGTTGATGCATATTTAAGAACTACATATGGGTTTTGGTCGTTTTCAAATAATACTTTGAAAATGCGTTATACATATATTGGCGCATTTGCAGATCAGAAAATGTATTATGACTGGATGGAGTCTGAAAGAATAGTTCCTAAATCTGTTTTGCCCTCGGATTTACAAGGCTTTATAGAGAACATATATAGTTCTTCAAGCTACTTTTTTGGCGCTGGGGTTATGGCGTGGGCTATTTTGGTGCTTGTTGCTGCATTAATGAGAATACATGGAAGAAAAATAGGAATAGTGGGCTTGCCTGCAGTTTTGTGCTGGATTACATTGCTTGCTTCAACACCAATCGCTTTTCAATGGCGTTATGCTTTATCTTTTGCTTATTCCTTACCTATGCTGTACGGAATTGCTATGATATCGGCTAAAATCAGAAAATAAGAATTTGATGTAGTTTTTTATGCATAAAATATAATAAATAGATATAGAGAGGAATGCTTGTATGGGAAAGACAATTAGTAGGGGAATGTTTGGGCTTTTTTTTGAGGATATAAATTACGGCCTTGATGGGGGACTTCATGCAGAAATGCTTGAAAACCGCAGCTTTGAATTTTTGGAGGCTCACGGACATAAGTGCAATTATTATCAGAAAGGGGCTTATCTCTATGGATGGAATGCGTATCCGTTTGCCCCAAAGTCAGAGATAAGTGTATCAGATAATGAGTCACTTAATGAGGTTAATCCACATTATCTTGTAGTTAAGACAAATGAAGAAAATGCAGGCTTTTCGAACAAGGCATATGATGGAATTTACCTTGAAGCAGGTAAGTCCGCTAACGTAAGCTTTTATGCAAAAGTAAAAGAAAATAAGACAGTGACTGTAAATATCTTTTCACAGGGCGGAAAAAAGCTGTGTCACTCAGAGGAGATTACGATTTCCGGAGATTATTGGAAAAAATATGAAACAAAGATAACAGCTAAAAAGGATATTGAAAGAGGACTTTTTGTTGTTCTTATCAAGGAAAAAGGAGAAGCTTTCTTTGATCAGTTCAGAATGTATCCTGAAGATGCTGTCCTTGGACTTTTCAGGAAAGACCTGTGTGAACTTTTAAAAGATTTAAAGCCCGGATTTATGAGATTTCCCGGCGGCTGCGTAGTGGAGGGCAATGAACTCTCAAACAGATATCAGTGGAAGCTTACTGTTGGTCCATCTGAAGAGAGAAAAGCCAATTGGAATAGATGGGCGGTTCATGGAAATGATGATGATAAGGGAAACCGAGATCTTGGCGATTTTCCATATTATAACCAGACTCTTGGAATTGGCTTTTATGAGTATTTTCTTTTATGCGAATATCTTGGCTGCGAGCCGCTTCCTGTAATGAATGTCGGTCTTGCATGTCAGTATCAGTCAGATCAGCTCATTGACAGTTCTGCTCCGGAGTTTATGGAATATGTTAATGATGCTCTTGACCTTATTGAGTTTGCCAATGGTGCTACTGATACCAAGTGGGGAGCTTTGAGAGCTCAGATGGGACATCCTGATAGCTTTGATCTTAAATTTATAGGAATCGGCAATGAGCAGTGGGAGACTAAGAAAATAGACTTCTTCCACAGGTACGATGTCTTTGAAAAGGCTATTCATGAGAAATACCCTGAGATAAAGTGCTGCGGAAGTGCAGGACCTGACGTTACATCTGATCACTATAAAGAGGCTTGGGATAATTTCTCACCTAAAATGAAAGCAAAGTCAGATTACAGCTATGCTGTAGATGAGCACTATTATGTATCAGATAACTGGCTCTATGATAATGTTCATATGTACGATTATTATGACAGACACAGGAAAGTATTTGCCGGAGAATATGCATGCCACATAAATCCAGACAGGGCTCCTGAAAAGAGAAACAGCTTTGGCGCAGCTCTTGCAGAAGCTGCATTCATGACAGGTCTTGAGAAGAACGCAGATGTAGTACTTATGGCTTCATATGCACCTCTTTTTGCCCGCCTTGGATATACCCAGTGGCAACCGGATCTTATATGGTTTGATGCTAGTGCATCCTATGGAACACCAAGCTATTATGTTCAAAAGATATATTCAAACTTTACAGGAACAGAGCTGATAGATGTGGACTTTGATGACCTTGAAAAGGACAGAGTCTATGTAACTGCGTCAAAAGATGATGAGCATGTATATGTAAAGATAATCAACGCCGGAGCAAAAGATGTTGATATTGATCTTTCAAAGATATTGGTTGATGGAAAGCCTTTAGTTAATGGAATAATTCCAGAATTGCAACTATATACCATGAAAGGCAATGTTGATGACTGCAACAGCATCGAGCAGCCACAGAAAGTTGCACTGGTTTCAAATAAAGTTTCTATAGACAGTATTTATGAGTCTGTGTCCAATTCTATTGCAGTAATTGTATTATGAAACAAAGATGTTATCGCAATGAACAGCAAATTTAGTTGATAAAAGCCCGAAAGAGAAATCGCTCTTTCGGGCTTTCGTTTGCTTTATAGCCATTTATTACTTTCCGAGGATTTCGTGAACAGCTGCTTTGATGCTTTCGTCCTTTGCGTTTGCATCGAAGTACTCAAGGAAGTGCTCACCTGAAAGAGCACCCTTTACAAGTTCCTGGTCAAGATTCTTAAGGATAGATGGAACATCCTGAACATAAGTAACCTTCTTTACTTCATCAAGGATTCTCTTGTTACGCTGCTCTGGAACAGCTCTTTCTCTAGGATATCCCTGACCGCTTCCTTCGCAGAAAAGCTTCTCAAAGATGTATTCAAGGTTAAGCTCAGCGCCCCAACCTGACTTAAGTGCAAAGTTAATTGAGATGGCATTTCCATCATTGATCTGTGCGAATGTGTATGCATCAAGTGGATCAGTTACATGTCCGCAGATAACTCCCGGGAAGCTGTTGCATGCAAGCATAGCGCCTTCACCTGTTCCACATCCTGTTACTACATAGTCAACAGCACCTGAGTTAAGAAGTACACATGCAAGGATACCATTCTGAACATATGTCAGCTGTGCTTTGTCTTCAGCTGAGTACATTCCGTAGTTGAATACTTCAAAACCATGCTTGTCAGCAACTTTTTTTAATGAATTGAAGATCATTTCATTCTTTGCAGCCTGGCTGTTTTCATTGATAAGTGCAATTTTCATTTTTTTATTCCTTTCTTTATTTCAATAGGTATACTATTTGTTTATTGCCCGATACTTCTATTTTAAATGCATTAAATAATTGCGTCTATGAATTTCAAATCTTTGTATTATTTTTGCAATATTTTAGTCAAAGTATTTTGTTATAAATGCTGTCTTTAGATATATTATTTTTCATGTTATACTATTGCTTGTTTTTAGTTTATAAATTTTTAATTTTTGAAAGAGAAGGAACTAAATTGAGTTACAAGAGAAGTAAAGCCGGTAATCTGTCCGGATATAAATATAAAAAACGTCGCAGAAAAAGATTAGACATGAAGAAAATCGCTATTGTAGCGGCTTCTACAGCTCTTTTGCTGGTAGGAGGATATTTCATTTACTTGCATCTCCCATTCGTAAAGGTAAACAAGGCAATAGCAGCAGGGGATAAATATACAGAAAATGCAGATTACGAAGCTGCAATTGAATCCTACACTAAGGCTATTGATATCGATTCAAAATCTGTTAAGGCATATGCCAATCTTGCAGGTGCTTATCTTAGCATAGATGATTCACAAAGTGCCAAGGATACTCTTTATTCAGGCTGGGAAAACACTGATAACGAAGCACTTTTGGATAATTATCATATAATTATTCTTAATGAATCTGTTACTGCTATGAATGAGGAAAAAGCAGATTTTGATACAGTAAAAGCTATTTTATCAGTGCTTGTTGATGACAATAATAGTGAAGAAGCGCTTAAAATACTCGACGCAGCATCAGAAAGATGCTTTGAATCAAGCTATGGAGAAAATGCGGATTCCCTTTTCAGATCAGATAATTCAACCTATTCTGAGTACGAAGAGATGATAAGGTCTATGCTTTCTGTATATCAGAATGCGCCAAGTGATGAACTTAAGAAGGTTATTTTATCTTTTGTGACTCCTAACGTCAGCTCTTTTTCACTGAATTTGGAAGATGTTCTGAAATATAAAACTCTTATATCTGATGTCACTTCTATGCTCGGGTCATCAGATGAGATCGATAGTTTTACAGAGTGTCTTGATAATTCTCAGGAAGTTCTTTCTGTATTTTCTGGTATCTTTGAGCAGCTTGATGTTGGAAACGTAGATGAACTGCGTAATTTTGTTGTTTCTGATGAGTACATTTCACTTAGGGATGTATTTCTTAACAAGCAGGAGACTCCTCTTGAAAATACAACATATGTCCCTATCAGCAGAGAGGGCATAGTGCTTAATTGTAATGAAGATAAGTGGAGCTATCACTTCTTTAGCTTTGATGAGAATCCATCTACTTCAGGAGTCATAACTCTTTGGGCTAACTTTTTTGAAGATGACGGAGTACAGAGGGCTTCAATCTCTTACGAGCCTGCAGCTATAGACAATAATCTGTATCCACATACTCAATATTCTGTCACCTATTTGTACAGCTACATTACTTCCGGCAATTCAACAAAAGTTGCCAAGATGAATTACAGATTAGATACTACTATTACCTATGAAGACGGCACCATAGATGAAACTATTGTAGGTGACTGGGGCGGTGCCAATGAGTGGGTTATGGATATAGACACTATCGAATCCAGGATAAAAGCATGAGCAGTGAGATAATAGATGGAAAATGTGTGATCATTTCTGCAGGAGATTTTTATCCTGTTGAGATTGATCTTGAAGAAGGAGATTTTTGTATTGCATGTGATGCGGGCTTTCTGCATGCAAGGAATGTGGGTGTTTTACCAGACCTTATTGTAGGTGATTTTGATTCACTTTCTGAGCAGGGTGAGATGGCGATCAGAGATCTCATGGAAATAGAAGAAAATGATCCTGACAGGATTGTGCGTCTTAATGTAAAAAAAGACGACACTGACACTATAATGGCGGTTAAGATAGGACTTGAGAAGGGCTATCGCAAATTCTTTTTATATGGTGCTCTGGGCGGAAAAAGAGTTGATCACACGATCGCGAATATACAGACACTAAACTTTATTAGAAATCATGGCGCTAAGGGCTATATCATGGAACATGATAAGATGCTTTTGGTGGCGCATAATGAAACAGTGAAATTCCATAGGGGCAATAGCGGCTATATATCAGTGTTTTCGCTTTCTGACATCTCAAAAGGTGTTACAATCAAAGGACTGATGTATAATTTGGAGAGAGGGACACTTACTAATGACTTCCCTCTTGGAGTAAGCAATGAATTTATCATCGATGAGGAGGCAGAGATAACTGTAGAAGAGGGGACTCTACTTATCACAGTGTATTTCTCTGATGAGATATGATTTGTTTTTTAGCAAAAAGACTAATTGAAAATTATGATCAGGTTCAGGATCCGGGCGTAAGGCAACGCTATGGCATCATTAGTGGTGCCATGGGCATTGCCTTTAATATTTTTCTTTTTATCATAAAGCTTATGGCAGGAATTATCAGTGGATCAATTTCGATTTTGGGTGATGCTTTTAATAATCTTTCTGATGCCGCTTCTTCCATAGTTACTTTGATCGGATTTAAACTCTCGGGTCAGGAAGCTGATGCAGAACACCCTTTTGGCCATGGCAGACTTGAATACGTTGCAGGACTTATTGTATCTTTGCTTATAATCCTTACCGGTGTGGAACTGTTCCAACAATCTATGAACAGGATCTTCCACCCTGGTGAAGTTGATTTTGACTACTATATTGCAATAATTCTTATTATCTCTATTTTTGTAAAACTCATTATGTTTCAGAGCAATCTTTCGGCTTCTAAGCTGATTGGGAGTGCTACTTTAAAATCTGTTGCTGTAGACAGTATCTCGGATGTTGTAACTACTTCCATTGTTTTTATTTCCACTTTGATATATTTCTTTTTCAAAATTAATATCGATGGATTTGCCGGCATTTTAGTCGCGATTCTTATTATCAGATCAGGATGGGATGCGGCGAGAGACACTATAAATCCACTTCTTGGCGAACCGCCAAGTAAAGAGTTTTTAAAAGATGTGTCCGAAACTGTTAATTCATATGAAGGTGTACTTGGGGTTCACGACATAACTATTCATAACTATGGACCCACAAGAATTTTCATGTCTCTACATGTGGAAGTTCCATCTGACAGGGATCTGGTTTCAGTGCATGACATGATCGACTCCATAGAAAATGAGCTTCACCAGAAGTATCATTGCATAGCAGTTATACATATGGACCCTGTCGTTGAGGGTGACGTTGAGACAGATGAACTTAAGAAAAAGATAAGCCAGGCTCTTTATCAGCTAGATCCAAAGCTTTCTTTTCATGATTTTAGGATTACCCATAGTGAGGATGATAGAAAGACACTTAAGTTCGATGTGGTCGTTCCATATAATTATGCCTTATCTGACACTTTTATAATTGATTATCTAAAAAGGTATTCTTTGATAAAAGGTGTTATGGAGTGCGATATTACTATAGATAAAGAAAAAAGTGTTGAGAAGTAATTACTGGGGAGTATGTGTATGAAATTTAAGTGGGCTGAAGAAATAAAGGAAAAGTTTGTTAATGTAGTAAGAGAGCACCTGTTCTCAATATCAGTTTTTCTTATAGCAACTATATTATGGACAGTACAGGGAGATGGGGGTTCTGATCTATATGTCATAAAAACGATAATTCCCTTTTGGAAATTACTATTATATGGAATGACACCTGGAATTCTTTTGTGTGAAACAATCTATCACAATCATGGCTATTCTGACAAAAAGAAAACGATTCTTTATGCAGTCATTATTCCCATTTCAATTGCAATTTCATATTATTATGCATGGGTAAATGTTTTGCTTGATACAAAGCTTAAGGAAAATACTGAAAGGGCAGATTTTTTCACTGAAACTGCTTTTGAAATCTTTGTATGTTACCTTGTAACAGCTTTAGGCCTTGCTGTTTATTTCATTTATAAAAGATCTGGTGAACGCTTTGAAACATATGTGGCCAAAGCGTTTTGCGGGTTAATGAAAGCTCTTTTGGTTTGTGGGATCATAGATCTTGGAGTTTTACTGGTACTTTTGATCTTTGATGTGCTTATTATTGATACTTCATCTATTGATCTTATAATGAGAAGCGAAATAATGCTTGTAGGACTTGTGGATTATCCATGCGTCCTTATGGGCATTTCTAAAACAGAGGGTGATTTTTCAAAGTTTTCTAAAGTTGTTCTCTCATATATATTTACAGGACTTCTTGCTGTTGCTTTTTTTATAATATATCTCTATATATTTAAGATCATATTCACATGGCAGTTTCCTAAAAATCAGGTATTTTCTATACTTACTGCTTTGTTTTCATGTGGGATCATTATTTGGACAATGGCATGTGGATGCTGTCAGGAGAGATTTCTCAAACCAATAAAGATCATGCCATTTCTGTTCATTCCATTTATTGTGCTTCAGATCATGTGTCTGTATATGAGAGTAGCAGATTATGGCTTTACCAGATCAAGATACTTCGGACTTGCTTTTATTGTCTTTGAAGTTATCTATTTTGTTATGTACTGTATTGATTTCTTTGGTACAAAAGACATTACATTTAGTCTGATATTTATGATAATTGCCATGACTTTTATTGTTCTTGTTGTGCCATTTACCAATTATAAGAGCGTTGTATTATTGTCTCAAAAGAGCAGGATTGAAAAGTACTTTGCTGCTATATCAAATGGAGAAAACTTTGAGAAAAATGTAGCTTTTGAAGCATATAAGACTATAAAGAGAGAAAGCGGATACGCAGGTAATAGGTACCTTGATGATAATTATACTAAAGAACAGCTTGATGAATTAAAGAATGGTTCAGCAGATGATTATGAATCTGATACATTCTACATATATGCATACAAGCATCTGGATTATTTGAATATAGAAGGATATAAAGAGATATGCTTTGTTGATTCTGATATCTATGATGATAATACAGATCGTGTAAAGCTTGAAACAGAAAATGGCAGCTATATAGGAACGGCTGATCTTAGCGAGATAATTGACAAACTCATTGATCTGGAAAAGGCAGATATACATGATGATGACAGAAAAAATGAGGTAATCTCTCAAAAAGTGAGAGTTTCTCCCGAAGGTGAGTTTATCATAACTGAAATCAATATCTCGGGAGAGTTTGGAACTGAAACCACGATAAATTCTGTAGATGTTAAAGGTTATGTCCTCAGATGAATTAATGGTATTTTGAACCTCTGTAAACGAATATAAATTTTTTGAAAAAAATTGAAATTTGTTGTTGACACTTATGGACCTCAGTGATATATTTATATTCGTTGCTGATGCAGCCGCGAAACACAAGGCACTGCAAATGCAGCACTGGAGCGGATTTCGAGCTCCTGCACCTTGACAAATAAACAGTAATGCAACCCTGAAAAATTCCAAAAAGCAATGAGCATTGCGGAATCAGGAAAGCAGAAATCGAATGAGTTTGCTCAATGAGATTTATGATTGACTGATTACATTTTGCGAATGCAAAAGCTTGGGAATTACGAAGTAATTCGCAAGACCAATGCTCGAAAGAGAATTTATTCAGAACAAAATTAGTAAATAACGGACAGAACAAAAGCCAAGCTTAGTTCTAGCCTGATCAAACTTTTAAACGTGAGAGTTCGATCCTGGCTCAGGATGAACGCTGGCGGCGTGCCTAACA
>NZ_ATVR01000029.1 GCF_000420825.1 Butyrivibrio sp. AE2015 | reverse complement strand
GGATATAAATAAACCCACAAAAGACTTGTGTTCTGAATAAGTATGAAACAAGTCTTTTGTGGGTGTTTTATGTCCAATTTATCACATTGAAAAATATCAGAGTGAACAGAGCTATGCCTACACTATCAGCTCGGCTGCGTCCGGTGACAAGAAAGTGTTGATTCAGACTTTTCCGAGCTGCATGCGGTAGTATTTTTCGTAGAGACCGCCTTTTTTGATGAGCTCTTTGTGAGTGCCGCGCTCTTTGATGCCGTCTTCGTCAAGGACGATGATCTCGTCGGCGCCAAGGATCGTTGAAAGTCTGTGGGCAATGGTAATGGTGGTTCTTCCAACCGAGAGTTTATCAAGACTTTCCTGAATGTATCTTTCACTTTCGTTGTCGAGAGCGCTGGTTGCCTCATCAAGGATCAGGATAGGAGGGTTCTTAAGGAACACTCTTGCAATGGCGATACGCTGTTTCTGACCTCCGGAGAGCCTTGCGCCTCTTTCTCCAACTTCAGTATCAAAGCCGTTTGGAAGGCTTTCAATAAATTCGAGAAGATCAGCATTTTTTGCAGCTTCCACAATTTCTTCCATTGTGGCATCCTGCTTACCGTATGCGATATTTTCTTTTACCGTTCCATTAAAAAGATATACATCCTGCTGAACGATTCCGATGTAGGAGCGAAGGGACTTCTGAGTCACGTCTCTAATGTCAGTACCGTCAATAAGGACAGAGCCTTCTGTGACATCGTAGAATCTTGGAAGAAGTGAGCAAAGCGTTGTCTTTCCGCCGCCTGAAGGCCCAACTATGGCAACTGATTTTCCAGCTTCCACATGTAAGTTTATATCTTTTAACACTGCTTCATCTTCTTCATATGAAAAGCTTACGTTCTTATAATCGATAACGCCCTGGACATCCTTAAGCTCCCCGGCGTTTTCTTTGTCCACGATCTCAGGCATGGTATCCATAACCTCGCGGAATCTTTCAAAGCCGGCAAGCCCCTTCTGGAGCTGCTCCGTAAACTCAACAAGAACATTTACCGGATTGATGAAAATATTAATGTAAAGAGCGTAGATAGCAAGGTCTTCGCCGGTAAGCTGGCCCTTGGCTATAAAGAAGCCGCCTGCCACAAGCACTGTCACGAACATAAGGCCTTCGAACAGATTGTTTCCGGAGTGGAATTTGGCCATCTGACGGTAGTTTGCCTGCTTGGAGTCAAGGAATGCGATGTTGGATTCATCAAATTTCTTTTTCTCAATTTCCTCACCGGTAAAAGATTTAACGACTCTTATTCCACCTAATGTGTCCTGGAGAGAAGAGTTGATACCTGCAATTTTCCTTCTGTTATCAGAAAATGTGGCGCGCATTTTTCTGTTCTGGCTCACTGAAAAAACAGCCATGCATATGACAACAGCCACAAGGCACAGAGTCATAGGTACATTTATTCTCATAAGAAGAATGAAAGAGCCGACTATTTTTACCACTGAAATAAAGATGTTCTCCGGGCCGTGGTGGGCAAGCTCGGAAATATCGAATAAGTCGGACACGAGCTTACTCATCATTTCGCCTGTGTTGTGAGTGTCATAGTAGGAAAAAGAAAATGCTTCAAACCTCTCAAACAGATCATGCCTCATTCCTGATTCCATCTTCGCACCCATCATGTGACCCTGATAAGTAACATAGTATTTGCAAAGTGACCTGACTATGTACATGATGACAAGGCCAAGCGCCACAAGTCCCAAACGGCTTAAGATGACTTTTGGCTCTTCAAGGAAAAGAGTGCTTCTTAAGATCCTCAAAAACTGAGGAAAAGCCAAATCTATCACAGAAAGTATCGACGCGCATACAAGATCAAATATAAAAACGCCAATATATGGTTTGTAGTAGGGGATAAACTTTTTTATAAGCTTCATAATATGCTCCTCAAAATAATGTTATGTATAATTATACATTGTGCACTATTTATTATCAAGCATTGGAATGACAAACTTTAGCGCTGTAAATGGTTAAAACTATGTGGTATAATGTGAGTCAGTTTAAAATGATTTTGTCAGGAGGCAGATATGATCAATCAGCAGTATAAAGAAATGCTTGGGGCTAAATCTGTTATCAGAGAGCTTTCAGAATATGCAACAGCCAGGGGAAAAGAGATCGGATATGAGAATGTTTTTGATTTCAGCCTGGGAAATCCAAGTGTAGAAGTTCCAAAAGAGTTTACAGAGGAAATGATACGTCTTTTGCAGAATGAGGATACAATGACTCTTCACGGATATACTCCAAGTCTTGGAAACCCTCTTTATAAGGAAAAGATTGCAGAGTCTTTAAATGAACGTTTTGGGATGAATTATGGTCCGGAGCATATATTTCCTACTACCGGAGCTGCAGGCGCAATAGCTCATGCGGTTAGAGCTGTTACTGAGCCGGGGGATGAGATGATCACATTTGCTCCATTTTTTCCTGAGTATTTTCCATATATTAAAGGCGCAGGCGTAGAGCTTAAGGTCGTTCCTGCAGATACAGATTCTTTCCAGATCAATTTTGACAAGTTCGAGGAAATGCTTGGCGATAAAGTTATGGCAGTTCTTATCAACACTCCAAACAACCCTTCAGGCGTTGCCTACGGCACTGCAACATTGACCAGACTTGCAGATATATTAAAGAAGAAATCGGCTCAGTACGGACACACTATCTTCCTTATTTCTGATGAACCATACAGAGAGATAGTTTTTGAAGGCGCTGATACTCCATATGTTTCAAAGTTCTACGACAATACACTAAGCTGCTATTCATTTTCCAAATCTCTTTCTCTTCCGGGAGAAAGAATCGGATATGTTGCTGTAAATCCTGCCTGCGAGGGCGCAGAGTATATCGTGCCAATGTGCGGACAGATATCAAGAGGCACAGGCCACAACTGCCCTCCATCAATAATCCAGCAGGCAGTTGCAAAAGTATGCTCACTTACAGCAGATCTTTCCGTGTACGAGACCAATATGAACATAATCTACAAGACCCTTAAAGAACTTGGATTTACTGTGGTTAAGCCTGACGGAACATTTTATATCATGCCAAAGGCTTTAGAAGAAGATTCCATCAGCTTTTGCAAGAAGGCCAAGGACTACGATCTGATATTTGTGCCTGCTGACGGCTTCGGGGCTCCGGGATTCTTCAGAATGGCTTACTGTATTGATACAGAGAAGGTTGAAAGAGCCATGGTACGCCTTCGCGAGTTTGTCAAAGACAATTACTCCGCATAATATGGGCAAAGGTGATAATTTTTATTTCATAAATGCGTTGACAATGCGGTTTAAACAGAGTAAACTCTATTTCGTAAATGACTTCACTGTTTTAAAGAGTTACATAAATCAAGTGTGATTTTGAGGAGGGGACAAAAATGCCTGAAGTAAAGAAGACAACTTCTTCTGTTAAGCCAGCGACAGCAACAAAAGCTCCTGTAACAGAAGTAAAAAAATCTGAAGTTAAAGAACTTACTGAAGCTATCATCAAGGAAGAAGCTAAAAAAGAAGCTGCTAAGAAACCTGCAGCAAAGAAGGCCGAAGCTAAAAAGCCTGCAGCAAAAAAAGCTGCTCCTGCAAAGAAAGCTGAGCCTAAGAAAGCAGAAGCAAAGGCTGCTAAGAAACCTGCAGCAAAGAAAGCTACAACTGCAAAGAAGGCTGCTCCTGTAAAGAAAGCTGCTACTAAGAAAGCTGCTCCTGCAAAGGCAGAAGAGATCAAAGTTAGCATCGAGCTTCAGTATTCATACAAGCATATTCCATATGAAGATCTTATTCAGAACTCCAAGAATAACTTCCAGTATGAAATGGGTGGAAATGTTGATGAGATCAAGAAACTCAGCATTTATGTAAAACCTGATGAAGACGCTGCTTATTATGTAGTAAATGATAAGGTTCAGGGAAGAATCGGTTTATAATTTCAACGCGTATTTAGCGCTCTCTACGAAAGTAGGGAGCGTTTTTTTTCTTAATATTTATTTTATAAAAAGCGTTGTTGACATTACACTCTCATAGTGATATTTTAAGTTACAGAAGATATTAGCACTCGAATCAAGTGAGTGCTAACATCAAAACCATTCCGATGAATTTAACCGGTGAATACATAGGAAGGGCAATATGGAATTAGATGAGAGAAAAAGAAAAATACTTCATGCAATAGTTAAGAACTACCTTGAAACTGGAGAACCAGTCGGTAGCCGTACTATTTCCAAGTACACGGATCTTAATCTTAGCTCTGCAACAATCAGAAATGAGATGGCTGATCTTGAAGAGATGGGACTTATCTTACAGCCTCATACATCAGCAGGCCGTATTCCTTCTGATCAGGGCTATCGAGTATATGTGGATGAGATGCTCCGTGACAAGGAACAGGAAGTTGAGAACATGAAGGAAATGCTCCTCGACAAAGAGGAGAAGCTTGAGAATCTGCTTAAGCAGGTTGCCAAGACACTGGCGGTAGATACCAATTATGCAACAATGATATCTGCTCCGCAGATCAGGAAAAATAAACTTAAGTTCATACAGATAAGTAAGGTTGATGAAGGACATCTTCTGGCGACAATAGTTATAGAAGGAAATGTCATAAAAAACAAGATCATTCCGGTTGAGGAAGTTTTAGACGATGCAACAATGCTTAAGCTGAACATCCTTATGAACACAAGGCTTGACGGACTTGCTGTAGAGGATATAAATCTTGGCCTTATAGCTGCAGTTAAGCAGGAAGCTGGAATCCACAGCGAGATAATAGGCAACGTTATTGATGCGGCTGCCGAATCTATCACAGCTGATGAGGACCTTCAGATATATACAAGTGGTACCATGAACATCTTCAAGTACCCTGAACTTACAGATTCCACCAAGGCCAGTGAGCTTATCAGTACCTTTGAGGATACCAAGGATCTTTCAAGTATCGTAGAGGATACACTTTCCTCCGATTCTGAAGAGACGGGGATTCAGGTATATATCGGTAATGAGACACCGGTTCAGGCCATGAAGGATTGCAGTGTTGTAACAGCAACCTATGAGCTTGGCGATGGAATGAAGGGAACTGTTGGTATCATAGGACCCAAGAGAATGGATTACGATAAAGTTATTTCAACATTAAAGAATATGAGACATGCGCTTGATGATCTGTATAAAAAGGGCTAGCGCAGTTAATATAGACAAGTGTTAGGAGGCAATGAATTGAGCAATAAAAAGAAGCAGGTAAGCGAACAGGAAAAAGAAGTTCTTGAAAATATCATGGAAGACCTTGAAAAAGAAGCCAAAGAAAAAGAGGCTGCTGAAAATAAGGAATCAGATTCAGAAGAAGTAAAGGAAGAAGCTGAAAAATCTGAAGAAAAAGAGCCTTCCAAAAAAGAAAAGAAAGATCCTTTAAAAGAGAAGCTTGATGAACTCAATGACAGACTTATAAGACAGGTTGCTGAGTTTGATAATTTCAGGAAAAGAACTGACAGAGAAAAAGCTCAGATGTTTGAACAGGGACAGGGCAGTGTTTTAGAAAAGCTTCTCCCTATCGTAGATAATTTCGAGCGAGGACTTGCAGCAGTTCCGGAAGACGAAAAAGACGGAGCCTTCGCAGATGGTATGAACAAGATTTATAAGCAGCTTATAAAGCAGCTTGAGGATCTTGGAGTAACCCCTATTGAAGCCGTGGGAAAGGAATTTGATCCAAATCTCCACAACGCTGTAATGCAGGTTGAAAGTGAAGAGTATGAATCAGGTATTGTAGCACAGGAACTTCAAAAGGGATATAAGTTCCACGACACCGTGCTCAGACACAGCATGGTTGGTGTTAGCAAATAAGTTATATAGATGATTACAAATGCACAGCGTATTTTAAGCGTGCAAATGATCGAATTTAAATTATGGAGGACAAAGAAATGAGTAAGATTATCGGTATCGATCTTGGTACAACTAATAGCTGCGTAGCAGTTATGGAAGGCGGAAAGCCAACTGTTATAGCAAATGCAGAAGGTGCTAGAACAACTCCTTCAATCGTTGCATTTACAAAGAATGGTGAGAGAATTGTTGGTGAACCTGCAAAGCGTCAGGCTGTAACAAACGCTGACAACACAATTTCATCAATTAAGAGAGACATGGGTACAGACAATGGTCGTACAATTGATGGCAAAAAGTATTCACCACAGCAGATTTCAGCTATGATCCTTCAGAAGCTGAAAGCTGATGCAGAACAGTATCTCGGCGAAAAAGTTACAGAAGCAGTAATCACAGTTCCTGCATATTTCAATGATGCTCAGCGTCAGGCAACAAAGGATGCTGGTAAGATTGCAGGTCTTGAAGTAAAGAGAATCATCAACGAGCCTACAGCAGCAGCTCTTGCTTATGGTCTTGACAATGAAAAAGAGCAGAAGATCATGGTTTATGATCTTGGTGGTGGTACATTCGATGTATCTATCATTGAGATCGGTGATGGCGTTATCGAAGTTCTTTCAACAAACGGTGATACACACCTCGGTGGTGATGACTTTGACCAGGCAATCATCAACTGGATGATCCAGGATTTCAAGAATAAAGAAGGCGTAGACCTTTCAGGCGATAAGATGGCTATGCAGAGACTTAAGGAAGCTGCAGAGAAGGCAAAGAAGGAACTTTCTTCTTCAACAACAACAAACATCAACCTTCCTTTCATTTCAGCAGGCGCTGATGGCCCTAAGCACTTCGATGTAGATCTTACAAGAGCTAAATTCGAAGAACTTATCCACGACCTTGTTGAGAGAACAGCTATCCCTGTTCAGAACGCTATGAAGGATGCAGGTCTTACTAACTCAGATATCGGAAAGGTACTTCTTGTTGGTGGATCAACTCGTGTTCCTTGCGTAGTAGAGAAAGTTAAACAGCTTACAGGTCAGGAGCCTAGTAAGAACCTTAACCCTGATGAGTGCGTAGCAATCGGTGCTTCTATCCAGGGTGGTAAGCTTGCCGGAGATGCAGGTGCTGGTGACATCCTTCTACTTGATGTTACTCCACTTTCACTTTCTATCGAGACAATGGGTGGTGTTGCTACAAGACTTATCGAGCGTAACACAACAATCCCTACAAAGAAGAGCCAGGTATTCTCAACAGCTGCAGATAACCAGACAGCAGTAGATATCAATGTTCTTCAGGGTGAGAGACAGTTCGCTAAGGACAATAAGTCACTTGGACAGTTCAGACTTGATGGAATCCCACCAGCAATGAGAGGTGTTCCACAGATCGAAGTTACATTTGATATCGACGCTAACGGTATCGTTAACGTATCCGCTAAGGACCTTGGAACAGGTAAAGAGCAGCATATCACAATCACAGCTGGTTCTAACATGTCTGATGAAGATATCGATAAGGCTGTTAAGGAAGCTCAGGAATATGAAGCTCAGGATAAGAAGCGTAAAGAAGGAATCGATGCTCGTAACGATGCTGATTCATTCGTATTCCAGACAGAGAAAGCTCTTCAGGATGTTGGCGACAAGATCGACGCTTCTCAGAAGCAGCTTGTAGAAGACGATATCAAGGCTCTCAAGGAAACACTTGAGCAGACAAAGGATAAAGAACTTTCTGACAGCGAGATCGATTCTCTTAAGAGCCAGAAAGAAAAGCTTATGAACGATGCTCAGGCACTCTTTGCTAAGATGTATGAGAATGCACAGGGAGCAGCAGGCGCAGGTCCTAACATGGGAGCAGGCGCAGGCCCTGATATGAGTGGTGCTTCAAATAACGCTTCATCATCAGATGACAACGTAGTTGATGGAGATTACAGAGAAGTTTAATTGATATAGGGATACATAGTCTTAGGCTGCTGTGCTTGCACATTGCAGCCTATGACCATGAATACCAAAAAGATTTGAGGAATATATATGGCAGAGCAAAAGCGCGACTATTATGAAGTCCTTGGCGTTAGTAAGAACGCCTCTGAGGATGAAATAAAAAAAGCATACAGAGTACTTGCCAAGAAGTATCACCCGGATATGAACCCAGGTGATGCTGCGGCAGCTGAAAAATTCAAAGAGGCATCTGAAGCATATGCTGTTCTTAGTGACCCTGAAAAGAAGCGTCAGTACGATCAGTTTGGACATGCTGCGTTTGACGGAGGTGCCGGTGGATACGGTGGCTTCGACTTTAACGGTGCTGACTTTGGTGATATATTCGGTGATATATTTGGCGATTTCTTTGGCGGCGGAAGGTCACGTCAGGGAGCAAGAACAGGCCCTTCAAAGGGTGCTAACTTAAGAGCAAGTGTAAGGATCACATTCCTTGAGGCAGTATTTGGATGTGAGAAAGAGCTTGAACTTACAATTAAAGATTCCTGCCCAACCTGTCATGGGACAGGTGCTAAGCCCGGAACATCAGCTCAGACATGTTCCAAGTGCGGCGGTAAAGGCCAGATAGTATATACACAGCAGTCATTCTTTGGAACTGTTCGTAACGTTCAGACTTGTCCTGAATGTGGCGGAACAGGTAAAGTTATCAAGGATAAGTGTACAGACTGCCATGGAACAGGATATATTGCCAGCAGAAAGAAGATCAAAGTTACGATACCGGCAGGTATCGACAATGGTCAGAGTGTAAGAATCCGTGAAAAAGGTGAGCCTGGAGTTAACGGCGGACCTAGAGGAGATCTTTTAGTAGAGGTTATCGTATCTGATCATCCTATTTTCCAGAGAGAAGGATATGATATCTATTCTATGGTTCCTGTTTC
The DNA here is from genome assembly GCF_000420825.1 of Butyrivibrio sp. AE2015. Classification (GTDB taxonomy): domain Bacteria; phylum Bacillota; class Clostridia; order Lachnospirales; family Lachnospiraceae; genus Butyrivibrio. The sequence goes on along the minus strand of NZ_ATVR01000029.1, from coordinate 33,812 downwards.
ATTTGCTGTTGCAGCTCTTGGTGGAACAGTTCTTATTGATACAGTTGATGGAAAGGTTGCTTACGATGTTAAGCCCGGAACACAGACTGATACAAGAGTAAGACTTCGTTCAAAGGGTGTTCCTTCACTTAGGGACAGAGATACAAGAGGCGACCACTATGTAACATTGGTTGTTCAGGTACCTGAGAAGCTTTCAAAGGAAGCTAAGGATCTTCTTAAGAAATTCGATGAGAAGACCGGAGATTCTTTAACTGCTGCTGAACGTATGATGGGAGCAGGAGATAAAGACCCAAGTGGTGACGGCTCAGGCGGCAAGAAGAAAAAAGGTTTCTTTAAGTAATTTTGGCATTTTAAATATTTTGTGTTATTATACGCGTGAAGCGGAAGTAAAAATCTGCTTCACGTTTTTTACTGTATTTTGAATTTTTGTGGAGGTTTTTCTATGAAGTGGATGCGCTTTAGAGTTCGTACTAATGAAGAATCAGAAGATATAATTATAAGCTACTTAGAAGACATTGGACTTGAAGGAGCACAGATAGAAGATAATGCTCCACTTTCAGCTGCAGATAAGGAGCAGATGTTTATTGATGCTCCTGAACTTGAACCTGATGAGAAAGATAACGGAATTGAAGCAGGTGCAGCTTATCTTAATTTCTTTTTGGAAATAGATGATGACAATATGCTTACTGTCGAACTACAGGATGAAAATGGTGAGTACGTCAAAGTTAAGAAGACACCTGAAGAGATCGAGAGTCAGATCAAACAGCAGCTCGATGAACTTAGAACTTTCTCTGATATAGGGGATGGAACTATTTCCATATCAGTTACAGAGGATATTGACTGGATCAATAATTGGAAGCAGTATTTCCATAAGTTCTACATTGATGACGTTTTGGTTATCCCATCATGGGAAAAAGAGACTACAGAAGATGACGAAAAAGCCAGCATGGTGCTTCATATAGATCCGGGCACAGCTTTTGGTACCGGTATGCACGAGACAACTCAGCTGTGCATCCGCATGCTCAGAAAGTATGTTACTAAAGATACAGAACTTTTAGACGTAGGAACAGGAAGCGGAGTATTGTCCATCCTTGCCCTTATGTTCGGAGCAAAACATGCCGTTGGCACAGACCTTGATAAGTGCGCAGTTCCGGCAGTTAAAGAGAATATGGAAAATAATGGCATCGCTGAAGACAAGTTCGAGATGATGATCGGAAATATCATTGATGACAAGTCGGTTCAGGATGCTGTTGGTTATGATAAATACGATATAGTTGTTGCAAACATCTTAGCCAACGTGCTTGTTCCTCTTACTCCTGTAATACTTGGCCAGTTAAAGAAGGGCGGTATATACATTACTTCGGGTATTATCAATACCAAGGAAGAAGAGGTAAAAAAGGCGCATCTTGATGCGGGTCTTGAGATACTTGAGATCCATCATCAGGGAGACTGGGTTTCAATTACTTCGAGGAAAAACTGATGTATCATTTTTTTGTGGAGAGTAACCAAATTACTCCTGATTATAAAAACGTTGAGATCACCGGAAGTGATTTTAACCATATAGCTAATGTTCTCAGAATGAAGGTTGGCGAGCAGTTCTCTGTCAGCATTCGCGGTGATGAGGACGGAAAAGAGATTTTTTACGAAATTGAGAGTATTAGCGACAGCAGCGTTGTTGGAAAATTGTGCTTTATAGAAGAGGGTTCACAGGAGCTCCCTTCAAAGATATATCTTTTTCAGGGACTTCCGAAAGTTGATAAGATGGAACTCATAATTCAGAAGGCTGTTGAGCTTGGAGCCTTTGAGATAGTTCCCATGGCTACCAAGAGATGCGTAGTAAAGCTTGATGAAAAGAAATCTCAGTCCAAGATAAAGAGATGGCAGACTATAGCGGAAGCTGCTGCTAAACAGAGCAAAAGAGCCATCATTCCAAATGTTCACATGCCAATGACCATGAAAGAGGCAGTTCAGTACGCAAAAGATATGGATGTTAAGCTTATTCCATACGAGAATGCTGAGCATATGGACGAGACTAAAAAGCTCATAGAAGGAATAAAGCCGGGAGAGAGCGTTGCTGTATTTATCGGGCCTGAAGGCGGCTTTTCTGAGGAAGAGATCGAGCTTTGCAAGGCGAGCGATATAAAGCCAATTACTTTGGGAAAAAGAATTCTCAGAACAGAAACAGCAGGATTTACAATCATATCCTGGTTAATGTATCATCTTGAAGGATAATAGGACATAAATAAAATGGAAGCATATTTAGATAATTCCGCAACCACAAGAGCTTACGATGAGGTGGCAGATCTGGTTGCAAAGATAATGAAAGAAGAATATGGAAATCCCTCCAGTGTTCATCATATGGGAATGGTTTCCGGTGAGAGACTTTCACAGGCAAGAGAGACAATTGCCACAAGTCTTAAGGTTGATCCGCAGGAAATAGTTTTTACTTCCGGTGGAACAGAGTCTGATAACCTGGCTCTTATAGGTGTGGCAAGAGCCAATAAATGGCGTGGTAATCACATTATTACAACTAAAATTGAGCATCCTGCCATACTCGAGACAATGGCTTTTCTTGAAAAAGAAGGTTTTGAAATAACATATCTTTCAGTGGACGAGACAGGAACTATTGATCTTGACGAGCTGAAAAACGCCATTAGAAAAGAGACAATACTTGTTTCAATCATGTTTGTTAACAACGAGATTGGAACACTTATGCCAATACAGAAAGCCGGAGAGCTCATAAAGAGCGTCAACAAGGATACATACTTCCACGTGGATGCGGTTCAGGCTTATGGTAAAGTTCTGATCAGACCAAGAACTATGAACATAGATCTTTTGTCTGTAAGCGGACACAAGATCCATGGACCAAAGGGAGTCGGCTTTTTATACGTAAAGAAAGGAACAAAGATCGTTCCTATATGCTATGGAGGCGGACAGCAAAAGGGAATGAGATCAGGAACTGAGAATGTTCCGGGAATTGCAGGCCTTGCTCTTGCAGCTAAGAAATGTTACGAGGATTTTGATGCAAAGATAAAGAAGCTCTATGACCTGAAGCAGTACACTGTTGATTCACTTCTTGAGCGCATTCCTGATATTAAGATAAACGGCCAAAAAGTAAATGAGGGAGCACCACATATCATCAGTGTTTCTATAAAGGGCCTTGCAGCAGAGACAGTACTTAATATGCTCAGCAGCAAAAATATTTATGTATCTGCGGGAAGCGCCTGCACATCTAATAATCCACATGTGTCAGATACGCTCCAGGCAATAGGTCTTGAAAAAGATTTGCTTGAATCAACAATTCGTATTAGTATGTCATTTATGACTACCAAAGAAGAAATTGATTATTTTTTGGATACACTATGTTCTCAGGTTTCTAACATGAGAAAGTTTTACAGGCATTAAAAGAAAGAGGTATTTATGCAGTATCATGCTTTTGTGATCAAGTACGCGGAAATTGGTGTTAAAGGTAAGAACAGATACGTTTTCGAGGAAGCTTTAGTTAAACAGATAAGAAGAGTGCTTTCAAAATGCGACGGTAAGTTTAATGTTACCCGTGTTGCAGGAAGAATGTACATCGACGCTCAGGATTTTGACTTCAATGAAACAGTTGACAGCTTAAAGACTGTTTTTGGTATTACAGGAATCTGCCCTGCTGTATCTATTGCAAGAGACAGCGAGAATCATCTTCCTGATGTGGATGGAGTTGCCAAGGCAGTTATAGATTTCATTGACGGAGTTTATCCCGACAAAAACAAGACCTTCAAGGTAAAGGTTAGAAGAGTTGATAAGAGCTATCCTATGGATTCAATGGCTATGGCTGCAGAACTTGGAGCCAGAATTCTTGATGCCTATGAGGAGATGAAGGTAGATGTTCATGATCCTGAGATCCTTATAAATGTAGAGCTCAGAGAAAAGCTCAACATTTACTCAGAGGTAATACCGGGACCTGGTGGAATGCCTATCGGAACTGCAGGTAAAGCAATGCTTCTTTTGTCCGGCGGAATTGATTCACCGGTTGCAGGTTACATGGTTGCTAAAAGAGGTGTTGAAATTGAGGCAGTTTACTTCAATGCGCCTCCATATACAAGTGAGAAGGCTAAACAGAAGGTTGTTGATCTTGCAGGAGTAATTGCCAAGTACACAGGCAAGGTTAAGCTTCATGTTATAAACTTTACAGATATTCAGATGTACATTTATGAGAAGTGCCCTCACGAAGAGCTCACTATCATCATGCGCAGATACATGATGAGAATAGCAGATATGCTTGCAGGTGAGTCTGGATGTATGGGACTTATAACAGGTGAGAGTATTGGCCAGGTAGCTTCACAGACAATGCAGAGCCTTATCTGCACAGGCGAAGTCGTAACAGATATTCCTGTTTACAGACCACTTATTGCATTTGATAAACAGGATATTGTGGATATCTCTTATAAGATTGATGCATATGAGACTTCTATCCTTCCTTACGAGGATTGCTGTACTATCTTTGTTGCCAAGCACCCTGTGACAAAGCCAAGAGCTGATATCATCAGAAGACATGAAGAGCTGTTGAATGAAAAGATAGATGAACTTGTAAAAGTAGCGCTTGAGACTGATGAAGTTATTGAAGTTAAGAGATGACCTCGGCAAGTGCTCTACACAAAAAGACCATCTTAAACCGAAGTTTAAGATGGTCTTGAATAAACTTTTTAAATAGATCTAATCTATAAAGATTAGATCATGTAAGGCTTCAATACTTCGAGAACCTCATCTGCGCCGTCTTCTGCATGGATATTAAGATCGATAGGCTTTGAAAGATCGAGTGAGAAAATACCCATAATAGACTTTGCATCGATAACGTATCTTCCTGAAACGAGGTCGAAGTCATAATCAAACTTCGTAATATCGTTTACGAAAGATTTTACCTTATCGATAGAATTTAAAGAAATTTTTACGGTCTTCATTGCGCAAATACCTCCTTCTTTTCTTTATAGTAAACGCAGTAACGGCAAAAGTCAATGACTTGACAAAAACAAAATTAGAAAGAAATTTTAATATGCAAAATAACGTTAACGGATTAAAGATTGCACTTCACAATCTTGGATGTAAAGTAAATAGCTATGAAATGGATGTGATGAGCCAGAAACTCAAGGAAAATGGCGCCAAGATCGTGCCTTTTGATGAGAAGGCAGATGTCTATATCATTAACACCTGCACGGTTACTAATATTGCAGACAGAAAGTCAAGGCAGATGCTTCACAGAGCCAAAAAAGAAAATCCTGAGGCTACTGTTGTTGCTGTCGGCTGCTATGTTGAGACAGGAATTGATGGCGTTAAAAAAGATGAGTGCATCGACCTGGCAGTTGGGAATAACAAAAAATCAGAAATTGTTGAGATTCTTAACGAATTCTTTGAAGCCAGGAATGATATAGATGACAAGACATTAAACGGTCATTCTGTCATTGATATTAATCATACTAATGAATATGAAAACATGACTCTTACACAGATGCCTGAGCACACAAGAGCTTATATTAAGATTCAGGATGGATGTAATCAGTTTTGCTCATATTGTGTGATCCCATATGCGAGAGGAAGAGTAAGAAGTCGTGAGGTGAAGGATATTCTTGCTGAGATTAAGGGACTTGTGGCAGCAGGCTGTAAGGAAGTGGTTCTTACAGGTATCCACACCAGTTCATACGGCGTGGATTTTGGCCAGCCTCAGCTTATTGATCTTGTGGAGCAGATTGCTGATATTGCAGGCATTGAGAGAATCCGTTTAAGCTCCCTTGAGCCAAGGATCATCACCGAAGAAAATGCCAAGAGACTTGCAGCTATTCCTAAGCTTTGTCCGCATTTCCACCTCTCACTTCAGAGTGGCTGTGATTCAGTGCTTAAACGTATGAACAGGCACTATACTGCTGCAGATTTTAAAGAAAGTGTAAGGATACTCAGGGAAGTTTTTGACAGACCGGCTATTACAACTGATGTTATAGTGGGATTCCCTGGCGAAACTGAAGAAGAGTTTGAAGAGTGCAGGAAGTTTGTGACAGATATAGACTTCTATGAAATGCATGTATTTAAATACTCTCCGAGAAAAGGCACAGTTGCTGCAGGAATGAAGGAGCAGCTCACTGATAAAGAAAAGACTGCAAGAAGCGAAGTTCTTCTTCACTTGACAAGAAAGCAGGCAGAATGTTATCGTAACCTCTTTATCGGAGAAAAACTTCGTGTTCTTTGGGAAGATGAAGAAGAGATAAAGGGAAAGCGTTACATGATAGGTCATACTGACAGATATGTGCGCGTTGCGGTTCCGGAAAATCAGATAGAAAAGTATGGAGCACATTCAGGGGAGATAACTACAGTTTCTCCTTCAGCCTTTATAAATGCGGATACATTGCTTATTTGATTTTGTTAGTGTAATATTAATACTGTATAAGTGTCTTATTATTCTTTTAAGACCTTTGCAAATATGAGGAATATCCTATTATTCCAGGAATGGAGAAAGTTTATGGCAGATCAGGATTTAGGAAACACCCAATTTTTTAAAGTAGAAGTTGAGCCTGAAACAGGGGTTAAGAAAGTTCTTTCTGTTGTTTATGATGCTCTCCTCGAAAAGGGATACAATCCGGTTAACCAGATTGTAGGATACATTATGTCTGGTGATCCTACTTACATTACCAGCCATAAGGGGGCAAGAAGCCTCATCATGAAGGTTGAGCGTGATGAGCTTGTTGAAGAGATGCTTACTGAGTATATCAAGAGTAATAACTGGGCAAGCAAATAATTTTTATTGGAAGTAACATATGCGAATTATGGGTCTTGACTACGGTTCCAAGACTGTTGGAGTAGCGCTCAGCGATGAGCTTTTATTAACTGCAGGTGCCAAGGAGATCATCCGTAGAAAAGAAGAAAACAAATTAAGAAGAACGCTAGCGCGCATTGAGGAGCTTATTGAGGAGTTTAAGGTGGAGAAAATAGTCCTTGGGCTTCCGGTTAATATGGATCAGACTCCCTCTGTGCGCTCTGAGTTATGTCTTGAATTCAAAGACAAAATAGAGAGAAGATGCGGAATCCCTGTTATTATGTGGGATGAGAGACTTACGACTGTTGAGGCTGATGAGATAATGGATGAAGCCGGTATAAGAGGTCGTGAGCGCAAAGAGTACGTAGATATGATAGCAGCGCAGGTAATCCTTCAGGATTATCTGGATAACAGCAAAACAAATGGTGAATAATATTGGAAAAAATAATTTTTAGTCCCGATGGGGAAGAAGCAGTAGAGTTCTACTGCCTTGAACAGACAAGCCTTGGTGGAAAGACTTACCTGCTTGTAACAGATGAAGAAGATGGTGACGGAGAGGCGCTTATTTTACGCGACGACTCCGATATTAAAGATGAAGAAGCGGTTTATGTAATAGTGGACGACGATCTGGAGCTGGATGCAGTTGCAGGTGTTTTTCGTAAGCTGCTTTCTGAGGATGGAATAGATCTTGATATCTAACGGGGAGCATTGTTGATAGCAGGTTCTATTTGTCCGCCAATATAAATGGAGGATTTAATTTGAGTAAAAAGAAAATTGAAAATGCGTCCAAGCTGCAGATCATCCCTATGGGTGGTCTCGAGCAGATTGGAATGAACATCACTGCCTTCAGGTATGAAGACAGTATTATTGTAGTGGATTGCGGTTTGTCTTTTCCTGATGATGACATGCTCGGAATCGACCTTGTAATACCTGACATTACATATTTGCAGGAAAATATCGACAAGGTAAAAGGATTTGTAATAACTCACGGACATGAGGATCACATCGGTGCGCTTCCTTATGTTTTGCATGAGCTTAATGTTCCGATCTATGCAACACGCCTTACAATGGGCATCATTGAGCATAAGCTTGAGGAACACGGTCTCCTTAAAAAGACCAGAAGAAAAGTTGTTAAATTTGGACAGTCAATCAATCTTGGGCAGTTCAGAGTTGAATTTATAAGAACTAACCATTCTATCGTTGATGCAGCTGCTCTTGCGATCTATTCACCTGCAGGAACTGTGGTTCATACAGGTGACTTCAAAGTTGACTACACACCTGTATTTGGAGATCCTATCGATCTTCAGAGATTTGCAGAGATTGGTAAAAAAGGCGTTTTGGCACTTATGTGCGATTCAACAAACGCTGAGCGACCAGGCTTTACTGCATCAGAAAAAACTGTTGGAAGAGCTCTTGATTCTCTTTTTGAGGAGCATGAGAATTCCAGAATTATAGTAGCTACTTTTGCTTCCAATGTTGACAGAGTTCAGCAGATCATAAATACAGCCCATAAATGCGGTAGAAAAGTTGTGGTTGAAGGCCGAAGCATGGTCAGCATAATTGATATTGCTCAGAAGCTTGAGTGCATCAAGATTCCTGAGAATACTCTTATTGAGATCGATCAGCTTAAAAACTATCCTGAAAACAAAACAGTTATCATTACTACAGGTAGCCAGGGTGAAAGTATGGCTGCCCTTAGCAGGATGGCCAGCAATCAGCACCGCAAGATAACAATCGGCAAGGGCGATACTGTTATTTTCTCATCTCACCCGATTCCAGGTAATGAGAAGGCAGTTACCAACATTATCAACGAACTTCAGATGAAGGGCGCAGATGTTATCTTCCAGGATGTTCATGTTTCAGGACATGCCTGCCAGGAAGATATTAAGCTTATTTACACACTTGTTAAGCCTAAGTATGCTATTCCCGTTCATGGTGAGTACAGACATCTCATTGCTCAGAGCAACATTGCCAAGGACCTTGGAATCCCAAAGGAAAATGTATTTATCTTAACTTCCGGAGATGTGCTTGAACTTGATGAAAGCAGCGCCAAGGTAAAAGGAAAAGTTCCTGTTGGAGCTATTCTTGTTGACGGACTCGGCGTTGGAGACGTTGGAAACGTAGTCCTTAGAGACAGACAGCATCTTGCAGAAGACGGTATTGTCATCGTTGTATTTGGAATTGATCAGGAAAGCGGTCAGCTCACTTCAGGTCCAAGCATTGTATCAAGAGGTTTTGTTTATGTCAGAGAGTCAGATAAGCTCATTGATGATGCTACAGACCTTGTATACGACGAGCTTATAAGTGCACTTGATAAAGGCATTTATGATTGGAATAAACTTAAAAATATTGTCAAAGACGTTTTAAGTGATTATATTTGGAAGAAGACAAAGAGAAGACCTATGATAATGCCAATTATCATGTCTACAAATGACTGATGCCTTTTAAAGGGGAATGCTTTTTATGAATGCTAAAAAGATGTTTTTGGGACTGCTTGACACTGTTGTGAAAGTTGTTTTCATAATATTTGTTGCAATGCTCATTGTAAAATATGCAAAGGTTGCATATGACTACGGATATCACATTTTTAACCAGACAGCGGTTTCATCCGGAACAGGAAGAACTGTTTCAGTTACCATTAAAGATGGGGATACAGCAAAAGAAATAGGTGAGAAACTTTTTGGAGTAGGACTTATAACAGATAAGACACTTTTCAAACTTCAGGAAATGTTTTCTGAGTATCATGGTATGGAAAAAGCAGGTACCTATGAACTTAGCACTACAATGACTCCCGAAGAGATGCTGGCTGTAATGTCCGGCGGCGAGAAGAGCGGTGATACTTCAGCAGAAGAAACATCTGGAGAGACATCTGAGGAAGAGACTTCAGAGGCAACAGAAGAAAATTCAGAGGATGTAAACGGTGGTTGAACAGGACAGGATAAAAGCATTTATCAATTCTTTGGACAGGGGGAATGAGCCCTATCTTGATGAACTTGAAATAATTGCCAAGCAGCAGGATGTACCTATTATTCGCAAAGACACCCAGGCCCTTCTGAAATTTTTAATGGTTCAGTCAAAGCCCTTAAATATTTTGGAAGTGGGAGCTGCTACCGGTTTCTCAGCTCTTTTGATGGCTGAGTATAGTAGCCCTGAGACAAAGATAACAACAATTGAGAAGTACGAAAAGAGAATACCTGTTGCCAGAGAAAACTTTATAAAGTACGACAGAGATAATAAAATCACACTTTTGGAAGGTGATGCGACAGAAATATTAAAAGCTCTCCAACCAGGGTATGATTTTATTTTTATGGATGCGGCAAAAGGCCAGTATATAAACTTTTTACCGGATTGTCTGAGAATCCTCAATAAGGGAGGACTTTTGGTGTCAGATAACTGCCTTCAGGACGGAGATGTGATAGAGTCCAGATTTGCAGTGACAAGAAGGGACAGAACCATTCATGCACGAATGCGTGAGTACCTTTATGAACTAAAACACAATGATATGTTGAACACAGTAATACTTACGGTTGGAGATGGAATGACACTTTCTGTAAAACTCTAAATGAAGAGCCAACTGTAAACCCAAGTTAGTTTAGGAGAAAGAATTATGAAAAAACCAGAACTGCTTATTCCGGCAAGTAGCCTTGAAGTATTAAAAACAGCTGTTATGTTTGGCGCAGATGCTGTATACATCGGCGGAGACGCCTTTGGCCTCAGAGCAAAAGCTAAAAACTTCAGCCCTGAAGAGATGAAAGAGGGAATTGAATTTGCTCATGCTCACGGTGTAAAGGTGCACGTAACAGTTAATATCCTTGCACACAACTATGACCTTGACGGTGTAGATAAGTACCTTCATGAGTTAAAAGAAATAGGACCTGACGCTCTTATTATCGCAGATCCAGGAATTTTTATGAAGGCCAGAAAAATCTGCCCTGAAATAGATATCCATGTATCTACACAGGCAAATAACACTAACTATGAGACTTATAATTTCTGGCATAATCTTGGAGCAAAGAGAGTAGTTGCCGCAAGAGAGCTTTCACTTAGAGAGATAAAAGAGATAACAGACAAGATCCCTGAAGATCTGGAGATGGAGTGTTTTATCCACGGTGCTATGTGTATTTCCTATTCAGGCAGATGTCTTTTATCTAATTATTTCACAGGAAGAGATGCCAACAAGGGTGCATGCACTCATCCATGCAGATGGAAATATGCAGTTGTTGAGGAAAAAAGACCCGGCGAGTACCTTCCAGTCTATGAAAATGAGCGAGGTACATATATCTTTAACTCGAAAGATCTGTGCATGATAGAGCATATTCCAGAGCTTGTTGATGCCAGAGTTGACAGCTGCAAGATCGAAGGCCGCATGAAGACAGCCCTCTATGTTGCCACTGTTGCCAGAACCTATAGAAAAGCCATTGACGACTATTTTGAGTCAGAGGAAAAATACAGAGCGAACATGCCATGGTATCTTGATCAGATCTCAAGATGTACTTACAGACAGTTCACCACAGGCTTCTATTTTGGAAAACCAAGTGATGAAGCTCAGATTTACGACAGCAATACTTATGTTAACGAGTACATCTATCTTGGAATCGTTAACGACGTTAATGATAAGGGACTTGCCCGCATCGAGCAGAGGAACAAGTTCTCTGTCGGCGATGAGATAGAGATAATGAAACCGGATGGAACAGACGTAAAGGCCACTGTAAAGGCTATGTACACAGAGGACGGAGAAAGTGTCGACTCATGTCCACACCCTCAGCAGATCATAGACCTCGAACTTTCTGAAATTCCATCCAAGTACGATATTCTTAGAATTGCTAACAACTAATTATACTTTCCTGCGAGTGGCACCTATGGATTTAATGCCACTCGCAGGAAAGTATATTTTTTTGTAGCAAAAAAGGAAAGCATGTTGTAAGATATAGGGCAGAAAAATTTAACCAAAGGGGATGCATTGATGAGTGATAGGGTAAATGTTGAAGAAATCTTTGGTCAGAACGTCTTTACTCTCGCCAAAATGAGAGAGAGACTTCCAAAGAATGTTTACAAGGAAGTTGTTAGTGTGACAGAGCACGGCGGAGAGCTTTCCAAGGAATCTGCTGATGTTGTTGCAAATGCAATGAAAGAGTGGGCTATGGAAAATGGCGCAACTCACTATACACACTGGTTCCAGCCTCTTACAGGAATAACTGCTGAAAAGCATGATTCTTTTGTGGGAAGTGCTGATAAGGATGGAAGGATGATCACATCATTCTCCGGCAAGGAACTTATTAAAGGAGAGCCTGACGCTTCTTCATTCCCATCTGGTGGTCTTCGCGCTACATTCGAGGCAAGGGGCTATACAACATGGGATATCACATCTCCAGCATTCTTAAAGGAGTCAGGTGCAGGCGTTACTCTTTGCATACCTACTGCATTCTGCTCATATACAGGTGAGGCGCTTGATAAAAAGACTCCGCTCCTTAGATCAATGGAGGCTATTAATAAGCAGGCCCTCAGAATCGTGAAGTTATTCGGGAATGATACAGCTACTAAGGTCAATGTTTCAGTAGGACCGGAACAGGAATATTTCCTTGTTGACTGGGATAAGTCAATGAAACGTGAAGACCTTATCTTTACAGGAAGAACCCTCTTTGGAGCTCAGCCACCAAAGGGACAGGAAATGGAAGACCATTACTTTGGTGTTATCAGAGAAAGAGTCGGTGAGTACATGAAGGATCTCAACGAAGAACTCTGGAAACTCGGCGTGCCTGATAAGACACAGCACAACGAGGTTGCACCTGGTCAGCATGAACTTGCACCTATCTATGAGACTGCAAATATCGCAGTAGACCACAACCAGATCATCATGGAGACAATGAAGCGTGTAGCAGAGCATCACCATATGAGATGTCTTTTACACGAGAAGCCATTTGCAGGAGTAAATGGATCAGGTAAGCACGACAACTGGTCACTTTGCACTGATGATGGAATAAACCTTCTTGATCCGGGCGATACACCAAATAAAAACATTCAGTTTCTCTTTGTTTTAGCCTGCGTTCTTAAAGCTGTTGATAAACATTCTGATCTTTTGAGGCAGAGTGCATCAGACGTTGGTAACGACCACAGACTTGGTGCTAACGAGGCTCCGCCAGCTATTATTTCAGTATTCCTTGGTGAGCAGCTTGAGGACGTTGTAAGACAGCTTATCGAGACCGGTGAAGCTAAGTCAAGTAAGCGTGGTGGAAAGCTTAAGACAGGTGTTTCCACACTTCCTCAGTTCGAGAAAGATGCTACAGACAGAAACCGTACATCACCATTTGCATTTACAGGAAATAAGTTCGAGTTCAGAATGGTTGGCTCATCAGATTCAATGGCCAGCTCAAATACTACACTTAATACAATTGTTGCTGAAGCTTTCTGTGAAGCAGCAGACAGACTTGAAAAAGCTAAAAACTTCGACACAGAAGTTCATGACATCATCAAAGAGTATCTTACAGAGCACCAGCGCATTATCTTCAACGGCGATGGATATTCTGATGCATGGGTAAAAGAAGCTAAGAGAAGAGGCCTTCCTAACATTGCCTCAACTATTGAAGCTGCTGATACACTTACTACAAAGAAAGCTATTGAGCTCTTTGAGAAGTTCGGTGTTTATACAAAGACAGAGCTTGAGTCAAGAAAAGAGATAATCTTCGAGACTTATGCAAAGACTATCAACATTGAGGCTCTCACAATGATCGATATGGCTTCAAAGCAGATCATTCCTGCAGTTATGAAGTACGCCGGAAGACTTGCAAGAGATGTCAATGAGATCAAAAATGCAGGAGTAGATGCAAAGCCGCAGATGGATGAGCTCAAAGAGATTCAGGACAATCTTTCAAAGATGAAGAAAGCCCTTGATAAGCTCAAGACCTATGAAGGAAAAGCTGCTGCAATTTCAGATCAGAGAGAACTTGCATTCTTCTATAAGGATGAAGTCAGACCTATCATGGATGCACTTAGAGCACCTGCTGATGCCCTTGAGATGCTTGTTGATAAAAACGACTGGCCATTCCCAACATATGCAGATCTTCTTTTTGAAGGATGATTTAGGTCTCGTGAAACCTAGATAAAATAAGTGATTGTGAGGTTCCAAGAAAAAATTTAAAATTTTTTTAAAAAAGTACTTGCTTTTTTATGGAACCTCACGTATAATCATTTCTTGTCGATGGGCTATCGCCAAGCGGTAAGGCAACGGACTCTGACTCCGTCATTACGTAGGTTCGAATCCTACTAGCCCAGTTTACATAGTGAAGCGAGATTGGCAACAATCTCGCTTTTTTTGTATCATCAGATTTTGTTTTTGCGGAGGTGTCCCATGTATACCTTTAATTCCAGGATCAGATACAGTGAAGTTGATAGTGAAGGAATTCTTACACTGGAATCTCTTATTGACTATTTTCAGGATTGTTCGACATTTCAGACTCAGGATGGGCCGGCTACAATGGAATACCTTAGGAGCCTTAACCTTGCATGGGTTCTTAACTCCTGGCAGATTGAGATAAAAAGATATCCAAAGCTCTGTGAAGAAGTTGTTATAGGAACGCTTCCCTATGAGCTTAAGGGTGCCCTTGGCCTTAGAAATTTCTTTATGGATACAAAGGATGGGGAGAGACTTGCTATAGCAAATTCCGTGTGGACTCTTTTCAACTTTGAAAAGAGCATTCCTGCAAGGGTGACACCGGTGATAGTTGATGCATATCCACTTGATGAAAAGCTTGAGATGAACTACGGCGACAGGAAGATCAAAGTGCCTGAAACGGGCCAGATCCACTCCTGTGAGGATATAGTTGTAAGAAAGCATAACCTCGATACAAATAACCATGTAAACAATGGCCAGTATATCAGGATGGCCATGGACCTTGTTAAGGACAAAGCAGGAAAGATCACTTCCATGAGGGCAGAATACAAAAGGCAGGCCTATTTGGGTGATATTTTAAAACCTGTTGTCATAGAAAATAAAACCAGTGATAATAGTATATATACTGTAAGCCTCAACAATGCAGAGGGTCAGGCAGTATGTGTAGTGGAACTAATTGTTAAGTAATCGTACGATAGGACGGAGGACACATGTTAAGATTAGGAGAAAAACAGACACTTGTAGTTATCAAGAAGGTAGACTTTGGTGTTTATCTTGCAGAAGAAATGGGAAGCGAAGAAAAAGTTCTTTTGCCAGGGAAACAGGTACCTGCGGGAACAGATATCGGTTCGGAGATCGAGGTATTCATCTACAAGGATTCTGATGACAGACCAATAGCAACTACCAACGAGCCCAAGATAATGCTTGGTGATGTCAGAAGGCTCAAGGTAAAAGATACAGGCAGAATCGGAGCATTTATGGATTGGGGCCTTGAAAAGGATGTTCTTTTACCATTTAAGGAACAGACAGCCAAGGTAAAAAAAGGCGACGACGTGCTCTGTGCTCTTTATATCGATAAGAGCTCAAGACTCTGCGTTACAATGAATGTTTACAGATATCTTCTAAATGAGAGTCCATACGGCAAGGACGACAAGGTTCAGGGCACTGTATACGAGCTCAGCGATAACTTTGGAGCTTTTGTAGCTGTTGATGACATATATTCAGCTCTGATCCCCAAAAAAGAGCTTTATGGAAACGTGAAGATCGGAGACAGCGTATCAGCAAGAGTTACTTCTGTAAAGGAAGATGGAAGACTTAACTTAAGCCTTAGAGAAAAGGCATATCTTCAGATGGATACAGATGCAGAGAAGATTTATGCCATGATAGAGGCAGCAGGCGGAAGGATTCCTTTTACTGACAAGGCTTCACCTGAACTTATCCGTGAAAAGACAAACATGAGTAAGAACGAGTTCAAAAGAGCTGTAGGACGTCTTTTGAAGGAAGAGAAAATAACTATAAAGGAAGATTCAATAGTTATCAGGTAAGGAGATAAGGACGTGAGTTATAAGAGAGCCAACAGGTCTTTCCTGTATATGATACTGGCGACACTGGCATTTACACTGCTTATGAGCTATTGGATCATACTTACAGGAAGCAGCCTTTCAATATTTACCAATAATGCTCTTTCAGAGCTGGTGGTGCTGATCCCGGCTATCGCAGCCATTCTCTATAGTGGAGAAAAGATAACAGAGGTTATACCTTTTAAGAAAATAAAGATATCGACACTGTTTATGATAGCAATTTATGTTATTACACTGTTTCCACTAGTGTCTTTTGTAAATTCAGTGTCAATGCTTTTTGTGGAAAACATGGTAAGCTCTATCAGCGATGAAGTCCTTGCTATGCCGATGTGGACAATGCTTTTGTCAATCGGTATTGTGGGTCCCTTTGTGGAAGAATTTGTCTTCAGAGGCTATATTCTTCAGAGCTATCAGCGAACAGGCCGCATAATTGGTTCAATCGTTTTGTCATCTATTCTTTTTGGAATGATGCACTTGAATTTTAATCAGTTTGCTTATGGGACTGTGATGGGAATAATGTTCTGCCTTCTAGTTGAGGCAACAGGCAGCATATGGTCATCATTTTTTGCCCATGCCCTGTTTAATTCCATCGAAGTTATCTACATGTATGCCGTGCCTGACGTGGTGAGCGAGGCGGACGAAGTGCTTGCGGATTACGGGATTGGTAATGAGGGCACTTACCTGATGATCGGCATTTATTTTGTTCTGGCTGTAATATTCACTGCCATAGCTCTGTGCGTTGTCTATAAGATCGCTGATATGGAAAACAGAAAAGATTTTGTGGATAGCATACACATGTATCCAAGACAGGGCTATAAACTTATAACCATACCGCTTATCATTGCTATGGTAATAGCAGTAGCATGGATGATATTTGTTGCGGCTTTTCTGTAATCAATAAGGTAAAAGAAAATGAAACACCCTTGGCTGTCTGAATAGCCAAGGGCGTTTTTTGATGGCTCACTGTCAGATGCGGATGTCGATGTTTCCGCCAATATCAGGATTAACTGACAACTCTGATACAGCATCAATGCCTGCAACTAAAGAGCTGCCTGTGTCCTCCATGACATCAAGGCTTTTTGAAAGCATGGCAACTCCCACATCTGTCAGAATCTTGTTCTGAGAAAGGGCCATCGATAAAGCAGGAATATCCATAGGCACCTCCTGTGCGATTGCGCTCCGAGAGTACTCCGAAGGCGCAATATACTTTATCCTATCGTTTGTATCGGCACTTTAACGTAAATTGTTAATACCAAAAACCCTTGGGCGTTTTTGTGAGTTTTGACTATGAAATTAAAAATATATACAAAAAAAGACTATTAATTGGTGGATTTTTTTGTACATTTATATTAAAATGCTTATGTATATAATTCAGTAGAGCAGTAAAGCTCTTCAGAAAGAGTGTGAAATGATTTCTAATCAAATTCTTCAGAATACCATTGATGGACTAAAAAACATAGCGCATGTAGATCTTTTTGTGCTTGATATTGATGGCAAGGAGGTAGCTTCCACAAGCAGTGATATTGTCAATGTTTCATCTGCTGCAAGGGATTTTGTGGAATCTCCGGCTGATTCTCAGGAGATCCAGGGATATCAGTTCTTTAAAATATACGATGAGCAGAGTCTAGAGTATATTCTTATCTGCACAGGAAGCGGTGAGAATATCTATATGCTTGGCAAGATGATCGCATATCAGATACAGACACTTCTTGTGGCTTATAAGGAAAGATTCGACAAAGATAACTTTATCAAGAACCTTCTTCTTGATAACCTTCTTTTGGTTGATATTTACAGTAGAGCTAAAAAGCTCCATATCCAGACTGATGCCAAGAGAGTAGCCATGATCATTGAATCGATCAATGGCAGGGACAACAATGCCCTTGAGATTGCAAGGACTCACTTTGGTACAGGTACTGACTTTGTAACAGAGGTTGATGAGGACAATATCATCATCGTTAAGGATGTTACAGATATCAATAAGCCGGGAGAGATTGCAAAGGCTGCAGAGGAGATGCAGGCAGGTCTTGAAAAAGAAGGCCTTTCAGGCGTAAGGATCGCTTACGGTACAGTAGTAGGCGAGATCAAGGAAGTCAGCAGGTCCTATAAGGAAGCCAAGATGGCACTTGATGTAGGCAAGATATTCTTCGATGAGAGAAAGGTTATCTGCTACAGCGAACTTGGCATTGGAAGACTTATATATCAGCTTCCTATTCCTCTTTGCAAGATGTTCATTAAGGAGATCTTCGGTGGTAAGAATCCTGATGATTTCGATCAGGAGACGCTTACGACAATTGATAAGTTCTTTGAGAATAGCCTTAATGTTTCCGAGACATCAAGACAGCTCTTTATTCACAGAAATACTCTTGTGTACCGACTAGATAAGCTTCAGAAGAGTACAGGGTTAGATTTGCGAGTTTTTGACGATGCAATCACTTTTAAAATTGCGCTTATGGTTGTAAGATACATGAAGTACATGGAAAAGTTCACTTGATCCTAAACGTGAATTTTTGATCTAAATAGTTTTGTTTCAGGAGAAATTTATGGAAAAAGGATATAGAAGAAAAAGGGGCACCAGGCAGATACCCGATGATGAGGTAATAACCCTTGAGAATGTTACCAAGTCATATTCCACAGGCGCACCTGCTTTAAATGGCGTCACACTTCACATCAAAAAGGGAGAGTTCGTATTCATCGTTGGCGACAGCGGTTCAGGTAAGTCTACCCTTATCAAGCTCCTTTTAAGAGAGCTTGTGCCGACAGACGGTGAAATAACAGTTCTTGGCTATAATCTAAGGAAGATCAAGCACAGCAAGATTCCTAAGTTTAGACGTAATCTTGGTATTGTATTCCAGGATTTCAGACTTTTAAAAGACAGAAATGTATACGAGAACGTTGCTTTTGCTCAGAGAATTGTTCAGACACCTACAAGAGAGATCAAAAGAAATGTTCCATCGATTCTTGCAACTGTTAACCTTGCAGGAAAATACAAAAATAAAATAAATCAGCTGTCAGGTGGTGAGCAGCAGAGAGTTGCGCTTGCAAGAGCTCTTGTAAATAAGCCTACGATTCTTTTGGCAGATGAGCCTACCGGAAACCTTGATCCTAACAATTCATGGGAAATAATGAAACTCATGGAACAGATCAATGAAAATGGCACAACAGTTATCGTGGTCACACATAACAGAGAAATCGTCAACGCCATGAAAAAGCGAGTTATAACCATGAAAAAAGGCGTCATTATAGAAGACGAGGAAGAGGGTATGTACATCGATGAGGATTAGTAGTTTCTTTTACACCATCGGACAGGGTTTTAAAAATCTAGGCAGAAACAAGTGGTATACGCTTGCTTCTATTGCGACCATCAGTGCCTGCCTGTTTTTGTTCGGACTTTTTTATTCTATAATCACTAACTTTGAAAACGTAGTAAAGACAGCCGAAGAAGGCGTTTCTGTAACAGTTTTCTTTAATGAGGGAACAACAGAGGAACAGATCCTTGCAGTAAAGACTGATCTTGAACAGAGACCTGAAGTTAGGGAGATTGTTTATGTATCTGCAGATGATGCCTGGGAAGAGTTCAAAGAGGACTACCTTGGCGAATACGCAGATGGATTTACAGAGAACCCTCTGGCAGATTCAGCGAACCTTCAGATATACCTTAATGATGTATCTTTGCAGGGAGCGCTTGTAACTTATATCGAGTCTATCGACGTAGTAAGAGAGGTTAATCGCTCTGAAGTTACAGCCAATACCTTAAGCGGCTTGAACGTGCTGATCGCATATATCTCAGCAGGTATCATCATCATTCTGCTTTTGGTATCAATATTCCTTATCAGCAATACAGTTACCATGGGTATTGCAGTTAGAAAAGATGAGATCAATATCATGAAGTATATCGGTGCAACAGACTTTTTCGTAAGAGCACCATTCGTGGTAGAAGGTATCATTATCGGAATCATTGGTTCAATAATTCCACTTGTTATTATATATTTTGTTTATACCAATGCTATCACTTACATAGCATCGAGATTTACTATGCTTTCTACATTGCTTAACTTCCTTCCTGTGCAGGTGGTATACAACAAGCTTGTACCAATCGCATTGGCAATCGGAATTGGTATTGGTTTCTTTGGTAGTTTCACAACTGTTAGAAAACACCTACATGTATAATACAAGAAGGACATCCTTTTACATTGAGTTTATTGAATAAAGCTTACAAAAACAGAATAGTTAAAGGGTTAATATGTGCAGCTACAGCAATTGCTATATTTGCAGGTAGCTGCATATCTTCGTATGCAGAAGTAACTGAGGAGAGTATCAAGGCTAAGGAAGCTCAGATCAGTGAGGCCAAAAAAGAGCGCGATTCACTTAACACTGCCAAGACCAATCTTGAGAAGATAAAAAAAGATCTTGAAAAGAGTAAATCCGATCTTAATGCCTATATTACTGAGCTTGATGCGTCACTTACTGATATCCAGACCAAGATAGATGCGCTTACTGATCAGATCACTGAGAAGGAAGCTGAGATAGAAGAGACCACAAGAGAGCTTGAGGAAGCTGAAAGAATTCAGCAGGAACAGTATGAGGCTATGAAAAAGCGTATCAAGTTCATGTACGAGCGTGGAGACACTATGTACATGGAGCTTTTGGTTGAATCCGGAAGCTTTGGAGATATGCTCAATAAGGCTGAGTACATTGAGATGCTTTCATCCTATGACAGGAAAAAGTTGAACGAGTATATTGCTACTACTCAGCTTATTACTGTCACAAAACAGGCCCTTGAAGAAGAAAAGGCTACTCTCGATCTTGCAATGGAGGAAAAAGAGCAGGAAGAAGCAAATCTCCAGTCTCTTCTTTCTACAAAGAGCAGTGAGCTTTCCGCAGTTAAGGCTGATATTTCCAATAAAGAAGCAGCGATTGCTGAATATGAGGCTGAGATCAAGGCCGAAAATGCAACGATTGCAGCGTTGGAAAAAGAAGTTGCTGCTGATAAAGCAGCTCTTTACAGCAGATATATGTATGACGGTGGTGTATTTACATGGCCATGTCCAAGCTATACCAGAATTTCTGATAATTTTGGTATGAGAATGCACCCGACTCTTGGGGTAGAAAAAATGCACAACGGTATAGACCTTGCTGCACCGGCAGGATCAGCAATACTTGCTGCTTACAACGGAACAGTAGTAGCTGCTGATTACAATTCCTCCATGGGTAATTACATCATGATAAACCATGGTGGCGGCCTATATACCATTTATATGCATTGTTCGAAGTTGTATGTCTCGAAAGGTACGGATGTTACTGCGGGAACCAAAATTGCAGCAGTAGGATCCACCGGAAGATCAACAGGTAATCATTTGCATTTTGGTGTTCGATTAAATGGAGCTTACGTCAGTCCTTGGAATTACCTGAAATAAAAGTCTCCCGGGGATAGGAGAAAGATGGATTATCAGACAGAGTTCGATGAACAGCAGTATCGAGGAAAATTAAACAGAAGATTTATCAGCGGTATATTAGTTGGATGCTTTGTTGCACTGTTTATAAGCGCAGCTGTTGGAATGGGATATTTGTTCACCTTTAATTCAGCAAGTGTACAGACAGGCAGCGGGAATTCAGTTTTAAACGATGAGACACTTACCAAAATAAATAAAATAGAGTCTGTTATTGATTCAAACTTTTATAAAACTGATGTTTCTAGCGAAGCAAAGGCCAACGGACTCTATAAAGGACTTATGGATTCACTTGACGATCCTTATTCTGTTTACTACACAGAGGAAGAGCTCACAGAGCTTATGAATGATACAGCAGGTATCTACTATGGTATAGGCGCTTATGTGAGCATGGATCAGACAACATCACTTCCTCGTATTTCTGGAGTTATAGAGGGAACTCCTGCTGAGGAGGCCAAACTCCAGACAGATGATATTATCTATGAAGTAGATAAACAAAGCACGCAGGGACTTGAACTGAGTGAAGTAGTATCACTTATTAAGGGTGAAGAGGGCACCACAGTTCATCTGACAATCCTTAGAGGATCTGATCTTGATGAGATCGAAGTCGATGTTATGCGTGCTCAGGTTTCAGTTCCTACAGTAACGACCAAGGTTATGGATGACGGCGTTGGATACCTTCAGATCACAGAGTTTGATGAAGTTACTCCAGATCAGTTTACTGAAGGTATGGCAGAACTTAGAGCAAATGATATAAAGGGACTTATCATTGACCTTAGAAGTAATCCCGGCGGAAGCCTCACAGCAGTTTGCGATATCGCAAGGCAGCTCTTACCTAAGGGAACTATTGTTTATACTGTTGACAGAGATGGAAACAGAGAGGACTACACCTGCGACGGAACCCATGAGATTGACATTCCTGTAGTAGTACTTGTTAACAAGTATTCAGCCAGCGCTTCAGAAATCCTTTCAGGCGCCATCAAGGATTACGGCATCGGAACACTTGTTGGAACAACTACTTACGGCAAGGGAATTGTTCAGAGAATCTTTGATCTAAAGGACGGCACAGCTATTAAACTTACAGTCAGCAATTACTACACACCAAATGGCAACGATATCCACGGAGTGGGAATTGATCCTGATGTAGAGATTGAGTTTGACGCTGATGCCTATGCCGAGGACAAGACAGACAATCAGCTTGATAAAGCTGTAGAAGTATTAAAAGATGCTATCGAGGACCTGGAAGAAAAAGCAGGTTGACAATAAAAGAAAATAATAGTATTATGCAAAACTGTGCTACGTCTTAGCACAGTTTTTCTTTTTGGTTTAATTGCTCATTCGAGCGCTTTTTCCAATATTAGAAAGTTAGTTTGTTGTGTTTTTTGAAAGGAATATCATGAAAGTAAAAGCGTGCATTTACACTGATGCCGGTAAGAAACGCGCTGTAAATCAGGACTCGTCTCTTATCAAGGTAGCCAGTGCAGGAAAAATGGGAAGAATATCTTTTGTTGCTGTCTGCGATGGTATGGGAGGACTCTCAAAAGGAGAAGTGGCCAGCTGTAAAGCCATAAGAACACTGGAAAACTGGTTCCATGAAGAGTTGTCTTTGATGCTGGGAATAGACGAAGATAAAATATGGGACGTTATTGAAATATCCTGGAGAAGGCTTCTTGCAGACATAAACAGAGATATAAGGCGTTATGGCAAACACAGGGGAATCAGGCTAGGAACTACTTTGACAGCTCTTTTGCAGATTGGAAGAAAATACATGCTCATGAATGTAGGGGACTCGAGAATATATCTGGTGAGCAGAAAAGACGTGCAAAAGATAACCCATGACCAGAGCCTTGTCCAGAGTAAGATTGACAGCGGGGTCATGCTGGAAGATGAAGTGCAAAACAGCCAGGAAAGAAATGTTCTCTTGCAGTGCCTTGGACATGGGAGCGTTCCGCAGCCTCAGATAATAAGGGGAGACATACGGATGAGCACAACAGTTGTCGCCTGCAGTGATGGTCTTTGGAAGACCATATCGGAAAAAGAACTGTTTAGAGCCCTGTGTCCTCAGATGTGCGTGACTTCTGAGGATATGCTGGAGGAATGTAAAAAACTGACCATGACAGCAATAGATCGCAAGGAACAGGATAATATCACTGTGGCCGCCATGTGTCTGGAGTATTAAAAATGGAGAGATTCAAGATACTAAAAAAGCTTGGGCAGGGCGGAAACAGCGAGGCTTTTCTTGCACGAGACAAAAAAACAGGAAAACTTGTGACTTTAAAGTTTGTAAAGAAAGTTCCGGTTTCTGGCGAGAATGGCGAGCCGGGACCCTTTGCCGTGGAAGCGGCAATCCTTAAAGAATTTGATAAAAGAAATTACAAAGAACTTGTAAAGACAGGAAGAATTCCCTGCTTTGTGGCTTTGGGAAAAGATTATATTGCGGTCAGTTATGTGCCGGGACAGAACCTTTTAGAGATTCTTAAGAAGAAAAGAAGACTTAAGGAAAAACAGGTAATAAGGATCGCAAAAGATCTTTTGACTATATTAAGGGCGCTTCATGAAAGCGATACTCCTATCGTCTATAGAGATCTAAAGCCCGCAAACATCATAGTAAACAGCGACGGGAAGGCCTGTCTTATCGACTTTGGTGCGGCTAGACTCTACAAAAGAGAAAAAGAGACAGATGATACAGTAAATCTGGGAACTATAGGCTATGCGGCGCCGGAGCAGTATGGGAGCCTTGGACAGAGTGATGAACAGACTGATATATACTGCCTTGGAATGACTGTCCTTTCTCTTTTGACAGGGATAAATGCCAAGGATTCTGATGCGCTGAGTATGGCAAGAAGCGGCGCTCTGAAAAACGTATCGCCACAGATGCTGGCAGTTATCGAAAGGTGCATAAAGGCTGGCAGAGATAACCGCTTTAAAAGCTTAAAAGAAGTAGAAAAAAGTATAAAGATAATACCTTTAAAAACAAGCACCATAAGGCTTTTAAAAGTGGCCTTGGTTGTTGTGACAGCTCTTTTGACATCAGCTGCTATCACTTTTGGAGCCATGCATGAAGAAAAAGCTGTTCAGGTGATCAAAGACGATATGGAAGTGAGAATCCCGGCAATCAGATACAGATTGTCCATTGCCAGGCAAAGAATAGCTGATATTGCAGATACTTTGATAAAAGAGGAGGATATATGATCATTTTTTTATATACATTTTTTGTGGTGCTTGGTGCACTGGTTGTCATTCTGGGTGTGGGCGGAATCCTGACAGGTCTTGGGGAGAGGAATGCCGATCTTGAAATCGAGGGAGAAGCCACGGCAGCAATGTGTACCACCAACCTTTTAGAGGTCAGCGGTGACTTTTCAAGGAACACAATGGACGATTTTGTGATCGAGCAGGACATGGTATATACCTACGATTCCTTTAATCTCTAGACCAAAGAACAAATGTTTGCATTAGTTAATTGCTTGTGCTATACTTCCAATACATGAAGTAGCAGATGTATCGCTTTAATTGTTTTGGAGAAAAATATGGGCGATTTTAAGTTAGTGGCTCCATACGAGCCCACAGGCGATCAGCCACAGGCTATTAAGGCTTTAGTGGATGGCTTTAAACAAGGCAACCAGTTCGAGACACTTCTTGGAGTAACAGGCTCTGGTAAGACTTTTACCATGGCTAATGTTATTGCGGCTTTAAATAAGCCAACTCTTATCATCAGTCACAACAAGACTCTGGCAGGCCAGCTCTATGGCGAGATGAAGGAATTCTTTCCAGAGAATGCAGTAGAGTACTTTGTTTCTTACTACGACTATTATCAGCCCGAGGCATATGTTCCACAGACAGATACTTACATAGCCAAGGACTCAGC
The DNA here is from genome assembly GCF_000420825.1 of Butyrivibrio sp. AE2015. Taxonomy (GTDB): domain Bacteria; phylum Bacillota; class Clostridia; order Lachnospirales; family Lachnospiraceae; genus Butyrivibrio. The sequence goes on along the minus strand of NZ_ATVR01000029.1, from coordinate 8,746 downwards.
CATCAATGATGAGATAGATAAGCTCAGGCTTTCAGCAACAGCCTCTCTTGCAGAGCGCAAGGATGTAATAGTGGTTGCCAGCGTGTCCTGTATCTATGGTCTTGGTAGCCCGGAAGAGTTCAAGGGCATGTCTATATCACTTCGTCCCGGAATGCAGAAGGACAGAGATGACATCATAAAAGACCTGGTGGCTATTCAGTACACCAGAAATGACATGGAACTTGGAAGGTGTAATTTCAGAGTCAGGGGAGATACAGTCGAGATATTCCCTGCCAATGCCGATGACTATCTTATTAGAGTAGAGTTCTTTGGCGATGAGATAGACAGGATCACTGAGGTTGAACCGGTGACTGCCAAGGTTAGAAGTGAGCTTACTCACGTGATGATCTATCCGGCTTCCCATTATGTTGTGCCTCAGGAGAAGATCAATAAGGCCTGCGACAACATAGAAAAAGAGCTTGAGGAACAGGTGAAGTTTTTCAAGGGAGAGGACAGGCTCATTGAAGCCCAGAGAATCTCAGAGCGTACAAACTTTGATGTGGAGATGATGAGAGAAACAGGCTTCTGTTCAGGAATTGAGAACTATTCAAGGCACCTCAACTTCATGGCACCGGGAGAACCGCCACTCACACTCCTTGACTTCTTTGACAGAGATTTTTTGATAATAGTGGATGAGTCACATATGACTATCCCGCAGGTTGGAGCCATGTATCACGGAGACAGGAGCAGGAAGCTGACTCTTGTGGACTATGGCTTTAGGCTGCCATCTGCACTTGATAACAGACCTCTTAACTTTGAGGAGTTTGAATCTCATATTGACCAGATGCTTTTTTGCTCAGCTACACCCGGTAAATATGAAGAGGAACATGAACTTCTCCGCACAGAGCAGGTAATAAGGCCCACAGGACTTCTTGATCCTGAGATTTCAGTCAGACCTGTTGAGGGACAGATAGATGATCTTATTTCTGAGATCAGAAAAGAAATAGATAAAAAGAATAAGGTGCTCGTTACAACCCTTACAAAGCGCATGGCAGAGGACCTTACAGAATATCTTGCTGAGGCAGGTATCAGGGTTAAATACCTTCACTCTGATATTGATACTTTAGAGAGAGCAGAGATCATCAGGGATATGAGACTTGATGTTTTTGATGTTCTTGTAGGTATCAACCTCTTACGAGAGGGACTTGATATCCCGGAGATTTCTCTTGTAGCCATAATCGATGCTGATAAAGAGGGATTCCTTCGTTCGGAGACTTCGCTCATTCAGACTATAGGAAGAGCGGCCCGAAATTCAGAAGGCCACGTTATCATGTATGCCGATAACATGACAGATTCCATGAAGAAGGCTATTGAAGAAACCAAGAGAAGGCGTGCTATTCAGGAGAAATACAATGAGGAGCACGGCATAACCCCTCAGACCATCAAGAAGGCAGTAAGAGACCTTATCGCTGTTACCAAGGCTATTGCCAAGGAAGAAGTTAAGTTTGAAAAAGAGCCGGAGTCAATGAACCAGGAAGAACTGGAAAAGCTCATTGGACAGGTTCAGAAGAAGATGAAAAAAGCTGCTGCAGAGTTGGATTTCGAAAATGCCGCTATGCTGCGTGACAAGATGATCGAACTTAAGAAAGTTCTTAATGATCTTACCGAAGGTAAATAACTGGTGAGATTTGTTTTAGTGGAGATGTATATATGTCTGAAAACAGAATGACAAAAAAGAATACTACAACCAAGAGAATCCTTCCCACTGATATTCATGATTACATCAGAGTGAGAGGGGCGGCAGAACACAATCTTAAACACGTTAATGTTAAGATTCCGAGAGATACTCTTACAGTGTTCACAGGACTTTCAGGTTCAGGTAAGTCTTCTCTTGCTTTTGACACTATTTTTGCAGAGGGACAGCGCAGGTATATGGAGTCCTTATCATCCTATGCCAGAATGTTCCTTGGTCAGATGGACAAGCCCAACGTTGAGAGAATAGAAGGTCTTTCTCCCACTATTTCCATTGACCAGAAATCAACTAACAAAAACCCCAGGTCTACTGTTGGAACAGTTACAGAGATCTACGATCATTTCAGAATGCTTTACGCAAGGATTGGTATACCTCACTGCCCTAACTGCGGTCGTGAGATCAGAAGGCAGACTGTGGATGAAATTTGCAATCAGATCATGGCTCTTGGGGATGGCACTAAGCTTCAGATCCTTGCTCCTGTTGTAAGAGGAAAAAAGGGTGAGCATGCCAAAACGCTGGAGAGAGCTGTTCGTGCAGGTTATGTCCGTGCAAGGATTGACGGAAGCCAGTACGAGATTGCAGAGGAAGAGATAAAGCTGGATAAGAATATCAAGCATAACATTGAGATCATTGTCGACAGAATTGTAGTAAGAGATGACAATGAGAACCTCAGAAGACGACTTACAGACTCTGTTGAGAATGCTCTGGGACTTGCTGAAGGGCTTTTGCTTGTTGATGTAATTGACGGAGAGGAACTCAGCTTTAGTCAGAACTTTGCATGCCCTGACTGTGGTATCAGTATATCTGAGATCGAGCCCAGAAGCTTTTCCTTTAACAATCCTTTCGGTGCATGTCCTGACTGCGCAGGCCTTGGCTATAAGATGGAGTTTGATGAGGATCTTATGATCCCTGATAAGTCTCTTTCTTTGAATGATGGATGTATCGTCGTAATGGGATGGCAGTCATCCAATAAAGAAGGAAGCTTCTCTAATGCCACACTTAAGGCTCTTGCAAAGGCTTATAAGTTCAGCATGGATACTCCTTTCCAGGATCTTCCTGAGAAAGTAAGACATATGCTGGTTTACGGAGCAGACAAGACTGTAAATGTCCACTACAAGGGATCAAGAGGAGAGGGCGATTATCCTATTCTTTTTGATGGTCTTATAAAGAACGTTGAGCAGAGATATAGAGAGACTTTCTCAGAATCAGCAAAAGCTGAGTATGAGGAGTATATGAGAATCACTCCATGTCAGCTCTGCGGCGGACAGAGGCTTAAAAAAGAGTCTCTTGCAGTCACAATTGATGATAAAAATATCTATGAGATAACTTCAATGTCCATAGATGATCTTCAGAAATACCTCGAGCAGCTTAAGCTTTCAAGTTATCAGGAAATGGTCGGAGCACAGCTCCTTAAAGAGATAAGAGCAAGAGTAGGGTTCCTTGTGGATGTAGGACTTGATTATCTGTCACTATCAAGAGCTACAGGAACTCTTTCCGGAGGTGAGGCACAGCGAATAAGGCTTGCAACACAGATTGGATCAGGACTTTGCGGAGTTTGCTATATCCTTGATGAGCCAAGTATCGGACTTCACCAGAGGGATAATGACAAGCTTCTTAATACACTTAAGAACCTGCGAGACCTTGGTAATACACTTATTGTTGTAGAGCATGATGAAGATACCATGAGAGCTGCGGACTATATTGTGGATGTAGGACCGGGAGCCGGCTCAAAAGGTGGAAAAATAGTTGCCTGCGGAACTGCAGAAGAGATCATGCAGGTCAAGGAATCCATTACAGGACAGTACCTGTCAGGAAAACTTAAGATAGAAGTTCCAAAGACCAGAAGAGAGCCTAAGGGCTGGCTTAAGGTTTTGGGAGCGCAGGAGAACAACTTAAGGAACATCGACATAGATGTACCACTTGGCGTACTTACAATAGTTACAGGTGTATCAGGTTCAGGCAAGAGCTCTTTTGTCAATGAGATACTGTACAAACATCTGGCAAGAGACCTCAACAGAGCAAGAGTCATTCCGGGCAAGCATAAAGGCATTGAGGGCCTTGAGCAGGTGGATAAGGTCATTGCCATTGACCAGTCTCCTATCGGCAGAACTCCAAGGTCTAACCCTGCAACCTACACGGGTGTATTTGATATGATCAGAGATCTTTTTGCCGGAACTCCTGATGCTAAGGCAAGGGGCTATCAGAAAGGCAGATTCTCATTCAATGTCAAGGGCGGACGCTGCGAAGCCTGTGGCGGTGATGGAATCATCAAGATTGAGATGCACTTTCTTCCTGATGTTTATGTACCTTGTGAAGTCTGCGGCGGTAAGAGATACAATCACGAGACTCTTGAAGTTAAGTACAAAGGAAAGAGTATCTACGACGTTCTTAACATGACTGTAGAAGAGGCCCTTGTATTCTTTGAAAATGTAAAAACTATAAAGAGAAAAATCCAGACTCTCTATGATGTAGGACTTGGATATGTTAAACTTGGCCAGCCAAGTACCGAGCTTTCAGGTGGTGAAGCCCAGAGAATAAAACTTGCCACAGAGCTCAGCAAAGTCGGAACAGGAAAGACTGTTTACATTCTCGATGAACCTACAACCGGTCTTCACTTTGCAGATGTTCAAAAGCTCGTAAAAATTATGCATGAGCTGGTTGAGCAGGGAAATACAGTTGTAGTAATCGAACACAACCTTGATGTTATCAAGACCGGCGATTACATCATCGACATGGGACCTGAAGGCGGTTCTAAGGGTGGAACAGTCGTTGCCAAGGGAACCCCAGAAGAAGTTGCCAAGTGCAAGAAATCCTACACCGGAGCATATATCAAAAAAATGCTTAAATAGGCAAAGAAGTTCCCGCCTAGGGGCACCTGCGCACAGATAGCCATTTGCGTGTCTAAGAGAGTTTAGAAAAGTTCATGAGCATTCAAATTTTCACTTTGGAATTCCGCTTTTGGATCACATGTCTGAGCCACTGGCACCAGGCACTTTTATGAGCAGTGGGCTTCATTTTTCTCTGACAAGAAAACGAAACTTTTTCCAAGTGCTCAGGCACCTTTTTCTTTAATGCGCATGCTACAGCAAAAACTCGCAGGGCTAATATGAATAACGTGGTCTACGGTGCGTGCGCACCTAAGGCATAAAAAAGAATCACTCTCCAAACTCATGAGTTTGAGAGATGATTCTTTATTTTTGCCTTGTTGCCCGCTTCAGCGGGCTATGACCACGTCATTCATATCTATACGCCCTGCTCAAACATCTGCTTTCGCATGCGCGGATCAAAGGTGCCTCTGAGCACAGGAAAAATGGCGTTTTCTTGCGACAGAGAAAAATGGAGCCCATCTGCTCAAAAGTGCCGGTAGCCAGCGGTGAGTTTGATCCAAGGAATTCCAAAGTGAAAATTTATTGCCATGAACTTATAAACTCGAAATGTCACGCAAATGGCTATCTGTGCGCAGGCGCCCCTAGGCGGGAGCTTCTGTTGGCGACGTTAAGAATTTAAAGCAGATTTTTGTAAAGATTTGGGGTGGGATATCCGATATATATAAAAGATGGATATCCCCTTTTCAATATTTTTTATTTGGTTTATAATCGTAATGATATTATAGGCTAAAGTATTATCCGCTTTTATGCGCTTAGATATATGCTGGTTGTTTTTGAAAGGGGCATTGTAATATGCAGTATGCAGATATTGGAATTGATTTAGGTACAGCGTCAGTCCTTGTTTATATCAGAGGAAAGGGCGTTGTTTTGAAAGAGCCTTCAGTTGTAGCTTATGACAGAGATACAGAGGAGATTAAGGCTATTGGTGAGGATGCAAGACTTATGCTTGGTCGTACACCTGGTAACATCGTAGCTGTTCGTCCTCTTCGTCAGGGTGTTATTTCTAACTACAAGATTACAGAACAGATGATGAGATATTTCATCAAGAAGGCTATTGGACGTAGAATACACAGAAAACCATTCATCGCAGTTTGCGTTCCAAGTGGAGCTACAGAAGTTGAGAAAAAAGCCGTAGAGGATGCAACAAGACTTTGCGGAGCAAGAGATGTTAAGACTATTGAAGAGCCTATCGCTGCTGCTATTGGAGCAGGTATCGACATCACAAAGCCATGTGGAAACATGATCGTTGATATAGGCGGTGGTACATCAGATATAGCAGTTATCTCACTTGGCGGAACAGTTGTAAGCACATCTGTTAAGGTTGCCGGAGATGACTTCGATGAAGCACTTGTTCGTTACATGAGAAAGAAACACAATCTTCTTATCGGTGACAGAACAGCTGAAGATATAAAGATCAAGATCGGTTCAGCATATCCAAGAGCTGAGAACGACTATCTTGATGTAAGAGGAAGAAACCTCGTAACAGGTCTTCCTAAGACTGTAAGAGTATCTTCTGAGGAAACAGAGGAGGCTCTTCGTGAACCTACATCACAGATCATTGAGGCTATTCACAGCGTTTTGGAGAATACTCCTCCTGAACTTGCTGCAGATATTGCAGACAGAGGAATTGTCCTTACAGGTGGCGGAGCACTTCTTCGCGGACTTGAAGATCTCATCTATTCTAAGACTGGTATCAACACTATGACAGCTGAGGATCCTATGACTGCAGTTGCTATCGGAACAGGAAGATATGTAGAGTTCCTTGCAGGTTATCGTCAGGACTAAGGTCCACCCCACTGTTCATGGACTGAACAGTTGTAAAGCCAGGATGGCATGAGGAATATTGTATGGTAAAAGGTCTTTACACTGCTTACACAGGAATGATCAACGAGCAACACAGAATGGACGTGCTCACCAACAATCTTGCTAATGCCAATACAAACGGTTATAAAAAAGAAGGCGCTACTGCACAGGCTTTTTCTGATCAGCTTGCGCTTAAAATTAAAGACTACACTGATGCCCCGTTCACTGCCCGTGGACTGGGCATTATTAATCCCGGTGTAAAGATCGGCGAAGGGTACGTGGACTGGTCGGAAGGACCTATGAAAGAAACAGGCAACACCTTTGATCTGGCTCTTGGCGGCTATGGCTTTTTTGGAATCGAGTATACCAACAAAGCTGTAAACATCGAAAGAGAAATAGCAGGTCAGACCGATATCATGTACACAAGAGACGGAAACTTTACGCTTACAAATGAAGGCGTTTTGGTAACCCAGGACGGAGACTTTGTTTTGTCACAGGATGGGGAACATATCGAGATTGATCCGGCACTTCCTGTGGAGATAAACACATTGGGCGAGATTATTCAGGATGGTGAAGTTGTTGCAACAGTAGGAAGATTTGATTTTGAAAAGGTAACCTATCCTGATGGAAGAATAACCTACAATACATTGGAGCATTACGGTGAAAATCTGTTTATTCCTACCGACGAAGCAACTCAGATTGACTCTACTGCATCGATTTATGCTGGCTTTTTAGAGCAGTCCAATGTATCTGTAGTAGATGAAATGGTTAATATGATTGCTGTCCAGAGAAATTATGATACTAATCAGCGAATGATAACCACTATTGATGGCACTCTCGATATCGCAGCTAACCAGCTTGGACGTCTGTCCTAAAAATTTATAGTATTTTTATAAATTATTTTTAGGAATGAGCCGATAAGAAAATAGAAGATGATATTACCAGTCACGGATGACGGTGATGTACACATTTATCTAAATCGGAGGTGGCTTATGGTAAGAAGTCTATGGTCAGCAGCAACTGGAATGAACGCTCAGCAGACAAACGTAGATACCATATCTAACAATCTTGCGAACGTTAATACAGTTGGTTATAAGGCTCAGGGAGCGCAGTTTAAATCTCTTTTGTACCAGGAATTACAGACTGTTACAACCACTTCAAACGGCAATCCAAAGCCTACCAATTCACAGGTAGGACTTGGTGTGCGTACTTCAACAATTAATCAGTTCTTTTCCCAGGGTTCATTTCAAAGTAGTGACAATCCAGCGGCACTTGCTATAAGTGGTGATGGTTTCTTTGGATATATGGCAGCTGATGGTGAAACCATCAACTATACAAGAAACGGAAATTTCGTATGGGCTCTTGCTGAAGAAGGCGGAACGACTCTTGAACTCACCACAGCAGAAGGAAACCCTGTTCTTGATATAGATGGAGCCGCTATTACTCTCGACGGGGCCATAGCAAGCAGGATCACAATCAGCAGTGATGGCAAGATCTATTACCCGGATGATCAGGGTGTTCCAACAGATATGGGACTTCAGATCGGATTGTGGCAGTTTTCTAACAGAGAAGGTCTTGAAAGGGTAGGAAGCGCAGCCTGGATACAGACAGCAGCCAGCGGCGAGCCTATTCTTGAAAATGATGCGGATAATATAAAGAAAAGTGAAATCGTTCAGGGATATCTTGAAGGATCAAACGTAAATGTAGCTACAGAGATGGTAAATCTTATTGTTGCCCAGCGTGCATATGAAATGAACTCAACTGCGATCCAGACAACTGATGAGATGATGCAGACTGCAAATTCACTTAAGAGATAATAAGGTGAGATAAGGGGAGACTATGGCGGGACTTGATATCAAAGGATTAAATGCAACGGCGCTTACAGATTATGCCATGCAGGAAAGTAAGAATGCCAGCACAATAGCACTTCAGAATAAGCTTCAAAATACCTCCAAAACTTCTACTGATGATGAACTTATGGAAGCCTGTAAAAGTTTTGAAGCCTATTTCCTTGAGCAGATGTTCAAAGAAATGCAGAAGTCTGTAGATGCTCTTAAACCTGAAACTGAGGACAATGCCACATCGACTTTGGTGGATTTTTTCAAAGATCAGACCCTTCAGGAAATATGCTCAACATCGGTGGATACTCAGAGCAATGGCTTTGCGCAGATGCTCTACGAAAACTTAAAACGAAACTATGACATTCCCGAAGCTCCTTCCACATAAAAGTATACTGTATTGTAAACGGACGCAGCCGAGCTGAAAGTGCAGGCATAGCTCTGTTCACTCTGATATTTTTCAATGTGATAAATTGGACATAAAA
>NZ_ATVR01000028.1 GCF_000420825.1 Butyrivibrio sp. AE2015 | reverse complement strand
CATGAAAGTGGGTCTAAAGTGAATTGATATGTGTCCACTCTATAGGTAGTAGTTTAGGTGGCTCGAGTCTTGAAATCGGCCTATATGCCCAATTTCTCTTTTATAAAGACAATATCGGGGTGTCTGGCCTCGCAAAAAACTGCTATATGCCCAAAATAGTAAGAATCAGAGGTGGCTGGAAGCTTTCCAAAGCGCTATATGCCCAAAACGATATTTTTTCTATTATATGGATCGTTATACGGACGGAATGATTTTTATAACAGCGATTTTCTGAGATATAGGATAAAACCTGAATTTCTATCGAAATCCACTTTGATAATACCTATCATGACCAGAAACATGACCTAGGCAAGTGAAAAATGCTAATTAGGTCATGTTTTTAAGTAATAGCATGTAATCCATGCAGGCGTATCCTCGTATGTTACAATAAATCAATTATCACAGTAAAATGAGCATATAGCCCTACACATTCTTGAAAGTAGCCCCCTACTGTTCTCGGAATTTGATCCCGAGGCCCTTGTACCCAGCCACACCGAAGGTGCTTGCCATTGACGGGTTCTGGGGAAAACGCTACAATGCTGGTTCCGACGGTGCGAGATAATCTACTGTTCCCATCATCCTCACCGTCGGCTCGCAGACCAGGGCGTTTTCCTCAGACTCAGTCAATGGTGGCGGACGGAGACACAATCTAAAACTTTTCTAAGAGAATATGAGAGACGACTCAATAGGCTTTAAATTGGGAACTAATCACTAAAGCCGTCCCATTTTCCTACAGAGCCAGCTACTTACGCATATACAAAAACAGAGTGCTTTGGTGTAAGTAAAAACCTACGCCAAAACACTCTCCTAATCCTATCCAAAATGTTACTTATTTCAAAAGATCAATCATCAAGATCAAGGAACTCAAACTCGAAATCGTCATCGTCGCCGATAAAGTTCTTGGCTCTTCGACGAGGTGATTCCTCCTGAACATCATCTCTTCTTGAGACTCTGTCTTCTGCCTCTTCCTGTGCCTGACGGATGCGTCTTGATGCACGTTCCTCAGATCTTCTGGCCATACGCTCGTCACTATCATCTCTTCTTGAGTGTCTTGCCTGTCTGTCATCTTCAGCATTTCTTCTGGCAGCTCTGTCATCTGAATTTCTTTCAGGTCTTACTGTTCTCTCATCATCAGAATTTCTTCTTGATGGTCTGTCAGACCTTGCTGATCTCTCATCTGTAGCTCTTTCATCTCTTGAAGGACGAACTGTTCTTCCTTCGTTTTCTTTTCTTGAAGAGTCTTCTGCATTTCTTCTAAATGATTTGCGAGCAGGTTCTTCATCCTCGTCACCTCTTGCTCTTCTTCTGGCTACAGGAGCATCCTCATCCTCTTCATCTTCTCTTCTTCTCTTATCACTTGATGAATAGCGATCATACTCTTCATCTTCGTCTACATCCTCATAATACAAGGAATCTCTAAGCTTAAGAGCAAGAATGATAAGTGCAACAACAAGTACTGCTATAGCAATGCCAAGAGCGATGATAACGGTCTTGTATGTGCTGGCCTGCTTTGTAAGAGTTGGTACTGACTCAGCTACTTCTATAAGCTGTTTAACCTGTACTCTCTGGCCTTTCTCATAATCATAGAGATACCAAATATCATCTTCATACTTAAGTTCAAAAGAGCCATCGCCTACCTGAGTTGTTGTCTCTTCGGCAGGAGTCTCTGTCTCAGCAGGAGTTTCTGTAGCTTCTCCTTCGCCGCCTTCAGTGCCTTCAGCGTTCTCTCCTTCAGCATTCTCTGCTGTAGCCTCAGCTTCAGCAGGTGCAGCTTCGACAATATTTACAAGATCGCTTCTTACAAAGCCGGTCTTACCATTGTCTCCGTAAGTGATCTGATACCATGTTTTACTATCTGTACCTGTTGCCTCACCTGTGATAGTAACTGTATCACCCTTAGTAAGGTTTCCTACCTGATCATAGCCTGTGCCTGCACCTGAACGAACCTTACAGTTATCAACTGCTGTAGCACTCTTCTGATCTGTAGCTGTTACTGTTGTAGCAGGAAGTGATGCTGCTGCAGCATTTGTCTGGCTTGTTGTGGATGTAGTAGTTGTGGTAGCTGTGCTGCTATCTGTTGATCCGCTCTTTTTAACAAGATCACTTCTTACATATCCGTACTCACTCTTGTTGACTCTGATCTTGTACCAAACATAGCCTGAAGCATCTGTTGCCTCATCTACAATGTCAATCGTATCCCCAATCTTTAAGCTTGAAACCTGGGTTGCCGTAGTACTGGCTGATTCTCTTACCTTTACATTATCCTGGCTGACTGTACCTGTTGTTTCAGTATAGGCCAAAGCCTGAAGACCAGTTCCGGCAAAAATAACCACGCAAGCAATCAGTGAAAGTAGTACGTTGCCAATTCTCTTTCCCTTATTGTTTTTCATTTTACCTCCTTCGCGTCATCGATAGCCTTTCCAATATCATGACGCATATACTTGTTTTCAAAGCTAACCCATTCTGTAGCCTCATAAGCCTTTTTACGGGCCTCTGCAAGTGTATCACCCTTAGCTGTTATGCCAAGAACTCTTCCACCATTTGTGACTATCCCCTCTGAAGTAGCTTTGGTTCCTGCATGGAAGCAGTAGTAGCCTTCTTTGCCCTTGAAATTCTCAAGGCCGGTGATAAGCTTTCCTTTCTCATAGCTGACAGGATAACCTTCGCTTGCAAGGACAACGCATACAGCTGCTTTATCCTCAAATTCAAGGTCTGTTTCAGAAAGTTTACCATCAATACATGCATTAAACACATCTATTATATCAGTTTTAAGTCTTGGAAGCACCACCTGAGCTTCAGGGTCTCCAAATCTTGCATTGTACTCCAAAACCTTTGGCCCATCCTCTGTAAGCATAAGGCCAAAGAAAATAACTCCCTTGAACTCTCTTCCTTCACTGGCCATAGCCTCTACAGTCTTGCCATATATATGCTCGCGGCAGAATTTATCAACCTCTTCTGTATAGAAAGGACTAGGAGAAAAATTACCCATTCCACCGGTATTTAAACCTGTATCGCCATCTCCTGCTCTCTTATGATCCTGCGCAGATGACATAAGCTTATAGGTCTTTCCATCAACAAATGAAAGAACTGATACTTCTCTTCCTGTCATAAATTCTTCGATAACCATATGATTTCCGGCATCTCCGAATTTCTTATCCTGCATGATCTCTTTTACGCCAGCCTCAGCCTCTTCATAGTTCTGGCAGATAAGAACGCCCTTTCCAAGTGCAAGGCCATCAGCCTTAAGAACAATAGGAAACTTCGCATTTTTAAGATATTCGATTGCTTTTTGAGGATCATCAAAAGTCTCATAAGCAGCAGTAGGAATACCATACTTCTTCATGAGGTCTTTTGAAAAAGCCTTACTTCCCTCAAGGATAGCTGCGTTCTTCCTTGGTCCAAATACTCTTAAGCCTTCTGCTTCAAAAGCATCAACAATACCGCCAACCAAAGGATCATCCATACCGATAACAGTAAGATCGATCTCTTTTTCCTTAGCAAAAGCTACAAGCTTGTCAAACTCCATTGGAGTGATAGGAACGCACTCTGCGAGCTCCGCAATACCGCCATTTCCAGGCGCACAATAAATCTTATCAACCTGAGAGCTTCTTGAAACAGCTTCTGCTATAGCGTGCTCTCTTCCGCCTCCACCAACAATCAAAACCTTCATCCTAAAATACTCTCCTCATACCCTTCAATAATGACTTTGCCGTCTGCAACCTTAACCCTGTTATTAGCAATAAGGTCAATAGCAAGAGGCATTATCTTCCATTCAGCCTGTTCCATTATGCGTCTCTGCAGCGACTCCGGAGTATCATCATCTCTCACATAAACTGCCTTCTGCAAAATAATCGGTCCTGTATCTGTTCCTTCATCCACAAAGTGCACGGTGGCACCTGAAACTTTTACGCCTCTCTCAAGGACCTTCTCATGAACCTTAAGTCCATAGTACCCTGTTCCGCAAAAAGAAGGAATAAGTGAAGGATGTATATTGATAATCCTGTTCTTAAACTCTTTTACAACAATCTCAGGAATAACAACAAGGCAGCCTGCAAGGACAATAAGATCCGGCTCAGCATCCTTTAATATCTGCAAAAGAGCTTCATTAAACTCCGCTCTGTTTTCGAACTCCTTAGGGCTCTTTATAACGTAAGGGATACCTGCTTTTTTCGCCCTCTCTATGGCATAAGCATTGGGGTTGTTGCTATACACAAGGCAAATTTCCGTATTTGTGATCTTTCCCTCAGCTATCCCGTCGATGATTGCCTGTAAATTGGTACCTCCTCCGGATACCATGACTGCAATTTTCATATGTACTCCACCACACTCTTATTTGTTATACAAGTTCAACTTTTCTCTCGCCGGCCTTGGTCTCACCTACAACCCAAGCTTTATCTCCTGAAGCTTCAATAGCTTTGAGAGTCTTTTCCACATCGCTTGGATCAACTGCAAGTACCATACCAAGTCCCATGTTGTATGTGTTGTACATCATCTGTTCTTCAATTCCGCCCTTTTTCTGCATAAGTGTGAAAATAGGAGGAATGTCATAGCTGTCTTTTTTAACAACTGCTGTTATGCCTTCAGGAAGCATTCTTGGAATATTCTCGTAGAATCCGCCACCTGTAATATGGCTGCAGCCCTTAACCTTAATTCCGGCATTTTTGATGGACTTCATCATCTTTACATAGATTCTTGTTGGAGTTAATAAAGTCTCTCCAAGAGTTGCACCGAGTTCATCATAATATGTATCAAGGCTTTCTTTTGTCATATCAAAAACCTTACGAACAAGTGAAAATCCGTTGCTGTGTACTCCGCTTGATGCTACACCGATAAGTGTATCACCGGCTTTGATGCTGCTTCCGTCTATCATATCCTTACGATCGACAACACCAACAGCAAATCCTGCTACGTCGTACTCATCTTCTGGCATAAGTCCTGGGTGTTCTGCTGTCTCACCACCGATAAGTGCTGCATCAGACTGTTTGCATCCTTCTGCAACGCCCTTAACAATTGCAGCGATCTTCTCAGGAATGTTTTTGCCACAAGCTATATAGTCAAGGAAAAACAGTGGCTCGCCACCTGCACAGGCAACGTCGTTAACGCACATTGCTACTGCATCAATTCCTATTGTGTCATGTTTATCTAAAAGAAAAGCAAGTTTGATCTTGGTACCAACTCCATCAGTTCCTGATAAAAGAACCGGATCTTCCATGTTCTTTATATCTTTTAAGGAAAATGCTCCTGAGAACCCACCAAGTCCTCCAAGTACTTCAGGTCTCATAGTCTCCTTAACGTAAGCCTTCATAAGCTCCACAGACTTGTAACCTGCCTCGATGTCAACGCCAGCTTTCTTGTAATCCAGTGCCATAATAAAACTCCTCTTTTTCTATATTTTATCTGTAAAAATAAATTAGTAATTCTTGTATCCTACTTCCTGAAGATGCTCATCTTTTTTAACAACGCTGTCCTTCAGTGAAGCTGTATATGCTTTCAATTTATTAAGAAGTTCTGTATCTGATGTAGCCAAGATCTTGGCTGCAAGTATTCCTGCGTTAGCGCCGCCATTTATAGCAACTGTAGCTACAGGGATCCCTGTTGGCATCTGAACAATGCTATATAGAGAATCACGGCCTCCAAGTGAAGTTGTATGCATAGGTATTCCTATAACAGGCATTGGAAAGATTGCTGCGCACATACCCGGAAGGTGTGCTGCCATTCCTGCTCCTGCAATGATTACCTTAAAGCCTTTTTCTTCAGCAGTCTTAGCATATTCAAAGAACTCATCGGGTTCTCTGTGTGCTGAGATGATACGCATCTCATAAGATATTCCGAGTTCTTCGAGAATATCTGCTGCCTTTGCCATTACCGGCATGTCTGAGTCACTACCCATTACAATTCCAACTTGTGCCATATAAATCCTCCATTTTGTCTTTTATATATCTAGTAAACAAAATGTTATTTTTTTGTTTACTATAACATAACACAATATATTGTGCTACATTTTCCTCTTTAACCCTTAATTGGTATGTTGAGCTCTTCTGTACCCGGAAGAACAAATTCTCCGTTTGAAATGATAACGATTCCTTCTCTGTTCTCTTTTACTGCCCTGATCTCTCCAAGTTCATCATATGGAATGGTTATATCAGTATGACAGCTAAAGTAAGCTTTATCCGGATCAGTCTTTCTATTTAAAGAGATCTCGTTATCTCTTGCTATAATGCTCTTTCCATCTGGGTTGTAAGTGATATTGTCTTCTTCGTGGGAATAACATGTATCACCAACGGCAAAATGAGGTCCCGTCTTTTCAGCTATAAGGATTGGTAACTTATCCGCTATAGAATAGTCCCTCGCGATTTGGTATGCAGTTGTATTAGTTCCGATGGCAAACTCTCCAATCGGAAGAGTCTTATGATTAAAAAGAATATTGTCACTAATATACTTTTTATTCTCTTCATCGGATTCAAAGTTTGAACAATTATAATCTTTTATACATCCGTCTTCGAAAGTGATCTCAAGATTCTTAAAGAAAAGTCCCTCGAGATAAACTCCCGATACGTGGAGTGTTCCATTTGTTCCCTTGAGAACAGGCGATGTAAATACCTCTCCAACAGGGATATTGACATCGGCAACACAATTTTCGAAGTTGGTCTCATGAGCCTTGTCTTTTAACTCATGAAGCATGACCTTCATATCTGTTCTGTTGCCGTTCATGCCCTTAACTTCAACGTAAACAGCTTCATCAAGCGCATCTATGATTTTCTGTTGGATATTCTGATACAGCTTGTAATCAAGTGTATTTATCTTAACAACTTCATTGAAGATCTCAGGGAACTTTGGTCCAATTTCAGGAACAGGGAAAGCAATGATAGTAAAGCTTCTTTCCTTTCCTATTATGTATTCGTTCATAATAAGACTGTTCTGGATCTTATAATCACTTAAAAGCTTTTTCTGAGTATCGCTGTAGTGAACAGCATCCTTTTTAGGAACAGGGGCAAATGGCTTTTCTCCAAAGGTCTCAATAACAGCAGGGCCACCAAAAAGCTTTGCTTCCTTTTTATACTTTTCACCAGAAGCTCTCATGGCTTCAAGCCTTCTGGTAACAAGTGCTCCATCAAGATAAAGAGCATCATCATCTTTGTGGTCGTAGTCAAACTGCTTATTGGGAACTGCTCCTGTATATCCTGACCTTCTGGCACTTCCAAGCATTGTAAATACTGACATGTTAGCCCTATAAATACTGGACTTAAGACCAATTTCTTTAAAATTGGAAACAGCTTTTTTTACAATTCTTTCAAAACCAAGCTCATAAACAATAGCCGCAGTTTTCTTGATAGTAATGTCCTTGCCTGTCATGGCAAAGCCTATGCGATACCCTTCTGTATAAGTAGTTGCAAGCTTATCAATTTCTTCCTGCGACAGAGTGTTTAGATGCTCTGCAGTCTTAAGCTCATTGTCTGTAATATACTCTCCGAATTTATATAAATAACGAAGATCAGTAAGATCGCTCTCCATAATGATGTCTCTTGCAAAATCTGACTCAGGAGCCACCATCTGTGCAAATCTTATGCACCTTTCTTCCTCAGCATAGTCGCTGTAAAACCAGTACATTATCTGTCTGATATTTTCATATTCAGGAAGTTTTCCCGCCTCACAGGAAGAAGCAAAAGCTCCATATACTTCCAAAAACAGCTCAGCTCTGATGACCATGTCAAACAGGTTATGCTCAAACGCGCTTGGAATCATCGAGCGGATCTCAAAGTAAAGACTTGATAATATCTTTCCAAAGTCTTCTCCAAGTTTTTGAACAGCTACCTCTGGATTTCCAAAAGAACTGCCATAATTCTCAGGGAGAATATCCTCGTAAAGGGCTTTGTTTCTTTTTCCAAGCTCTTCCATAGAGTCTTTCTCAAGTCCGCCGTCAATCGACCATTTCAGCGTATCGTCCATCATCTCAATAAAGCCTGAAACGGTTCTGAAATACTCGTCAAACTCCGGTCTGCCCAGATTTTCATTTTTTATTTCTTTTATTCTTGAAACTGCAAGCTGATATCTTTCACCGATCATTTCGCTGTCAGTTGTAAATTCGTAGTAAAGTTCCTCACTCATTCTTTATCCCAATCCTAAAACTAAAATAAACACAACAAAAAGGAAGGCTACTAGGTTTAGTGCTATTCCAAGATTTGGAAAAAGTTTGAAAATGTCTTTTTCAAATCTGGATCTGATACCAAGCACCAACCCTATACATGAAAATATCGCCGCAACAAAAGCCGCTGCGGCGTATCTCATAATAGCCTGCCCATCATTTACATATGAAAAATAAACCGAAAGAGAAAGCGCGGTCACAGAGAGTACACCAAGAACAGTAGACATTATCCCCTTTTCAGGATGTCTATTATCTGTAAACATATACCTGTCTCTGACCGGCTCAAGTTTTTTAATCTTTAATCGAAAAGAACTCTTTTTACCCATTTGATACTTAAATAATAACTCTCTTTCTGCTTCCAAGGAGCTTAGCTCCACTTATAATAAGAAGCACCCCGACTGCAATCCCCGCAATAATGGAAATTATGCCAAAGGCTATATTAAGTGCCCCTGTGCCTCCAAGTACCTTATATGTATGTTCGTCCATTTGACCCTCCTCATATTGCCTGCACGCTGCAAAGATTATTTTGCACCGTACTCTGCATAATACTCATCAATAGCTTTCTTGATATCTTTTGTGATAACAACTTCACCATCGATTGGTCTGTTGTACAGATAGCTTACAACATCCTCCATCTTAACAATAGAAGATGCGCTGAAACCATATCTCTCTTTTATCTCATCAAGAGCACTTGCGTCAGAATCCTGACCCTTCTCCTGTCTGTTAAGAGATACCATAAGGCCGACAATATCACAATCTGCCTGCTCCTGAATGATCGGTACAGTCTCTTCAATTGACTTTCCTGATGTTGTAACGTCCTCGATGATAAGAACTCTGTCTCCGTCTCTAAGCTTAGAGCCTAAAAGAATTCCCTTATCGCCGTGGTCCTTGATTTCTTTTCTATTGGAACAATATCTGATCTCTCTTCCATATAGTTCACTGATTGCCATGCTTGTGGCAACAGCAAGTGGAATACCCTTATATGCAGGTCCAAAAAGAACATCGAACTCAAGTCCGAATGTATCATGAATAGCTTTGGCATAGTAGTTACCAAGCTTTTTAAGCTGAGATCCGGTTACATAAGCGCCGGCATTCATAAAGAATGGTGACTTACGTCCACTTTTCAAAGTGAACTCTCCGAACTTAAGAACATTACTGTCAACCATGAATTCTATGAACTCTTCCTTATATCTTTCCATACCCTGGTCTCCTTTGAGCAACATTTTAAGATTACAAAAATCACTAGTAGATTATAACACCTAAGTACTGTATGCACAATTTGCAATTTATCTGTTTGCAAGTGCATCAGCAATATCTTTTTTCATATCAAGAACAGCTGCTCTTGCGGCTTCTCCAACCTTACCATCATTAAACTGCTGATAGTTTTCGCTCTTCCAGGCAGCAATGATTCCACGTGATGAGTTTACAATAGCGCCAAGGCCATCTTTATTAAAGAAATGAACAAGATCTTTTCCTTTTCCGCCCTGAGCACCATATCCCGGAACAAGAATATAAGCATGAGGCATGATCTCTCTTAAGACTTTGCCCTGCTCAGGATATGTAGCCCCAACTACTGCTCCAACATTACTGTATGAGCCATCCATTGAATCAAGTCCCCATTTTTCAACCTGTTCTCCGACAAGCTCATACAAAGGTCTTCCATCAATTATCCTGTCCTGAAACTCTCCGCTTGAAGGATTCGATGTCTTTACAAGTACAAATATGCCCCTGTCTTCAGTATTGCAGACCGAAATAAAAGGCTTCACACCGTCGGAACCAAGATAGGGATTAACAGTAGCAAAATCTTCGTCAAATCCTCTAAATACCTTGTCACCAATCTTGACTGAGCCAAGATGGCCAACAGCGTAAGCCTCTGATGTGGAGCCAATATCTCCTCTTTTTATATCGCCAATTACTAAAAGACCTTTCTCCTTACAGTAATCTACAGTTTTCTTAAATGTAACAAGTCCAGGAAGTCCAAGTTCCTCATACATTGCAATCTGAGGTTTAACTGCCGGAACCAGATCATAAATGTTATCGATGATCTCTTTGTTGAACTGCCAAAAAGCCTCTGCAGCTCCTTCTAAATTCTCACCTTTTTCCTCAAAACATCTCTTTTTTATATTATCGGGAACGAAATTAAGTTTTGGGTCAAGTCCCACAACAATTGGTGCAGATGTCTTTTCAATTCTGTCAATAAGCTTTGATATCATTTGATCATTTCCTTTTTTGTTATTTATCATTTACGGCTTCGTAAGAAGTCGTCGATAGCACCTGTAAGCTTTTCTTTGGGCATAGACTTAAGAAGGTATTTCTCAGGTTTGAGATTAACTACCTTCATAACGCTTTCCTTATCATCTTTTGCTGTAAGGAAAATAACAGGAGTATGTTTGAGTTTGGAATTACCCCTGATCTCTTTGAGCACCTCAGGTCCACTCATAACCGGCATTTCATAATCCAAAAGGATAAGATCCACAGGATTCTGAGCCAGGAAAGAAAGTGCGATCTTACCTGAACTTGCCATGTAAACATGATACTTGACAGACAGCCATGTTTTCATCATTCTGAGCATGGTACCGTCATCATCTATAATAAGAATCTTTTTTCTTAAACTCTCATCAACTGCGCTGTATTCTACCACAGAGTCGAGATGTTCCGCAAGAAGCTTTACATCCAAAGGTCTAAGATATGTTTCCTGAACCTTCTCTTTGGCAATATAATTAAGAGCAAGAGTCAGCTCATCTCTGTTTCCGATAAGATAAAGCATGAAACGCTCCGTATCAATAGCTTCATTAAGATATTTGAAAAGGCTCACGTCGTCCATGGTCATGTCGCCCAGGTACAGAAGATAGATGCTTGGCTTATCTTCTACTTCCTTTATTGCTCTTTCATATGGCGCAACACTTATAACTTCATAATCTTCTTTCTGAAGACCTACAACAATGGCATTAACCATGAAACTCTTGGTATGTCCAATCAGGAATACTTTCTTTTCCATATCAGTTCCTTTCGATTTTCCGCTTTCTATTACAGTATATTCAAAAGACCATCTCTGTCAACCGCTCCCATAAGGCGCTTAATTTCGCTATGTTTTGAAGCATACTCCTGTGGGATACGGTAATCTTCAAGCATTTTCATTATGTCGTCAGCACTGTCAAAATATGATGCAGAAACAAATTCTTTTATGGAAGCATAGGCACTCTCAAGCTCAGAGGCATCTATTTCAGGCTTATCATTATCTTCTTCCTGCGTAAGTGAAGAAAGCTTTACGTTATAACTTCTATAAAGTTCCAAAAGCTCCGGAGTCAGTTTCTTTATCTCTTCAACATTTTCATCATTTCCGCACTGTTCAAGATACTCAGCCTGATCAGCCAGATCTATGGCTCCTATTGCACGGGCCGAGCTCTTAAGGCCATGGACATAGATCGTATAATTCTTGATATTTCCCTCAGCCTCATATTTCTCAATAAGACGGGATCTTTCATCAATTGCAAGTTTAAAGTCTTTCATTACTTCTAATGCAACATCAGGAGAGCCACACCTTGCAATAGCTGTTTCTATATCTACGCCGCTAACCTTCAGGATATCCTGCATAGCCTCTTTATCTGTCTCTTTTTCTTCTTCCTCGTTCGAAACAAAGTCTTTGTCACCGGGTCTTGAGACCTTAAAGGACGGCAGATAACTCATTATCATATCTTCAAGTTTGATAGGATCTACAGGTTTGGACATGTAGTTAGTGAAGCCTTCCTTGAAATACATCTCTCTGGATCCGGATACAGCATTGGCCGTAAGCGCAATTACAGGCGTCTTCTTATTGAGATTCCCGCTAAGCTCCTCCATTGCATGGAAGGTCTGGATACCATCCATTTCAGGCATTCTGTGATCCAAAAAGATAATGTCATATCTGTTTTTAGTTACAAGATCAAGGGCTTCCATTCCACTGGTTGCAGTATCAACAACTATCTGCGTCTTTTTTAATAGTCCCTCTACAACGGTGAGATTAGTCTTTGTATCATCAACAACAAGGATCTTGGCGTCAGGTGCGTGGAAGGTTTCATGGTAATCATGCGCATCCTTGACCGCCTCGTTATAGGCTTCACTGAAATTACCAATAGGTTCCGCATCTACTACTTTTTGAACTATGGCAAAAGAAAATTCGGATCCTTTTCCATACTGGCTTTTAACCTCAAGTTTGGAATCCATAAGTGATAAAAGACTGTTCACAATATTGATTCCAAGACCTGAACCTTCTATTGTCCTGTTTCTCTTTTCATCAATTCTTTCGAAAGCTCCTGAGAGTTTATCGATGTCTTCTTCTCTGATACCAATACCTGTGTCAGTTACTTTTACTTCCAAAAGGATCTTGTTTTCTTCATAAGCCTCTTCCGGACTTTCTGCCTCTATGTTCTTATAAGTAATATCGATGGTGACGCTTCCCACTTCTGTATACTTAATAGCATTTGTAACTATATTGATGATGCACTGCTTTATACGTACCTCATCGCCATAAAGAACATGAGGGATTTCCTCTTCAACATTCACGATCAGCTCAAGATTTTTATCTTCAGCTCTGACCCTCGCCATATTCACAACGTCATTGATGAGTGACCTGAGTTCGTACTCAACCGGGATTATCTCCAGCTTTCCGGCTTCTATCTTGGAAAAATCAAGGACATCATTAATAAGCGCCAAAAGAGTCTTACCTGAACTCTGAATGTCTTTTGCATACTGAATCACAGTGCTGTCATTGGACTCTCTGAGTATCATCTCATCAAAGCCAAGAACTGCATTAATAGGAGTTCTGATCTCATGGGATATGTTTGAAAGGAACCGCGATTTAGCCTCATTGGCGCTCTTTTCGATATTCAGCTGGTCTTCTATATTCTGCCTTGTTTTTACAAGCTCAATGTATTCCATCAATCTGTATATAGTCAGGTCTACAGCGTGGTATAATTCCTCAATTTCATCGCCGGTGCTTATATGCAGATCATGAACTTCCTTCACATTCGCATTAATATCGATATCATTGGAGTTATAGATTTCCGTGACAGCCTTGGATAAACTCCTTATAGGTCTTGCGATTCTGCGCTGGGCATATCTGTTAACAAATACCGCAAGCGGAATTACTATAATCGAGATAAGCATGGCAAGCTTCACACCAAAGGCTGTACTTCCAAGCTGATATCCATTAGTCTCAAGTTCCTCCGTGCTGGCTATAACATCATCCATCATAGTGATACTTACTCTGCTCTCAAGCATTTCTGCATTGGAAACATCACTCCAACTGCTATCGATAGCAGAGTTTTCCGCAGTATCCTCGATGGATTTCACTTTCATTGTAGGTATAAGCGTATTCGATGCAAGTTCCGCGGAAAGACCAAGAACAATGGCTTCGAACACGATAATCTGCATGACTACCGCGCCAATCTTGGATTTTCCTTCAACCTCGTATCTCTCATCTTCATCAAGAATTGAAGCATCCACGTAATACTTTCCATTTCCAAGCTTTAACTTTTTTTCTGTGGGCAGGAACCTAAAAAATGCATACACGATAAGACACCCGATAAAACACCCCGGCGCCTCGTTCATAAAGAAATATATATGCGTAAATCCTGAAAAATCTGCCAGATTCTTTCCTGCCAAAAGGAAAAGGATGATTCCCCAGAAATTACCTGTAAGAATTTGCAAAAACACCGATGTTAATAAAGTTTTTGGAATATTAGAAAAGAATTTCCTTCTGGCGAGCATATCTGTCACACAGCAGACCAAAAGGTAAATAAAACATAGATAAGAAAAGCTGCTATAAGCAATTGATTTATAGATAAACACAACAAGCACACTGATCATTCCGGGCACAGCCCCTCCAAGGGCTGTAACCAGAAGAATCGGTATGTATTTGAAAATATAGTAAACACCGGCAACGACCTGATTCATATCGTCAACGTACAGTATCTGTCTGTTGTAAAGTATCGTAAAAAACGATGCTAAAACAATCATGAAAAGGTCTATCAGTACTTTTTCCGGAATCTTCCTATTTTTTTTCATAAAAGCCTCTAAAGTCTGTATCACATGTGTCCATCACGATGCATAGAGAACTTATCCATCGGATAGTTTTTCAGGTTCTCCAAAACTTTTCTGTCATCTGCTTTTGAAAGCAGTGTCTCTCTGGCCTTAGTAATCTCCGTATATTGTTTATGTCTCGACGGGCCGCCTACACATCCTCCCGGGCAAACCATTCCTTCAACGAAATCTTCAGGAAGCTTGCCGACCTTCAAAAGAGTAAGTGCTTTTTTACATTCAGCACCGCCTGCTGCCCTGAGAAGCTTTAACTGTGAAGTATCTACTCCTCGCTCCTGCATGCACTCTATAACCGCATTCGCTACGCCGCCGCTTGTGGCAAATCTCTTTCCCCAGATAGATGATTCCTGATATTCATCAGAAACAGGCTCAAATTTAACATCTTTTGATCTCATGAGAGCTCTCAGCTCACCATATGTAACTACATAATCAGCATTCCCAGGTACTGATTTATCCTGCGCTTCAGATTTTTTAGCTATACAAGGTCCCACAAATACTGTCACGCATCCGGGTCTTGTTGCCTTTAAATATCTTGAGATGGCGCACATAGGAGAAACTGTGCTGGACATATTGTCCCTGTACTGATCAGGGAAGTGCTTTTTAAGCATATTTATAAATGCAGGACAACAGGAGGTTGTCATTTTGTGTCCTTTTTCAAAAGCTTCCGTCCACTCCTCAGACTCGTAAGCAGCTGTCATATCTCCGCCAAGTCCAACCTCAACCATATCGGCAAAGCCAATCTTTTTGAGGCCTTCTTTGATGGATGCCATGCTGATATCTTCACCAAACTGACCTTCTGTCGCCGGGGCACACATAGCAATTACTTCCTTGCCTGCCTTTATCTCTTTTATGATATCAACCAGGAAAGTCTTACTGCCTATGGCTGCGAAAGGACAGCTGTGAATGCAGTGACCGCACTGGATGCATTTATCTTCATCAATCTTGCAGTAGCCATATTCATCGTATGTAATGGCGCCTACCGGGCATGCCTTCTTACATGGTCTTTCAAGATGCACGATCGCGTTATAAGGACAGGCATTAGCGCACATTCCGCACTCTTTACACTTGGCCGGGTCAATGTGCATATGAGTATCACCAGGTGTTATGGCTCCAAACTTACACGAATTTATACACGCTTTTCCCATACAGAATCTGCAGTTATCAGTAACAGAATATGCTGAAATAGGACACTCATCACAAGCCGGATCAATTACCTGAACTATGTTCTCAGAATCCGGATTGTATGACGGATTCTTGGCCTGAGCCAGTCTTATACGCTGTCTTACAATCTCTCTTTCCTTGTAGACGCAGCATCTATAAGATGGCTTAGGTCCGGGAATGATCTTAAGGATAAGCTCCTCAATGTGTTCAGGATCATTTTTCCCATCCCATTCAAGTCTGCAGACCTGCTCCATAATATTGTGCTTAAAGCGATTCATACTTTCGTCATTTGTAACCATAATAATCCCCTCATTTCTTATTGATCATGCTTGCCAGATACCCTGCGCCAAATCCGTTGTCTATATTGACAACACTTACTCCACTGGCGCATGAATTGAGCATAGATAAAAGAGCTGCAAGTCCGCCGAAAGCTGCTCCGTAGCCTACACTTGTAGGAACAGCAATAACCGGGCAGTCTGCCAGTCCGCCCACAACGCTTGCAAGTGCGCCCTCCATTCCTGCAATAGCAATAATGACATTGGCGCTCATAATATGCTCCATGCTCTCTTTATTTATAAGTCGGTGTATTCCTGCCACACCAACATCATAAAGCCTTACTACATTATTTCCCAGAAATTCCGCTGTCCTGGCGGCTTCTTCCGCAACAGGCATATCGCTTGTTCCACCCGTTGCAACAACTATTTTTCCAACTGCCTTGGATTCATCAGGCATTTGGCCTGCTATGCCAATTTTGCTGAGCTCATCATAGTTAAGCTCAAGTTCGTCGTCTTTTTTGTTCTGTAAAAAGAAATCCTTTGCCTCCACAGACATTCTCGTGATAAGAACACTTTTTTGCCCGTGAGATAGAAGTTTTTTGGTTATCTCCAGGATCTGGTCAGGAGTCTTGCCCTGTCCATATATGACTTCAGGTGCTCCCTGCCGTAAACCTCTGTGAAAATCAGGCTTTGCAAACCCCATATCCTCAAATGGCGCTTCTTTTAGCTTAAGTAGCGCATCATCTATCGATCTTTCGCCCTTTTTAACAGATTCCAAAAGCTCCTTTATAGCTTTTTCGTCCATTTTTATTCTCCTTAGA
Source organism: Butyrivibrio sp. AE2015 (assembly GCF_000420825.1). GTDB lineage: Bacteria > Bacillota > Clostridia > Lachnospirales > Lachnospiraceae > Butyrivibrio. The sequence continues at coordinate 26,443 of NZ_ATVR01000028.1, read as the reverse complement.
TTGCCTGTCAGGGCATACTTTCCATTTATAATATTCTACCATAATAAGAGTATAAATAATTATAAAAGAATCATGAACTACCAAGTGCTGTTATGAACCTAAAATTATGATATAATCAGTTTCGCATTTTCGTTTTATATAAGGGAGGGTCTATATGAATATTCATCTTTGTAAAGGTGACGAAACACTGGATCAGGCACTGGAATACATCAATGAGCACGACAGCGAAGGAAGAAAATACACTTTCGATAAGAATGCTGACAGATGTTACATAGGGGATGAAGCCTTTGTGAGCGCACCTGTTCTCATAAATTATAAAAATACATATTATGCTTTGCACGAAGTGTAAAAACTAATAAAAAAGTAAAAGGAAAGAATAATGAACACTATCAAGAATGCTATCAAAGAATATTTTACTCAAAAAGACTTCAAAAAGCGCCTCATTTTAATGCTTGTCGGCGTTTTTCTCATGGGATTTTTTCTATCCTTTCTCATCGAAGTCGACCTGGGAACAGACCCTTGCACATTTATGAATCTTACCATTTCAAGGCGCCTTGGAATTCTTCTTGGAACCTGGCAGCTTGCACTTAACACAGTTCTTTTCATATTCGTCATAATTTGGGGAAGAAAATATATTGGACTTGGAACCATTGCAAACATGGTTTTTGTAGGATACATAGCTGACTTTTTCTGTTTTGTATGGAGCAAAGCAATCCCTGAAAAATACTTTACTTTTTTCCCTTCAAGAGCTCTTATTTTTGTAATTGCCCTATTTTGTTTCATCGTCGCCGTATCGTTTTATATCAACGCCGCCATGGGAGTTGCCCCATACGATGCAATGCCTCAGATTATATCTGACAAAGTATTAAAAAAGGTGAAGTTCACCTACATAAGAATGGCATACGACTTTTTGGTCATCATTGTAGGAGTCTTATTTGGTGGCACACCAAACATAGGAATCATCCTTATGGCGCTGTTCCTTGGCCCCGTCATAACAGTCGTAGGTAAAAAACTAAACGACTACATTTTTCATCTTTAATTTAAGAAAAATATAGAGCTGTGAATGATTTCTCATTTCACAGCTCTTTTTATCTCATTATGCTCTGATCTTTACAAAAGCCACCGGCTTTTTCTCTTCAACATGCTCTGTTCTACGAACCAGGTCAGTTGTGTGAACCGTGTACTCTGATTCCTCTTCCTCATCGAACATGTTTCCTGAGCCCAGCATATCAAGCGCCTTAAACTTGCCGTATGATAAGTTCTGCTCCTTTGCCTTGATCGCATCAGTCATAATTGCAATGCAACTCTGGCTCATGCCTGTTTTTGTCTTTGCGGAACGTCTCATTATTAAATTCCTCCATCTCATAAGAAAATTTTTTTCATCAGATGAAACGGCGTGTAAAGTAACTTTTTCAGGCCCCTCAACCTATTGTATCTCTACACCAATTTTTCATCTAATGGGTACATTATATACCATGCCCTTATAAAATGGTAGACGCTTTACTGTTTTAAAATATTAAAATTTTATGAAATAAAATTTCATCTTTGTACTTTAATCCGATCATCTCCGGCCAGATAATTAAGCAGAGCCTGCCTTGCATGCTCTTTATCGGTGGCCTCTACACTTACCAAAAACTGATATGTATGCTTCTTACGTCCCTCCATCTGACTAAGTCTCTCAGCCTCTGCGATGGATTTGTCCCTGGTGTCTTCGCTTGTCATCTCCATTATGTCGTTGATGGCAAATGTCTTAAATATCTCTTTGTATTTTTCATCAGTAAGATACTTGTCAATAAGCGCTATAGTGTTTCCAAGGTTTAAGTATGCTCCGTGAAGAAAGCTCTCCATGTCAAGGATCTCACCATTTTTATTGCTGGTCTCTTCATCCCAGGAAAGCTCCTTACTCATGATCTCTTCTGTCTTATCCATGTTTGCTTTTTGCCAATCCATAACATACCACTTCCAGATCTGAAGACGTCTTCTGTTTACGTCCTCATCACTAAGCTCAGCCATTTTCTGAACAGCATGTCTTACGCCTCTTGAAATGAGCGCATCATTGGAATTGGCTATTTCATATTTGCGGCTCTGTACCTCTGCCTTTTTTACCGTATTTTCAATTTTCAGTCCCAGTTCCCCATCCGATATACGTATGAGAAAAAGAGAATAATCTCCATGACGTGCGATCACAACAGGTCTTTCAACAAGAATAGTATCCTTAAACTCGTTAAATGACTTGAGAACATCATCATTTTGAATATAACGAAAGGTTCTGCTCATTTAATTCCTCTTTTCAAGGTATTGTTCCTTAAATTTATCAATTCTGCAGGGTCTTCCCAATAGGTAGCCCATCATCTCTGATATAGGATAGCTTTTGGCTATTCCTAAAGTCTCCTCATCTTCTATCCCCGTGTAGCAGGTTCTTATCCCAAGCCTGTGGGTAAAAGAAGTGATTGCCTCCACCATGTACCTGGTAGTAAGATTTCCGGCTATTCCGCCAGTCACTGCAGGTACAAGGTTTACCAGATCAATTGGTAAATGTCTTACATAATCCAGAGAAGCAAAGTCAGAAACATCAAGTCCCACCTTTATTCCACATGATTTCAAAAACTCTATCTGGCTCTTTAAATGTTCCATTCCGAGCTGTCTGCTACTCTGTGCCATTTCAAGACATAAACCTGTAGCAGGATAACTTATTTTCCTCAAAATTTCAATAAGGGTAGTTCTGAAATCCGACCTCTCAAGCTGCATAAATGCAAGGTTTACGCACAAATAAAAATCTTTTTTTTCTTTTCTGATCTCTATGGCATCCTTAAGAGCATTTTCTAATATCCAGTTCCCAAGTGTATAAAATACGCTATCCTGTTCAAGCCATGGCAAAAACTCTGCCGGCGAAACCTCACCAAATGGCTCTTTTTTCCACCTGAGAAAAACTTCCATACCAACAAGCTTATCCTCTGTAACAGAAAATATAGGTTGGTATTCCAGATGAAAGCCTTCAAATCCGTTCAAGATGCAATTTCTGACTGTATCCACAAGTTCTATGCTGCTTTTATTATTATCAAGCTGATCATTGTGGAAAATTATCAGATTTCCATGTCTCTGGGTCTTGGAATAATCAAGGGCATATTTGGCACTGATATAGATTGAATGTTCATCTATGTCAAAATCTGTCGAGATTATGGCTCCGCCGCCCAGTTCTGCTCCTATTCTTTTTCCCTCAAGACTTAAGTTCTCTCGGGTAAAAAGTCTGAGCCTTCCATAAAGCTTTTTTATCTCATCTATGTTCATGGTTTCACTAATAAGGGCCATGATCGTTCCTTCGCCCCTATAAGCTTTACCCATATTCTCAGATTCCTGTTTAAGCTTTACTGCAAGCGCCCTCAAAATGTTATTGCCGCGCATGTAGCCATATTTTCTGTTTACATCAGCAAAATCAATGAAGTTTATCATCAATATGATATACTCTTTTTTCTGAGTCTTAAGGCTTCTCATGTGGTTGAGCATCTCATATTGATTAGGCAAAAGAGTTATCGGGTCATTGTTGTCAACTATACCTTTATTTATGATGGAGCAAGCATAAAACACAGGTTTTCCTGCATAGTCTTTTATGACCACTCCTCTGCAGGAGCAGACTACAAATTCTCCGTTGCGGTTTTTAGCTCTGTACTCAATATTGGGTTCAACCTTTTCTCCTGCAAAAGCCGCATTTATATACTCGTTGTATTTATCTTTGTCATCCCCATGGATTCTGGTCTCCCAGACACTTGCTGCATTATAGATATATTCTCCTGCAAGTCCAAAGTATTCAACCGCATTTTTGGACCACCTCGCTATGTTTCTCGACATGTCATACACATAAACATAGCGGCTTCTGGATGTTACAGCAAAAGTGTCAAAGATCCTGTTTATGGTGTCGTATGTTCCTCCCATTTTGGTCTATCCCCCGTATGCCTTTTATTATCTGAAGTCTCTGGCAGTAACTCTTCCTTTTTCCTGTCCTGTGAGCCTTTTAGCCTTTAAAAGCCTCTTGTTATAATACATTGCATCATCAGCTTTTTTCACTACGTCTTCAAACTTAGTGCCATCTTCAGGACAACGCGCATATCCGGCACTTATGGATGCATTTAGCTTTATCTCTCCTATTGTCACTTCTCTTCCTACATTTTCGCGCATTCTGGCAATAACGCCCTCAAAGAACTTCCTGTCATGGGTGCCATGAATAACCACTACAAATTCATCTCCACCGATCCTGAAAGCCCTGTCTTTTTCACGAATGCTGTTCTGAAGCCTCTTGGCAACAATATTTAGAAGTGCATCGCCTGTTTCGTGGCCATAGGTATCATTTACCTGTTTAAAATCGTTAAGGTCAATATAGATAAGGCCATAGGGAAGTTTTTTCTTAGAAAGTTCTTCCATATGTTCCTGGTAACTTCTTGGATTGTAAAGATTTGTCAGCGCATCTCTGTAAGACATTACTTCAAGCTCTTTGGCATTGGCCTGAAGTGATGTGTAAGCTGCAACAAGCATCGCCAGAAGAATACTTATCGTAACAACTATTATCAGGACACCTGCGATCTCATAAAGCTCCATCCAGTTGCCCATGGGAGCAATAGAAAGTGTCCAGTAACTTCCTCCTACAGTGCTTATCATGGCTTCCACAGGCGCTGCAAGCGCTCTTTCAGAGTACTCCATGATGATCTGTGTCTTACCTGTTACAACATCAGTACCTGTAAGCTTATATTCATAGTTTTCTTCTGCCAGACCTTTAGTATTTACTTCCGACAGGAAATTGGAAAGATTTATAGTAACTGAAGCAAACCCCCAAAAGTTATCAGTGGTTTTTTCATCGCCTAAATAGATTGGTCTTCTGATGATAATACCGTAATTGCCATCAGAAAGATTAACCGGAGTCATTATGATACCCACTCCGGTATTCCTACTATTATCCGCATGAACCTTATTCTGAGAATCCTCAAACAGATCTATTCTTTCAGAAACGCCGCTATTCATAGGATACAAATAGCTGACAATACCATTTGGCGCCAGGGTTATATCAACAACATCTATATTATCATCAAACAGAGCTTCACCTGTCTTTTGGAATTCTTCCTGGGTTATTTCTCCGTTACTGCTTCTGACCTGAATTTCCAGAATACGTGTGATGTACTCCCTGTTTCTAATTTCAGCATGGATTCTATTTGCGATAGATTCCGCAATAAAAGTAGCCCTTTCTCGCCTAATCCTTGAAGTATTAGTCAAAAAGGCCATTGCCAACAATGTTGTTATTATTAGTGAGATTGCAAAAGTGATAAGTCCTAATCTGATGCTACGTTTTTTGGACATTCATACCTCCAAATAAGAGCCGTTCACAAAATCCCGTGCCATTTTTACCTATACATAGTAATTATATCATACTTTTTGAATCAAAAAACTTTTGGGCACTTACCTTAACCGAATAGATTTTTTATCATATATGCTCAAAAAAAGAATCAGCCTGCAGATTATAATCTGCCAGCTGATTCTTTAATTCACAGTATCTAATTAAATTATTTAACAACGATATTTACGATACGACCGGGAACATAGATCTCTTTTACAATGTTCTTGCCTTCAAGCTTGTCTGCGATAAGCTCTTTGCCCTTGGCAATTACTTCATCCTTAGGATCTTCCTTACCAATTGCAAGAGTTGCCTTAACCTTACCATTGATCTGAACAGCAATCTCTACTGTATCTTCTACGCACTTAGCCTCGTCATAGGTTGGCCATGCTTCATAAGCAATTGTGTCGTCATGACCAAGGATCTGCCACATTTCCTCACCGATATGTGGGCAAATGCATGAAAGCATCTTAATAAAGTTCTCAGCGTACTCTCTTGGGCAGCTTCCCTCTTTGTAAACAGCATTAACAAAGATCATCATCTGAGCAATGGCTGTATTAAACGCCAGTGCCTCAAAGTCACTTGTTACTTTCTTTACAGTCTGATGATAAACTTTTTCAAGATTACCATTGTTTTCCTCTGTGATATTGCTCTCTTCTGTGAAGAATGAATATACTCGGTTAAGGAACTTTCTTGCACCTGTTACGTTGTTTGAATTCCAAGGCTTTGACACTTCCAAAGGTCCCATGAACATTTCATAGAGTCTCAAAGTATCTGCACCATATTCCTCAACGATATCACTTGGATTAACAACAAATTCAGGGAAACGCTTACCCATCTTGATGCCGTTTTCACCAAGGATCATTCCCTGATGTACAAGCTTCTTAAATGGCTCTTTTACAGGAGAAAGACCTTTGCTGTATAAGAAGCGGTTCCAAATACGTGAATATAACAAATGTCCAACTGCGTGCTCAGGTCCACCCACATAAAGATCAACAGGCATCCAGTGCTTAAGAAGTTCCTGATTAGCAAACTCATTGTCATTGTCAGGGTCGATATATCTCATGTAGTACCATGAAGATCCGGCTGAACCAGGCATTGTTGAAGTCTCTCTTGTGCCCTTAAGTCCGTTCTTATCGTAATGTTTCCACTCAGTTGCATTCTCAAGAGGTGCCTGACCGCCATGTCCCTTATAGTCCTCAAGTTCAGGAAGTACTACAGGAAGTTCGCTGTCATCAAGGAACTGAATGCTTCCGTCTTCCTTGTAAACACATGGAACCGGCTCGCCCCAATAACGCTGTCTTGCAAAGATCCACTCACGGAAGTGGTAGTTAACCTTTTCTCTGGCAACGCCCATATCAACAAGCTTCTTGGTAATAGCTTTTTTAGCATCTTCAACTGTCATTCCATTGAACTCTTCAGAATTCATAAGAATGCAGCCCTTGCCAAGGTATTCTGTCTTTTCAAAAGCATGCTTTGTAACGTCTACAGTACCTTCTGTATTGTTAATAACCTGAATAAGTGGAAGTCCATGAACTTCTGCATATTCAAAGTCTCTCTGATCATGAGTAGGAACAGCCATAACTGCACCTGTACCATAGCTTGCAAGTACGAAATCACCGATAAACAGTGGTACTTCTTTGCCATTTACAGGATTGATAGCATATATTCCCTTAAGAGGACAGCCTGACTTAGTCTTGTTAAGATCTGTACGATCAAGATCGTTCTTCTTGAGAGTTTCATCGATATATGCCTGAACCTCTTCAGGATTCTCAACACGATCCATAAGTCCCTTAACAATATCTCCGTCCGGAGCAAGTACCATGAATGTAATACCATAAATGGTCTCGATACATGTTGTGAAGATAGAGAACTCTCCACCACCTACGATCTTAAAATCAACTTCTACACCGGTAGACTTACCGATCCAGTTACGCTGGATTTCTTTTGTTGATTCAGGCCAGTCGATCTCGTTAAGGCCATCAAGAAGTTCCTCTGCAAAAGCCTGCTGATCGATAACCCACTGTTTCATCATCTTCTTAACTACAGGGTATCCACCACGCTCAGACTTACCGTCGATAACTTCATCATTTGAAAGAACTGTTCCAAGCTCTTCGCACCAGTTAACCGGCATATCAATGTGCTTGGCATATCCGGCTTCATATAACTTTTTGAATATCCACTGTGTCCACTTATAAAACTTAGGATCACTTGTTGCGATCATCTTGGACCAGTCATAATCGAAACCAAGCTCTTTAAGCTGCTTGGAGAATGTCTGTATATTTTTCTCTGTAAAACCAGCAGGATGATTACCTGTTGTTACAGCATACTGCTCTGCAGGAAGTCCAAAAGAATCATATCCCATCGGATGCAAAACATTATATCCCTGCATACGCTTCATACGGGACATAATATCAGTTGCAGTATACCCTTCCGGATGACCTGCATGTAGGCCTACTCCTGATGGATATGGAAACATATCCAATGCATAATATTTTGGCTTGGAAAAATCCCACACGTCTGTCTTAAATGTTTCGTGTTCTTCCCAATACTTCTGCCACTTAGGTTCAACTGCGTGATGGTTATATACTTCTGACATGAACTTTCTACTCCTTCTACTTTTTTCATATGGATACGTAACTATGCTCAATTAATTACCACGAATCATGCATAGATACTAAAAAATTTTACCACAAGTTGGTCTTATGTCAAACGGAGAATACGCTTGTCTGTTATTGTCAATTTTGCGTGAAAGTATTATCATTATCATATAGACAACAAGGGACTTACATGAAAGAATATAACCCATTACCGGAAAGAACGAGGTGATAAAAATATGTATATAGCAATGCAATGTGCTGACAGTAACGGCACTCTGAACACCGAGATATGTACTTTCTACGGAATAAGATATGACACCAGATACAGATCTGCTGTTATTTCAACAGAACACCAAAATCACGACTATGTCGTTCCCATGGATCCAAAGGATTATGAGAGCGCAGCAAATCAGGTCATGGAGGCCATGAAATCACATGCCGTCATGATCAAAATAGAAAAAGGGATTGTCTGCCGCGGAAGAAAAGGTGAATCCAGACACGTAAATCCACAGACTCTTACAATAGTTCCAATCTGATACCTTTGTTTTTTATAATATACAAAAATGCTTGCGTTTTTTGCGCAAGCATTCTTAATATCTACATATCATTTTCCCATCGACGCTATAAGCGCATCTATTTCTGCCTGGCTTAACATCTTTCCAGTATCCGCAGCAGCCGGAGCTGCAGCCGGTGCACCCGCCGCCGGTACACTTGCTGGAGAAAAGCCTCCTCCACCACCTGCCTGCGATGATTTACCCATTATGCTCGCAAGTAATTCCTGCTGTTCAGCACTAAGTCCATTTGCATCCATAAATTATCTCTCCAGGTTACCTTTTCTCTGTCAGTCTATGATCTACAGTTTCTTTGCCTAATGCACATATTTCCATCTTTAAGGTTATTGTATATAGTATAAAAATATTCGTCAAATAACCTTTTTATAAACATCTCTTAAACTACTGATAAAAAATCATACCTTCTTACCTGTTTTACATATGTCTTTCAGGCAGCACTCTGCGCACTTCGGGCGCCTTGCTACGCACACTGCTCTCCCATGAGTAACAAATCTGTGGCAAAGAGAATTGCCTTCCTCGGGAGGAATGATCTTCCAGAGCTCTTTTTCCACCTTTGCAGGTTCTTTTATATCATCTACAAGTCCAATAAGATTGCAGAGCCTTATGCAATGGGTATCTGTAACAATTGCCGGTTTTCCGAACACATCTCCCATTATAAGATTGGCACTTTTCCTGCCAACTCCCGGAAGTGCCAAAAGCTCTTCCATATTGTCCGGCACATTTCCGCCATATTTCTCATATATCACCTTCATGCAGGCTGATATGTCCCTTGCCTTGGAATTGCCAAGTCCGCAGGGACGCACAATCTCTTCGATCTCTGAAACTTCAGCTTTTGCAAGAGCCTCCACTGTTGGAAACTTTTCATATAATATTGGCGTTATCATATCCACTCTTGCATCTGTGCACTGAGCCGCCAGTCTTACGCTTACAAGAAGCTGCCACGCCTTGTCATAAGCAAGAGTGCAGACCGCATCAGGATATTCTTTTTTTAATCTCTCAATTACCTCTAGGGCAAGTTTTTTCTTAGTCATATTTTTTACCTGTGCCATATTCTGACGAAAATAATTTATGAAATAAAGATTGAATGCTATCTATTCTTTAATATATCCCGCCCGTGTGGTATCCTAATGCAGTTGGTGCTTTTTAATGAGGTGCCAGCGGGGGAGGAAAAGTATGATTAATTATTATAACGCGTTCATATCCTATAAGCACGCAGATCTTGACAATAAGGTTGCTGCTGAAATTGTTAAGGGACTTGAGCACTACCACATTCCCGGCAAGATCAGGAAACAGACCGGGGTAAAAAAGATTGACCGTATCTTCAGGGACAAGGACGAACTTCCTATCACCAATGATCTAAACGATACTATTGCTGAGGCCTTAAAAAATGCCGATTATCTCATAGTTATCTGTTCCACAAATACCAAGAAATCCACCTGGGTTGAAAAAGAAATAGAGACTTTCCTGCAAAATCACACCATGGGACAGGTTCTTACTGTTCTTGCTGATGGAGAGCCCTATGACGTAATACCAAAAATTCTTTTAACCTCTAAAAAAGAAATTCAGGATGAAAACGGAGAAACTCACACTATTGAAGTTCCGCTTGAGCCGCTTTCCTGCGACTTCAGGCTTCCTGTAAAAAGAGCCAGAGCTGAAGAGCTTCCTCGTTTGGCTGCTGCCCTTATTGGCTGCTCCTATGACGAACTTATGAACAGGCACCGTCAGTACAAGATGCGAAAACTCACTGCCATCTTTGCAGGCGCTATGGCCCTCATGATCGGATTTACAGGATATATGCTCTACAGCAATTCCCTTATCCACAAAAACTACATTGAGTCCCTTCGCAACAAGTCAAAATATCTTGCGAACGAGTCGCTAAAGCTCCTTGAAAACGAGAACCGTATCGAGGCAATGCAGCTTGCTCTTGAGGCTCTTCCAAAGGATGAAAAGGACGAGACGCCTGTAACTCCTGAAGCACTGAAAGCCATAACTCAGTCATCCCTTTCTTATGTATCACTTGCAGGATCAAACATTGACGCAGCCTGGAATTACCAGATGTCAAACCAGGTAAGGGAATATAAGGTTTCAAACGATGGTTCAAAACTGGCAGCTGAGGATCAGGGCAACAATGTCACTGTTTGGGATACTACGACTCATCAGGTTCTTTTAAACTGCAATGTTAATCAATTCGATGGATTATTCTTTTTTGATGATAACACTTTGATCGTCTCAAGCTGGGATTTCATCGATGCCTATGATCTTAAGACCGGCGAAAGGAAATGGCGAAATGAGGACCTGAGCACAGTAACCGAGGATATATTCAACTACACTGACACAACTTTCCTTGTTCCGGATTCCCATGGCAGAATATCAGAAGTATCTGTAAAAGACGGCTCAGTTGTTAATACCATTGATTTCAATGTTATCGAAGAGAAATACAGCATGGATTCCTGTGACGAATTTGTGTTATCACCTGATAAAAAGAGGATTGCTTTTTGCCTTGGCCAGGGAACAAGTGAAGAGCATACATATCTCCATAAAAGTTACTCTCTTATGGAATACGATATTCAAACAGGTGAGCTTTTATCTTATCCTTTGGAAGATCAAAAAATTCACTATATTGCTTATTTAAACGACAAATTGTACACCGCATGTACTAATGGCACTCTGGATGGCAGTGGAAAAATGTATGATAACATATACATAACTGATGACCATACAGGTATTTACTGCTTTAATTCAGGGGAACTTACTCTTAACTGGCAATATGATTTTGTTTCTACAAACTACGCGATAAACTGCGGTTTCAAGGTCTTAAATGACACCAAAATGGCCTTCTATGCAGGAAACATGGTCCGTGCCTGGGATAATGAAACCGGTGAACTTCAGCTTGAAGATAATGTAAACGAGCCTATCATATCAGTAAATGAAACAGGAAAAGAACTCTCTCCTATGTACATTACCAAAAGCGGTTCCATGGCAACACATACCACCATGAGCGAAACTTCGTCAGGTCTTACGCTGACATCACGTTTTACTGATGATCTCACCGACGCTATTATAAAAAAAGGTATCTATACCCATCAGGCCTACTCACATACAATAGTCTTCTATGGCGTTGGAATTTCAGATGAAGACTGGACCAAATTTGACAACTGCCCTGTATATGAAAACACATTCAGCTGCTACAACCTGGATGAAAAAGTCCTTTCAATTGCTGTATCCGACGGTGCCGATGGCTCAGATATCTTACTTTTTGATTCAGACCAAAAGACCTACAAGGACTCTATTCATGTAAGTGACAGCTGCAGATACTCAAAGGTAAAACTGCTTGGAACCTGCGAAGGAAAATTTTACTATGCCTTCACCGAATATGATGATAAATATAATTCCATACTATACCTTGCTTCTTTTGACCTTGTGACCAAAGAGCAGACAAAAGAAAAACTCAACGATAGCTACGGACCTTCCAATGCACAAATGGTTTTAAGTGATAACAACCTGGTTTATTACAATAACATCGATTACTATAATTCGGTAGTTGTATTAAACGATCTGAAATCCGGCGAAAAGACAGAAGTAAACCTTGATGACCTTGAGGTTCAATATTGTAAAACAATTAAGTATTTTTCCAAGGCAAATTTAGCATATATCAGCTGTGGTTCCTCCGATATGCCAAGCTATAAAATAATAGATTTTAACAACAATACCTCTTTTGACATAGCTGTCCCTTCAGGTTGGGAAGCGCCAACAGATATAGCAGTTGATGACACAGGAAAAAGAGTTGCCATAACAAATGGTGAAGTTATCTTGCTTAAGGATATCGAAGGTGAACTCATCCAGGAAATTTCCTGCAACAACGCTTCTCCGATGGGGATGGCATTCCTTGATTTTGAGAATTTAGGAACCCTTCTGGTAGTTCCCTATTCAAACGGGTCCATGTTCAGATATAGCGGAGATGATGGCTCATTTATCGGTAAAAGTGACCTCTCGACCTATTACAACAACTACGGTGAGACAGCAACTTTCGAAATTGACAAAGAGAATAATCTTCTTTATGTACTCGAAAGCAATATCCTCAACATCTTTGAACTTGAAAACTGGGTTGAAGTTGCTTACATAGAGCACTGCTATGGTCATCACAAGGGTACAGATACCTTTCTGACCTGGGCTTACAGTTCAAGCTCAAGTGAATTAGAGGTTGGCTATTTCAAGCACTACACTACTCAGGATCTGATTGCCAAAACAAAAGACTACCTTCAAGGAACAGAGATGTCTGAAGCAGAAAGATCCATGTATGGATTAGATGGCTAATTATTGCACAAGAAAGCATCTGGCAAAAAACATGCTTTCTTGTGCATTTTTATTGATTAAAAATAATCATTCTTGTATTTTTATGCACTCTTGGTAGACATTTTCGTTTACAGTTGTATAATTATGTATAAAATTGCATATTAAGGAGAAGAACAATGAAAAAAGTAAGTAGTTTTGTTGGGAAGTACATGGCAATCATTGTACTGGTAGTAGCTGCGCTGGCTCTTTTTGTACCCGCAACATGTCTATGGATCCAGACATCATGGGTAAACTACCTTCTTATGGTAGTAATGTTCGGAATGGGTCTTACTCTTAAGCCGGAAGATTTTATTCTTGTTTTCAAAAAACCTAAAGATATCCTTCTTGGATGTGTGGCTCAGTTCACCATTATGCCACTTATAGCTTTCGCTCTCGGAAAGGCATTTGGCCTTGAAGCAGGTCTTTTGGCTGGTGTTATCCTTGTTGGAACATGTCCTGGAGGCACATCCAGTAACGTTATCACATATCTTAGTAAAGGCGATGTTGCTTTGTCAGTTGGGATGACAAGCGTTAACACACTCCTTGCTCCATTTTTAACACCTGCAATCACATACCTTCTTCTTAGAACTTCTGTAACTGTAGATGTTTTGGGAATGTTCGTTTCTATCATCAAAGTAGTTATCGTACCAATCGGTCTTGGATTTGTTATCAACAGATTCTTTGGAAAGTTCACGGCCAAGGCAGCTGACGTTCTTCCACTTGTCTCTGTTGCAGCTATCACACTTATCGTAGCAGCAGTTGTATCACACAACTCAGCAAGAATCCTCGAGACAGGTGCTGTTGTATTCGTAGTAGTTATCCTTCACAACCTTTTAGGATATGCATGCGGATACCTTCTCGGAAAGCTTTTAAAGCTTCCTGTATCCAAGAAAAAAGCTCTTTCTATTGAGATTGGTATGCAGAACTCAGGACTTGCAACATCTCTTGCAGGAACAGCTTTCCCAGACCTTGCAATGGCAACAGTCCCAGGCGCTATCTTCTCAGTATGGCACAATATTTCAGGTGCAATCCTTGCAAATATCTACCAGAAGCTTGTAGATGATTCCAAAAAAAATGACACTGAGGAAGAACCCATTTTAGAAAAGGCTCAGTGATTCTAAATTGAACTTTATTAAAAATGCTTACGCCATCGGCGTAAGCATTTTTTAGTTACACTCCAAACAGAACCTGGTAAAAGAGCTTTTTCGTCTTCTCTTTTCCTATGGCCTTGATAAATACGTTGGTGGAAGGACCACCGTTTTCAATAAGGTCATTTACGTAGTTCAGAGTCTTTTGCTTTTTTAGTGCAACATCACTTACTTCAACATGAGGCAGACTCAAATATGTCTCCAGATACTCTTTTGCAAGCACATTAAATGTTGAAGACAGATTCTTTTTTCCCTTAAATGACATACAACCTGAAAGCTTGATGTCATCATACCAATGCTTTCCCGGATCTCTGTAAGGAAGATAGTCATACTTTGATACTAATGCTTCAAGTCTGTCCAGATTGTCTAATGTATCAGTGTCAACCACAGTATCAAAAAGCTCTGTAATCAAAATATCATTCCCCATGACCTTTATCCTGTCATAGGATAAAAGAGGCAGATCAGCCTCAGCTGGCGTAAATATTATGGTATCCATTTTCATGAGACCAAATAAGCCTTTAGCCGTCATTACAGATATATGCCCAAGATTTTTAGCTTCATAAGCCTTTATATCAAAGCGCATGCCATTGATTTTTAATCCATCATACTCTGAAGTATTTACAGGTTCCAACTCATAATGAGTCTTTATAATCTTAATCAGTTCATCCAGACAAGTCATAACCAGCCTCACTTTCCAAGTACAAGGTCAGCAATTCCGGCCTTATTCATGACTATCACGCCATAGAATAGAAGTCCCTGTCCAACAATGTTAATCATCTGGGCAATCCAGTTCATGTAGCTCTGAGTAAAATCTTTGGATGAAAGATATCCCATTGCAAGTGAGCAGAGAAAAGATATAACAAAAACCGCTATGAGAAATGGCTTTTTAAGCTTTACTGCAATTATGCACAAAGCAATATATATCATAGCAAGTCCAATGCACATGCAGCTTACAAATATTGCTGTGCCTGTAAACACAGGTGGTGCAACGGATAGCGCAGCGTTTTTGCCCTGTCTATGGAGAAGCATTGCAAGTATGCCTATTCCTGCCAAAAGAAATCCAATGGACTGCATCGGAAAGAATATATCATTCAAAGGCTTGAAATCACAGATTCCTGCGGCATAAAGAAGCTTATAGAGTGCTTTGGCAACTCCTGCACAGATTATATCAATTGTGCCCACAGCAAAAAGTGCGAAGGCGCCTTTGCTCATTTTGTTATACAGATTCCTTTGTAACATTATTGCTGCAACGGCAAAAAATATAACCGGTATAAAATCTATGATCCCCATTGTGATCGAATAATTTTTCATATGTAACCCCCAAGATGTCACTTATCAACTCGTTTTTTTATTCAGATGGTAAATAGGAACAAAAGGAAGAATGATCGGTGTCTTATCCGCATAATGATTATATGCAGCGTCATTGCCATAGCGTGCCATCTGGCGCTTTTCAAGGCGCTGAGCCCCGTTGAACATGATATAAACGATGCAGACATATGCTATTATGGCCATAAGCCACTGTCCAAGTCCCTGATAAGTTGTGATTCCTGCAACAAATACCCCTGTCCAGAAAATAATCTCCCCAAGATAATTCGGACATCTGACTATTTTGTAAAGTCCTTTGGTTGCGACCATATCAGGCCTTTCCTTTTTCTGCTCTGATTTCTGTTTATCTGCAAGTGACTCGAGTCCAAGACCAAAGACAGATATCAGCATGCCAATTACAGGAACGATCACATCCTTTGATCCATTTGCATATCTAAAGAGCATTGGGCTCACCTGTGCTGTATAAAGAATAGCAACGAATACCCAGATTGAAACGCTTACAAACACAGGTATTCTCTTGTCATTTCCTGTTGCTTCCTTTAACGTCTTACGATATGCCGCATTTTTTATCTCCCTTATCAAAAGAAATCCGGACAAACGTGCGCCATAGGCAAGAAACAAAGCAGCCTGTAAAATAGCAAGAACAACAACTCCTTCTGACCAGCCATACTTCAAAGACATAATTAAAATAGTTATACCGCCACCGGCAATTGCAAATCCATATCCAATAGACAGAAAGTACACATATTTATAAAAGCCCACTGCACTTAGTACAGCGCAGACAAGGCAGATTATAAGTAATGAATTCCAATACATAAATTATTCCTCCAAGTGAAAATACCTGCCACTTTTATCAGACGGCAAAGTTGTCTTTTATATATTTAGCAAAGCTCATATCTCCATATTTGGTTGAACCCACCATATCCTGAGATAAAGTAAATTTTGAGAAGCGGATGATTGCTTCTTTTCCATTCTTTTTGAGCTTATTCACAAATGCAAGTACATCAAAGAGCCAAGTCGGAGCCTTCTTTATTACCGGTTCTTTTCCTGCTGCCTTAAAGCACATTGTTGCAATTTCTTCATATGTGTAAGTCTCTTTTCCGCCTACATCATAAATCTTGTTGTCATCAAGCATGTGCTTTACGATGAAATCAGCAAAATCTTCAGTTGAAATAACGTTGCAGCTGACAGGTGTATTTCCAAGAAGGGTAACGGCGCCCTTCTCGACCATTGGTCTGAATACTTTTACAATGTCGTAAAAATAGCCTGTTGGCCTGTGAATAACATATGAGAGGCCGCTTTCTTTCAGCTTCTGCTCGAAAAGATATTTTGCGTGTACCATAGGTACTTTTTCAGGAGCCTGATCTGCTCTTATTACTGAAATATAGGTAAAATGCTTAACTCCAGCCTTTTTTGCCTCATTTAAGATGTTGAGATTTCCCTGATAGTCGATATCATAGTTGGAAATTGTGGCGGATCCCTTGGTGAGGCCCACAGTTGTAATGACTACGTCTGCGCCATCGCATGTGCCCACAAGTGTTTCAGGTTTTGTTACATCTACCTTGGTAAAAGAATATTTGCCATTAAGCTCAATATCTCTCTGCATCATGTCAAGAGCAACAACTTCATGTCCTTCCCTCAACAGAGCTTTAAATATATCTGCGCCCAAATTACCATAAGCGCCCGCTAGTACAACCTTCATTTTTTATCTCCTCCATGTCATGAATTATTTTTTCTTCTTTTCCTGAGCACGCTTGTCATTGATTATCTTCATGTGCTCCTCAGTTACAAGTTCAACGTTATTCTCTCTTGCCCACTCAACACAGCCCTTAAGAGCAGCAGGTAAAAAGACTCTTGGAACACCCAATAGGCACTTAAGTGCATCATCAGTAAACTTTATCTTGTCATCAGCTCTTTCTGCAGCATAACGAACAGAAGCAAGTGACGCTTCGCGAACCTGCAAAAGCTCTGCTCTCATTCTTCTCTTTCTGTGGAACCAGAAGTTCTTTGAATCCCTGTAACCGTAATCTACAGGAAGTGGCGGAAAATCTCTTGCTGTCACGCCGTTTATTATGGCATCGCGATATTTCTTTTTCATAAGGATCTTGTCGATTCTTAAGATAAAGTGCGCACCAAATTTACTGGTTATTCCGTTGAAATCGTGATATGGGCCTTCATAGCCTTCAAGCTGGCCTGGGGCATCGTTTGAAGCTCCATCAAGGTCTCTCATCCAAGTGCACTCGATTACTTCTATTGCGTCTGTCATGACCATTGGGCGCAGATCCTCTGGATTTTCCTCCTGAATAAGGCTCTTTTCCAATTTAAAATTACACTTTGGCATCTTCTCAGATGGCTTATCGCCAGGCCATGAAAGTTTCACTGCCTCATGAAAGTTTTTGGGATTGTCATCGATAAAGTTGATCGCACATTTTCCTGTGCGCAGGATATTCTGTGCTGTGTTAGATGAATTACGACAATTAAGAAGCATTGCGTAATAATCCTTACCAGCGACATAATATGGCTGGATCAGGGAATAGGGTCCCAGATTAGTTGATCCGTCTTCGCACAAAGTGCTGATAAGAACGGTAGGCATCGGAAAAAACAGTGATGTCTGATAAAAATTGTCTACGATTCGCAAGTTTTCAAAGCTACTCATTTCATACCCTCCGCTTTTGTAATATATAGCTAAAAAAGACGCTCCCCATTTTGCGCCTTTTCAAGTCTCACTTTTAATTTATATCCGCTGCAAAAGCGGACTTCTAATATCCATTTCAATATTTCATATCTTTAATAGAATTCCAAAAATATCTGCCTGCTTTTCAAAAGCAACATCGCCCAATGTCCAGAAAAGAAGCGATTCAGCGATGTGCGCTGCCAAAAAATCCGGATCATCATAGCCTTTATCAATGCACACCGGTAGTATTATTCCCCCCAGAACTCCTCGTAGCTGCGCGTGTCTTTCTGTAAAGACTGCAGAATAAACAGATGCTGCGTCCTTATCTTTAAAAAGAAAATTGTACTTTTCAATAAAGATCTTTAGCTGATCATGGACTCCCTTAAGAAAAGAAAGCTCATCAGAAGCATCCAGCTTTTTCATCTGCGTGGTGCAGCTCTTCCAGTCCTCCAACATGAATGAAGATATCAGCATATCTTTTGACGAGAAATAATTATACATAGTCCCAACGCCAATTCCGCAGGCTGCTGCAACAGAACGGATAGTCGTCTTTGAATAACCATTCTCAAAAAGCTGTTTTTTTGCTTCTTCTATGATTTGTTCCTTGATGTTTTCTATAATCTTGGGCATATCTATCTTTCCTGAAATCAAAATAACCATAGCTGTGCGCTGCTGTAGCTACAGCCTTCAATTTTTATGAACGTGTTCGTTTAAATGGTAACAATCTCTGATTTAAAAATCAATATTTTGCTGAAAATACGCTTATTTTCAGAGAAGTCTACAATTATCAGGTTCTGTTTTTGGTAGAAATTTAAAGAGAGGACATCTATTCCACCTAAGCATAAGTGGACTAGTGTCCTCTCTTATTATTCAAAACTCTCCATGGTTTTAGCAAATTCAGACATGTACTTTTCATTATCATCATCTGCCATTTTCCTGAACCCGGCTATCTTTTCATCCGTTAGTATCTCGTAGGATATGAATTTAAGCACCTTTGCCGCATTTTCACTCTTTAATACTATCTGCTCATAGCAGTTTCCTACCATGAGCAGCTTCATAGCCTCCTCATCAGACAAAAAGCCGCTGGTGATAACTCCGAGTGTATCGTGTATCGTATCATTAGCAATAGGCCCGATGATCAAATCATACTCACTAAGATAGTCTGCTTTCCCACGCCTGTTATTAAATATATACTCAAACCATTCTTTATTTCTTTCAAAATGTTTGATCTTCAGGTTGCTTTCATCAAGCTCATACTTATTTATGATGATATCAGCATCCTTTTTCTCAACCACCCAGCGGCATGCAAACCCATATTTATCAGAAGTATAAAAGCCCTGCCCAAAATCGGCGTTTTTCCTGCCATAATGAATATCCGGTTTCTCGATAACATTGTAACCTGCATGAAATAATATGATCATATTGCATTCCCCTTTTTGTCAGAAAAATGAACATTGCTGCCTCAATTGTCTCACTATTATGCTACAATATCTTTTATGAATACGCAAAATATAAACCCAATAACTAAACTTGATTACCCGGACCCTGATGTTATCTGTGTTGATGGCGTCTATTACATGGTCAGCACCACCATGTACTTTATGCCCGGCTGTGAAATCTTAAGTTCCTACGACCTTGTAAACTGGGAGCATGCTTCTTTTGTCTATGACAGACTAGATGGCACTCCTTCACAGAAACTTCAGGGAAAAGAAAATATCTACGGCCAGGGAATGTGGGCTGCAAGCCTCCGCTACAATAAAGGCTTATTCTACATTTGCTTTGTTGCCAACGACACCCATAAAACCTATATTTTCACTTCTGCTTCAATTGAAGGTCCTTGGGAGAAGTATACTCTCGAAGGTTTCTATCACGATAATTCCATTCTTTTCGACGATGATGGCAGGGTTTATATCGTGTACGGCAATAAGAATATCTTCATAAAGGAGCTCGCTATTTCAGGAGAAAAGCTTTCAGATTCTGATACGCACGATACTGAAAAGCTGATAATATCAGATGCCGATGACGCATATCTTGGCTATGAGGGTTCTCATTTTTACAAGATAAATGGAAAATACTATATTTTCCTGATCCACATTCCAAAATCCACAGGAAAACGCACCGAAAGCTGCTTTGTTTCAGATTCGCCATTTGGCCCCTACACCGGAAAGGACGTATGTGATGATGACAGAAACTACCGCTCTTCAGGCGTCGCTCAGGGAGGAATAATCAAAACTCCCGGCGGAAAATGGTACAGCATCCTCTTTCAGGATAGCGGTGCTGTAGGAAGGATTCCTGTTCTTATACCTGTGACATGGGATGGAGATTATCCGGTCTTTGGAGATAACGGCCACATCCCTGAGTCTTTTGACATTGAAGATTTGAAACCGGGCCACTGCTATAACCCGCTTGTTTCAAGCGATGACTTTAAGACTGATTATTCTCTTCAGGGAAATTCTTCATTTGGTTTTAAGCCATGCTGGCAATTTAACCATGAACCTGACTTATCACTCATAAAAAGAAATCTTACAGATGGAACAGTTACTATAACAACTGATAAGCTATCATCCAACCTGATGCAGGCTAAAAATACACTGACTCAGAGAACTCTTTTCCCGGGCTGTAGCAGCACGGTCATCGTCAATGGTTCAAATCTGAAAGATGGTGACTACGCCGGTCTTTGCGTTTTGGAAAGCTGTTATGGCTTCATAGCTATAACAAAGCGCCATGATTCATACTATCTTGTCATGGGCAAAAGAGATATCACCACAGGTGGTATTTTTGGCGAGCGCCACGATGACGAGCCATTTGATGAGATGGAATGTGTCAAAATTGATACTCCTATAGTGAGATTGCAGGCAGATGTGGAATTTGATAATGATACAGCTATCTTTGGCTACTATGAGAAAATGGATAACGCCACTCCAAAAAAACTCGGCATTACCCATAAACTGCAATTTAAGCTTGACCACTTCACCGGTGCCAGATTTGGCCTATTTATTTACAGCACCAAAACTATCGGTGGAAGTGCTTCATTTGCAGATTATAAGTATCTGACATAAAACCTTTACCTTTGTAAACTACAGATAAATCTGTAGTTTACAATGCTAAAAGGAAGATGTTATACACGTATTTCTCAATGGTAAATGACTTCAAGAGATGGTCCTTTATCCGGAGTTGTCAAAAGAGCATTAGTGTCAAGCGGCTTAAACTCTGATAACGGATTCAATGCATCAGCTTTATAGAGAGGTATGCCCTCTCCTGCCATAAACGCTTCAACATACTCTTCAATTGTCTTTATGTGACGGTTAAATCCCATTCCACCCATGTTCTTTAATCCAAAATTGTGAATATCAGAGCCCGCAGCCATTCTCATATTATTCTCCACTGCATACTGATACCCAAGAGCATTCTGGTAGTCCGGGTTTGATGCGTTGTAAACCTCAGCACCGTCACAGACATTTTTTGTAAGGTGTATAGCCTTCAGATAGTCTCTTTCTCTATAGGGATGCGCATGGATCATTATCGCCCCCGCTTCATGAACTGTCTCATAAACTTCATATCTGTCTTTTTCCATTATGTCAGGGTTTGCCAAAAGCCAGTTTTTATCTACTCCGTAAAGCAGGTATTCATCCCCTTCAAAGTTATACTCTATTCCAAAAAGTACAACGAACTCATCGCCTGCAGCTGCTCTTGCATGCTCATACCCCTTGCAGTACAATTCAACTCTTTTCTCCCACGGAAGATCTTTTGGAACAGCACTGTTTCCGTTAAAAAAGTGATCTGTCACAATGATGCCGCTGTAGCCAAGCTTTTTCATATAGTCAATATAATTTACTCCCGGCGTAGATGAACAGGCACTTCCTTCGATAGTGTGTAAATGTGTTTCAAAAATATACATGATTAATTCCCCAAAAAATATTTCCTTTTCAAAAATAACCCTTTAAGATTATAATATAGTTTCACGTTAATTTGGGAGGAAAAAGATATGAAATCACCGGCAGAAATTGCTACAAGATACGAAGCTGCAGGTTCAGCTAAAGCATCTGCACCCTTCGGAAAAACTCTTTTACTTGGAAT
This sequence comes from Butyrivibrio sp. AE2015, assembly GCF_000420825.1. GTDB lineage: Bacteria > Bacillota > Clostridia > Lachnospirales > Lachnospiraceae > Butyrivibrio. The sequence goes on along the minus strand of NZ_ATVR01000028.1, from coordinate 4,337 downwards.
AATGGCAGGAGCATTCATAGCACTTGGAGGCCTTGGAAGCCAGATAGCTTCCTGCTTTGCTTCTGATCCATCATCAGCAAGAATGATCAGCTCAGTGGTATTCCCTATAGGACTTTTTATGGTACTAATCGGCGGAGCTGAACTTTTTACAGGTAACTGTCTTATCACAATTCCTGTTCTTTCAGGTAAAGCCAAGCTTTCAGGCATGTTAAAAAACTGGGTAATTGTTTACTTCGGTAACATGATAGGAGGCTTCATCATAGCAGCTCTTGCTACTTTCAGCCACATCTACTCATTTGGCGATAACGCACTTGCTTTGTCAGTCGTAAATACCGCCATTACAAAATCAAACATAAGCTTTACAGATGGACTCCTCCGAGGAATACTCTGTAATGTTCTTGTATGTATGGCCGTATGGTGCTCCTTTGCAGCAGACGAACTTGCAGGAAAGGTATTTGCTCTTTGGCTTCCTGTAATGCTCTTTATCATCTGCGGATTTGAGCACTGCGTTGCCAACATGTACTTCATTCCAGCAGGACTTCTCACATCAGCCTTCTATGGTATCCCAGGCGATGGTCTTTCACTTGCAGGTTTCTTTATAACAAACCTCATTCCTGTAACTATCGGAAACATCATCGGTGGCGGCCTCTGCGTTGGCGCAGTATACTACGCTGCATACCTTAAAAAATGATCACAGAGAAGAAATAACACGAATATTGTAGATAATGGAGAGTAATCAGCTGAATGCAATTAGCATACATCTGATTACTCTTTCTTTGTATATGCGTAAGTAATTGGCTCCGTACGCCACCATTGACTGAACCTGAGGAAAACGCCTTGGTCTGCGAGCCGACGGTGAGGATGATGGGAACAGTAGATTTTCTCGCACCGTCGGATTCAGCATTGTAGCGTTTTCCTCAGAGCCCGTCAATGGCAAGCACCTTCGGTGTGGCTAGGTATAAGGGCCTCGGGCTCTGAATCCAGGAACAGTAGGGGCGGCTATTTTCAAGGATGTATGGCCGAAGCTTTCCAATGCAAGCGTGCTCACATTGGAAAGCTTTTGGGCATATATTGTTTTTTGAAGTCCACTCACTGCTTATAGATTTTCTCCTTTTCATCCCGTCATACGGATAATTCCAGCACCATTCTTTATTTTTATCCGTACAATATGGTTAATTTTTGCTCAATGATCTTTCATTTTACGGATAAGATTGCACGATGTTGCTGTCTTATCCGTATGCCACGCGGGAAATGAACCTTATACTGACCGATTTTACGGATAAGATGACACTTTATCAGCATTCTTATCCGTACCTCTGCCAGAAGTATCGGAATTTTTATAGACAAAAATGTCATTCCGGGCATATAGCTATTTTTTTGTAAGTTTGAAATCAGGCTTATATGCCCCAAACAGAATTTTCGTTTTCTTCGCACTCTTGTATTGGAAACTGCGGCCATAAAACCCTTCACATGCTTGAAAATAGCCACCACTACTGTTCCTGGATTCAGAGCCTGAGGCATTAGATTACAGCCACACCGCAGGTGCTTGCCATTGACTGGTTCTGATGGAAACGATAAAATGTAGCAACCGCCGGTGAGATAAAATCTACTGTTCCCATCATCCTCACCGTCGGCTCGCAGACAGAGGCGTTTCCAGCAGGTTCAGTCAATGGTGGCGTACGAATCCGCAATCTAAATTTTTTAGAATGTTAGAGAAGTCACTTACGCTTATACAAAGGAAGAGTATTCCGTTGAAAGCCAATTACATTCAACAGAATACTCTCCCTAATCTACAGTATAAGTCGTATCACATATATTTTGTGTTATTAAAGCAATCTTCTTACTTTACTGCATGGTACGTTTATAGATCAGTTCTTTGGGCGTATTACATGCTGGTGTAGCCGCCGTCAACTGGAAGGGCGATTCCTGAAACGTAGCTTGATGCTGGAGAAGCAAGGAAAACTGCTGCTGTATCAAGCTCACCTTCAACACCGTATCTCTCCATAGGAATAGCTGTCTTTGCATACTCCTTGAAGTAATCGGAATCAAGAGTTTCTTTTGTAAGAGGAGTGTAGAAATATCCTGGGCAGATGGAATTTACTGTGATTCCGTGCTTGCCCCATTCACCTGCAAGAGCTCTTGTGAGGTTAACTACACCACCTTTTGCTGCGTGGTATGGAGATGAAGGAGCAATCTTGTTTCCAACAAGTCCGTACATAGAAGCGATGTTGATGATCCTTCCGTATTTTGCAGGAATCATTGCCTTTTTAGCAACTGCTCTTGCAACTTTGAAAGTTCCAAAAAGATCAATGTTAAGCTCATTGCTGAACTGATCATCTGTGATATCCTCTGCAGGAGCGACAGCACCTGTTCCGGCGTTGTTGATAAGAATATCTATTTTTCCAAAATGAGCAAGAGCCTCATCTATAGCCTTATCAACCATATCAGTATCTGTAATGTCACATCTTATAGCGAGAGTGTCAACTCCGTATGTATCGTGGATTTCTTTTGCAACCTGATCGATCATCTCCTGACGTCTTGCGAGAGCGATGATTGAAGCGCCCTGGCTTGCAAGAGCTTTAGCCATCTGTACACCAAGTCCTGTTGAGCAGCCTGTCACAAGTGCAACTCTTCCTGTTAAATCAAACATATTATTCATAAATATCACATCCTTTCTAGTAAAATGTTTTGTATTTGTGAATTGGATTGTATACAATCTATCACATAATTAAATTGTATCCAATATATATTTTTAAATTGTTTTATTTTTTTTTAATTATTGTGGTACACAAAATGGTGTAGCATTATATATGAATTTAAATTTCATTTATGAGGAGGAATACATGAAAAAAAGATTCGTAACTTCTATCATGGCTATTTCTATGGCCATTTCTATGGCTGCATGTGGATCAGGTGCAGCAGAAGCACCAACAACCGAAACAAGTGAAGCAGTTGAAAATGTAGCAGAGGCAGCTTCTTCTGAGAGTACTAAAGAAACAGAAATCGCAAATCCATGGCGTGAGTGTACTGAAGATGAAGCATATGCTGTAGCTCCAAATCTCTTTTCTGCACCTGAAGGGGCAACAAATATAGTATGGCGAATGATGGAAGCTGAAAAAAAGGAGAATGAGTATACATGGCCTCTTGTAGAGCTTACCTTTGATCTTGATGGCAATTCTTTTGTTGCAAGAGAGCAGCTCATTGCTTCAGATGAGCCTACGGATATTTCAGGCCTGTATTATAACTGGACAGTGGAAGATAATATTACTCTTGCTAACTGGGGCGGTGGAAATATGACAGGAAAAGCTTACCGCTACATTGGCGAGGATAAATATGTTGATCTTATCACCTGGTTTGATATAGAAACAGTGGCAGATTATTCTCTTACTGTAGAGGCTGCTGACCTTGACGGATTTGATCTTCAGGCAGTAGCAGAGGCTATGTATGATGAGAGTAAGCAGGTTGGCGCCAATATGCCGGATGATGAATATGTTCCTACTGACATTACAGGATGTGATACTTTTACACAGATTGTAGATAAGCTTGAAAAAGGAGGCGGTTATGCTAATGCAACTATCGATGGGGTAGATGTTTTACTTGTGACAAAGTACACATTTAATAACAGCCCTGATGGTGGCGTATTCAATGCAGCTATCGATTCAGAAGTATATCGCTACAATGAAGCTGGTGTTCCAGAGTACCTTGGTCTTGTAGAAGCAGGCGGTACAGCTTATCCTCTTGCAATTTATGATGGAAAGCTTTACGCAGGTTCAAATCATTGGATCAAAAAGTACACCATTGCAAGCGGAAGTATTCTCTGCATTGACGAAGAAGCATATGTAGAATATGACGGAAACGGCAATGGTACATATTACCATCACTCAGATCTTCGAGAGCTTGATGGAGATGAAAATGCAGTAGTACCTGATGACTCAGCAATGAAAGCTATGTATGCTGATCTTGAAAAAGCTGAAGTTATTGAATACAGCGTTGTACAGTAAAGTATACTTTCTTGTGAGTGCCCAACTAATGCCGGTGTTACATATAACTTAGAATTAGTTTATCACCAGCGCAAACGAGGTACTCTATATACAGGAGAGTAGAAGTTGCACTAATGTTGTTGATTAGGGAGAGTATTCAGATGAATGCAATTAGCATACATCGGAGTACTCTCCCTTTGTATATGCGTAAGTACTTTGGTTACGTCCGCCACCATTGACTGAACCTGATGAAAACGCCATGCCAGTCCTGCCGACGGTGAGGATGATGGGAACAGTAGAGGTGGCCGGAAGTTTTTTAAGCGCTATATGCCCAAATCATCCTTTTCATCTAAACAT
>NZ_ATVR01000027.1 GCF_000420825.1 Butyrivibrio sp. AE2015 | reverse complement strand
TGATACTTGCAAAAAATCTCCAAATCATGTCAGAAGCCTATGCACAAGGCATGAAAATCGAGAAAAATCTCTCGCAGCATGCTATAGCCAGGTAAATCTTTATGTTTTCAATATCCCAAGTCTCCAGCTGATTCAATTTCAGCCACCCCTACTGTTCTCGGAGTCAGAGCCCGAGGCCCTTGTATTCAGCCACACCGCAGGTGCCTGCCATTGACGGGTTCTGAGGAAAACGCTACAATGCTGAATCCGACGGTGAGATAAAATCTACTGTTCCCATCATCCTCACCGTCGGCATAGCCTGCAGGGCGTTTTCTTCAGGTTCAGTCAATGGTGGCGTACGGAGCCAAGCATTTACCAATTTCTTAAGCTTATACATAGAATAACAGGGGCAATGTCTCCACCTAGCTTCTACCTCACTTACGCATATACAAAAGAAGAGTATTCTGGCGTAAGCAAAACACTTTGCCAGAATACTCTCTGCTCTACCGTATCAATGATATTTTAGAAACCTCTATCTAAACTGATTCCTGTTTTCACTATTTAGCCCGCAAAAGAATTAACAGTATTACAAGCAGGGCATTTCACCTTGGTTTTTGACATATCTGCCTCAAAAACAGCCTTACATTTTATACAGGCCACCCTGACGTACTGTATTTTCTTTACTCCACCGGCTACTTCCTCCAGTTTTTCATCCTCAAGAATTTTCATTTTTCTCTCCCTCAGCATCACTATTTACATCTTCTGCATTTTCTTCGTTTTCTTTAGATTCATCAGGATTTACAGCATCTTCATCAACGCTGTCATCTTCCTCTGATGTTTCTTTTGTTGTTTCTTTTGAAGCTTCGTCTGCACTTTCTTCCGACTTTTCTAAATCTCCGTTATTTTCGTCATCTAATACTATAGCATTATTTACATTTTCTTTTTCCTCTGTAATCACTTCAGTATCAGAATCGTTTGGAGTCTCTGCAGCATTTTCTTTTCCTGTACCTGATTCTTCATCAGTAGCCGCCTCAATTTCTGTCTTAGTTCCCTCATCTGAAGATACTTCGATCTCTGTCGTTGTTTTTTCAACTATATCAGAAGTGCTCTCGTCTCCAACCTTTTTTGCATCTTCAGTTCCTTCGGCAGTTTCAATGTCATTTATTACAGATGTCCCCTGTTTATCAGCAACAGGCTCGTCTTCTGCTTCGACACTTTTATTATCCAGTTGCGCATTGACAACTCCTGACTCCTTTTTTGAAGCCTCTCTTTGTCTCTCTTCTTCTACACATTTAATAGCTTCCTGTCTTACCTTTTCTGCTTCCTGTTGGCTCTTTTCCCAAGTCAAAGCATCATCGTAGGAGTCTGATGGAATAAAATCATAAAAATCTTCAAGGCCTTTCTTAACTGTCTCTCCCTCATTATTCAGGCTTGATGATGATACAACATACTCATTACCATATACATCGCTAAGATAATAATCAGCAAAAAGACCTGTTGTATAAGTACTTTGTACATTAAGTTCACTACTCTTATTAATATAAACAGTTCCAAGAGAATACACATCAGGACTCTCACTTATGGAATAAAAATTATCAGCCCCGCCCAAAATTTCCAGGTATGTATACTTCAGTTCTGACATGTCATGAGAATTTTTCTCTTCTCCGTCCACAAAGTCATTATATCTTATAGGTTCGTAGTTCCATTCCTCTTCACCTGCATCATTAGTTGTACAATAGCTTCTAATATACATTCTGATCGTTGAAATATAGCCCTTTGTAGCCTGATCAATTATATATTCTGTTCTTGTCTGATCACCGGCATCTATTCCGGAAGCAGCTTCTTCAGTGTACCAGTTTCCAAGAGGTATGTAGCCTACAATATTGCCATCATCAAAAACATCTGTTATATATAAGCTAACAATTTGGCCATTTAATGAATACCATATCTGGTCAAAGGCCTTTACCTTATATGAAATCTCGTCATTTTCTCCTACTTCCTTTTCTTCAGAATAGCCATTCTTATTTCCAACAGACACATATTGAGGCTGTTCATAAGTTCCAACATTAAGACTTATCTTAATGTCCATTCTGTCTCCGACAGCCAAAGAATTGCTGCCTTGTATTATTACTGTTGCATTTCCGTCATAATCAGTATACTCACCATTATCCTTACGATCAGGGAGTACAACTGTCACTTTATCCGCTGATAATCTATCCTCGATTATCTCACCTATAGATTTTACAATAGGATCATCAGGATTATTTATATCAATACCTGAAGCCGTTGCAACATATCTGTCATTTTCATTCTTGTTAATATAATCTGTAAAAAGATCCTTCACTGTGGGATCTGCTGATTGATTCCAAAAGTTGACCAGCTTTAATCCTGCCAGATTACGAACTGCAAGCTTGGCTGCTGCCAATCTATACTCTTCGTTTATACCATTATCTGCGTAAATTTTTAGTACTTCCTGGGCTCTGTCATTATAGTAATACATTCCTTTTTCTTTGCATGGTCTCTCATAATATGCTCTGATGGGATAATATATGCTCATTCCACCATTTTGTAAAAATGTTTCCTTGTACTTATTGACAAGTACGCAATCATCCAGAGCTTGTATTACTTCATTGCTGGCAGATACCAGTTCTGTGGAATATTCCTTACTCTCATTTGTAAAAGCCGTTGCTAAGCGTCTTAAGTCAAGAAGATTACTTGACCCATAACCTTCTCTTGTTGCAAAATGAGATCTTGTACCAACAGATGCGACCATATCATAATATCTTGTATCTGCTTCTTTCATGAGACAGAACGCAAACTTTGCTACCTTCTCATCAAGAATTCCCATCTTGCTAAGATCAACCATTGAAAGAGTGGTATTTCCACCCTTATACTGTGAAATAAAGCCGTCAATTATCGCACTTCCCAGATCTATTGTACTTACCATCGGATTGGCACCAAGAGTATTAAAGAAAACATTGTAATTCCAGCCAAATCCCGGCTCATTTTCTTCAGAGCCGATGTAATACTCTGCATATGGCGCAACGGTAGATGCAACCTCATAATTTCCCATTTGGCAGGCATCAAACCCGATAAAATCGAACTTTCCGCCATTTTTTACATAAGAAGATTCTGCAAGAATCTCACTTATACCCTTAAGTGTGACAGTATTTTTTATTGTGTCCTGCAATTCTTTATGTTTTTCAAGGTAGTCCCTAAGAAAATCATCCTCTCCATATCCGCCCGGTCCACCGCCATGATCCCATATCACAAGATCATACTTTGAAGCAGGAGCATAATCTGTAGTAAAATCTATTGCTGAAATAAAGAAATCCTTATCTACAACATACTGATTATTATCATATGTTTTAAGCAGCTTTAAGGAATTAATTCCATTATTGCTCACGACCTCATATGTCTGAAGCCCACTTATATCAATGCCATATTTTTCTTTAAGTTCAGCTGCTTTTTCCTCAACTTCTTTTTTCTGTTCTGTGGTCAGTTTATCTTCATCTAAGTCCGGATAAAGAAGATTCTCTGCATATTCATAGTATGTCTTTGGATCATTCATGTGCCAGGTCTTGGTTCCGCCTGCCACTACAATAACCTTAACATTTTCCGGAATCTTTGCCCTTAACATATCCAGAAGATTCTTGGTTCCATAACCACTATCAGTCTCAAGATTAGTTCCATCAAGATAAATAAGTATTGTTCGTGTATAAAGCTCATCAGACTTATCATCGACTTTATCAGAGTCTTCTGAATCTGAATTTCCATCACCAGACTCAGTCTGCGCATTATTTCTTATCTCTTCATTCTGCGCTTTCTGAGCCTCTACAATACTTTCATAGAATCTGGCATAAAGAGCTCTCTCTTTATCTTCCTTTTTTGCCTGCTCAATAAATGGCTTAAGAAAGATACTAAGGCTCTCGTCTTTTGTAGAAAGGACAAGATTTTCATACTCAGCACTTCCGATACCATTCAATATACAGCTGATATTATAGGCAGAGCCTTTTTTCACCTGAACATTTACAGGTCCAAAAAGCTTATATAAATACTGAAGGCTGCCAGAAGCAAGCTTTTCATCAATTACTGAAATAGTAAGCGCTACTTTATTGCTACCTCTGCTAATGGTATAGGAATCTTTCCCATTATAAAGAACTCTTAACCCCCCAAAACTATCTGACCGTAAAATAGCTCCAACAGGAAAAGTCCCAACCAGGGTAACTTCCTTTTCATCATTTGTACCATTCACAGTCAAACCAGGTGTACTCTGCTCTACAGCTTTTGCGACAATTGAAGTTTCTCCAGGAGCAACAACATTAGTTGCAACTAATACCGCTGCCAATACTGATGTGAAAAATTGTTTCATTCTGAACTTCATAACATCTCCCTCTCATAATGTCCTTATTCACATACTATTTTACGATTAACAGCAAAGCTTCGGCAGTTAACATTCATTAAAATTTCTAAAAAAAATCTAAATAACAGTACAAAAAAACTGATGCAGAATCTTTCTACACCAGTTTTTATCTCATATTTTCATGTAACTAAATTTCAGGCTTTCTTTTCAGTTTCCGGGAATATGATCTTATTTACAAAGAAAAATACTACCATGCTTACTCCACCATTTAAGACTGTTGTTCCAATGTTGTAAACAAAAGCAGGTACAAACTTTCCGGCTACTGCAACCCAGATACAATTGATTGAATTAACGATACATGTAATAACAATAAACGCTAAAATATACCATGCAATCTGCTTTCCGGGCTTATCATGATTACGGAATACAAAGAGCTTTTGAATCGGGAAGTTGATACACTCGCCTATTATCATGGCAATCATATATGCTGTAAAATACGCAAGTCCGCCATGTGCCTGGTCGTATCCTAAAATGTTCCATTCAAAGGTCTCCCCCGCAATTGTAAGTGGGATTCCAGGCCAACCAAAAGACCTGTCGCCAAGAAAAGCAAATGCTGCAGGGAGAAATGTAAGTAAAAGATACTTAAACACTGTTATCAGATTACTTACAACAACGAAGAGTCCTCCCTCTCTCACCCATTTGGCTATAGCAGGGTGCTTTTGGGCAAAGTCATTCCAAAATTTCATAATATTTCCTCCGTAAGTTAGCATTAGCTCATTTTATCTTAGCTTCATATTCTTTATTTTTCCTGCCGTTTTTAAAGTACCCACTAATAATCTGACCAAGTCCTCCAAAGAAATGACCGTTAACAAGCTTAACAATTCCTTCTGCCATCTCCATGCTTACTGCTCCGCCTGTCATCTTTGCCATTGCTCTAAATGGCATGTTGTAGATGAAGAGAATATTAAGATCAGGCTTTCCGGATTCATCAGCTTTTTTCTTCATAGCTGTAAGCTTCTTATAAGCAAATCTTGCAAGAGAACTCTTTGCGTAATACATCTGACAGAAAGCATCGTTAAGTCCAAGTTCTCCGCTCCACTTTCCATCAGGAACACTTCTTCCAAGAAGCTTTTCGTATTCTGCAGTCTCAACTGACTGGATCTTTCCTGAATAATATGATGGAAGGTCTTCTTTGCTATAAGGGATATTTTCTGTTGTCTCAGACTTCAATACCTCTGCTGTAAGCCTGATATCAGCACTGCTTGCTCCCACTGAAATGATGTATTTGCCATCCTCAACTTCCCAATTATTTGTTTTTACATTCCAATAACGGAAAGTCTTGTCATCAAATGCGATTGTTACTTTCTTGCTCTCACCTGCTTTAAGGAATACTTTCGCAAAGCCCTTGAGCTCCTTTTTAGGTCTGAACACCTTACCGCCTGGAAGCCCAACATAGAGCTGTGCAACCTCTGCGCCATCTCTTGATCCTGTGTTAGTGATAGTAAATGTTGCACCCTCATCTGTCACAGAAATGTCGCTATACTCAAATGATGTATAAGACAAGCCAAATCCAAACGGATAAAGTACAGGCACATCAGCTGTGTCGTAGTATCTATATCCAACATAAAGACTCTCTCTATACTCGGATGTTCTCTCCTGACTTGGATAATAGCGGTAAGCAGGAGTATCCTCAAGTCTTCTGGGAATCGTCTCAGAAAGTTTTCCTGAAGGGTTAACATCTCCCGTAAGAATATCCATAACTGCACCTGCACCAGCCTGTCCGTTGAGGTAGCAGTGTAAAAGAGCTTTGAAATGGTGATGCCATGGCATCTCAATTGCAGATCCTGCACTAATAATACCAACAAGATTAGGATTGACCTGTCCAAGCTCCTGAAGAAGATTTATCTGATTCTGTGGAATTCTCATATGAGTTCTATCCATTCCCTCAGATTCACTATCCTCATTAAGTCCAAAGAAATACAATACTATGTCAGCTTTTGCTGCTATATCAAGGGCTTCTTTTTTTACAGCAGCATCTTCCTGACCATTTCTTGAGTACCCGCGACTCATTCCTACAACCTGGAGATCATATGTGCCGATAAGTTCAGCAACAGTCTCAATCTTTGTAGGATTAACAAGTGATGAACCAGCCCCCTGATATCTTGGTACGAATGCAAAATCACCCACGATGGCAACTTTAGCTCCAGCTTTTAATGGAAGTATACCGCCTTCATTCTTCAAAAGAATTGTGCTCTCTGCTGCCGCCCTTCTTGCCACATTATGATGAGCATTCTTATCAAAATCATCCTTCTTGCCCTGGGCATTTACATACAGTGTCATAACTGCATCTAAAAGCTCATCTACTCTTGCGTCTACATCTTCTATCTTGATCTTTCCGCTTTCTACAGCTGCAATGAGCTCTCTTGCTGAGTCAAGACCCGGATTTGGCATTTCAAGATTTGACCCTGCTGCCACGCCAAGGGCATGATCATTAGAAGCACCCCAGTCTGTAATTACAATGCCATCAAATCCCCATTCTTTTCTCAAAATATCATTCAAAAGATGCTTATTTTCATTGGCATATGTTCCGTTGATCTCATTGTAGGCAGACATAATAGTCTTTGCCCCACCCTCTTTAACAGCAATTTCAAAGCCGGTAAGATAAATCTCTCTGAGTGTTCTCTCATCAACCACAGAGTTCATAGCCATACGGCGAAGTTCCTGTGAGTTTACCGCAAAATGCTTGGGACATGCGAAAACTCCCTGTGACTGAATACCTCTTACGTAAGATGCTGCCATCTTACCTGCAAGGTAAGGATCTTCTGAAAAATACTCAAAGTTTCTGCCGCAAAGTGGACTTCTTTTAATATTAAGTCCGGGGCCTAAAAGAACATTTACGCCCTCCGCCATTGCTTCTTCACCGAGGGTTTCTCCCAGTGTTTCCCCCAGTTCAGTATTCCAGCTATTTGCTATTGTTGCAGCTGTCGGAAAACAAGTTGCAGGAAGTGAAGCATTAAGTCCCAAATGGTCTCCTGCTCCTGCCTGCTTTCTAATGCCATGAGGTCCATCCGAACAGAAAATTGAAGGAATACCAAGCCTTTCAAAATCTCTTGTCTGCCACTCACCCTTACCACTTAAAAAAGCTGCCTTCTCTTCAATTGTCATCTTCTCAATGATATCCTGATGTTTCATGATTACCCCTTTATCTTTATATGAAGCTGGTGCCCGCTTTAATTGCGGACACCGCTCCAAAAATCAATTTATTATTCTTCTGCAGAAGCTTCTGCTTTTGTTTCTCTGTTCTTAAGGAAGTTCTTGATGAAGATTGCCATAAGGCAAATCATAAGAGCTCCAAAGATAACATCGAGAACGATCATAAGCTTCTTCCATGAAGCCATACCCATTGTAAGGTTCTCAGGTGCATAAGCACGGCTGTTTACAACTGTGTAAAGAATATTCTTTGTAGCTGTACGCATTGCCTGCTGTGCTCCGTTTGTATCTCTGAACTGTACACTGTTTGTAGCTGTAGGATAGTTTACAAGCATGCAGTCTGTACCATTTCTGATAGCCTGGTCAGATGACATGTATCCATAAACTCCAAAGTAGTCTGTAAGAACGAAGCCATTAAAGCCCCACTCATCTCTAAGAACTGTATTAAGAAGTTCTGAGCAACCACCTGCCCAACGGTTACCAATGTAGTTGAATGATGACATTACTGCACACATATCAACGTTCTTTACGCAGATCTCAAAAGGTCTGAGATATATTTCACGAGCTGCCTGCTCATTTGTCCATGTGCAGAGCATGTCACATCTGTTCTCTTCCTGATCATTAAATGCGAAGTGCTTGATATAAGCATATACTCCGTTATCCCATGAACCCTTACAAGCTTCAGCAGCTATGTATCCTGAAAGGATACTGTCTTCTGAATAGTACTCGAAGTTACGTCCTGCAAATGCAGTTCTGTGAATGTTCATGGCTGGAGCATACCAACCTGATACATCCATCTCATCTGCCATCTTACCAATGTAATCACCGAATGAGTAAGCAAGATCTTTGTTAAATGTAGCTGCGATTGTTACACCTACAGGGAATCCAAGAGATCCAACGCCTGTAAAGTTATTGTTGATTGAAGCAGGTCCATCACAGTCATTAGTACGAACCTTACCGATTGAATCAACAGAGTTTGTCTGATATCCACCAAGTGAGATAAGTGAATTCATATCATCAAGAGACATGCTGTCAAGGAGTTCATCCCACTTAGGATCATCCTTTGAAAGACCTCTGAGGTCAGCAAGTTTAAGGCTTGTTGCAGCACCTGTTGTAACTGCAGCTGCATTTGGATCTTCATCGGCAGCTGTTGCTTCTGCTGTTAAGTAGTTGCTTATGTTATAGAAAGTTGCCTTAGCTTCAGCTGGCATCTCATAGTTTGTTGGAGCCTTTGTAGCTTCTGCATAGTTAGCAAATCCATCAGCTCTTGAAAGGTATGTAACATTACCCTCTGCAAAATCAAAGGCATTTGTTGCTGTAACAAGGTCACTGCTACGACCATTTGATCCGTTGTATGTTACAGTCTGATCAACTGTATATGTCTTTGAATCAATAACATTATGTGAATCTGAATTGATTGAGATCACATAATCACCTTCTTCGAGAACATATGCCTTAGCGCTCTGGTAATCATAAGCTGCCATATCTTCTACGTTAAAAGAAATTGTAATAGTCTGAGATGCACCTGGCTCAAGAAGGTCTGTCTTATCGAACTGGATAAGATTTGCTGAAGCCTTTTCAATGCCACCATTTGTGTATGGAGGATTGTAGTAAACTTCGATTACATCCTTACCTGCAACTGAACCAGTATTTTTAACTGTAACATCAAAGCTGATCTTTCCATCTGCCTCTGTGATGTCACCCATTGTCTGCTCAAATGTTGTGTATGAGAGACCATATCCAAATGGATACTGAACGATCTCATCATAGTTGATAAGTCCCTCTGCTGCTGCAGTTTCATAGAACTTATAACCTACATAGATACCTTCAACATAGTTGATGAATGATACATAAGATGTAGACTCAACACCTGTAAATCCTGTTGAAGTGTACTTGAACTCATCCATGTTTGTGTAGTTGAAGTCACCAAAGTTGTTCCACCAAGGTGTCTTTTCCATATCATAAACATATGTGTCGATTGTCTTAGCTGAAGGGTTAACTTCACCAGTTACGATCTCACCAACGGCCTTCATACCAACGTGACCCATACCAGCTACCCAAAGAGCTGATTTGATCTGTGGGTGATCCTCAATGAAACCAAGTTCGAATGCGTTAGCACCGTTGTAAAGAAGGATAACCTTATCAAAGTTTGCACAAACCAGGTCGATCATCTCTTCCTCTCTGTTTGTGAGCTGAAGGTAATGATCACCTGCATCCCAGTCATTTCCTTCATTTAAAGAATCATCATATGTTCCTGCAGTGTATGTTGTGCCATCCTGATAAGAACCATCGATAACTGCATTCATATCTGTTGGAAGGTCAGCACCTTCTCCACCTGAACGGCTGATAACGATCATAGCTGTGTCAGAAAAGCTCTTTGCGTTAGCAATCATTTCATCAGTGTAAAGAGAAACGTTTGGTTCAGGAAGTGTCCAATCCTGATTCCACATTCCAACTACAGGTCTGTCTGCCTTATAGTCTGTATAGAACTGTGTAAGCTCTGTGTTTGTCTCAATTCCGGCCTGTGAAAGTGAATCAAGAAGTGAAATCTGATCATATGCGTCATTAAGAGCACCTGATCCTGCACCACCAAGGATAGGATTTGTTGAAGCCCATCCGAATACATTGAGCTTTGTTCCTGAAGCAACAGGAAGAGTATTATCATCGTTCTCTAAAAGAACAATACCCTCTCTTGCAATATCCTGTGCAAGAATAGTTGTCTCATCAGAAGTAGCCTTTGAAATTGTTCCGCTACCACTAACAAGGTCAAGCATTGTGCTCATAGGACCTGAACAGATCATATTTACACAAACAACAATACCTGTGAGCATAGCAACAAGTGCTGTGCCCCTAATAAGCTTTTTAAGTGGCTTATTAAGTTTCATAACCGCAATCATAAGAACAACTGCGATCGCAATGATAACACCGATAGCTATCAAATAAGATTTGATCGATGTTATGACGTTCATGACGTCATCCATGTTGATAGATAACATAATATAACCTCCCTTTTTGTAATCTGCATTTGCAACTGGTCGGATTGCAAAGCCTTTGGTCATACACGCAGCATGGTTGATCTGCGCATCAATGTACTATAAATTTAGCATAATAAAAAAATCGTGCCGTTTTTGTCATAAACGGTACGATTTTTGTCATGAACGGTGCGCAGAATACTTGACGAGGTATTTTCGAGTCTAGTGCAGCATCCCACATCTATCTATGTTTCTCGCTCTTCTCAACGTACATGTTATCATCCATACGTTTAAAGAAGGTATCAGTGGTGTCTCTGTCTGGATCAAATAAAGTATAGCCAAGAGATAAAGATAATTTATAAGGGCGATTTTCCGTTTCATTAAAGTACTTCAGCTCACCCCGAATACTTTCAATTATCTTTCTCATCTCATCATCGTTAGTGTTATTTACAAGAAGGATAAACTCATCGCCTGCAAAGCGTGTTGCTATTGCCTTGTCTGGTTTACTAAAAATAATTACTCTGGCAACATCAATAAGAGCTTCATCTCCCGTAGAATGTCCATATGTATCATTGATACTTTTGAAATAATCTACGTCGATCATAATAGCTCCGACTTTAGGGTTCTTCTCTTTTAGCATCGCTTCCATCTTGTAATCCAGATAAGCTCTGTTATAAAGATTTGTCAGTATATCAATATAAGAGAATTCATTCTGAAGTGACATATAAATGGATGTAAGTCCAACAGCAAGTGAAACCCATATGAGTGATACCCCATAAAACATCATCTGAAGCGCGCAGCCAAGCACTACCGGGACCGCCATAAGATACAGGGGGAAAAAACTTATTTTCCCATACTGCTTCTCATATTTTTTTAAAACAACGCCGCTATGTATCAGATAACACAGATCCACAACATAAAAAGCGTAGCTGAGAGGAAGCCTGTGATACACGTTCATATCGTCAATGTAAAAGATCATAGGGAAGAACATATTGCCAAGTGCTATGATGACCAGAATAATAGCTGGTATAAATGCATACCTGTAAATTCTCTTTACTCTGGCCATACTCTTATATAGCTTTAAATCCTCATATAAACACCATGCAGCTATAAAAATAGGGTTAACAACAAAACAATAGGTATTTCCGATCAGATTGACTGTCTTCCACAAAAAGCCATCTCTTCCATCTGAAAAAAAACTAAAGAAATCCACAACACACGCTATCATTGTAAGTATTGTGATTATTGAGAAAACCTTAAGTTCAAGTTTTCCATGAGATCGTCTGATTCGGCTGCTTATTAAAAGTGCAACAAGGAGCATGAAGCCCACATAATCAGAAAGCAAAACTGCAACTATATTCATGATAAGCCTTTCCTGGGAATAAGCATTTTTACTTCAAACCACTTGTCATTTAAGGCAAAATTCAATGTCCCGTTATATTTTTCGACGGTATACCTGATGCTTTTAAGTCCAAAGCCGTGGTTTCCTTTGTCGGCTTTAGTCGTTACAGGATAACCGTTTTTCATTACTACATTATTTTCGCAATAATTATTGATCTGTATCAGTACAAAACCCTTTTTGGGAGATATTGCCAGGTGAATAAGCCTCTTTTCCGGATCCTCAATAAGAGACACGCTCTCAATGGCATTATCAAGAGCATTGCCAAAAATGGTGCAAATATCTGCAACATGCATAAAATCCAATATATCACCATCGGCAACGCAGGTCATCTTTATATTATTTGCTCTGCAGTTCATCATTTTACCTGCAATAAGTGTATCCAAAACGCTATTTCCCGTCTGCATTTCAGGACTGAAAGATTCAAGTTCCTGCTCAAGGGAATCAATCCACTTTTTGCGTTCCTCGTCACTCATCTCGGTACGAAGTCCGGCTATCTGATGCTTTAGATCATGATACTTCATATTAATCATATCAAAAGTAGTCTGATAACCTCTGTACTTGTCATATTGGGCTTTTAGCATCGCATGGATATTTCTAAGTTCTTTTTCAGCAAGAAGCTCACAAATCCTGCTCTGATACACATATAATATCATTATGCCTGCTATATCAACAAGAGTCCTGATATAGAAAACATCTGCAGTTACCCCCGCAGAAAAAGGCGTGTTCTGCACTATGAAACTAAGATTACTAAAAGCAAAAATTGCTGCAGCAATAGCCACTGCCGCCAAAAGCTCATGGAAATTGACATCAAACTGAGATACGCCTCTGGTTATGCTGATTTCCATATAATGAGCCCAGGTGAAAACAAGCAAATAGACTGCTACCAAAATAACAATCTGAACCACTTCAGAATCAGTTTTTAGCAAAAAGAAACACGCAAGCTGCCACTCAAGTGAAGCTGCCAACTCCGCCAAAAGAAATGCCCTGGAGCAATAATAGCCAATAACATTTATGCTGCTATCGCAGACAAGATACATAAACAGATACATAAAAGCCACTGCAATAAGCATGCATGGAATCCAAAAAACCACAGGAAGATTTTTAGTATAAACCAAAAAAACGCTCTGAATTAAAAGCGCGACAACAGCATATAAAGTAAATCTTTCATTCTTAACTTTTCTTTTTAAAACAAGGCAATAAGTCATGCACGCAAGCCACTCAGCAAGTGCTGTATATAGCCTTGGTATATCCTGATAGATATTTTCCATGGTATTCCTCATGACATAAACTCGGTCAATGCCGTCATAAAGTCATTTTTCCTGGCTCTGCTGATAAGAAGCTGCTTACCTGCTATAATGCAGCATCCATTCTCGACTCCGTCGACATATTTAAGATTAACAAGATAGCCTTTGTTAGACCTGAAAAAATTATATTGAGAAAGCTGATTCTCAAAGTCGCCAAGCTTGGCCCTTATCTTAAACTCACCACCGCTCGTATAGAAAACAAGATTATGCCCTTCACTTTCTATATAAAAGACATTATCAATATCAAGCTTCTTTATTCCTGAAGGAAGTTCAATAGAAATTGTCTTGGAGCTTCCTTTTTTCATTCTTGCTATTGCACGTCCCAGTTTTTGTGAAAAAGCGAAATAACTGACAGGTTTAAGGACATAGTCAAGGGCATCAACCTGATATCCTCTTATGGCATAGTTTGTCATATTGGTAATAAACATGATGACAACTTCCTGATCAAGTTTTCTGATCTCTTCTGCCGCAGTCATGCCATCCATGAGCTTCATCTCTATGTCCATAAGTATGATATCAAACTGTCCCTTGTAACCATTAGTTATCTCGTCTCCGTCTTTAAAGCGAGTTATCCTAAAAGAGCTGCCACTTTCAGCTTCATACTTATTAATATATTCAGTTAGTTGTGAGGCATATGAATCCTCATCCTCTACGATTGCTATGTTGATCATCGTCTCTACTCCTGTATTGGCATCATTATACAGGATATATGTATAAAAATAAAACTCACCACTTACATCCTAGTATTTTCCAACGCATTGCTAAAACAGACATATAAAAAATACGGCTGATTCCCTTAAATAATTCCCTGTTACTTCTCCTTACAAGTGTACCTTTTTTTGAAGCAGGTTCGTACAGACAAACCTCTTTATATCTGAAAGTATCCCACGGTGAATCTAAAGGGGTAATAACCCTAAGTTTCTTTCGTGGCGGCAAAAACCATCCGTTAAAGGTGATCTTCTTCCTTAGCGAGCCATTAAATCTTTCTGAAGAATAATACTCTCTCAAAAGATCAGGTGAAATAATATCTCCGAATCCCTCTGCCTTTTTCATGACTATAACTCTGCTGCTCTTTTCCAATCCCATTTCATCAATACTGACAAAATTATTGATTGTCTTATAGATTTCCATAAGCTCTCTATGCAGCATTTCCGGATCAGAATCAAGTAGCCACTCCTTTCCGCGAAGGAAATCCACAAATCCTCTGTAAACAAACTCACAATCTGCATATCTATAGCTTATAAGCATACCTATATATCTTCTGATACTCCATATAAGCATAGTCTTTTTAAGATATTCAGGCTCATACATTTGCATGGTAATAAGAGTATTGCGCATATTGTAATACTGCTTAACTCCGGGAAATACCAATTCAAATCCCTGGTGCCACACGCAGACTCCATTCAAAAAAACTATTCCCCGCTCAGTCTGTTTCATTCCAAACTGTATATCATCATGATGAACAAAAATAGGTAAGGGGATATTCTCCTTAGTAATCGCATTCATGTGATAACAGCAGCACCACCAAGCCCCATAAAGCTTATGTTCCTTTTCAGTTCCGGTCATCAAATCATCTGTGCAATTCTCAAAAACTCTCATATCACACAGAGGGTTATCATTGATTACTTTATACTTAGAAAACCACTCGCCGTTTGCATGCTGAATATACCTGTAATCCTCACGCATTAATGCGCCGCCTACTGTTATTTCCTCATACTCATTTCTTAAAGTAGAAAGAAAACCATACAGTCTTACAAATATATCCGGATTAAACACTGCATCATCATCCATCATTAAAAGATGCGTGATACCAAGTCTGGTGCGCCTTGAGATAGCTTCTTTCATCCCTCTGCTAAATCCGCCACAACCACCGGTATTGGCATTTGGTATTATTTCAATTTGCACTCTGGTATCCTGTAAGAGATCATTCATTTCTGCATTATCTTCTAATGTCTGTCCATTATCAATCAAAAACACGTTCAGCTTATCTGCTACATCAAATTGCCTTCCATCGATATCAGCAGACTTTGCCCAATCCGACAATGCCTTCATGTTTCTTAAGACATACTTTTCTCTTTTAAAGGTACATATATTTACAGCAATTCTTACATCATTTAGGAAATCCGTTGTTGCAGAATAATGTCCGGCACAAAAAAAATCATCTGATGAAGGCAGTATTCTAAACCAGAAAACACCTTTTTTATTTTCACTATACGGAAACTTGAGGGTATATCTTTTAAAGCCATGTTTTCCAAGCTTGCTACAAGTACTTGCTTTTTCACTTCCTGTCTCAAGATCAAACTCATAAACACAATCTCCTTCATGCATAAGCTGAACTTTTCTTACACCATTTAACTCCAGTTCGAGAAACAGCTCATTTAACCGGCAATACTTATGATGTTTTTCAAGATAAAAGAGATTGAGATACCCGTCAACATTTATCCATTCTCCGTCCCTATGAAAATACAGCTGTTCGTCATCAGTTGATTCACCCTTTGCAGGATAAAGAATTGATTGTAATTTCATCCTATTTTACCCCTATAAAAAATCATCTTCCCATTTTCCCAAAAAAGAAAGTATCCTTTGCATTCAGGACCACATAAGAAGCTTCTTTCGTATAAGCATTCCACGCTTCATCACCGGTATTATTCATGGATTTCACCCTGTCAGCCACATTTGTAATCTCAGGGTTCATTGTATTTATCCCTGTCAGTACAAAATCCCCTATTCCTGAATAAAAGCCTATGCAACCCCCCAGTATCAGTGCAGCAAAGACCAGCTTGTTCTTTCGGTAATCCTCATTAAACATTGTTTTGATCACATATACCATAAGTACAAAAAGCGGAATTATTGAACCTCGCATCAGAAACATTCTTTTATCTGATACCCCGATCCTGATAAGAGGGATTATCAAAAGCCATATCGTATTGGTCACAAACAAGTAGTCCTGCTCGTTTGCTTTCCATATAAGAAAAATGTACATTCCGACTTCTACTGCCAGAAAAAACACCAGTACAAGCATATTGTAAATAAATCCCGTATTATCCAGCCTATACAAACCAAACACAGGCAAAGAACCGTTTCCCCTTAACGAACTATTACAAAAAAAATATGAATAAAAAACAGGAAGCACTCCGAAAACAGAAAAGATATTTGGAACACTAAACAACTTCTTCCCACGCATTTTTACTATATCAGCAATGATCAAAGGCAATAATCCAAGAGCAGCAAATGGAGAAAAAGGCAGTATAAGCATAGTGATCAGCCCATAGTTTGAAACATTTCCTTTTTTTCTTTCATGAAAAAAAAGACCTGCTCCAATCCAGGCAGGCAGTGCCTGGTTAAAAACCCATTCCATTAGAGCATTGTTAGGAGTATATTGATAGGCCGACCATCCGTATATAGAGTCCAGTGACATAGTCCCTTTCCCCTTTAAAAAGACAAAAAACTGCCCTATTACGTTTAAGCCTCCCCAAAGAATCAAAAATAAGGTGATAATAACAGATTTTGATATAGTTATAGAGCATTCACTATCTTTGAAAAGATTCAAAAGAAGAAAAGAAACTAATATGAGCCCTATAAAAGTCCATATAACAAGCATCACATTAGCCGCATTCCACCCCATTATTTTGCCCATAACAGCAGGAAACATCCAATAGCATACATAGTAAGTAAGTCCTGAACCATCTTCAAAAACCACAGGCCATCTATTATCAATAAGATCGTGAAGCAATGCATTTCTTGCATGCCAATCGTCTCTCTGCCATGTAAGACCACCTATTCCACTCATCAAAGTCCAGGATAAAAGAAGTGCAACAATAATAAATAATGCTTCCATTGGAATCTTCAAAACATTTTCGCTTTTTCTGTCCTTGTAATCTCTGAAAACATACACAAAAGAAGCCATAAGAAAAACAGAGAAAATTGCCGCCAAACCAGGCTTTAGCCATCCATAAAAGAAAACAAATATGGGCAACGCCAAGTAAAAATATGCCAACAATATTACTTTAGATATATTGATATGTATTCCCTTCATTGTCCCCTCTTTTTAATACAATTAATAAATCAAGTATCCTTATTATATATAATAACAACAGTTCCTAAGAAAACCCACATAATATAGCCATAGTTTGTTCTAAGTGTCTGGTTGTAAAAAGCTGTAACAGACATAGCAAAAGAACATAGAATAAGCAATAATACTCGCGGTTCTCGCTGCTTCATATCCTTAAATCCAATCCACAATAAATAAACCCACATAGCATTAAATACAACTAAGCCAATTATTCCCGTTTCAATATATAAAAACGATAAGAGAAAACTTGAATAACCGGTATTTTCGTAAGTATTGAAAAAAAAGCTGTTCAAAAAAGGAATTGTTGCATAATCCGCAGTTCCCAGCCCAAGCCCTGTAATCAGGGGTATAATTCCCGCCCCCTCTACCTTGCCATTTGCATATTCAAGAATAGGTCCGGTCATAGCAGTAATCTGCTGCTTTCTCCCTATTCCACTACTCCCGTCAGGTTTGTGTGACTCTGATATTATATTATGAAAGCCGGATACTCCCAAAAAACCCGATGTATATGGGTAAAGAAATGACATTATCACGATCAAAGAAAGATATACTGCAAGAAGCACAGGAAAAATCTTGGCTACTCTTTTAAACTCAAAAGAAAAAATCAGATATATAACTGTTAAAGCTATGATTTCATAAAACCAACTGCGTATCTCGCTCATAGCAGCATTCATAGCCATCCAGACAAAATGAAACACGAGCTCCTTAGTACCTATACTTTTACAAAAGAACCTATAAAAAACCAGACAGGAATCAATCAGTAAAAATGCATGAAGACTTGATGAATCGCCTACAGCAGTGCCAAATATGCCATTAAGATAATCCCACCTGATACCAAAACCAAAAAACTGTATGAGCGTAAGTATAAAGTGAATAGCTATAACATAGTCAATTGCATTATATATACGATCTACATCTTCCCTTTCTAAAATCAATACTATATCAAAAAGCAAAAGAAACATTCTAAAGTATGTCCTGATGCCCCATAAATACATCAAGATATCTGCCTTAAACACCAAAGTCCCGATACTCCCGATCATCAAAAAAGCGATAACCCATATTGCAAAAGGCTTTACATCACTTTGAAAAAGTCTGCTTATCCCATTTTTCATCAAAGCTCTGGCAAAAAGAAATATGCAAATAAGATTACCTATATGCACAATCGGTAATCCAAAGAATATTTGCTTGAGACCTTCAGAAAAAGAAAGAATCACTATTGCTGATAAAAGTAAATATTTATCACTATTTTTTTGATAAGCTACTCTGTCCAACAACTTCTCCCCTCTATTTTGTTTTACTCAATTATTTCTTCATTCACCACTTCATCCTGCAAATTGTAATATGTTTTCCTGCATAATTTGTTCTTTTCATTATAGGTAAGTTTGACATATCCATAGGATTCACCATACATCACCGGATTCATGTGAGTATCATAATATCTTACCATTATGCGATTTCCTTTTTCGTCATAATCGTATCCGACTGCCCCTTGACCGCCCGAAAGAGCTACAGGATTCCCGTCAAGATCATAATAGTATTCAAATACAACCTGCTTTTTCTCATTGTAATCATACTTTAGCATCCAGTACGCACCATTGTACAAAACAGGATTTCCATCAACATCAAAATATCTGTATTCGTTGCGATTGCCACTTTGATCATAGCCATAGTCTACCGAGGCTTGACCAGTCGGAAGAACAAGCTTGTTTATTTTTTCATCATAATACTCTTCATGAATGATCTGATTACTTGAATTAAATCTTCTTACTATCATATGATATTTATCATTCAAAAGTATCGGCTGAGATTTCTCATCATAGTATTTCTCAACAGTGACATTCCCTGCACCATCATATTCCCTCTCCACTATTGCCTGTCCTGATGAAAGAGCCTGAAGTTTTCCGTCCGTCCCAAGATATTCCTCACGTATAACTTTCTTATTCTCGTTGTAATCCCTCTTATATCCTGCATATCCCCAGGCCGTATCTGTAAGATTTCCATCAATTCCATTAAACATCTGCACTGTGATGTTATCATTATCGTCATATTCTCTGGTAAAAGAGCAATAACCATTTGGCAGGGTTATTAAATTTCCATCTAAGCCAAAGTAAAACTCACTCGTCAGGCGGTTTTCTTCATCATATTCTCTTTTTACCTCGTGATACTGTCCATTTAACAGAATCTTCTCACCCAAAACACCAAAATAGCGTTCAGATAGAATATTTCCTTCCTTATCATAGCTTCTCTCATAGGAATTCTGTCCGCCCGCAAGAATTGTAGGATTTCCATTCTCATCAAAGTATTCTTCTTTTGTTACCAAACCATTCTTGCTGAAATCTCTGTGAATCTCTGCATACCCACCAGAAATAACAAGGGGTTTCATATCTGCTCCCAAATACCTGATTTTTATTATATTATCATCCTGATCATAGCCATAATCAGCTCCCATGGAACCATTTGCGAGATTTATTTGTTTTCCGTCAATGTCATAATATTCCTCATGCGTTTTTCTTCCTTTTTTATCAACCACAAAATGAACATCATAATCCGGAGTATGCTTATAAGCTATACTCTCTATTTCAACCTTCTGCCCATCCGGAGTAAAAGCCAAAAACTCTACAGCCTTGCCACTCCAAGTGGTAAATGGCAGTTCATATAAAAGTTCACCATCTTCATCAAAATAACTTCTGTAAACAGCCTTTTGTGCTATAGTATTTTCACCCCAATATGTATTAACTTTAAGAGTGATAACCTCATAATCGTCCGTATACTGAACAGGATCAATCTTCAGATCATATGAAACAAGATATTTACCATCATTCATATCTATATAGGGACCATAGATAAGAGAATGTGCCATCCCATCAAGAGTAAGACCTCCACTTTCAGTCATTGGAAGTGAATTTATACTACTCTCAAAAGCCATATCTACATTTTTTTCACCAGTATAAAAACCAAAAAGCTTGTATCCGTTTTCCTCAAGGCTTTTTATCACACCCTTGTCATTGGTGTAAACAGCACTCTTTTCAGAAATTGGAAAATACAGAAATCCTCTTGAAAAAAAACATGAAGAATCAAGCTCACTGTCAACCAAAACAGTAGTGTTTGCAAACCTGGCAAGATCCTCTCCATTAACAAAAGACCTGCTTACTCCTCCAATTATCCTGTCATAACACTCAGGATATGTATCTACATAAAAGCGCCCATCCGCACTATCTTCTATAAGCCGCACAAAATATGACTCATCTGCAATCTCATCAAAATGCCATTTTCCTACCTGTTCTATCATTATATTGGTTTTAAAAAAAACTACTGCCAGAACACAGAATGAAAGGCCACTGAATATGAGATTCTTCCTGTTGAAAGACTTTTCCACTATATAATCAGCCACAGCCCTGCTTAAGTTATTTAATAATACTAATACTGCAATACACAAACCTATAAGGATGACTAAAACTTTTATCTCTCTATTTCCCCCACCGGAATAATCATGCCCGTGAAAAGCAGTTCTAAGCCACGAAAAAGCAAAAGGCATCAACACCACTGTAACAATAATTTCTAAAAATATAACCGCTACCTTAATAAGCTTTTTCCTTTTTTGCGTACTGGTTCCTATCCACTCAATAAGGGATATTTCCTTATTTGCTACCTGAGTGCCAAAAGTCGCAAACGGCATAGCAAGGAATATATTGTAATTAATCTCAGGAAAATGATGTTCAGAAATAGAATGAACAGCAACAATTGTCATTGCAAGTGCAAGCCGCCTGTTTCCTGACTTTACAACCTTAATAGCCATATAAATCCAGGAAATCATAATTGCAACAAAGGTAACCCACCCATATCTGACAAGTATAAGAACATAGGTTGAATCAACAAAATTATAGCGAATATCCCTAACTGTAGAACCACCGGCCCCAATCTGATCAAAAGCCGTACCAAACGGCTTTATTCCATAGTTCTTAATTGCCTCAACGGAAAGCCCCATCCTTGAATGAGTGTACTCATTAAAATCAAGCAAAGAAACATGTCCAGTCAGTCCTATATAAACCAAAAAAAACACAAATAACGCGCAGACTGGAAAAGCTGCAATTGGAATAAGCCTGGCTATTTTCCTGTTTCTTGACCAAACTTCTCTTCCATCATCAAGCCATTTCAGCTGATCCATGGCAATAATACAGACCAAAAAGAATATCAGACAAACTGAAGTGGTGATACTACGTGCAATGAACATCGAAATGCTCAAAACACCTAGTCCAATCATGAAAAAAAACATATTGGGAATATTTAGAAATAAGCAAAAAGCTATAATCAGAAGAAATAAAAGCCCTGTCGCGAAATCCGTTGGAAAACCTATCCCCCAAGAACTTCTAAGACCTCTGTTTATATACACAAAATTGGTTATAGATCCACATAATGATGCTAACACAGCACCTATTATCGAGGTTCCTACCGCCAAAAGATAAACCCTTAAAATCTTACGATAGTCAACACCCTGTAATCCAATAGTAAACAATGCTATAAACAATAAAAATATATACTCGGTTCTGACCCATGAGAAATAATATACCATGCCAAACAGAAAGCAAACAGGCATAAGAACATCCCTATCACTTTCCCAAACAGCAATTATTTTTAATAGCACCAGTATAAAAAGTACTATAAAGATGCTTATTTCAAATTTTTCTCCAAATGAAAACCTCAGAGTTGTTGTCAATTCACTCTGAAAAAAAAGATATATTGCCAGAACAAGCAATAAGATATTATCAATTATAATGCATGCTCTACGATGCTTTTTCTCAAACATATCCCGTATCATAAATTATAGTTTCTTCCTTTTAAAGAATTTGATATAATTTTTTTCCAGGCAATCAGCATTATTACAGAAACTAAAAATATAACTATTCCTTCTCTTATATATGGAATACTGTATCTGAACGTTATTATATTATTGCCTTCTTCCAACGGCACCATAACAAGCAGATTTTCTATTGTATTTGGAATAATATCTTTTCCATTAATTTTTATCTTCCATCCTTCATCATATGGCACAGAGACAAACAGACTCTCTCCTATATGGCCTTCTATTTCAAATTGCATATTGGTATCCGTCATATTTATTATGTGTGCTGCATTTTCGCGCGCCATAGCAGTACATTCATTTAATCTATTCAAATCAAGATAATAGAACACCGGCTCACCAAATGCCTGCAAATCAGCTGTTTTCAGCAAAACATACGCTTTTTCCCCTTCGTCAACTTGAACATAGAAATTATTGAGTGAATGAACAACAGCATATCCTATTCCATTTTTTCCATTTAAGTCTAATTGCGCACCAACTTCATTGGAATAAGGGATATTCCCATACAAAGAATATTTACCATAAGGAACATCAAACCAGAAACATCTTTCATTATTACCATCTTCTACTGTATACTGCGCAGGAAAATATAGATCGCCTTCTCCCCCAAACATAAAATTAAATAATTCGTTTTGGTAAACATATGTATTTTGTTCGTCTCTGCTAAAACTTTGTGTTGCATTAATTTTAAATGCCAATGGCATAGAATAAGCATTCTCATATACACTCTTACCATTACCTATTCCAAGATCTCTTCGACATTGCAAATCTTTATATTCATATGGGGATAAAACATATTTGACACCAAGAAGTGAATCCACCGGCAGCACAACCATTGCCTTCTCCACCAAACGACTGCCATAAACTCTATATCCTATTTTTTCCATAAAACTTATCTGATTTGCAACAGGCGATGAAACATAGCTTCCTATATCCCAGTAACCGAACCCCATTGATTCATCTAAATTTGCAAGAGAATTAATATCACCTCTTCGTGCTGATGTCTGTGTTATTCTATAATACCCATCATCGCCATTCTTTATTGCTGAAATAAGATCAGCTTGTTGTATCTGATAGTTTTTAAAAGCAGGAACATCAAATGATGAATAGATTTTCATTAAAACGCTTGCATTATATGACATTTCCAGTACTACTAAAAAGCAAGCCATATATATATACACATTTTTCTTAGTATAAGAAGTGTCTTTATCTATTAACATTCTAAAAAGAATTAGCAATCCTAAAATATATACCGCTGTTATGTATATGTACTTATCTTCCGTATATGGTTTTACATAATTTGCAGCAAAAACAAAAATCAAATAAATTATAACAGCCTTTACCATCTCGGAAAAAAATCCAATACATAAATCAGACTGATTTATGGAATAAAAGAATAAAGCCGCAGTATATATCAATGCAAAACAAACAACATATGAAAAACGATAGTAATATGAGTCTGCAATCTGGAACATCGAAAACACGCCAAATAATGGCTGATAGTAACATGACAATACACAGATTAATAAAACAATACCTGTAGCTATTTTAGTTTTCCTCGAAACAGTTGTTGATATAAAAAAGCCTATAACACCTATTAAAACTCCTCCACCACAAAAAACGCTCAACATTCCTTTTGTACTTGTAGCTCCTATAGTATAGCCACAAATTACATTGACTATATTTCCTAAAAACTCATTTCTAAAAACATTACGATCCGCAGCTCCTCTTGTTGCATTCATAATAGTCTTTACAGTAGGAAGAAATAGTGGCGCTGAAATTGCAACTCCTAAAGCCATTGCCCAAATGTATCTGAAAATTTTTTTACAATCCATAGTAAAAGTATCCGATTGCTTTCTGGCAATAGCAAATTCATATCCAAACCAAATAACAGAGAAAATACAGTCGATTCCGGCAGAATACCAGTTAAAGATAATAGCAAGTGCAACTGAAAGGCTTAATAATACCGGTGATCCAAAATTAACAATTCTATATATCCCCAGTAAAATAAGCGGAAGCATATATACTCCATCCAACCACATTGTGCATGTAGATTGACTGACATTATATTGCATAAAAGCGTAAGTAACCGATAATGCAAGCACTAATAATTTGTTTAATTTATTTGAAAATCTGCTATTCAAAAAATAACTAAATGTAACTGCTGCCGTAGAAAGCTTTAGTGCAATTACCATATCAAAAAAAGAGTGTAAGCGGTCAATATCAAATAAAACAACCAATAAGTTCCACGGTGATGAAAGATAATAAGAAAACAACGCAATATTGGGCATTCCAAGACCGGTAGACATTGAAAAAGCAATACTCTGTTTTCCCTCAAGAACACTTTTATAATAAGAAAAAAAATCCATATATTGCCAATAGCCATCATCATATGCCAGCGAAACATCTCCAAAGGGAGCAAAATTCCCAATGCAAAAAATAATGTTTATCAATCCAAAAGTAAAAGCAAAAATAATACTGTAGTACGAAAACAGCTTAGAAAATTTTTTCATCAGATTGCTGATCCCTTCAATAATATAACGATGACAGCTTATATACATTTTCTCTAAACAAAGCATATAGCAGCCATTGCTAATAGCATACTTCATTTTATTTTTGTTGTACATATCGTTATATCTTTTATTAAATATAGTTAACATTAAGCTTTATGTCAGTTTGAAAAAGTTGAAAAACTCTATCGCTTTTCCACGTTGACTATAAAAATGCAGATTGCATAATCGGTTATGGTAAACTCGGTGAACAATTTGTTCTTAAAAGTAAAAAAGCATTTGACACTATTCACTTCGAAGGATATGAAATAGCAGATACCACTGAATGGTATCCAAAACGTTCATCCAGAGACTTACTTGCCAGAAAGCAATATCTTGATAAAGAACGTTATCATATACTTCCAGATGACATATTTATTACAGAAATAATCCGAAAGGAGATGAAGGCGAATGATCCACGTTTACAATGAACTATATCTGGATAAAGCACAGGTATCACTAGGAACCATGTTAGACTTTGCCGTCAACACAATACATTATAAAATCGGAACTTTTATGGATTTATTTATAGGTTCCGGAAATGCCACTTTGTTTGAAAGCGGAAATCCTGAATCATTAGTCGGAAGATTGGGCATAGAACTTGTGTATGATACATTAGAAAAAAGCAACCTGAATTTTAATATTGTGGACTATTCCCCTGTGTATGAACAGCGTCAAAAAAACATTAATAAAGCTCAGGTTGACTATCTCATCAGACTTTCTTCTGCTTTGAACTGCGAAATCACAGCTTTGGTTGAAAAAATCTAAGTATTAAATCAAAGCGCAAGGATTTCGCTAACGAAATCTTTGCTTCACAACTGTTTTATTTCCAGATATTCAAGCCAAAAAGCTTCTGAGGTAAGATATTCTTTTTCACTTCTATAGATTTTTTCGACATTTTCATTTTGTCTTTTATATATGCTTTCAATCTTTTTAAAGCGCTTTAAAATCGCCTTACCTCGCTCTTTGTCGATAGTTCTTTCTACGCATGTTTCGGTAAAAGGATCAACCGCTATGTATTTTTTCTTTCTTGTTATCTTTTGTGTCTGAATGCTGGCACCATATGCTGTAACAGTAATATCCTTACTTTTTCTATATAAGAAATTCGGCATAAAACGGTGCCCATTTAAGGTAATATGAAAAATTACTTTATCAATAAATTTCCTCGGTTCATCCCAATAAACATCTTCAATTAATCTTATTCTCACGCCTTCATATTTTGACAATGGAATCAATTTTTCATTATATTTTCTCTTGTCCTTTAGTAAAACCTCTCCATCAATTTTTTTTATAAATTCAGGTCCTTTTAAATAATCTTCAAATGCCTGAATCATTAGTTCACACGCTCCATATTCATACTTATATAGCTTTCTGTAGAATTCTTTAATAAAATCACCATGAATATCCAGTTCTGATAAAATACCTGATACTGCTTTTGCTATATGCATATTACGGCAATACATGTAAACATCCATTGCCGGATTATATTTTATTTCAAATCCCATATGCCAAATACATATAGCATTCATAGTAATAATTTTTGCTTTACATCTAAGTGAATACTCACTGTCATCACACCTAATAAAAACCGGCAATGGTAAGCCATTCTTTTTAATTTGTGTAACCGGTATGCAACAATACCACCATGCTGCATACTGATTTTTACCACTATAATATGCTCCGTCATTTTTTATTACATTATGAAGATCATTTAAATCGCCTCCCGGCTTATATGGCACAAAAATCCCGCCTCCTTCAACAGTCCCTATGTCTTCATGCTGCATCATTGGTTTTTCATACCTTAACATAGCACCACTTATAAAATGCTCCTTATACTCATCCTTGAGCATTCTAAGTAAATGATAAGTTCGCCTAATGCTTTCCGGAAGCACCAGCACATCATCATCCATTAGCAGCACATGCGTACTTTGACCTTCATTACAAGTCTTTTCATGCTGATGCAATGACTCAATCATTCCCTTTGCAAACCCACCTGAGCCTCCGGCGTTTTTATTTGGATGCAGATAAACATGTTCACCTGCTATTTCATCTTCTTTAAGAGTTCTACCATTATCAACAACATGAAAAGTCAAATGATTCTTTATATCATCATCATCATTATTATTAAGTATCTCGCTTTTAATCAGTGAAACATTCTTTTTTATATATTCTTCTTTTTTACACGTAGTTGTTGCGATACTTAGATGAACATCATTCAACTGACCATCGTAAGAAGCTTCATAATATCCTCCATGTATTACGCATCTGTCAATAGCTGAAATTTCCACACCAACTATCGTCTCTTTATTGGTTGGATAATCAAATCTTACAAGTTTTCTTTCCTTGAATTGCTCCTTTACAGTTCCATACTCAGTCCGAATTAATTCTCTGTATTTCATGGAATATCCGGTATACAATAGTTCGAACGCACCTTCTATGTCAAGAATCAGCGCCACATCCCTTGCATTTGTATACTTTAGCCATTTCCCCCAGGAACATGAATTAATATATGTATTAAGATCACATTTTTGCCCTGCCCCAAGCGTCAGTGTGCCGTTTGCTCTATCCAAATAGCCATTCTCACCATGATAGAAAAGATCCCGGCACATCATATGCTTTGATTCTTTAGGAAACACTATTTTCTGTATTACATATTTATTTACCATAATTATATTCTCCCTCACATTTCATAAGCTAATCATCAAATATATAAGATGTGCTTTACTCGCTCATAAATTCCTCATAATGTCCAAGCACAATCTGAGGACTTCCTATTTCTTTCATTTCTCCGTCATGGAGCCATAACACCTGATTGCATAGTTCCTTTAGTATTGGTATGTCATGAGAGACTATTACAACAGTTCTATCCTTATCCATAATGAGCTGTCGCATTTTTTCCATGCTTTTTTGCCTAAAGCGCTCATCTCCCACACTTAAAACCTCATCAACTAGCATGATATCTGTCTCAAGCATTGCTGTGATGGCAAAAGCAAGCTTTGAATGCATTCCGCTTGAATAGGTTCTTACAGGCCTGTTAATAAACTCTCCAAGCTCTGCAAATTCAATTATTTCATCCATCCTATCCTCTACTTCTTTTTCGGAAAATCCAAGCAAAAGTCCAGACAGCATAACATTTGCTCTTCCTGTAAGTTCAGGCTTAAACCCCACTCCTAAAGCCATTAGTGAAACCGAATGTCCATGAAGATCGATTGTGCCTTCATTTGGTGAAAAAACTCCAGCCATGGATCTTAAAAGTGTTGATTTGCCACTTCCGTTCTTTCCAATAATTCCGAGAATTCCACCTTCTTCTACCGAAAAAGAAACATTTTTTACCGCCTCAAAAACTTCATTTCGCTGTTTCTTGTGAAAAAGTGTTTTTCTGATAGATACGCTGTTCAATATTCTGTAACTGATACTTACATTATTGACTTCAATTGCATTATTTCGCATTTAGATTACCTTCACATATGCATTTTCATTGCTATACACAGTAAATACCCCAAGAGCAATTAACACTACGGATACCAGTCCCCATACCCCAAGCATCCACAGCATTGGTGTTGTTCTATATATCAGGGCCTGTCTCATAGCAGAGATAATAAATGCTACCGGATTAAATGCTTCCAATATAGCTCCAAAAGGTTCAGGTACCTGATTAGCAAGGGAATAAAAAACGCCGGTCAAATACATCATCATCTGCAATACAATTCCTGTAATATATCCAAGGTCGCTGACATAAACACCGTAATGCATCATTATGGAACTAACTCCAAAGGTAAAAAGAAACAGCACCACAAACACCGGAATTATCCACAGTATATTAAAGTCAATGGGAACTCTGAAGAATATCATCATTATAAATATGACACCAAATGAGACCATCATCTTAAAAAAATAAGCAAACATTTTAGCAAGAAGAAGAATGTATTTAGGCATATATATCTTGGTGATAATATCTTTATTCCACCTTACGATATCGACGCTGGCGCTAAGACATCTTGAAAAGAACCCCCACATCGTAAGCCCTATAAATACAAATATAGGAAAAAAATCCTCCGAAGCTCTGAATACCACACCAAAGATCAGAGTATAAATGAACATCATGCACACCGGCTCTATCAACCACCACATCCAGTTAAGATAGCTTGAAGCAACTTCAGCCTGAAGGTCAGCTTTGGCAGACCATACAGCATATGGCAGGTACTTTTTTATATCTGAAATAAATCGTCTGGCATATCGCCTAAATCCGCCTATTGTAATAATATCTTCTGTCATAAGACACACAAAGAAAGGTAAAATAAAACCCAGAACACAACCAAGTCCCATATACTTTAACCTATAGGACACGGTCATGTTTTCAAAATGCAGAGCTTTAACTCCTCTAAGATAAGAAACCAGGAAAGTTATAAGATTTGTCACTAACAGATAGACTACAAAAAAAACAGCTTTTCTTTTTCCTGATAATTCTCCATGCCTTAAACAGCTATGAATCAAAAGCGAAATGCCTCCCGGCAAAAAAAGCATAAGTATACTAAGTGCAAGTATCATTTTTTCTACCTATTCTGTAACCTATGAAGAAGATATAAAAGCACCGGGCTCTTAAGTCTTCCGGCAATTGTAACCAGCCACAGCTTCCATTCAATTTTACTGAACTTAACTTTTTTAAAAGCGGCGCTGTAAACACCGGCTTTCATGTAATTTCTCACTGTCCTTAGCTTTTCTCTTCCAGACTTCGTATTTTTTTTATTAAAAAAACTGAGTCTGCAGCATATGGCAAAACTCTTGATTATTCTTGCGTAAAAAGCCTGCATTACGAGGAATTCCCGCATATTATCAAGATCTCCGCAGATAATCTCTTCTTTTATATAATCGAAAGCCTTCTGGTCAAGCTCAGGTCTGTTCGCTTTATAACTATTTGTTATCGAATCTTCCCAAATACAGTAGTGATATAGAGGATCAGGAAAGTACATCACTCTGTGGGCTGCTGAGAAAACCTGATAATTAAAAAACATATCATCAAGGACTTTTAGTTCATCAGAAAATCGCAGACCATTACTTACTAAAAAATCTCTTCTGTATAGTTTGTCCCATGGAGCAGCCAACGGGACCTCGTTTTTCAGATAGGTAACCATCCCTATTTTCGTCTTAAAGTGAGGATATAGAATTTTGCACCTCAGTGCAAAAATATCATCTCTATTAGAAGTGTTAAAACTACAGTCAGCCTGGCCCCAGACAGTTACTCTTTTTTCACCGGTCTGCTCTTCTCTGAAAGCATTGAACATGACAATATCTGCATTTTCCTTCATTCCCATGCGATATGGTTTTTCACAGTAATCTGCTTCAAGATAATCATCTGCATCAACAAAGGCTAGCCATTCACCCTTAGCAGCATCCATTCCGGTGTTTCTTGCAGCTGCAACGCCGTAATTTGCCCTATGAACAGCTTTGAATATCGAATAACGCTCCGCGTATGAATCACATATCTGACCTGATGAATCCGTTGAACCATCGTCAACGAGTATTGCCTCAATTTCCCCATCTGCGCCTAAAGTCTGTGAAACAATGCTATCCAGGCATTTTTCAATATTTTTTTCTACGTTATATACAGGGACGATAATTGATACTTTTATCTTTTTTTCCATATCAGATACTTCTCTCTGCCATTTCACATATGTGCTGCTTTGAAAATGCACTCCTCAAGAGCTTTTGCGTCTCCTCTCTTAACAAAAAGATGATCGTCGTCTTCTATAAATATTTCATGATTAGCTCTTGTATCGCCGAGGATCATTATTTTTCCCATGGTCTCATATATGTATGCCTTGCCGGGAATTGTTCTGTCTGCCTTGTCAATTTCAGAGTTAAAGTGACCGGCAAGACATATATCAGCATTCTTTATAACCTCAAAAAGCTCCTTCTGATCAAGCCAATCAATAAGTGTTATGTTTTTATTTTCTTTTACACTTTTTAAAAGCTTTGCTGGAACTTTTTTTGTGCTACCAATATATATGCACTCGAAGACTTCTTTTTGCGCAACTTCGTTAAAAGCCTTTAGGACTATATCAGTCCCTTGTAGTGGCAGGCCTGTTCCAAAGTACAATACTCTCGTAATCTCAGTTCGATTGTATTCTTTTCCACCATCAACTCTGCACAATTCACCTGCATCCAAGTACAGAGTTTCAAACTTATCAGAGTTTATACCATATATAGTTGAAAAAAACTCCGCGTCTGCCTTAGTGTCTGTAACAATAAGCTCTGCCTCATCAAGTACTCTTTTATCAAGTTTTTTCATCAAAGCTGCAACAATACTGCCTTCACTGACATATTTCCTGTCGAGGGCCACTGTGTCATATAAAGATAAGAAAACCTCTCCTATAAAGGAAATATTACCATTCTCATTTTTGCCTTTTTTGTATAATTCGCTCCATATAAGTTGTGGCAAAAATCCTGCAATCACTACATCAGTCTTTGAAAAATCTAATGCCTTTATCCTGCGTTTTATGTCCAATGTTCTACTGATCGGATTCCCTTTTTCCGATGTAATGACTCTATACTTTCCGGCATAGTCTTTTAGCATTTTTTCTATTTGAACTACCCGTATATATTCTTTATTTTTAACGGTAATAAATACGACATCCCTGCCCTTTATCAGCGTTTGCAATCTTGACCCCGTCATAATACTGTTTCCTTGTGTGATATTGCACATCCTGTAAAATCTTGCGATTTGCGCATATCGTATCTCCAAGTATACCTATCATAATGCAGACAAAAGATATGATGATAAGCGTGCATCCAAGTATAAGAGACTGGATATGTCCGGCGCCACCCTGCGTATATAGATAATATAAAAACCTTATTCCAATCATTAATCCCGGAATTGCAGGGAAAATCGACAAAAACAGAAATGCTTTAAGTGGCTTGTACACGAGATATGCTCTTAAAATCGTGAGCATAGAAGTCCTGACATAGGAAATCATGGTTTTTGCCAATCTTGATGGCCTTATTGCCCTATTTGTTGAAACAGGCACGCTGATAATTGGTATCTTTTCTCTCCCCGCCTGCACAATAGTTTCCAAGGTGTAAGTATAGTCATTAACAACATTTATTCTTAGTGCCGCTTCCCTTGAAAAAGCCCTGAAGCCGCTGGGAGCATCGGGAATATCAGTATGTGATGCCTGTCTTACAGCCCAGCTTCCGATATGCTGTAATTTTTTCTTGAGCTTTGAAAAATCCTCCGTATCATCTATGGGCCTTTCTCCGATTACAATATCTGCCCTTTGGTCAAGAATCGGGCGTATCAATCTCTCTATGTCACTTCCTTTATACTGATTATCCGCATCGGTATTTACAATGATGTCAGCACCATTTTCAAGTGCAACATCTATTCCCGCCATAAATCCCTTTGCAAGCCCCTTATTCTGCGTAAAATTTACAATATAATCAACTCCCCACTCTTTGGCAACTTCAGTAGTTCTGTCAAAGCTCCCGTCATTAATAACGAGATACTCTATCTCATCTACTCCATCTATGGATCTGGGCAGGTCGTTGAGCGTCTGATTTAAAGTATTTTCTTCATTAAAACATGGAATCTGAATAATAACCTTCATCTTTTATCGCTTTCACTATTATTATCTTCATCTTCATTGACAATACTATTTCTGTTCCTAATACCGATTACTACTGAAATAACAATAATTGAAACAACCAAAACTGCTATTACTATCTTCCACACAAGGGCACTTCTGTTTCTTCTCTGCTGCCTCTCAAAAGAATCCACATATGTGACATCGAATTGCTGTTTCTTTTTGAATTCTTCTTCAAGTGCTGAATTTACATTGCTGTCAGCAGCTGCTGCAATTGAAATCTCTTCATCATTTGCGTTACCTGTAGACGTACCTGTGACTTTTACATATGCTGATTTTCCCTTATAAAAAATCTCATACCAGCCATCATTTTCACCTACAACAAAGATGCTATCGCCCTTAGATAATTTCACAACAACAGAGGCTCCCTCATCCGGAGCACTCCTCGCAACCGTATCCTGAATAATAGTCATTACAGATCCTGATATACTCTCCTGGGATGAATTGACGTCTTTAGCCAAACTTACATGGAAAGAAAAAAAAGATGCGCACAATATAGTGACAATAAGAAATATAATACTTATCTCTGAAAATTTATTATTCATTTATATTCCCTCTAATCAATACTTTATGGTGTATAGTACACGTTAAGATGCCCTATTTCCCACTTCTGCTCATAAAAATTGTCTGCAGCATCAACATAATCGCCGTTAAGATCAATTATCAGTATTCTCTCAGCACTCATGTAGTCATATACATTAACAGGCTCATTCTCAGCATTTATAACCGTTATGTCTGCCTCTCTGTCTGCAAACTGGACAAGTTCTATGTACTGGGCTCCGCCTTCATATATCGTAACTATCTCTTTTTCAGGATTTTCAAGCCTTATCTCCTTCAATTTCTGCCCCAGGAGAATATCACCGTAAATATAAGTTTGATTAGGGAAAACATAGTATCCGACAGTATATACCCCTAATGCAACCTGAATAACTATTATCAATAAAAGAACTGTTTCTATTTTAAATTTTCGATAAATTACCACTATAATAACTGTAACAGCCATTAATGAAAACGACAAGGCAAGTTCTTTAAAAAAAAACGAAATACTGCTAATTAATGGTTTCTTTAAAAAATAGCTCATGCCTATCATTGTAAAACTGTGAGCATTAACAAAACCACTAATATTGTCTAAAATAACCTTTCTGGCAATAAGCATCAATATTATGCCTGCCAATACAAAAAAAATCTGCATAAGCCATAGATGCTTACTATCCACCATCTCAACAATGCCTATTGCTATTAGTATTGGGAGAAAGAAATCTATATATCTCCCATGTAAAAAAATATCCAGCCTGTCATTGTATGGATCAGAAGCCCCTATAAGATATATCATAGCTACCATAAACTGAGCGAACACAGACAGAAATAGAAAAATATAGCTATACTCAATAAAACTTGCATTTTTATCATTTATGCTTCTAAATGCTGATACAGCTTTTTTTATCAGACAGGCAATTCCCCAAGATGCAAGACCATAAGTAGCAGCCCAAAGATACAGTGCTTTACCGGCAAAATCCTTGATAAATACTGTAATACCCTGTGCATTAAATAATTTGCTCAGTCGATATGCAATACCGGAATAATCATTCCAGGAAAGAGTTTCTTCCGACGTTTCGCTGTATATTCTTGCTGTTACCACTTCTTTGATAATGAAGCTGATTGCAAAAAGAATAACTATCAAGCCTATAAGAAGAAGCACCCTTGAAAAAACTTTCTTTTCACTCCGGCTAACTGCCCATATAATAAGAGTCAGTGCTCCTGCCCCTATCATGCCCAAGCAGCGCATATGAACAAAATACATATATATTAAAACAATTACGAAAAATATTCCTTTTAAAGCCCACGGCTTTTCAAAGAAACACACTATAAGATAAACTGACAAAATAAACAGGAAATTTAATAACCCCTCTGTCATTGTAGTCTGTGTATAAAAAGTCCATGCCGGGTAGAGGACAGCTGCTCCTCCGGCTATAGATAGAATTTTCGAACTCTGATGTGGAAATAATTTTATTAGAATCTTATGAACAAGAAATAAGGATAGACATTGCAATAATAAATTAAATATTATGGCAACTCTATATGCTATTATTGAATCTTTAAAAAGAGCTAAGATAGGCAGCAAAATAATGCTGTAACCATATGAATAATATGACCCCAGCGATGTTACGGAAGACCAGTCTAACCCCACAATTGTTGCTGCTGGAGCCCAATATCCGAATTCATCCGGGAAAACAGAAAAACCGTATATTCCATTGATCCCATACATGCAGATAGAGACAATAATGAGCATCATAAGCAAAATATATGGATTAGATTTTAAAACAGAGAAGCAGCCAAAACGTAGCTGCTTCTCTATATTGTTATTATTCAATTCATTGCCTGAATTAGTATGCGATAATTGCATAAGCTGCAAGTCCACCAGTAATATTAAATGTTACAGTATTAGGATTTGTATCCTGATCTGCAATAATCTCGGTTGCTCCACCTGGAAGAACCTTTACGATTGCATATGTCTTAGAAGAATCTACCTTGCCGCCAGGAATACCAATTGTTGTCTGAACTGAAACACCATCTGGAAGCTGTGTAAACTTACCACCTGTAAGTTTACCAAGGTCAATATTAACCGCGCCAACAACTGTTCCGCCAACTGATGAAGCCGCAGAATTAATACTTACAAAAGCTGCAGGGCTCTGCTTAGCTGTGATATCATATGCTCTAACATATGGTTTCTCGTTTGCTGTCATTCCAGCCTTTGAAGCAATAGCTGTCGCAGGCTCTCTTACGGCAACTCCACCAAGATTCTTAACTGAGTATGCACCACCAACGGTAGATGTTCCAACTCCGGCAACAGTACTTGTAGAAGTTGTTGCTGTAGATGAAGAAGAATTCTGTGATGACTGTGATGACTGCGCTGTTGATTCAGACCCGCTGCTTGAAGAATCAGTAGAAGCAGCACCTGCTGTAACTGCAGGAGCAACCATAAGAGAAGCTGCCAAAGTTACTGCAAGGATTTTCTTAAGAAATTTCATGCTCATATTCTTTTCTCCCTTCAAAATAAAAAAATATTTACGGCTCGATCCACCAATCATATACACCGCCATGTCATTTATTTTACGATATTTCACTATTAATTCAAGCCATATTATTATAAAAAATGTATAAATTCGTATTATTATTATCATCTAACAGTATAATGGTGCAAGAAATTTACATTCAAAAAAGACCAGGCACACGCCTGGTCTTTACTATTATTAATTCTTATTTTCTATTTTCAGCTAAGAAATCCTATATCTGAAATAATCGGAAGCTCTTTTGCCTTACCCATGCAAGCCCAAACAATAGCAACAATCTTGATCACACCAAGGATTGCTGCGCATATACCTGTAACAAGCCATCCAAGAAATGGAATGATACTTGGGATAAGAATGATAATTGCTGATATAGAAATTCTAAGAGAATTTCTTGCGTGGAATCTTGTAAATGGAGTTCCGGCAATGAATGCTATAAGAACACCGATAATTCCAAAAAGATAAGCTGCTACACCAATTATCTTGTTATCTGCTATATCCTGAGCATCAAACTCTTTTGTATGATCCTTAGGATCTGAGTAAACAAGTGGCTGCTGATATGGTGCCTGCCCAAAATTAGGTGTTGGCTGTGGCTGAGGTGTAGGCTGTGGCCCCTGCTGTGTGTTTGATGCCTGTGCATTCATATCCACGCTCTGAGCATTATCTGAAGCAGCCTGGGTATTTACCGTAACTGAGACACCACAATTGTTGCAAAACGCTGCGTCGTCAGCAATCTGATTACCGCAATTAGGACATGTTTTCATATTATTCTCCTCCAATCATCTTTTGTTGTCAGAATCGAATTGTCACAATGAAGATTTTTGGCTCTGACATTAATATAAATCAGGTGAGCACTATTTAAGCACTCACCTAATGATTTTACATTTTTATATGTATATTTTCAAGTTCAGAACTGTAGCAAAAAGACTGAACAATTTGCCTTTTTAATGGCAGTACTTCTTTAAAGTATCTCTAACTGCTCCTGTTCCAACCAAAAGCTCAAGGAAGTATCCTACTATTCTGTCTGAAAGACCTGCTGACTCAAGGTCTGTTCCGAATATAGCAGCATTTTTAAGAAGAGGTAAAACAGCTGCCTTTACCTTATTCTCATCTGTCTCTCCAAGCTTAATATCTTTTACGAAGCTCTGAGCCTCCTCAAGAAGTGGATCAGGACTAGGCTCGAAGCTCTGGCCCTTATCGTCCACTCCCATAAGGTAACGAAGCCAACCTGCATGAACAAGTGGTATAAGTTTAAGGTCAGCAACGTTAAGTTTATCAGAAGCAAGATATGCCTTGATTGTTTCACCGAATCTGATGCCAAGCTTCTGTGAAGTATCGCATGCGATTCTCTGTGGTGTGTCAGGCATAAACTTGTTAGGGATACGCACATTTACAACTGTATCAATAAATTCCTTTGGCTTAATAACGCCAGGATCTGTAACAACAGGAAGTCCCTCTACATAACCGATTTCTTTTACAAGCTTAACGAGGTCTTCATCCTTCATCTCATCTGAGATCTTTGTATATCCAAGAAGGCATCCGTAAACAGCAAGTGCTGTGTGAAGAGGATTAAGGCAAGTGCAAACCTTCATTCTCTCAACCTTGTCTACAGTCTCCTTATCTGTAAAGATAACTCCAACCTTCTCAAGAGCAGGTCTTCCGTTAGGGAACTTATCCTCGATCACAAGGTATTCGCTCTCCTCAGCGTTAACGAAAGGAGCTACCCATGTTTTCTTAGATGTAACAACTGCTTCAAGTTCCTCAACACCGTCGTTCTTAAGTATCTCATTTACAGAGTCATCAGGTCTTGGAGTGATCTTATCGATCATTGACCATGGGAATGAAACAAGAGCCTCATCATGCACATAGTCAAGGAATCCAGCATCTGCTTTTCCGTTTTCTGTCCAATTCTTAGCAAAGGCATCCATTGCTGCATAGAGCTTGTCACCATTATGTGAGCAGTTATCTGTACTTACCATGGCAATCTTCTTTTTGCCCGCTGTATATCTTTCATACAAAAGAGCTGCTACCTTTCCGATATAGCTCTGAGGCTTTTCAGGGCCGTTTTCGAAATCTTCTTTTACTGCAGGAAGAGTCTCACCTGCTGGATTTACAAGGCTGTAACCCTTTTCTGTGATTGTAAAAGTACACATCTTAAGGCTGTCAGCTCTGAATATCTCTTTTAATCTGCTGAACTCTTTATCATCGTTAGAATCAAGGATGCAGGACTCTGCAATGCTTCCGATAACCTTCTTATCAACTGATCCGTCAGCTTTAAGTGTAACAAGGATAGAAAGATTGTCGTGAGGTCTGTACATTTTCTCTACGATCTCATAATCAAATCCTTCAACAACAGTAAGTCCCTTGTCATTCATTCCATCATCAAGCATTCTCTGAGCAAGATTTGCCTGAAAAGCTCTGAAGATGTTGCCTGCCCCGAAGTGTACCCACTCAGGCTCAGCTACTGTCTTCTTTATCATCTCATCTCTATCAAATTTTGGAAGTTCGTATCCTTTTTCCTTCCAGGATGCATCCGTTTTAATACTACTATCACAAAGTTTCATGATCTTATCTCCTTCATGTTCAATTTATAAGGAAGTTCTGCTCTCGGCATTCGCCTCGCCAGAACACGTGCGCACTAGACTCGTAAAAGCCTCGTCAAGTGCTTACAGTCCTCGTTGATGGCTCTTCTCAATTGCTTCCCAAAGGCCGTTTATGTATGTTGCACCAAGTGCTCTGTCGTATAAGCCGTAACCAGGCATTGCAACCTCACCCCAGATCATTCTTCCGTGGTCAGGACGGATAGGTCCGTCAAAGCCAGTCTCATAAAGTGCCTTAACTATCTCATACATATCAAATGTTCCATCTGATGAAAGATGAGCTGCTTCCTCGAAGTTTGTAGGAGAAATAAACTTAAGGTTACGAACATGTGCAAAATGGATTCTTCCCTCTAAAGCTCTGATCATGTGTGGAAGATCGTTCTCAAGGCTTGTGCCGTAAGAACCTGAGCAGAATGTAACACCATTGTGTACATCATCTACAGCCTTCATGAGCTTTAAGATATTCTTTTCATTGTTGATGATTCTTGGAAGTCCAAATACTGACCAAGCTGGATCATCTGGATGAATAGCCATCTTAATGTCGTATTTATTACATACAGGCATAATAGCCTTAAGGAAATAAACGATGTTCTCAAAGAGCTTATCCTCATCGATTCCTTTGTAAAGTTCAAAGAGCTCTTTTACCTTAGCCATTCTTTCAGGTTCCCAGCCAGGCATAACTGTTCCGTTCATCTCACCTGAAATTGATTCAAACATCTTCTCAGGATCAATTGCATCAACTGCTTCCTGTGTATAAGCAAGAACTGTTGAGCCATCTGCTCTCTTTCTTGCAAGTTCTGTTCTTGTCCAGTCAAATACAGGCATGAAGTTGTAACATACCATGTGGATATCTTCTTTACCAAGATTCTCAAGTGTCTTGATGTAGTTATCGATATGCTTGTCTCTGTCAGCTGTTGCAGCTTTGATAGCATCAGATACGTTTACTGACTCGATTCCGGCAATCTTAAGTCCACCGGCCTCAACTTCATTCTTAAGAGCCTTGATCTCATCCTGCTCCCAGAGCTCTCCTGCCTGCTTATTATAAAGAGTTGTGATAACTCCATGTACTCCAGGGATCTGTCTGATCTGCCAGAGCTTAACAGTATCATAATCTGTGCCATACCAGCGAAGTGTCATTTCCATATTCTTTTCCTCCTATGGTGTATAACTAATATCCAATTTGTTCACAGGCGATGTCTGATTTATTATCACCTGAATTGACTTTCTTGATATATACACAA
This sequence comes from Butyrivibrio sp. AE2015, assembly GCF_000420825.1. Classification (GTDB taxonomy): domain Bacteria; phylum Bacillota; class Clostridia; order Lachnospirales; family Lachnospiraceae; genus Butyrivibrio. The sequence goes on along the minus strand of NZ_ATVR01000027.1, from coordinate 3,854 downwards.
TACTTTCATTTGGGGAGAAATTGAATGGAATAACTTGTTTCCTGTATTGCAAAAGTTGTTATTGATGTTATTATGTACTTATGAAAAATAAACTTAGATCATCATTTAATTCAAGACAGTATATGATTTCCTCTGATTTTGAGGTGTTCTATTATTTGGACAGAGACTTCAAAACCCTGAATCCCCATGCCCATGATTACTATGAGTTTTATCTTTTCCTGGACGGTGATGTCACCATGGAAATATTTAGAACTGATGGAGAGAAAGAGCACATCGATATGTACCCAGGGGATTTAATGGTCGTGCCACCGGGAATATCACATCACGCCATTATGCACACTTCTGATAAGGACTACAAGCGTTTTGTCTTCTGGATCAGCAAGGATTGTTGCAATTCCCTGATGCAGGAATCAGTTGATTATATGTACCTCATCCAAAAGGCTGAAGCTTTTCATAAGTATATATATCACCTGGCCCCAGCCTCTTTTCACCTTGTGGAATCAAAGTTCCTAAGGCTTCTTGAGGAGAAGTCCAGCGACAGATACGGAAGCGGCGCCATGAGCCATCTGTGCCTCTGTGACCTGATCCTTACCATCAACAGAATCGTATACGACGATGACCATATCCAAAGCGGCAATGATGAGCTGGCTCTTTTTCAGAATATACTTTCATATGTTGAGAGTAATCTTGAGGACACCCTTTCTCTTGATGATATCGCAGGACAGTTTTTTGTCAGCAAGTACTATGTTGCCCATTTGTTCAAGGACACCCTTGGAATCTCACTTCACCAGTACATAATAAAAAAGCGTCTGGCAGAATGCCGAAACGCTATAATAAGTGGTGAGAGCATCACCGGCACCTATGAAAAATTTGGTTTTAGGGACTACTCAAGCTTTTTTAAGGCTTTTAAAAAAGAGTACGGAATGTCACCAAAGGAATATCAGAATCTGTCAGCCCTTGACATGACTTCTTTCCATGAAGGTGAAAAGATATAATATCATCGTACTTAAAATAATAATTTTCTTATCTGAGATTTCCAAATTCATTGTAAAAATAATCTTTTTATGTCATATTTGATTACAGATTAAACTTAGGAGAATGGCTATGGCTCTTCCACTTCCAAAAGGGAAACAGATAACAGTATCATACAGAGAAATCTCATCTGATTACGAAATGCCTTCAATGGAGGTCGCTTCAGATCACTATTCTCTTGGCTTTATGATCAAGGGAGACAGGCGGATAATTACTCCTAAAATGAATTTCACCCTTCATGCAGGTTACATAGGAGCCATGCGCCCCTATATCTATCACAGAACAATACCTGCTTCTGATTCCGAATACATCAGCATTCTCATAAAGTTTTCTCCTGATTTTGTGGCAAACATGACAGATACTCTCGGTCCACAAATTATGGAAAAAATATTCAGATATCCACCAATTACTTTTTCCGATGGTGACAGAGAAAAGATATTCTCGTTAGCCAGAGAAATATATGAGTTGTACAATGAGATTGAAGAACAGGGGCTTGATATGTCTGAGGGCTCAATTTCCAGATACCGCCTCCAGAATCTGTTGACCTATATTCTTCTCGAAATATATGACAAAGGCCATTTTGACAGCAGCAAGGCAACAATCCATGAGAGTGAGCTTACCGAGCCCATCATGGAAGCCGTTTACTATATAGAAAAAAACTATATGCAGCCCTTGAAGATAGAAGAAGTTGCCCGCATTTCCGGCTACTCTGTCTCCTACTTTTCACGTATTTTTGCCAGGCAGCTTGGATCCGATTTCACAGAATACTTGTGCATCACAAGGCTAAAACACGTGCAGAACATGCTGCTTACTACCAATAAGTCAGTAATGGAAATTTCCTTAGAATGTGGTTTTTCCTATCCGGGTAACATGACCAGCAGTTTCAAAAAAGAATTTGGCATGACACCTCTACATTTCAGAAAACAAAATACAAAACTATAAACCTAAGAAAGGTGAAGAAAATGGAATACATTGAGAATGATTTATTAAAGATTGGCGTAGCTACTCACGGAGCAGAACTCAGTAGCATTTTTGACAAAAGAAGAAACAAAGAAATGCTATGGCAGGCAGATCCCGCATTTTGGAACAGACATGCGCCGGTTCTTTTTCCAATTGTTGGTAATGTAAATAAAGGAGTATTTAAGTATAAGGGAAAAGAATATCCAATGTCTTCCCACGGTTTCGCTAGAGATATGGACTTTGAGTTTCTGGCAAAAACTGAAAACTCTATTAGTTTCGTCCTCAGATCAGATGAGGAAACAAAAAAGAAATATCCCTTTGATTTTGAACTTGTCATTACCCATGTTCTTGATGGTGATACGATCAAAGTTCAGTGGGAAGTAAAAAACCCTTCCGAAGATGAACCTCTATATTACTCAATCGGTGGTCATCCTGCATTTAACTGTCCTATTTATGATAATGAAAAGAGAACTGACTATAAAGTAAAGTTTTCTAAAAACAGCTTAAAGTATTCTCTTATAATTCAGGAAACAAGAGAAGTTGACTTTGAAAATCCAAACACTCTTGAATTGAAGGATGGTTACCTTGATATCGATGAACATCTTTTTGATAAGGACGCACTCATTTTTGACGACTACCAGGTAGATGAGATCAGCCTATGTACTCCTGATGGAAAGCCATATATTACAATGAACTGCAAAGGTTTCCCAAGCTTTGGTCTTTGGTCAAAAGAAAAGATAGAGGCAAGATATGTATGCCTTGAGCCATGGATTGGCCGCTGCGACAACAAGGGCTTTGACGGAGAACTTCCTGAAAAATACTGTGAACAGCACTTGGATCCAAAGCAGTCAAGAAAGACTGAGTACACAATTAAGATAAGTTAATCAAACATTCACATAACCATACAACGAACTAGTGAGAGTATTCTGGCATAAGCTTTGATCTTATGACAGAATGCTCTCATTTTTTATATGTGTAAGTAGCTGGCTCCATACGCCACCATTGACTGAGCCTGAGGAAAACGCCGTCTATACCTCGCCGACGGTGAGGATGATGGGAACAGTAGTTAGATTCATGCACCGTCGGAACCAGCATTGTAGCGTTTTCCTCAGAACCCGTCAATGGCAAGCACCTTCGGTGTGGCTTGGTTAAGGTGCCTCAGGCTCCAATTCCGAGAACAGTAGGGGTGGCTACTTTAAGGTGCTTCAGCCTACGAATTCTGGATCTGCAGGGAGATAATTTAAGGTGCCTCGCGCACCGAAATCAAAAACAGCAGAAGTGGCGACATTCAAGAATGTGTAGTGCTAGGAACAGTATATGTTGATACTTCTAGAACGTATAAGGCTTTATTTCCTCGGCTCCCAATGTTATGAGAGCGAGCTGCTGTTTTGGGCATATAGCTCGTTTTCAATAGCTCAGCCACCTGCAATTAAACTGGTTTTGGGCTCATAGCCTGATTTCAGGCTTTCAGCCACCCCTCATTATGGCTTTTATCGTAGGCAATTGGGCATATACGGTAATTATCCGTCCGCAGCCACCTTTAACAGGTTAAACTACTACCCATGTCAAGGACAGTATTTGAAATTTACACCCATTTTTTAGACCAGCATCTTCTTTGGATATTCTCCGGTTTTTATGTATCTGTAGTATTCATTTGGTGATAGTTTATTAAGACTAAGTTTATATCGGTCATTGTTGTAGTAGTCAATCCAATCATCTATGGCGTTTCTTATGTCATTTACAGAATTCCATTTACGTGATTTTATGCCAAGCTCCTGTTTCATATGTCCAAAAAAACTTTCCTGTGGTGCGTTATCCCAACAGTTACCCCGGCGAGACATTGATTGACGTAAACCATAATC
>NZ_ATVR01000026.1 GCF_000420825.1 Butyrivibrio sp. AE2015 | reverse complement strand
ATACCACTTCATAGCTTCAGACCTGAACAGTTTAAGTCTGATAAAGTCGAAAATATCATTCTTCCACAAGAGGGAGAGACAATTTTATTCTAAACTATAAGACTTCACAAATTATACTTTCTTGCGAGTGGCATAAAATCCAGAAGTGCCCATAACTTCGGATAGATCTCGGAGTATTCGCAAAGACACAGTAAATATAAAATAATGCGCCTTGTTTTCTTTCATGCTTATTCAAAACAGAAAACAAGGCTTTTATTTTATATTAACTGTCTCTATTGCTCATACTAAATCGCTCTATCCAAAGTTATGGGCACTTGTGGATTTATGGGTTACTACACATATAAAGACTAATTTTTTGCAAGAACAGCAGACGAACTGAAAGTGTAGGCATAGTGATGTGAACGATTTTGAAATGATGATAAAAGGATATAAATAAACCCACAAAAGACTTTTGTTCTGCTAATTTTCATAGTAATTTAATCGCAATTTTATATATGTTAACGAGGAAAAAAGACCTGTATGTTATAATGATGGCGTCAACTAAAAAACGTGCTTTATTGTATGGAGAAATGTGAATGGCGAGCAGTAATTCTTTTGATCAGTTTATTAGTGATGAAATTGAAAAAGGTAGAGGCCTGTATGTCCCTGTAAAAGCTAGCCGTTTTGAGCGTATGTTTGTGAAATGGCATGATTGCAAGGATCTTCATCCAAATCCTGATGATGAGTTTAGTGATCCTGCTATAGGTCCCAGCTATAGAATAATATCTGACTATGAAAGAGAGTTCAGAGACAGACTTAAAAAGGGAGAACAACCAATAAATGACCCACTTATCGTTGGTAAGGTTCATCCTGAAGGCTACATGCTCATTAATGGCCACCACAGATGGGCAGCCGCTTTGAAAGTTGAGATCAAAAAGGTTCCTATAAAGATCATCAACATGATGAGTGATGAGGAACTTCAAAGAATAGTTGAATCATCACAGCATGATAAAAGAGTCACCATGGACCTGGACGAAGTAGTATTCAAGAGTGAATGGGACAATTATGTTGAAAAAGAAACAGGATTCCATTTTGGCTCCAAGATAAAAAAGAAAATGATGCTCGGAATCCCCGCGCTTTTCAATTATCTGACTACCCATGGTTATGACATATTTGTATACTCATCCGAGTTCTATTCTATTGATGACATAAGGCGCTACTTCAACAGATTCTTCGTTCATGTAGATGGAATCATAACAGGAACCGGTAAAAAGAATGTAAAGTTTTCCGAGGCCCAAAAGAACATACAAAAACTCATCAAAAACAAGTACGCCAAAACAATACACATCGACAATGACTCCGTCATCTGCACCCACAGTGGCACAGGTGAATTCGAAGAATACGACCTCGAAGTCCCAGGCTCCCTATGGTCCAAAAAGGTCATCGAGATCATCGAAAAGATAGACGCCCCACCCGCAGAGTAGGCGGCTCCCCCGGAGAGAACCATTTGCGTGACATTTCGGGAATTGTTACCCTAATAAAATAGTAAAAATCATTTTCTTTTGAGCCAATTCTGAATCAAACAGAATTGGCTCAAAGTTTTATAAAAAATAAAAAAAACGATTAACAATTTATAAATAATTACTTTATAATATCTGTAATAAAGTTGTTGTTGACTGGTGAAGAGGAGGGGAAAAACAATGCTTGACAGACAGATAGGGGAACTAACGGGGTATCCATCAATTGATAAGCCTTGGCTTAAGTATTACAGCGAAGAAGCCATAAATGCAAAGCTTCCGGAGTGTACCATTTTTGAGTACATGTATGAGAATAATAAGGATTTTCCTGAAGATATCGCCATTATATATATGGGGCGAAAGATAACGTATGGCGAACTCTTTGAAAATATAGATAGGGCTGCAGCAGCTTTTTTGAAGGCTGGTGTTAAGGAAAATGAGATTGTTACAGTGGCACTCCCAAGTATTCCAGAAGCACTTTACTGTGTGTATGCTCTTAATAAGATAGGCGCTGTAGCCAATATGATCCATCCATTGGCGGGTAAAGAGGAAACGATGAATTATTTAAATGAAGTAAAAAGCAGGGTTGCCATTATTTTTGATGGGGCTTATCCGACTATCGCAGGTGATATAGATAAGACATCTGTTGAGCAGGTTATAGTAGCTTCTCCTTCAGACTCATTACCGCTTGCTCTTAAAGCTGCATATAACTTATCTAAAAAGAAAATCAGACTAGATAGTATGTTTATTAGCTGGAAAGACTTTATTCGGAAAGGACATGATATTCCTGTGGCTCCTGTGAAAAAAGATTGTTATGAGATGGCAATCATATCACATACAGGAGGGACAACTGGTGAACCCAAGGGATGCATGATATCCAACTATAGTATTAATGCTGAGATCTGGCAGGTTGGAAAGACAATGGGACCTGTAAGACAGGAGTGTATGATGGCTGTTTTGCCACCATTTGTAAATTATTGCCTGACAAATAGTATGCTTGAGCCTCTTGTGTTTGGAATGAAGCTTGTACTATTGCCTAAATATGAGCCATACAAATTTGCTGATTATGTAAAGAAATATAGAGTTAACCATGTTAACACAGTACCAGCATACTGCGAGGTGATACCTAAGATTTCTCATATTGAAAAGTATGATTTGTCATCGCTGAAATATGTTGTATATGGTGGTGAGGGCATGACTGATGAGGTTGAAACTACTATTAATGATACTCTGAAAAGATGTGGCTGTAAGTATGCTCTAAAGAAAGGATTAGGAATGACGGAAGTCACCAGTGCAGCATCAGCAACATTTGATAACGTAAACGATATGGAAAGCGTTGGGATTCCTTTGCCTAAAATGCTATTTAAAACAATTGATACGGAGACTGGTGTTGAAAAGCAATATGGAGAAGAAGGAGAAATATGCATTTGCGGTCCAACGCTGATGTTGGGATACTATAATAATAGCGAAGCAACAGATAAACTGATAAATATCCATGATGATGGAAGGCGATGGATGCGCACAGGTGACCTGGGATACATAAACGAGGACGGTGTGATCCGTGTGACTGGACGTATTAAAAGAATCATTATGACTAAAGGCGAAGACGGACAAACAACCAAGATTTTTCCTGACCGCATTGAGAAAGCTTTATATTTAGATTCGGCAGTTGAATTATGCTGTGTTATTGGAATACCTGATGAAAAGAGAATAAACTATCCACAGGCAATGGTAGTATTAAAAGAAGGAATAGAAAAAAGCGAAAGTATTAAGCAGGCAATTCTTGATAAATGCAGAGTAAAGCTGCCAGGTTATATGGTGCCTGAGATAATAGAGTTTCGTGATGAGCTTCCAAGAACATCAAGGGGAAAAGTTGATTACAGAGCATTGGAAAAAGAAGCAATGTAAATGAACTGATAGTGTACTTTGGAACTCTTCTAACGCCATCGCTCCATCCCTGACAGTAGCGCCCCACCTGCAGAGTAAGCGGTCCCCGCAGGTGGGGCACTACTGTCAGGGATGGCGTGATGACCTTAGAAGAGGCCTTTGCGCCAGGATTTTTGGTGGTAGCGGATGAAGGCGGTGACGCCGACTATTGTCCAGGTGATGCCGGTAGATATCCAAAGGCCCCAGGCTCCGAGGAAAGGAAGAGAGCAAAAAAAGGCAGGGAATATTACTCGGCCGACCATTTCTGAGATGCCGGATATTAGTGGGAACTTTGCGTCGCCGGCTCCGTTGAGGATTCCGCGGCAGACGTAGATTGTTCCAAGTGGGAGATAGAAGCTTGAAAGGATCCTCATGGCTGTTTTGCCAAAGGCTATTACTTCAGGCTCATTTACAAATACTCTCATTAGGAAATCGCCGAATATCCACATAAGAGGGATCATGATAAGGGCGTATGTGCCCATCATTGTCATACCGACTCTATAGCCTTTCTTTACCCTGTCACCTTTTCTGGCTCCGATATTCTGGCCTGAGTAGGTGGACAGAGAATCTCCAAGTGCTTTGAACTGCATATTTACAAGATTTTCAATTTTACTTGTTGTAGTAAAGGCGGCGATAACAACTGCTCCGAAAGAGTTGATAACTCTTTGGAGTATGACAAAAGAGAGGGCGATAAGTCCGCTCTGAAGCGCCATTGATCCACCTAGTGTGTAGCATTTGATTATTATATTTTTATCCAGTACGAAATCTCTTTTCTCAAATTTAAATACTGGATTTTTCAAAAGAGCATATCCAATTGAAAGGGCAGCGGATAGAGCCTGAGCTGTTATAGTTGCTATAGCAAGACCCTTTACTCCAAAATCAAAGTAAATAACAAAGGCAAGGTCCATCAGGATATTAAGAAAACTGGATACAATAAGGAAATAAAGGGGCGTTTTGGAATCGCCGATTCCTCGCATGATGTAGGAAATTGTATTATAAAGAGCTGTACCTATAAAACCTATGCAGGTTATAGACATGTAGATCACTGAGCTTTCAAGGATCTCATCAGGAGTTTTCAAACCGTAAACCAGTACCGGACGGGACAGAAAAGCACCAAGGCATCCCACAAATATAGAGGTAGCACTTACCATAAAGAAGGCGTTGGTAATCGTTTTTCTTACACCATCTTTATCGCCTGAACCAAAGAACTGAGAAACAATAATACCTATTCCTGTTGCAAGTCCGTTTCCAAGTGCAAAAAAGAGATTTGTTATATGACCTGTTGAACCTACAGCGGCAAGAGCGTTGGAATCGATGAACTTTCCGGCAATAATAGTATCTACTATATTGTAGAACTGCTGGAAGATATTTCCTATCATCATCGGAATCATGAAGCTTATGATAAGGCTGAAGGTATCGCCATTTGTCATGTCTTTTGAATACTTTTTGGGAATGGGATTTGCCATTTATTTTTTCTCCTGAATGTGATAAAAAATGCTGCCGTGGGGAAAGAAAGAAAAACCCAGGCAGCAATTTAAGTGTAGTACATAAGATTAGAATAATCTCATTAAAATTTGATGTATCCAAATAAAAAATTATGTTTTAATGCTATTGCTTTTTAAATCATATATCTTTTTAGGAATTTTAACTTTCACATAAAGGTCGGCATACTGCGAGGCAGTGAGATCTTCAATATAGTTTAACTGATATTTCTTATTAACCCCGTTTTTTATAAGTATATCTGCAGCCTTATTATAGGCAATGGCTGCTTCAATTTCTGAATTGTAGACGCCTACAACATAATTACTCTTAATATGTATGAAGGTCTTGTATTTGATAAAGCCCTTGTGGGCAAACTGCCTTACACCGTGGTAACGATTCAGGATAATTATATTTTCATATCTAAGATCAAAGGGATCATCATTGGCAAAAAGATAGTCTCTGCCGGATACAGCATAACTTTTTATTCCGTAGCGCTGCAAGACAGAGAGCTGGCTTCCGTAATCAGCAACAAACAGATGTCCTCCGCGCTTCATGATCTTGTGGGATGAGTAGTAAAAAAGATCATCTATATCAAATTTCAAGATTTCATCAGGAGATAAGTAGTAAAGAAAATATTTTTTTTCAAGATAGATGGGATTCGGGATATATATACCCTTGTCTCGGAAGTTGATTAGTATCACGCACTTTTCAAAAGGAAGGTTCATTCCTTTTTTGTAGGAAGAAATTACAAAGTTTTCACTGTGGAGAATGTAGTAGCTTTCATCATAAACAGCACTGGCTTTTTTCAAAGTCGGATATGAGCCAAGCGATATGTGCTTTCCATTAAAAACTATGGATGTTCTGTAAGACGGTGTGCCGTTTTTTAAAGCCGTCTTATACACTCCGGTATGTTTTCTTTGCTTCAAAAGTAGTCCCCCGCTATTTACTTTACTAATTCAAAGTGCTAAATTATTATGGATATACTGTTTGGCTGTATGGTATACTAACCATATCTATTTTACCAACAAAAGAGGAGTGAAGGCAATGGCAAAGGAAGTTTTGTATAGTAGCACACGAGGAGCTTTAGGCAATATCCATGCATCTGAAGCTATCTTAAAAGGTCTTGCGGGCGACGGCGGTTTATATGTTCCGGACCATATTCCACATCTTGAAAGATCACTTAGAGAAATTGCATCTTTAAGCTATCAGGAAACAGCTTATGAAGTAATGAAGTTATTCCTTACTGACTATACTGAGGAAGAACTTAAATACTGCATTTCACATGCATATGATTCCAAATTTGACACAGAGGAGATAGCTCCTTTAACAGAAGCAGACGGGGCTTTCTATCTTGAACTTTATCATGGTTCAACTATTGCATTTAAGGATATGGCTCTTTCAATTCTGCCTTATCTTATGGTTACAGCTGCTAAAAAGAATAACGTTAAGAATGAGATAGTTATTCTTACAGCTACAAGTGGTGACACAGGAAAGGCTGCTCTTGCAGGTTTTGCTGATGTTCCCGGCACAAAGATCATTGTCTTTTACCCAAAGCACGGTGTAAGCCCTATCCAGGAAAAGCAGATGGTCACACAAAAAGGTGCTAACACATGCGTTATAGGTATCGAGGGCAATTTCGACGATGCGCAGACAGGTGTTAAAAAGATATTTACAGATCCTGAGCTTGCAAAAGAAATGGACGGCAAGGGATTCCAGTTTTCATCTGCCAATTCTATCAACATTGGAAGACTTGTTCCTCAGATTGTTTATTATGTTTATTCTTATGCAAAACTCCTCAAAGAGGGCAGAATTGCAGATGGCGACAGCATAAACGTAGTAGTTCCTACAGGTAACTTTGGCAATATCCTTGCAGCTTATTACGCAAAAAATATGGGTGTGCCAATTTCAAAGCTTATATGTGCATCCAACTCAAATAAGGTACTTTTCGACTTCTTTAAGACTGGTGAGTATGACAGAAACCGTGACTTTGTACTTACAGCATCACCTTCAATGGATATCCTTATCTCATCTAACCTTGAGAGACTTATCTACCATATTTCAGGTGATAATTCGGCAAAAGACGCCGAGTTCATGGAAAAGCTTTCTAAAGATGGAAAGTATGAGATCACAGATGAGATGAGAGAAAAACTCACTGATTTCTTTGGGGGCTATGCTTCTGAAGATGAGACATTTGAGACTATCAAAAATCTTTTTGATAAGACAGGATACCTCATTGATACCCATACAGCTGTAGCGAGCTGCGTATATAATAAATACGTAAAAGAGACAGGTGATAAGACTGTTTCGGTTATTGCTTCCACAGCAAGCCCATACAAATTCACAAGAAGCGTTATAAATGCTCTTGGAATTGCAGAAGAGGGCAAAGATGACTTTGAACTTGCTGATAAGCTCAGCGAAGTTTCAAAGGTTGAAATACCTGAGGCTGTAACATCTATAAGAACAGCTGATGTATTACACAAGACAGTAGTAGATAAAACAGAAATGGAGAAGGCAGTAAGGAATTTCCTTAGCCTGTAAGTAAATGGATACATTTAGTAATATTTTTGATATTTTGATTATTTTTGGCGGCGCTATCATAATTTATTACGCCGAGCAGATGAAAGCTAATGATATAATAAAAGTTGGAATAATGGTTCCACCTACAGTTAATGTCAAGAAGATGAAGGATAGGGAAGGCTTCAAGACATATGCTTTTCCGAGACATTTTTTACAAGGACTGATACTTATGGTATTAGGGCTTGTAGGAATCGGATGTGACTTGTATTCAAGGCCTGACCTGCATGCCATCGTTTACATTGTTGTTCTTGCTTTCTATATCATTGGAAATCTCTTTATAGAGAAAGGAAAAAAGAAATTCTACTAAAAAATGCTTATATAACAGGAGGTGCGTATGGATTTAGGAAAAGGGTACTACTCGGATAACACACCGGAGATTGTTGAGCTATCTAAGCTTTCAGAAGCAGCTGATCAGATTGAGAATGATCTTTTTATCAAATATGATGTAAAAAGAGGCTTGAGAGACTTAAACGGAAAGGGCGTACTTACCGGCCTTACAAGAATTTCTGAGATTATTGCCAAAGAGGTTGTTGATGGCAAAGAAATTCCAAAAGACGGTGAGATCTACTTTAGAGGCTATGATGTCCACAACCTGATAGATGCTGCAGTTAAGGAAAACAGATTTGCATTTGAAGAATGCACGTATCTACTCTTATTTGATAAACTTCCTTCTGGAAAAGAGCTGTTTGAATTTGAAAAATTACTTGGAATATATAAGAGTCTTCCGCCTAGCTTTGTAAGAGATGTCATCATGAAGGCTCCGAGCCGGGATATGATGAATACTCTTGCAAGGAGCGTTCTGACTCTTTATTCCTACGATGATCTTGCTGATGATGTTTCACTTCCTAATGTGCTTAGGCAGTCACTTCAGCTGATCAGTATGTTCCCGCTTTTATCAATTTACGGGTATCATGCCTACAACCATTATCATGAGGGCAATTCCCTCATTATCCATCCGCCAAAGGAGGAGCTTTCTACTGCAGAGACGATTCTTTATCTCCTTAGACCTGACAGCAAGTATACAGAGCTTGAAGCAAAGCTTTTGGATATTTGTCTGGTGCTCCATATGGAGCATGGCGGTGGTAACAATTCATCTTTTACAACACATGTAGTGAGCTCAAGTCTTACAGATACTTATTCTGTTATCGCCGCTGCCATCGGTTCTTTAAAGGGGCCTCGTCACGGCGGTGCCAATATCAAGGTTGTGCACATGTTTGATGATATTGAGCAAAATGTCAAAGACTGGAAAGATGAAGAAGAGGTAGGAGCTTATCTTGATAAGATCCTGAATAAAGAGGCATTTGATAAATCAGGACTGATCTACGGTATCGGTCATGCCATTTATTCTAAATCTGATCCAAGAGCTATGATCTTAAAGAGCTTTGTTGAAAAACTCGCTGTTGAAAAGGGAAAAGAGGATGAACTTGCTCTTTATGAAATGGTAGAGCGCCTCGCACCAAAGATCATCAGCGGCGAGAGGAAAATGTACAAAGGTGTAAGTGCCAATGTGGATTTCTATTCAGGTTTTGTTTACAGAATGCTTGAGCTTCCTGAAGAGCTTTATCCGACCATCTTCGCAATAGCAAGGATAGTGGGCTGGAGTGCTCATAGAATGGAAGAGCTGGCCAACAACGGCAAGATCATCAGACCTGCATATATGGCTATAGAGCCAAGAAAAGAATATGTTCCTATGTCGGAGCGGTAATAAAAAGTATGAAAAAACTCACGTAGATTTCTACGTGAGTTTTTTATTTAAGATTAAAGGTTATATTTTGCTGCGATAAGAGGAGCAACCTTTGAAGAACCGATACGGCTGCAGCCTGCATTTGCATAAGCAAGAGCATCTTCTATTGTGCGGATTCCGCCAGCTGCTTTGATCTTAACATCAGGACCGATGTGCTTTTTGAAGAGCTCGATGTCTTCAAGGGTAGCACCTGCGCTGCCAAAGCCTGTTGAAGTCTTGATGTAATCTGCTTTTGCTTCTGTAACGATCTTGCAAAGCTCGATCTTTTCTTCTTCTGTAAGATAACAAGTCTCGATGATAACTTTAAGAAGTTTGTCTCCGCAAGCTTCACGGATCATCTTAAGCTCTTTTCTGACTTCATCGTATCTGTGATTTTTAACATCACTGATATTTACAACAGTATCAATTTCTTCTGCACCATCAGCGATAGAATCCTTTGCCTCTACAACTTTAGATGAAGCTGAGTTATAGCCAAGAGGGAAACCAATAACCGTGCAGAGCTTTAAGCTGTCGCCATATTTATCGTGAACTCTTTTAAGATATGTCTGTGGGATGCATACGGTAGCAGTTCCGTATTTAACTGCTTCATCGCAAAGTGCAACGATCTGCTCCCATGTGGCATCAGCCTGTAAAAGTGTGTGGTCAATAAGCTTTAAAATATCTTTTTCTTCCATAACAACTCCTTTTTTTATAAAACAAGAATGTATTGATAATTATATACTTAAATCATAAAATATAAAATAGTGTTTTGCAGGAGGATTTATTAAATGGCAAATGAGAATACAGTTATAAAAGACAGACTTGAGAAATTACGCGCTGCAATGGCAAAAAATGGCATTGATTACTATATTATGCCAACTTCAGACTATCACAATTCTGAGTATTCTGCAGATTTCTTCAAAGTAAGAGAGTATTTCTGTGGATTTGACGGATCTAACGGAACACTGGTAGTATCACAGAATTTTGCAGGAATGTGGACTGATGGAAGATATTTCATCCAGGCAGAGAATCAGATGAAGGGCACTGGAGTAGAACTCTTTAAGATGCTTAATCCAGGTGTCCCTACAATTGCAGAATTTCTTTTTGACAATATGAAAGATGGAGAGACATTAGGCTTTGATGGAAAAGTTATATCAACCAGTGTTGGAGAGAGTTATGAGAAAAAGCTTTCCGGCAAAGCTGTAAAATACAAGATCGATAAAGATCTTGCTGAGGATGTCTGGACTGACAGACCTGCACTTCCTTGTCACGATATGTATGTACTGTCTGACGAGCTTTGTGGCAGATCATTTAAGGAGAAGCTTGCAAATGTCAGAAGCAAGATGAGAGAGTTCGGAGCAACTGCCCATCTGTTAAGTAAGCTTGATGATATCATGTGGCTTACAAACCTTCGTGGAAGCGATGTTGAATGCAATCCTGTTGCGCTTGCGTATGCATATATTACTTTCGACAGATTTGTTCTCTTTGTTCAGGAAAAAGAGGTGACAGATGAAGTAAGGGCATATTGCGATAAAGTGGGCATCGAACTCAAAGATTATCATGAGGTAATGAATTTTATCTCAGAAGTTAAACTTGATGGAAATGTTCTTTGCGATAAGAGAAACACTAATTTCCTTACATATAAGACACTTCTTGACAGGACAAAAGAGGCAGGAGTTCTTTTGAAGAATGAGAAGGACCCTACAGAGATCATGAAGGCTGTCAAAAATGAAACTGAGCTTAAAAACATCAGAGAAGTGTACTTAAAGGACAGCGTTGTTCTTACTAAGTTTATTTACTGGGTAAAAAAGAATGTAGGAAAGATCCCTATGACTGAGTATACTGCAGCTGAAAAGCTCGATGGTATGAGAGCATCACTTCCAGGATTTATAGAGCTTTCATTCCCTACTATCAGTGCTTACAAGGCTAATGCCGCAATGGCTCATTACGAAGCTACCAAAGATAATGCAGCAGAAGTTAAAGCTGATGGAATGCTCCTTGTTGACTCAGGTGCTACATACATGGGCGGAACAACTGATGTTACCAGAACTATTGTAGTTGGTGAGATCTCAGAGGAGATAAAGAAACACTACACAGCAACTGTAATGGGAATGCTAGGTCTTGCATCTTCCAAGTTTATGGAGGGCTGCACAGGTAGAAACGTAGATACTTTTGCAAGAATGGCACTCTGGGAAATGGGCATTGACTACAACCACGGCACAGGCCATGGAATCGGATATATGCTTAATGTCCATGAGGGACCTCACAACATTAGATGGAGATTTAATGAGGGCATGCATGAGGCAGTTCTTCAGCCTGGAATGATCGTTTCTGACGAGCCTGGTGTTTACATTGAGGGAAGCCACGGTATTCGAATTGAGAACATTGTTGAGGTAGTTGAGAGAGAAACTAATGAGTATGGAAGATTCCTTGGATTTGACCATCTCACTTATGCACCTATTGACCTTGAGGCAATTGACAAGAAATACATGCAGCCTAAGGACATTGAAAAGCTCAATAATTACCACAAGATGGTCTATGAGAAGGTGTCTCCTTTCATCGATGATGAAGATGTAAAGAGCTGGTTAAAAGAGGCTACAAGGGCAATTTAATAAGTTTAAGTTTTCATAAAAATACTGTTAAAAAACGCGTAGACCCTTGAAAAATAAGGCATTTTGAATATAATAGAGTTAGAAGTACACAAGTACTTCTCCTGGGGTGTCCGACATCTCCTGTGTAATTTGAACCTACATTACTTTAAACGGGACTCCTACATCACCATTTTTTATGTCACGCCTTCGGCTCTGCGCATGCGCAGAACAAGCTTTGGGAGAGGAAGACAGCGATAATGGTTGCGGTAACCCACCTGGCGTTAGCTAGGAGTCAAATAACAGGAAACGGCATTTTGGGGTAAATTAGGAATCAAAAGCAGCCATGAAATATTGGCTGCTTTTTCCTTTTGTACTACAAACAGGGAGATCAGTTATGAATGTAAAAGCTGCACTTATAGCAATGGGAGTGGACTTTGCTACAAAGATGCAAAAAAAGAATATTGCAGCGTTTGCAAGCAGCACAGCTTTTTTTCTGATTCTTTCATTTATCCCTCTTCTTCTTTTGGTTACATCCTTACTGCCATATACCACAGCTACCAAAGAGGATCTGGTGCGAGCCATTATTCAGGCCACACCGTATTTTGCCCACGATATTATTGTAAGACTTGTAGATGAAGCCTATATGCAGTCTCCGGCCATATTGTCTTTTTCTGCTATCATCACTATCTGGGCGGGATCACTTGGAATGTTGGCTCTCATCAGAGGCCTTAACTGTATCTATGACATAGATGAACGAAGAAATTATATTTATTTAAGACTCATTGCTTCGGTTTATACACTGGTGATGATCGTTATTATGCTTCTGATGCTGGTGCTTATGGTTTTCGGCAAACTGATAGAAGGCTTTTTTATTAATTTGTATTTACCGGTTTCATATGTTTTTACGTTTTTAGTCAATTTTAGGTTTATACTTGTTATAGGAATTGCGCTTTTTATGTTTGCACTTATATATACCTATGTTCCAAGTGCAAAATTTAAATTTATTTATCAGCTTCCGGGGGCAGTTTTCTCAGCAGTTGTCTGGTATGTCTTTTCATGGATATTCTCTGTTTATGTTGATATGACTGACAACTATTCTCTTTACGGAAGTCTGGCTACGCCTGTGATCATGATGTTTTGGCTGTATTCCTGTATGTATATTTTCTTTATCGGAGCTTTTATCAACAGATTTTTCCATCCTGCGGTTAAAGTCCTGTATCAGGACCATCATCAGAAAACAGTCAGGAAAAAAGCTAAAAAGAAGAGCACAAAACAACTGAGAAAACCGAAAAAATATGATGAATTTGGATGATCATTTTCCTTTAAGGAGGTAGTTATGAAATTCAATGGTAAGTGGTTTAAGAAAAGGTGGGTTTCCTATTCGATTGCTACCTGTTCTGCAGTTTTATTTTATATGTTGCTGTCACATCTTCCTGAAATTCTTGATCTGTTTGGGAATTTATATGGATTTATCAAACCGGTTGTAGTAGGAGCAGTAATAGCATATATTTTTGATCCTTTAGCCCGTACATTTAACGGATCAATCTTTAAGAAGATCAAAAATGAAAAGACAAAGTGGAAGCTTTCAGTTGCAACGACGATAGTTGTTATCATAGCTGCGGTAGTTCTTTTGTTTGTGGCACTTATTCCACAGGTTGCGGACAGCGTAAGTACTTTTGCTTCGAATCTGGGATCGTACATTGCTTCATCACAACAGTTGCTCGACAGTTTTGAAAATCAGTCCGGTAATAGGGTATTTGGTATTGATATAAGCGGGCTTGCAGGACTTGGCGAAAGAGCCCTTGATAATATCAGTAAGTATTTTACAAATCAGGAAAATATGCAGAATATTTTAGATGGATCTGTAAGTGCAGGAAAAGGCTTTTTTGATGCAGTGATCGCTTTTATACTGGCAATTTATCTTATGCTTGACAAGCAGAGACTGATAAATGGAATATCAAGGGTAATGAGTCTGATATTGAAGGAAAAGACCTATGTAAGTGCAGGAGATTTTCTTGCAAGATGTAATCAGATTCTTATCAGATATATAAGCTTTGATATTATTGATGGAGTCATAGTGGGAGTTATTAACTTTATCTTTATGCTTGTTACAGGAATGAACTATTCTGTACTTATTTCTGTGATCGTTGGAGTTACCAATCTTGCTCCTACGTTTGGACCTATAGTTGGTGCGCTTATTGGCGGCTTTATCCTTGTCCTTGTTAAACCATGGCATGCATTATGGTTTTTGGTATTTACAATTGTGCTGCAGACAATTGACGGATATGTCCTTAAGCCTAAGCTTTTCGGAGAGAGTCTTGGCGTTTCACCTCTTATGATCCTGATTTCCATCATTTTAGGAGGCAGACTATTCGGAGTTGTAGGTATTCTTTTAGCTATTCCTTTTGCGGCAATCATAGACTTTGTTTGGAAGGACTACTGCCTTAAAAAGCTTGAGGAAAGAAAATTAAAGAGTTACAATAAGGATATAAAAGAAAAAGATGTATAGGAGGGGGACTATGACAGAATTTGTAGATGCTGTAATTGAATTTGCTAAGGACAAGCTTGATCAGGCAATGGAGATATGGGACAGCTTTGATGAAGACAAAAAGAAACTCTTGATTGGATGTGCTGTTGCAGGTGTCTGTGTTATAGTCGTAGCTTCAGTATTCTATGGATTAGGTAAAGCAAGAGGTAAGAAACTTGCCCTTATGGAAGAGGACTTTTAAGAAAAACTTTTAAAACTTCCGTTTGCCAGGCATTCGTGTGTTTCCTGGTGACGGAAGTTCTTTTTTTAGGAGGAAATGTGAAGAAGATCATTAAACCACTAATTATTTCAGTTTGTTCAGTACTTGCCTTTTTGATTCTCATAGTAGCTACGGTATTGGGATACCTTACTCTGGATGAGTATAATCCTGCAGCTGTAGAAAAGCTTGAAGTTGAGAACTATGGCGGAAAGACCTTGAAGACAAATAAGTCCATAAGGATTATGGCATGGAATATTGGATATGGAGCCCTTGGCGATAACGCCGATTTCTTTATGGATGGTGGAAAAATGGTAAATACTGCGACTTATGAAAGAGTCGGGTATAATCTTGAGGGTATTGTTGACAGAATAGATGAGATAAATCCTGATATTTTAATGGTTCAGGAGATGGATCGCAATTCTACAAGATCTCATTTTGTTGATGAGTATGAGTATATAAAAAAGAAATCCGGATGTTATGCTGCCAAGAGTCAGAGTACTTTTGCTTACAATTTCAAGGTTTCTTTTGTTCCTTATCCGATTCCTCCTATTGGAAAAGTTGAAGGCGGAATTGCTACTTACAGTTCGTTTGTGATTGATGAAGCTAAGCGAATACAGCTTCCATGTCCTTTTTCATGGCCGCTTAGGACAGGCAATCTTAAGAGATGCCTTCAGGTAATGAGGATGCCTATTGAGAATTCTGAAAAAGAGCTTGTTCTTATAAATCTTCATTTGGAAGCCTATGACGATGGTGAAGGCAAGATTGCCCAGACTAATATGTTAAAAGAGATTATGAAAGAAGAGTTTAATAAAGGCAATTATGTAATAGCCGGTGGCGATTTTAATCAGGTCTTTTCCAATATTGATACAAGCAGCTATCCGGTGCTTGAAGGTAACTGGGAGGCAGGAGTAATAGATGTGTCAGAATTTGGTGTCGATTTTCAGTTTATGACAGATGTTTCCAATCCTACATGCAGATCTCTGGACAGAGTGTATGCTGATGCTCAGGATAAGTCACCAAATGCATTCCAGTACTACGTTATAGATGGTTTCATAGTTTCTAGCAATGTTGCTGTTCAGGGCATTAGAACACACAACACAGTATTCCAGTATTCAGACCACAACCCGATCAGTATGGATGTGGTTCTTTTACCGGATACTTAAGAATAGTCGATAATTTGATATAAATAGTGACAGTTGACGTTTTTTTGAATATAATAATAGTACATGATATTTCGTGAAAGGGGACTGGAGGAAATGGTACAGAAAAAGAAACGTAACGTTATTGTTGGACAGTCGGGAGGTCCTACAGCAGCTATCAACTCGTCACTTGCCGGAGTTTACAGAACTGCTAAGGATCGTGGATACAACAAGGTTTATGGAATGATCCACGGCGTCCAGGGACTTATGGAAGGGAGATATGTTGACCTTTCAGATCACATTCAGAGCGGACTTGATATTGAGCTTTTGAAGAGAACCCCATCTGCATATTTGGGATCATGCAGATTTAAACTCCCAGAAATCTTTGAGAACAAAGAGATCTATGAGAAGATATTTGATATCCTGACAAAACTTGAAATTGATTGCTTTATCTATATTGGCGGAAACGACTCTATGGATACGATCAAAAAGCTTTCAGATTATGCTATTATTTCCGGATCTGATATAAGGTTTGTTGGTTGCCCTAAGACAATTGATAACGACCTTGCACTTACAGATCATACACCGGGTTATGGCTCAGCAGCCAAGTATATCGGAACCTCTGTTAAAGAGATCATCAGAGACAGCTGGTCCCTTGAAACCAGTCATGGACAGGTTATTATCGTTGAAGTAATGGGAAGAAATGCCGGATGGCTTACAGGCGCAACAGCACTTGCAAGAGGCGAGGACTGTGACGGACCTGATGCAATCTATCTTCCTGAAATTCCATTTGATATGGATGCATTCATTAAGAAAATCAAATCCCTGCTTAAAAATAAAGCATCCATCGTTGTTGCTGTATCAGAAGGTATCAGAACAAAAGATGGTAAGTATGTAAGTGATATGGACAACAACATTGAGTATGTTGATGCATTTGGACATAAGCAGCTTACAGGAACTGCAAGATATCTTTGCAATGTTGTTGCCAGCGAGTGCGGTTGTAAGACTCGTGCTATCGAGCTTTCAACACTTCAGAGAGCAGCAAGCCATTGTGCATCAAGAGTTGATATTCTTGAAGCTTATGAAGTTGGCGGTGCAGCGATGAAGGCTGCGGACGAAGGTGACAGCGGAAAGATGGTTGTTATCGAGAGACTTTCTGATGACCCTTATCAGGCCGGAACAGAAGTTAAAGATGTTCATAAGATTGCCAATGACGAAAGAACAGTTCCAAGAGAATGGATCAATAAAGAAGGCACATATGTAACTAATGAGTTCATCACCTATGTAAGACCTCTTATTCAGGGTGATGTTGGACCAATCATGGTTGACGGTATTCCAAGACACCTTTACAGACCTGGATTCCAGGATATTTTATGATTAGGCCACCTTTTAGGAGTAGCTATGGCTTCAGATAATGCAGGAATTGCGATAGTTGATGAGGAACTAAATATTATCGACGCTGATTTTGCTTTTTCTGATTATGTTTCAGACCCGGATCAAAAGAGCTTTCTGTCTAATGTTTATCCGGATGACCAGCATTTATTGTATGAAATGGTAGAGCATCTCGCCAGTACAACCGGCGAGACGCTCTGCTTTCGCATTTTTGGGAAAAACAATAATCTGTTCTGGGTGATCGCTGATTGCCATAGAGCAGATGGCAATCCAAAGAATATTTCCATTTCATTAAAAGATGTTGAGACACTTAATGGTGGGAGTAGTCATTCCATCGACTATGGAACAGGTCTTTTAGACAAACAGGCTATAATTGATTATGCCAAATCCAGGATGGTCGAAGGAAGTGATGGCTTCTCACTATGTATCATGGACATTGATAACTTCAAGAAGATAAATGATACCATGGGACATTCATTTGGAGATAAGATCCTTCTTGAAGTTGGAAAAATAGTCCTGGATGTTTTGAAAAATGATGGAAAAGCCGGAAGAATCGGTGGCGATGAAATCATGCTTGTCATAAATGGCAAGTCTGATTCGAATGGACTTAGAAATTATTTAAAAGCAATCCGTGAACGTGTAGAGAAAATGCGGTTTGATAAGGATGGTTATCCGCTTGTCACAGTATCAATAGGAACGGGCAATTATCCTAAAGATGTAGATTCCTATGATAAGCTTTTTAACCTTGCAGACAAGATGCTTTATAGAGCCAAGAACAGAGGAAAAAACAGATATGTGATGTATAACTCTGAAGTTCATGGCCCTATAATAGATGGCGAGCTTGATACGATCGGAGGGATCGTGGGCTATGCCAAGCCGCAGGATAAGACTAAGCTGGTATTGGGATTTTTGGATGGATTTTTCGGTTTTGGCAATAAGACTATTGTAACTTCATTCATGCAGCTTATCGCCACCTATGAAATTGATGAAGGATATATTTTTTTCAAAAATGTTAAAGAAAGTTACATTGGCTTTAAGCGTAGGACTGATACAGGCAATGAGAATGATCAAAAACTTGGCATGATCGAGGAACATGTAAGTGAACTGGGATATGCAACAGACAGGGCATTTGATGAAAAATTCGATGACAATGGAGTGTTTGTTGTAGATACTCCGGAGAATCAGTTGAGGTTGACAAGTGCTTTGGAGTTCTTTAGGGACAATGGAATAAAGCATGCTTTCTTTTATAAGATGAATGAAAAATATCAAATGGGTTATATTGTGTTGTATAATACACGAAATAATTCGCGAAAAATGCCTCAATCCGATATAACTGACTTCACTTATCTGGGGAAAATGATCGAAATCGCCTTAAATTCTAGGTAAAAAAGGGAAAAAATCAGAAAAACATAGTATTTTTCTGCATTTTACTGTTGTTATGAGTACATATTAGTGGTAAAATGGGCTTTGTAATAAATAATTTCTTTTTGGAGGGAAAATTAAATGAACAAGACAGAACTTATCGATGCAATCGCTAAGGAAGCAGGACTTTCAAAGAAGGACGCTGCTGCAGCACTTAACGCATTCACAGACACAGTAACAAAGGAGCTTAAGAAGAAGGGTAAGGTTCAGCTTGTTGGTTTCGGTACATTCGAGACAACAAAGAGAGCTGCTAGAACAGGTAAGAATCCTCAGACTGGCGCAGCTATCAAGATTCCTGCATCTGTAGCACCTAAGTTCAAGGCTGGTAAGGCTCTTAAGGATCTTGTAAACAAGAAATAATTTTCTAACGAAGCTAAAGGCTATGCCATAATATGGCATAGCCTTTTTCAATGCAATTAAATTTCAATATTTATTATTTTATGGTTTGTATGTAATTGAAAAAAAGTGTTTTTTTTTATAAAATTATATTGTGTCACACTTTTACAAAAAATAAATGAGGATGTGTCCATGACATTTGAAAGAAGTTTTGAAAATTACGTACAGATTTTATCTGAAGAGGATGTGACTCCCGAAATATCGCCGGGGGCTCTTTCTGATGTTGCCAAGGAATTTGCTTTGCGCTCAATTGTTGCAATAGTGTCTGATTCCAAGGATTCTGATAAAGCTGGCGAACCTGATGTGGTAATACCACTATTTGGACCTGTGCCTGAAAAAGAAGCACCAGCATATCTTTTTAAACATAAAATGGCTGGACGCAAGGAAGTTACATATAATGTTTATCTTTATGGTGATAAGGGCTGGTCAGAGGAAGAATATAAGGCTTTTGCTGTTATCATTGATATACTTTCTTTCCATATGGAGCGTTTTCTTTTATCACAGGTGGTTGAAAAGAGCGCCCTTACTCAGTATCTTACAGGCCTTCCCAATTCAGGTGGATTTGTTCAGTACGCCACTAAACTCTGTGGCACCAAAGCTATATATGAATATGATTCATTCTATTTTAATTTAAAGAGCTATGGCCTTATCAGCAGGAGATATGGGCTTGCTGAGGGTGATGAGATAATGAAGCGCTACGCGAAAAAACTCAGGGAATTTTGTGGACCTGATGAGATTGTTGCTCATTTTGGTGGCGATAATTTTACTGCACTCATCAAAAAAGAGAGGACAAAAGAATTCCTTAAGTTCTTGTCTGCAGTACCGGTTTATGGCGAAAAAAACGGCAAGAGGGATGAATTTACCATTGCAGCTGTCATAGGTGTATATGCCGTGGATGAGTCATTAAAAGAGCCTGGGCAGCTTATTTCAAGAGCTATTATGGCATGTAACTATGCCAAGAATGTAGCAAATAAGCCATATGTTTTTGTTAATAAGGCTATGAGTACCAGAATTTACAGACAGAAACAGATAGAGGACAGATACGAGGAAGCTCTTGCAAATGAAGAATTCAGGATATATCTTCAGCCAAAAGTAGACACTATCACGGGAGAAATAGTTGGTGGTGAATCTCTGGCAAGATGGTTCTGCAACGGAGTGGTTCTTTATCCTACCGAGTTCGTTCCTATTCTTGAGCAGGAGGGAATGGTTGCATCTCTTGACTTATATGTCCTTAAAAAGACATGCGAATATATCAACGACTGGAAACAAAAAGGAATGCTCCCTGTACCTGTTTCCGTTAATTTCTCAAGGAAAGACTTAAGTTATAAGCACCTTGCAAAGGAAATAATAAGGATAATCGATGAAAGCGGAGTTGAGCGAAAGATGATCCAGATAGAAGTTACAGAGACTTCAAGTGAGGATGAGAGAATACTCATGACAGCTTTCCTTGAAAGACTTAAAGAGTATGGAATCGCAACTTCAATTGATGATTTTGGAACAGGTTTTTCATCTCTTTCTACTCTTCGTGATTTTCCGGTATCAGAGATAAAAATTGACAGATCATTTATAAATAACGATAATCTTAACAAAAGCGACGAAATAGTGTTAAGAAATATTATCATGATGGCAAAAGAACTTGGAGTTAGTGTTATTGCAGAGGGTGTTGAGAGAGAAGATCAGATTGAACTTCTAAAACACGTTGGATGCCACGTGGTTCAAGGCTTTTTGTATGATAATCCAATGCCAAAATCAGACTTTGAAAAACGACTTGAAAAGAGATTTTATTCTTAATTTAATAATTTATACTTTTTTTATTCTTTTCCTGTTCACAATTTGTACACAAAGTGCTATCATAAATTCTGTTGTTGCTTTTGTTGAGGCTGCGGCGTACTTATGAGATAAAAGGGGAAAAGAAAAATGAAAAAAGAAGTTAGGGTTTCACTAGGGTGCAAGTCACAGATTGTTCAGTTTATCAATATGAACTCAAAATCTGCATGTGAAATCGATGTGCAGGATGGGCACAGCTACATCGATGGGAAGTCTATTGTTGGTTTATTATCACTCAATTTATTCAGACCACTTGATGTAACACTTATAGGCGATGACAAAAAGATCACTAACCTTATTAACGATTATGATGTACATCATTTACTTCTTGCTGAATAATATTTTTTGATGTGCGGATGATTCACAAAAAGGGCCATGGTATTTCTACCATGGCCTTTATTATGCGGTCATTTATTAATCGATTCTTTTGTTTCCCCAGAAGAAGAGTGCAACTGTACCTGGGCCTGTGTGGCTTCCAATAGTTGTTCCAATGCTGAAGATCTTTACTCGTCCTTTTAATTTAGGGAACTTTTCTTCAACCATATCTGCAACAGCTTTTGCATCTTCGTAGCAGTCTGAATTGGAGATGTAGCACTCTCCATCATAATCTGTACCGTTTTCTGCAAGCTCAACCATCTTCTGAACCTGAGCTTTCATAACAGCATTTTTACCACGGATCTTGGATCTTACGATCAGGTGCCCCTGATAATCTACATTCATAAGAGGGCAGATATTAAGTACATTGCCGATTGTTCCGGCAACCTTTGAAACACGGCCGCCTCTTACAAGGTATTTGAGGTCTGATACAAAGAACCAGTGCTGGCAGTTGAGCTTGTTCTCGATAACCCACTCATAAAGTGAATCAATTGACATGCCTTCATCTCTTAAATCTGCAAGCTTATCCATAAGTAGACCATATCCTGCTGAAGCAGCAAGTGAATCTACTACATAAAGCTTTCTTTCCGGATATTTTTCTTTTAACTGTTCCTTTGCAATAGTAGCTGAATTAAGAGTACCGGATATTCCTGAACTTAGTGTTAAATGAAGAACATCCTTTCCTTCTTTAAGAAATTTTTCAAAGTACTCAAGATATTCACCTACACTTACCTGAGATGTTTTTGTCATTGAACCATTTGCCATCATGGTATAGAACTCTTTGAATGGAATAGATTTTCCAAGATCATCCGGGAATTCTGTTCCGTCAATTTCGAAGTGGAAACAGATATAGCTGATGTCTCTTTTGCTAAAATGCTCGTTAGTCAGATCTGCTGTAGAACAGCAGCTTAATATGTAATTGCTCATAAGCGTCCTTTCAAAATAAAAATAATCTACAAAATATAATACATTATTAGCCCAGAGGTATCAAATATTTTTAGGCAAAAAAGCAGATTGGATAATATAGATACATTAATTTTTATATAACTAAATTATGTATTAGTTTTCTTTTATATAATTTTAAGATAAAAGAATGACGAAATATAGTATTATTTAATATAGGGACATAGCGAGTATCTATGGGAGCAAGGAGATAATTATGCTCGGGAAATATAGAATATATATTCACAAATTGATGATATTAGTGCTTACATTTGCAGCAGCCGGTGCATGCAGTGGATTCTCAAGTGGAAAAACGAATGATGAGGGGCTTGGCAGCGTCGTGGATTTTGTTCATGAGCTGGATGATTATGTTCCACAAAAAAAGCAATATAATTTCTATTTTACATATAAAATTGTTCATCCATGGTGGGATGCGGTTGCACTTGGAATGGAAGATGCCCAAAAGAAATATTTGGATAAAGGCATAGAGATAACCTATGAATATATGGCCCCTAAGGCTGCTTCCGAAGAAGACCAGAGAAAGAGATTAGCTGCTGCAGAGCAGGGAAACTATGATGTGATCGGAGTGGATGTTGCAGATGCAAAAACCATAACACCTGTTCTTGATAAGATGGTGGATTCAGGATATAAAGTCATGACTTTTTCAAGTTCCGATGCTGAAGAGGGATGTAAAAGAATTGCATATGTCGGAAATACTCATAACTATCAGGATGGAGCCAACTTAACAGAAGAGCTTTGTCAAAAACTTGGATATAAGGGGAAAATTGCAATACTTGTTGGAAGTCATGGCGCTCCCTGCCATGAAGAACGCGCGCAAGGCGCAAAGGATACAATAGCAAAGTACGAAAATATGGAAATCGTGGCGGTAGAATACGACATGGATTCCATAGAAAATGCATATGATCTGGCAAAACAGATTTTAAATGAACATCCGGATGTAGACGGGTTTGTATGCTGCAATATGAGTAATCCTGTAGGTACAGCCAGAGCCGTTACCGAACTTGACAGTAATGCAGTGATCGTTGGAATGGATCATGACCATGAGGCTCTCAATTATCTAAAAGACGGAGTTATTTACTGCCTTGGAGTTCAGGACTGCTACTCAATTGGTTTTGATACATTACAGGTAGCAGTAAAAATTGCAGACGGTAATGTTCCGGGAGACCTTTTTCCAGAAAAGACTAATGAAATAACAACCATTATATATCAGGAAGATGCACCTGCAATGCTTGAAGTACTATATGGAGATGCTTTGCAATGAAGAAAATAAGGATAACGGAGAAGCCGTTTGCTACTACTGCTGTGGTAGGAAGTATCCTGATAGTTATCATGTTACTTGCAAATACTTACTGGGCCTATATTGAATCTGTCTCATCAACTAACAAGGCAGTTTCAGCAGTAAGTGCTTTCTATCTGGAGTCAATGGCGGACAGACGATCCAAAACTATCACAAACCTTATAGAAAACAATTTCGATTACATGGAAAAGGCAGTTAGTGTCATTGATGATGAAAAGATCGAAAATCAGGAAGATTTAAGAGCGGCAATCGGTCGAATGAAGAAGCTTCTTTCTCTTAACAGGTTTGCGCTGGTTGATGAGGATAATATTGTTTATACACAGTATACTACCTATACTGGGGGTAGCAGGCATCCTTTCCTTGCCCAGGATACTATGTCAGAGAAGATGATGATAAGTACAGTGTATGTATACGGCTCATCCAAAGAACTGTGTCTTGCTATTCCCATAGACAGATATTTTATGGGCAAGAAATTCAAGGCCTGTTTTGTTCAGATAAATATTAATGATATTGTGGACCTGCTTGCTTTTGATGATCAGGAAAGTACTAATTTTGCTCTTTATTCTCAAAATGGAGGAAATATATCCGAAACAGAGCTTGGACCGTTTATTGGAAAACAAAATATTATAGAGGCAACTAAAGGGACAGTTTCTGAAGAGGAATGGAATGCATTTTGTAATGATTTTGCATCGGAAAAGGGAGGAACTCTTAATTTCACAGTGGATGGAGTTGTGGAGACTTTGTGCTATGAACCGGTAAAAGATACCGGTTGGGAACTGGTGGTTATGATACGAGAGAGTGTTATCCAGTATCACATCCAGGAGATAAGTGATAAGAGCCTTCAGAATAATCGTGTTCAGATTATCTTTTTATTAGTCATAGCCACATTGTTCTCAGGTACCCTTTTTATCATGTTCAGGCAGGTTGCAAAAGAAAAACTTGATGAAGAAAAAGAAAACAGTAAAGTCTTAGAGAGCATGGCAAATACAGACTCCATGACAGGCGTAAGAAATAAACATGCGTATATGGAGACAGAATCTCAAATAAATAGCAGAATACATGCGGGGACAATGGAAGATATTGCTGTCGTTGCCTGTGATATAAATGGTCTGAAATATGTTAATGATACAAAAGGGCATGCTGCAGGTGATCAGCTGATAAAAGAGGCAAGTTCGCTTATTTGCGACGTCTTCAAGCATGGATCGGTATATAGGACCGGTGGTGATGAGTTTGTGGTTCTTTTGCAGGGAAAAGGTTATGACACGAGACTTGAAACAATAGAAGCATTTAATCAAAAAATAGAGGAGAATATCAAGAATAATGCTGCAGTTGTTTCAATAGGCTATTCAACGCTGATGGATGGAGATGAACAGATACATGATGTGTTTGAACGTGCAGATCAAATGATGTACGAACGCAAGAAAGAACTTAAGCGAATGGGGGCTAAAACAAGAGAATTTACGGATGAAAAAAATGAAAAAATATAAAAATTTTTGAGAGGAGGTTTGAACAGTGAATTGTGTATCAGTATTCTAGGGAGTTGTCTGAATTGTCTGAAAATAAACACAATTCATATTGAGTTGTTGACAAATTCGTCATCGGATGGTATATTATATATACAATCACATTGTAGATAAAACCTATGTAGTCCAAGTGGCTTATGCTTCACGAAAGATGAACGAAGGTTTTCGGAGCGGCTGACATTCACAGCGACGGTGGCTTAAGCTTCACATTAGCCAAGGAGTGTCAAGGAGTCGCTAAAGGATGTGATTAACATAGATTAGCAAGATAAACAATTGCAGAAAGAAGAGGAATAGTCCCTTGGAAATTTCAAAGTAAGGGCGGGCGTTCATAAAAGTATGGATGCCCGCCTATTTCATTTCCCAGAGCAGCGCATTTAATATAGTAATAGAAGTTACATAGTGTTATAATGGTCAAATATTCGGTTAGGAGAGAATATTATGGCTAAGTATATATTGTTTGTATTTAATAGTATTCTTCTGGGTTTTGGACTGGCGATGGATGCTTTTTCGGTTTCCCTTGCAAATGGTTTTATAGAACCCAAAATGAAGAAGGGCAGAATGAGTTATATGGCTGGAATCTATGCGGGATTTCAGTTTCTTATGCCTGTAATAGGATGGTTTTTGGTACATAACGCTGCACATCTTTTCAGCGGATTTCAGATGTTCATTCCGTGGATAGCATTGATCCTTTTAGCATACATTGGCGGAAAAATGCTGATCGAGGGTATCAGGGAAAAAAAGTGTGACAGGGATGGAAAGTGCGATGGCTGCACCAACAAAGAATGCCCCAAATACGGGAATATCGCAGGAGAGAGTTCTCTTTCTTTAAAGCTTTTACTGGTTCAGGGCATTGCAACATCTATTGATGCTCTGTCTGTCGGATTTACGATTGCTGATTATAATACTTTGATGGCTATCGGAAGTGCTACAATAATTGCTGTTGTGACTTATGTTGTGTGCTACATCGGAATAGGACTTGGCAAGACATTTGGAACAAAGCTTGCCTCCAATGCCAAGATATTAGGCGGAGTTATTCTGATTGCTATTGGCCTCGAGATTTTTATAAAGAGCTTTTTGGGTTGATTTTTTATTACGAAATTTATGTCATTTGCTTGACTTTTATAATATCGAAACATAGAATAGTTAAGAGTATTTTTAATTAAACAATTTAAATGCAATGATGGTGTCAGATTTATATCTGAAGATGTCATATTATCCTTTGAGAGAGCGAGGGTCGCTGGCTGAGAGCCCTGCAGGCTATGATATGTACGGAATTTTCGCACCGGAGCAGTTTTGGTGAAGGCTTTTTGCTTGTAGTCAGGATCGTATGTCTACGTTACAGATAAAACCATTATGGTTGAGAGCCTGTTTTGACAGGAACATGGGTGGTACCGCGGTGATTGATCGTCCCTTGTATAGTTTTGCAGCTATACAAGGGACTTTTTTGTTGAACTCTTAAGAAAGTCACATCTTTAATAACAGGAGGAAGAAATTTTGGAAAACAGCGTATTACGTCAGCAAATTGAAGCAATTCGTGAAGAAATCAAAGAAAATTCAAAGTTGCTTGAAAGCTCAAAGCATGTCTATGAGCAGAGAAAGGTCTTTTTGGATAACAAAAGTGGCAAGATCTCAGCACTGATGAAAGAGATGAAAAACATTGCTGCCGAGGATCGTGCTGAATATGGCAAGAATGTAAATGAGCTTAAGCAGTGGGCTCTTGAACAGTTCGATGAACTTGACAAGAATATGAAAGAAAAAGAGCTTAAGGCAAGATATGAAAGAGAAAAACAGGACGTTACAATGCCTGCCAAAATGCGTTATCAGGGCAACCTTCACCCTGTAACACAGATGAGAGAGACTCTTATAGATATCTTTGAAGGAATGGGCTTTGAAATATATGAAGGCACTGAGATTGAGAATGACTACTACAATTTCACTGCACTTAATACTCCTGCAGATCACCCTGCAAGAGATATGCAGGATACATTCTATCTCAGCCCAGAGTTCCTTTTAAGAACTCAGACTTCATCAGGTCAGATCCATGTAATGGAAAACAAGAAACCACCGATCAAGATTCTTTCACCTGGTAAGGTTTTCCGTTCAGATGATGATGCGACTCATTCACCTATGTTCTCACAGATGGAAGGACTCGTAGTTGATAAGAATGTTACACTTTGTGACCTTAAGGGAGCTTTGGAGACCTTTGCACAGAAAATCTTCGGCGAGGGAACAACAACAAGGCTTCGTCCTTCATACTTCCCATTCACAGAGCCTTCTGTAGAGGTTGACTGCAGCTGCTTTGCATGTGGCGGCAAGGGATGTAATCTCTGCAAGGGTACAGGCTGGATCGAGGTTCTTGGTGCCGGTGTTGTTAACAAGAAGGTTTTAGAGAACTGTGGAATTGATTCAGAAGAGTACAGTGGATTTGCATTTGGTATCGGTATAGAGCGTGCAACAATGCTCAAATACGGCATTAACAACATCAAGCTTTTATATGAGTCAGACCTTGATGTACTTAAGCAGATCGATCACTACGAATAATTCAGGAGGAGAATGAAATGTTAGTACCTTTAAGTTGGCTTAAAGATTTTGTAGATATAGATTTAGAACCAAAGGAACTTGAGAAAAAGCTCTTTGACTGCGGCTTCGAAGTAGAAGAGTGCTGGGAAGTAGGAAAAGACATATCAAATGTCGTAGTTGGACAGGTAGAGAAATGCGAACCTATTCCTGATACTCATCTTCATGTTTGCCAGGTAAATGCTGGAGAGCACGGAACATTCCAGGTATGCTGTGGTGCAGACAACGTTCAGGCAGGAGGAAAATATCCACTTGCTCTTGTTGGCGCAACAGTAATTGAAACAGAGAGAGATCATGTAACAGTTATCGGTGTTGCAACTATCAAAAAGGGCAAGCTTCGTGGCGTAGATTCAGAAGGTATGCTCTGCTCAGGTGTTGAGCTTGGTGTAACAGAGGACATGTACCCAGGAGCCGGCTACAACGGACTTTTGGTATTCCCTGAGGACACAGAGGTAGGTGTTGATGTTAAGCCTATACTTGGCCTTGATGACTGGATCTTTGATGTTTCAATCACTGCAAACAGACCTGACTGCCAAAGTATTTACGGCCTTGCAAGAGAAGTTGCAGCGGCACTTAATAAGCCATTAAAAGAGATTGATCTTAGCTACACAGAGACAGATGTTGAGAATGAAGGATTTAGTGTAACTGTAGAAGATCCTGATCTTTGCCCAAGATATATCGGTCACTATGTGTATGATGTAAAGCTTGGTGAGAGCCCTCTTTGGATGAAGAGAAGACTTGCCATGGTTGGTAATAACTCAATCAATAATATCGTTGATATCACTAACTATATTATGAGAGAGCTTGGACAGCCAATGCACGCATTTGACGGCAATTTCCTTGAAGGTAACAAGATTGTTGTAAGACGTGCCAAGGCAGGAGAAAAGATAGTTACTCTTGATGAGAATGAGTTTGAACTTACAACAGACAACCTTGTTATCTGTGATGGCGCAAAGCCAGTAGCTCTTGCAGGTATCATGGGGGGTCTTAATTCAGAAATCCGTGATACAACAACTACTGTTACATTTGAAGCAGCTAAGTTCATGCGTGACAACATCCGTAAGAGCTCAAGAGCGCTTGGTCAGTCATCTGATTCATCAGCTGCTTTCGCAAAGGGCGTTTACGAATATACAACTGTTATAGCTATGAAGAGAGCTCTTCACCTCATTGAGCAGCTTGGAGCAGGTAAGGTTTCCAAGACTCATGTGGATATAAATACAGGAAACAGCCTCGATAAGAAGGAAATGAAGGCATCCATAAAGAAGGTTAACGGAGTACTTGGTATCGAAGTTCCTACTGATGAGATCAAGAGAATTCTTACAAATCTTAATTTTGAGCCTGAAATAAACGGTGATGAACTTACTATCAAGATTCCTGCATATCGTGAGGATATGGAAGATTATCCGGACATTGCAGAGGAGCTTATCCGTATGTATGGATATGAGCATGTTGAGCCAACATTCCTTAAGGATTGTAGCGTTACCGTTGGTGGAAGAAACCTTAAGCAGAAGACAGAGCTCAGGATTAAGAGAGCTCTTTGCGCACAGGGAGCATATGAGTGTATGCATTACTCATTCTTCTCACCAAGTGACCTGGACCTTTTGGGATTTGCTGAGGATGCACAGGAGAGAAAGGCTATCAGAATCCTGAATCCTATAAATGAAGATCTCTCACTCATGAGAACAACACTCGCAGCACAGATGATCCATGCCATTGCAAGAAACCAGAAG
This sequence comes from Butyrivibrio sp. AE2015, assembly GCF_000420825.1. Lineage (GTDB taxonomy): Bacteria > Bacillota > Clostridia > Lachnospirales > Lachnospiraceae > Butyrivibrio. The sequence goes on along the minus strand of NZ_ATVR01000026.1, from coordinate 17,432 downwards.
AAGGGTACTCTCGAGGGAAGATTATTCGAGCTTGGTAACAGATTTATTCCAAAGGCTCTGCCACTTACAGAATATCCTGATGAGAAGGCAACTCTTTGCATCGGTATTTTTGGCGAGGGTGAGGACATATATACATTAAAGGGACTTGCTGAGAATGTAGCAGATGCTCTCCATATAAACTTCAAGTATGAGCCTGCAACCAAGACTTTCTTACATCCTTACAGAACTGCAAAGATCGTATGTGAGGGAGAAGAGGTTGGATATCTTGGACAGATCACTTATGAGATCCAGAATGAGACTGATATGAGAATACCGGCTTACATCTGTGAGATAGATCTTTCAGCACTTGATAAGTGGTATGGCAAGACTCCTACATTTACACCACTTTCAAAGTTCGCAGCTGTTAAGCGTGATCTTGCACTTATCATGGATAAGACCGTTACATGTGGTGAAGTTGAGGATGCAATCTATGGATCCTGCAAGTATGTGACTGATGTACACCTCTTTGATGTATACGAGGGACTTCCTATTCCTCCTACAAAGAAGAGTATGGCTTTCACAATTACATTCACTCCTAAGGACGAGGAGCTTACTGATGAAGCTATAAGCGGATATGTAGATAAGATGCTCAGAAAACTTTCATTTACAATGGGAATTGAAATTCGTTCTTGATTTGCCTGATGGCACAGTAGGTGTTAAAATAGTCATTGCTTTAGTTAGCAATGGCTATTTTTTTCTCGAAAGGAGCTTAAATATGAATAGAAAAAATGTTTGGGCAAACTACAATGCTACTCAGCTCAAAGCTGTAGATAAGTTTGCTGAGGATTACAAGAAATTCCTTGATAATTCAAAAACAGAGCGTGAAGCAATTGATACAATTGTTAACGAGATTGAGGAAGCAGGATACAGAGAACTCAATACTTTGATCGGCACAAAGACAAAGCTTAAAAAGGGAGATAAGGTATATAGCGTATGGATGAACAAGTCAATCGCTATCTTCCAAATCGGTTCAGACCCTATCGAGGCTGGTCTTAATATCCTTGGTGCTCACATCGATTCTCCAAGACTTGATGTTAAGCAGAATCCTCTTTATGAAGACAACGGATTTGCTTACCTTGATACACATTACTACGGCGGAATCAAAAAATATCAGTATGTTGCTATGCCACTTGCTATCCACGGTGTAGTTGTTAAGAAAGATGGCACAACAGTACAGCTTAATGTCGGTGAGGATGAGGATGATCCTGTATTCTTCGTTTCTGATCTTCTTATTCATCTTGCTGCAGATCAGATGAGCAAAAAGGCTTCAAATGTAATTGAAGGTGAAGCTCTTGACTTAATCGTTGGTCACAGACCATTTGTTGTAGAGAGCAAGGAAAAAGAAAAGGCTGAAAAGGCTGATAGCAAGCTTTCTGCAGGTGAGAAGTATGCAATTGCTGCTGAAAAAGAAGAAAAGGCTGAGAGTGGAAAGCTTTCAGGAGCAGTTCGTCGCGGAGTCGTAGCTCTTTTAAATGATCTATATGGAATTGAAGAAGAGGACTTCATTTCAGCTGAACTTGAGATCGTACCTGCTGGTAAGGCAAGAGATGCCGGATTTGACAGATCAATGATCCTTGGATATGGTCATGACGACAGAGTATGTGCTTATCCTTCAATGAGAGCTATTCTTGAAGCAAAGAACTTAAAGAGAACAGCTTGCTGTATCCTTGTTGATAAAGAAGAGATCGGAAGCGTTGGAGCAACAGGTATGCGCAGCCACTTCTTTGAGAATGCTGTTGCAGAGCTCATGAATCTTACAAAGGAAGGATATAATGATCTTTCACTTAGAAGATGTCTTGCAAACTCATGCATGCTTTCTTCAGATGTAAGTGCCGGCTTTGATCCTACATATGCATCAAGCTTTGAAAAGAAGAACGCAGCATTTCTTGGAGAAGGACTTGTATTCAATAAGTTTACAGGATCAAGAGGAAAGTCAGGTTCTAACGATGCAAATGCAGAATTTATTGCAGAAATAAGAAGAGCATTTGAGAAGGATGGAATAATCTATCAGACAGCAGAGCTTGGAAAAGTAGACGTTGGTGGTGGCGGAACTATCGCTTATATCCTTGCTCTTTACGGAATGAACGTTATCGATTCAGGTGTAGCAGTACTTAACATGCACGCACCATGGGAAGCAATCGATAAGGCTGACCTCTTTGAAGCAAAGAGAGGATATGTATCATTCCTTCAGAATATCGATTTTAGAAACGAATAAATAAGAAGACAGAGGGACGGGGTCAGACCCCGTCCCTCTGTCTTAGAATAATTATTATTTAAAGAAACATGCATCTCCAAAGGAAAAGAAGCGGTAGCGCTCTTTGATTGCCTCTTCGTATGCGGCAAGAACGTGCTCTCTGCCTGCAAGTGCTGAAACAAGCATTACAAGTGTTGACTCAGGAAGATGGAAATTGGTGATGAGCTGGTCAAGAACCTTGAATTTATAGCCGGGATAGATAAATATTGATGTGTCCCCGCTGCAAGCTGATAGATGTCCATTTTCATCAGCGGCACTTTCTATTGTTCTGCAGCTTGTTGTGCCTACGCAGATAACACGGTGGCCGTTTTCTTTAGCCTTGTTGATCTTATCGGCTGCTTCCTGTGTGACCTGATACCATTCTGTATGCATGTGATGCTCTAAAACATTGTCTACTTTAACAGGTCTGAAGGTCCCAAGACCAACGTGAAGAGTAACAAATGCCATATCTACGCCTTTTGCTTTTATGTCTTCAAGGAGTTTTTCTGTAAAGTGAAGTCCCGCAGTTGGTGCGGCAGCTGAGCCTTCATACTTGGCATATACAGTCTGGTACATGTTTTTATCCTGAAGCTTATGTGTGATGTAAGGTGGTAGAGGCATTTCACCAAGTCTGTCCAAAACTTCTTCCCAGATGCCTTCATAATAGAACTTAACAAGTCTGTTTCCTTCATCAACAATATCAAGAATCTCGGCTTTTAAAATTCCGCCGCCGAATGAAACCCTTGCGCCAGGTCTTAGCTTTTTACCGGGTTTTACAAGTGTTTCCCATACATCAGCTTCTTTTCTCTTAAGAAGGAGAATCTCTACTGCAGCGCCTGTTCCTTCTTTTTCACCCAAAAGCCTTGCAGGAATGACCTTTGTGTTATTGAGAACAAGACAGTCACCAGGCTCGAGATAATTTATGATCTCGTTAAACTTATGATGCTCTGTTTCGCCTGTCTTTTTGTCTACCACAAGGAGTCTGCATTCATCTCTTTTTTCCATTGGATCCTGTGCGATCAGTTCCTCAGGAAGGTCAAAATAGTAATCTGAAGTTGATAATCCTAATTCTTTATTTTCTGCCATTTCTATCTCTTTTCTATATATTATTGCTTTAGTATCGATTTAAAGATTTTTATTTGGAACAATACACTCATTTATCGTGCCACGTTATTATAGCAAAAAATTAGTTAAATACAACCTTGGAAGAAAGGATTGCCGGTGATAATATATGATGTAATATTTGCAATTGAATTTTATCAGACCTAATATATTTTTATTTTTGTCATGTGAGAGGACTTGATTATGCTACAGGATATAAAACCTTTGGAACTCAAAAACCATTATGATCCGACAATAAAACCAGAAAATAATGACCTTGTCATTGCATTTGTCTGTGCTGATAAGGGAAAAGAGCTACTTATAAATATTGATGAAAATTCTAAAAAAATCACTTATCCAACCGTCTCAGAAATTCAGTATTATTTAGGAGGGCACACTGTCGATGAAGCTCTTATCTATATATTTAGCATAGGAAAAGAGCGTTTCTTTTTGTTAAGGCCAGAAATTGCTGATAAGGTGTTTGTAATAGATGTGGACGAAAAGTCTGCATACACAAACCTTCCAGCGAATTTTGAATTTGAGCTGATGGCGATTTTTCGCAGAGAGTATTTTGATCCTCAGCACTATGTTTATGCTGCTTATACAGCGCTTCAACTCCATGAGTGGTACCAGGTGACTAAATTTTGTGGTAAGTGCGGGGCACTTAATGAAGACCATAAGTCAGAGCGAGCAAGAATATGTCCCCAATGTGGCAATGTGATATATCCAAGGATAAACCCTGCGGTTATTATTGGTGTAACCGACAAAGAGACGAATAAAATGATCCTGACCAAATATAGAACCGGATTTGCTCACAATGCCCTCGTAGCAGGATTTACAGAAATCGGTGAGACACTTGAGGAAACTGTTAAGCGCGAAGTTATGGAAGAGGTTGGACTTGAAGTGACCAATATCAGATATTACAAGTCTCAGCCCTGGGGAATTGCAAGTGATATTCTGGCTGGATTTTTCTGCGATGTAGCAGGCAAAAAAGATATTACAATGGATCAGTCTGAGCTTAAATATGCTGAGTGGGTCAGCCCTGAAGATGTTCAGCTCCAGCCACTTGAATACAGTCTTACTAATGAAATGATGAAGCTTTTTAAGGAAAAAGGCTATGTGGGGACATTGCAAAACTAACAATAGATTCTATCGGTGGGGAATACTAATGGAGATATAAGCTGGAGTTATAGCTACATACAAATCTTGAATATTTCCAATTTAGACTTTCCATTGCTATAATTTGTTTTATAATAAATAGAAAAAATTGTTGAGGAGGAATTATTATGAAGAAGAGATTTTTGACAAGTATCGTACTTGCTGGTGTTCTTGCCTTTGGAGCTCTTACAGGTTGCGGAAGCAGCGCTGAGAATGCATCACAGGCAGCACAGGACACACAGGCTGCAGAGACTACAGAACAGACACAGGACGCTGCACCTGCACAGACAGAGGATGGAGACAAGACTATCAGAGTTGGTGCTACACCTGTACCACACGCAGAAATTCTTGATAACATCGTAAAAGAAGTACTTGCAGAGGATGGTTGGACACTTGAAACAGTTGTGTTCTCAGATTACGTACTTCCTAATACATCACTTGAAGCTGACGAGCTTGATGCAAACTATTTCCAGACACTTGGTTATATGAATCAGCAGAATACAGACGCAGGACTTCATCTTGCAGCTGTAGCAGGCGTTCACATTGAGCCAATGGGAATCTATTCTCAGAAATATACAGCGCTTGCTGATATTCCTGATGGTGCTTCAATCGGTATTCCTAACGATCCTGATAACGGAGAAAGAGCTGTTGACCTTCTTGTTCAGAAGGGACTTCTTACTTCAAAGGGTGGTTTTGGAACAGATGCCAACTATACAGAAGATTCTTTGACAAAGGATAAAGAGGCTAACCCTCACGGATACGTGATCACACCTCTTGAGGCAGCAAGCCTTCCACTTTCACTTCCTGATCTTGATGCAGCAGCTGTAAATGGTAACTATGCTCTTGAAGCTGGTCTTCCTTCATCATATCCTGCACTTGATATCGAGGAGTTTGACGATGAGACAACAGTTAAGAGAACAAACTTCCTTGTAGTTAAGCAGGGCAACGAGACATCTGAAAAGACACAGGCTCTTATCAAGGCTCTTCAGTCTGACAAGGTTAAGGCTTATATCGATGAGACATATAAGGGAGCTGTAATTGCATCTTTTATTGACGCACAGTAATAAGTATTAAAAACTAAAAAATATAAACAAACATAAGCCTCTCTGGTGTATGATTAGTAAGTGGTTTGCTAAAACATCGGGGAGGCTTTTTGTATGAAGGACAAATTTGTAACAGGATGGAAGTTTTTAAAAACTGATTTTGGAACAGAGCTTGAAGATGTAAGAGACAGGCTTTCTGAGTTTAAAGAGGTGGAGATACCTCATGATTTTCTGATAGATGATGCAAGAAACTTTTATACAGATGCCACAGGCTGGTATTATAAGGGTTTTGTGACAACACTTAAGCCAAGGCATTTTATTGTTTTTGACGGAATCTATATGGACAGTACTGTGTATATAAATGGTCAGAAGGCGGGAGAGTGGAAATATGGCTACTCACAGTTCATTCTCGATATTACGGACTTTTGCAAAGTTGGAAGTAATGATGTCCTTGTAAGGGTCAATTACCAAAACCCTAATTCAAGATGGTATTCAGGAGCAGGAATCTACAGAAATGTATGGCTTTGCAGCTATGAAGATACATACATCCCTGAAAATGGTATTTATGTCCATATGCATAAGGGCGACATGGGATATTTCCTTGATATCGATACAGAAATAAAAGGTGGAGAAAGTAAGAATACAAGCGTATCCTACAGACTCTTTGATGATAAAAAGAAGGAAGTTTCACTAAATGCCACCGGCAAGAGCTTTTTTGCACGGAATGTAAAAGAATGGTCGACAGATGAGCCAAACCTCTATACGCTGGAAGTTACTCTTTTTGATGGTAGTAAAGAGCTTCAAAGAGAAGAGGTATTAATAGGATTCAGGAGTATTTCTTTTGACCCCGATAAGGGATTTTTACTAAATGGAAAGGTCACCAAGCTAAACGGTGTTTGCATTCATCATGATCTTGGTGCACTTGGCGCAGCCTACAATAATAGCGCAATGAAGAGAAGACTCATACAGCTTAAAGGTATGGGGGTAAATGCCATAAGGCTTACCCATAATATGTATGATCCTCAGACAATCGAGCTTCTTGACAGAATGGGCTTTATGGCCATCTCTGAAGGCTTTGATATGTGGGAAAGATCAAAGACTGAGTTTGACTACGCAAGATTTTTTCCAGAGTGGCATGAGAGGGATGTTGAGAGTTGGGTAAAAAGAGACAGGAATCACCCTTCAGTCATCATGTGGAGCATAGGTAATGAAATCTATGATACCCATGCGGATGCGAGAGGGGCGCAGATTACCAGTATGTTAAAAGAACTGGTTGAGAAGTTTGATTATATGGGAAATGCCCATCCAACCTTTGGCTCCAATTATATGCCTTGGGAGAATGCTCAAAAGTGTGCTGATATCCTGAAAGTAGTAGGCTATAACTACGCAGAGAAATTCTACGAAAAGCATCACAAAGAACACCCCGACTGGGTTATATACGGGAGTGAAACCTATTCAATAGTTCAGAGCAGGGGAATCTATCATTTCCCTTTGACAGAGGGGATTCTGGCTGACGATGACCTTCAGTGTTCAAGCCTTGGAAACAGTCAGACAAGCTGGGGCGCAGAGAGCATTGAGAGCTGTATTTGTATGGACAGAGATATGTCTTTTTCCATGGGGCAGTTTATCTGGACTGGCTATGACTACATCGGTGAGCCTACACCTTACCATACCAAGAATTCTTACTTTGGACTTATTGATACCGCAGGCTTTTACAAGGATGCTTACTATGCCTGGAAGTCTGCCTGGGTGAGCGCTGATAAAGATCCTTTTGTTCACGTGTTCCCGTATTGGGACTTCAACGAAGGAGAAGAGGTTGATGTGAGAGTAGTCAGCAATGCTCCATTTGTTGAACTGTTTGTAAATGGAAAAAGTCTTGGAAAACAGGAGCTTACCCATGAGAAAGGAAGCGGTGACCACATCTTTGCTGATTATAAGTGCATTTATGAGAAGGGCGAGATAAAGGCCATTGCGTATGATACTTCCGGGAAAGAGATTGCGGAGCAGGTGCGCAGGTCTTTTGAGGATACGGACAGGTTTGAGATAGAATACGAAAACATTGATGAGCTTGTTTTTGCCCAGATAAGTGCTGTTGATAAGAATGGTAATTCTGTAGAAAATGCCTGCGACAGAGTAAAGGTAACTGTGACAGGAGGAAGACTAATAGGCCTTGATAACGGTGACAGCACAGATTATGACAGCTATAAAGCAGATGAGAGAGCTCTTTTCTCTGGAAAACTGCTGGCAATCGTTGAGAAAGATGTAGACGCAGGTGATGTGGTTGTAAATGTCCAAAAAGTAAGTGACGTGGTCCCTGTAAGAAAAGTGGAGCTTGTCACAGATTCTGAGACTAAGCTTTCTTTGCAGAATCCCAAGGCGAAAGTTACAGCAAAAGTCCTTCCTCAGAATGCTACAAATAAAGAAGTCTTTTATAGGATACTTGATTCCAAGGGCAATGAGTCCAATATTGCCAAGCTCTTAGTAAATGGCAATGAGGCAAAAGTGGAAGCTCTTTTTGACGGAGAATTTATTTTAAGGTGCGAGACAAAAGATAAAGAGAGTGTTGTAAAGACTATTTCAACACTAAAATATACTGTAAGTGGCATGGGCAGATCCTTCCTTGATCCCTACAGCCTTATTCCAGGCAACGTGTTTAGTTATAGCAAGGGCAGGACTGCTGCAGGTAATGAACACGGCGTTGCCACAGACAGAGGAAACGAAACACTTATCTCTTATGCCGGCGTAGACTTTGGAATTGAAGGCTCTGATACTATTACTATTCCTATCTTTGCACTTTCAGGCGATGCCTATAAGATACAGATCTGGGATGGAATAGCAGGAGATGAAGGAGCTCTTTTGCTCGACGAAGTCATCTATCAGAAAAAGTCAATCTGGAACACCTATCAGGAGGAAACCTGGAAGCTTTCGAAGCGCCTTTGCGGGGTTCACACCATAAGTTTTGTGACCTATGACAAGATGCACATTAAGGGCTTTTATTTTGAGAAACAGCTCCGCGCCCTCTGTGAAAACATGGTTCTTGATGCTGACAGCATATATGGAGATTCTTTTACCAGATCCGAAGGAGCGGTTGAAGGAATTGGCAATAATGTTACGCTTGGTTTTAATAACATGAATTTTGGAGATGAAGGGGTAAAAGAGATTATTCTCACAGGAAGGGCAATGGCTGGAAGCAACACTATCCATCTTCGAATGAAGAACGAAAGCGGAGAAACCAAAGAAATACTTGAGTTTCCACTAAGCAGCGAGTATACAGAGGTTTGCTTCCCAATAGAGCATAAAAAAGGCAGCTATGATATATCTTTTGTTTTTCTGCCGGGAAGTAATTTTGACTTCAAGAGCTTTAGATTTAGTGAGAAAAACTCAAAAATATGATATATTATTACATGTGATTGCAGAAAAACCGCATTTTTTGCGGGGTTTGTATGAATATGATACAACAGGAAGTTAGGAAAATGATAAAAATTCAAAATGTTAAGAAGTCTTTTAAGAACAATGAAGTATTAAAAGACATTTCTCTTGAAATAGAAAAGGGAGAGATTTTCGGAATAATCGGACAGTCAGGAGCCGGAAAGTCAACACTGCTCAGATGTATAAACGGTCTTGAGTCCTATGATCAGGGAGAGATACTTGTAGATGATCAGAAGGTTGATATCAATGATAAAAAGAACCTTCGCCTTCTTCAGAAGAGAATGGGAATGATCTTCCAGGGCTTTAACCTTCTTGAGAGGCTTGACGTGTATGGAAACGTGGCTCTTCCTATGAAATTCTGGGGCATGAAGACCAACACTCCTGAGGCAAAAGAAAAGATCTTAAACCTCATAAAGCTTGTAGGACTTGAAGATAAGGTCCATGCCAAGCCAAGGGAACTTTCAGGCGGACAGAAACAGAGAGTTGCCATAGCAAGAGCGCTGGTGCTTGATCCTGAGTTTCTTTTATGTGATGAGGCAACAAGTGCACTTGACCCTGAAATCACAAAGGGCATACTTGCACTTTTACAGAAGATCAACAGGGAGATGGGAATTACAATTATCATCGTAACCCATCAGATGGAAGTAGTTAAGCAGATATGTCAGAAGGTAGCTTTCCTTAGCAGCGGCAAAATGCTTGCAGTTGGTAAGCCTGAACAGCTCTTTGTATGGCCAAAAGAACGTGAGATCAGAGATTTCCTAAGAGAAGAGAGCGACAAGCTTCCAACTACAGGAGTTAATCTCAAGCTCTTTTTCTTCGGAGAGGGCAATCAGAGGCCTATCGTTACGCAGATGTCCCAGGAGCTTCATACAGATTTCAACATCTGTTGGGCTAAGCTTGAGGACTTCAGAGAAGATGTTTATGGAAGCCTTGTCCTTAATATGGATGAAAAAGATCTTGATAGAGCTTGTGCTTTCCTTGATTCCAAGGGCGTTACATGGGAGCGCATTAACTAAATTGCTTATATAGGAGAATTACAAATGTCAGGAATTTTATCAACAACAGGCATGGGAACAGTTGTTTTCACTGCCTTTAAACAGACACTTTACATGGTGTTCTGGTCTACACTTTTTTCGGTGATACTGGGTTTTATACCGGCAATCATTCTTACGCTTACAGCTCCCGACGGACTTAAGCCCAACAAATTAGTATATGAGATACTTAGCTTTATTGTTAATGTTTTCAGAAGCTTCCCTTTCATCATTCTTTTGGTAATACTCATTCCTTTTACAAGAATGGTTGTAGGAAAGTCTATTGGAACAACTGCTTCGATCGTACCTCTTACAGTATCAGCAATTCCTTATATTGCAAGGGTATTTGAGACAAGCCTTAGAGAGACTAATCCAGGAGTTATAGAAGCTGCCAGATCATTTGGCGCGTCTAACTTCCAGATACTTATGAGAGTATATGTAAAAGAATCTATTCCAAGAATGTTAAACGGTGTAGTACTTCTTATCATTTCCCTCATCGGATATTCTGCAATGGCAGGTACAGTAGGCGGTGGTGGAATAGGTGATATTGCAATCCGTTATGGTTACCAGCAGTACAAAACAGATTATCTTATCGTCTGCTCAATCGTACTGATAGCATTTGTTCAGCTTATTCAGATGATAGGAAACCATATGTACAAGAAGATGAGCTGATCATCCTAAATTTAGGACAGAAGGAAAACTGCCCAAATAATTGAAAGCATGCCGAGAATGACATGCTTTTTTATTTGGAATTATGACTGTTTATGTATGGCGAAGAAATTAAAAAAGAGTTATACTAATACCTTGGTTTGACTTAAAGCTATGTTGGAGGAAGAAGTGAAAAGTCCTGTTTTTTGTGTGATCAGAAAAATAGTTTCTATGGTGACTCCGGTATTTAAGGCAGAAGGTGTAGAAAACCTTCCCAATGGACCGGCGATAGTTGTGGGAAATCATTCTCAGGCCTTTGGGCCTCTTGCGGCAGAGCTGTATTTTCCCAGGAAACATTATACCTGGTGTATTTCTGAGATGATGGAAAAAGATAAAGTTGCTGATTATGCATACAAGGATTTTTGGTCAAAAAAGCCACTTCCTTTAAGACCGTTCTTTAAACTTTTTTCCTATATCATTCCTCCGCTTTCAGAACTCATATTTACCAATGCAGATACAATCCCGGTGTACAGAGATAAACGTGTCATGAAGACTTTTCAGATATCATGTGAAAAGCTTTCTGAGAATGCTTCCGTTGTTATTTTTCCTGAGGATTACACAGAATACAATAACATCGTTCACGAGTTTCAGAGAGGCTTTGTCCATGTTGCCAAGTATTACTACAGACAAACAGGTAAGAGCGTTCCTTTTGTTCCTATGTACGTATGCCCGGAACTTAAAAAGCTCGTTTTTGGAAAGCCCATCATGTATGATCCTAAGGAAAAGTCAGATGTTGAAGCTGATAGGATATGCACCTGTCTTCAGGAGAGTATTTCTGAGATGGCGTATGGTCTTCCAAGGCACAGGGTTGTGCCATATCCAAATGTATCAAAAAAGTATTATCCATATAATGAAAGAAAATGATGAAAAAACCAGTTGTTGATTATAGAAAACTTAGATTATCAAATATTAAAGATAAAGAGTACAGACATTTGCTGCTTCTTTTAGGATGGCTTGCTTACCTTATAATGTACTTTGTTACGGAAAGGTTCATCCCTGAAAGCAGATGTCATGTAGTTCACAGTGTTGTCGATGACATAGTTCCTTTTAATGAGTATTTTGTACTGTTTTATGTATCATGGTACTTCTTCATGGTAATCTCGCTTCTTGACTTTGGTCTGTACGATATTGAGAGCTTTGTAAGAGCCGAAAAGATTATAGTGGGAATGCAGATAATATCTGTTATAACCTATATAGCATGGCCATCTGTTCAGCATCTTAGACCTGAGCATTTTGAACATGAAAATTTCTGTACCTGGCTTCTTGGAATAATATATAAAGCAGATACGCCAACCGGCGTATGTCCGTCCCTTCATGTGGGATATACCCTTGCAGTTCTTTCTGCATGGCTCATTAGAAAGGACATTAAAGCCGTTAAAAAAGCTCTTATTGTGCTATGGGGCCTGATGATATGCGTTTCGGTTTGCTTTGTAAAACAGCATTCATTTATTGATGTATTGGCGGCAGTAATAATGTATTTGTTTCTTGAACTTCTTTTATTTGGGAGGGAGATATCACTTGCGACCGTACTCAGGACGGTTAAGGTATCCACATCCGACAGTTCTAAATCAGAAATAAAGGAGGACTATTAACATGGGAAAAAGAAGAATAGGCGACAGATCTGATGGAACACAGATAAGGGATATCGATGCAATGCATTATGTGATGCCACTGATGTATCCGAACAGATGTGATAACGAAGCTTATATGAAGGTTTCTGTTGATATAACTAAAACAGAAGATTATATAAAAAAGTATAACGAGGAGCATCCTGATAACAGGATTGCTATTTTTGATATCATTATCGCAGCAATGCTTAAGACCTTAAGACTTCGTCCTCAGATGAACCGCTTTATCGCTAATCAGACTATGTATCAGAGAAACTGCATAACAGCGGCATTTACAGTAAAAAAAGAGTTCAGGGATGACGGTGATGAAACTCTTGCAAGAATCGTTGCAGAAGATACTGATAATCTCGAGAGCATAAGCTTTAAAGTAAGGGAACAGATAGCGAAGTGCAAAGTTGAAGACGATGAGTCTACAGACGCAATGAATTTTATCAAGAAGCTTCCTGCTAAACATATCATTGGTGCGGTGGCAAGATATCTTGACAGGCATGGATGGATGCCAAAGTCTGTGATAGCAACTGATCCTTATCAGTGTTCAGTGGTACTTACAAATTTGGGATCTCTTGGAATGGATATTGGTTATCACCATCTTATGAACTGGGGAACAAATTCCATATTTGTCATAGTGGGAACCAAAAAATTCAAGCCATTTTATGACAAAGATGGAAATGTTACCATGAAGAGAGTTATAGATCTTGCGGTTACTCTTGATGAGAGAATATCTGATGGATTTTACTATGGAAGATCACTTAGGCTTGTTCAGAAGCTCATTGAAAATCCTGAGCTTTTGGAAGGAACTTTATCAAAAGAAATATAATTCATTCCCGTGATCTTTCAGCCATTTGCGGCGCTCTTTATAATCTGGAAGTACTTCTTCCACATGGGCCCAGAAACGAGGAGAGTGATTCATCTCTTTTCTGTGACAGAGCTCATGAACTACAACGTAATCTATTATTTCGTCAGGGGCATTCATAAGAAGACAGTTGAAGTTCAGGTTTCCTTTAGAACTGCAGCTTCCCCAGCGACTCTTTTGCATTTTGATAGTGATGCGGCCATAATCAACTCCGATTATGTCCGCATATTTTTTTACCTTAACGGGAATTATCCTTTTTGCTTTTGTGGTAAAAAGCTTTATGTCAAGTTCGTTTAGCGGTTTTAGATTGCTGTTTTCTTCAGCTTTTTTGTTTTGTCTGAGTTTCATTTTGGATAGGCTTTTTTCTATCCAGTCAGCTTTTTCACCTATAAATCTGTTTATTTCTTTTTCAGATACCCTTAGAGGTGCTCTTACAATGACTTCGCAATTTGTGGTTACTTCTATACATAAAGTTTTTCTTTTACTTCTTACAAGTTTGATTGGTGGCATGTGTTATTTAGGCCTTTCATTTTGTCACATATAATTTAGCAGATTTTGTGAGGGGAGAAAAGTGTGGAGTCAGGTAAGACAGAGGGACGGTTCCTATTTAATATAATTTTAATAATTTGGTTACTCAAAAATTGTTAAACTGAATTGTGTAAACAATTATGAGGAGAGGAGAAACAAAGCATTATGGACATTCAGTATCTATTATGGCTGCAGGAACTAAGAGGAGCGACAGGAGGCTTATTTGACGAGTTCTTCAATGCACTTTCAAAGTTTGCTGTAGAAATCTTACCATTTTTACCCTTTGTGATCTTTTGGGGCGTTGACAAGAAATGGGGTTATATTTTCATGATCAACCAGTGGTTTAGCGAGGTTATCAATGGACTTATCAAACTCACAGTGTGCGCATATCGCCCATGGATAAGGTCAGATCTTATAGAACCGGCAGGTGATTCAAAAGTTGCAGCTACCGGTTATTCTTTTCCAAGTGGTCACACCAAAACGGCTACAACAGTTTATGGCTCAATAATTGAATGGCAGAAGGATAAGAGGAAAAAGATCTGTATTCTCTGTGGAGTGCTTATCCTGCTCACTGGCTTCTCAAGGAATTTCCTTGGCGTTCATACACCGCAGGATGTTCTTGTTGCAATGATAGAGTCAATTATCATCATCTGCGCAGTTGCTGCAGTTTATAAAAAAGTAGAAGGAAATGAAAAGGTAATTGATATTCTTACACTAGTAGGACTGATCTTCATAGTTGTATCCCTTGTCTATGTGCATCTTAAATCATATCCTATGGACTACGATGCTTCAGGGAATCTTTTGGTTGACCCTCAAAAAATGATGAATGATTTCTTTAAAGCGAGTGGAGCTTTCGTTGGTTTTCTTGTTGGAAGTTTTATTGAGCGTCACTATGTTCACTACGAGATTCCGGTTGGTTCAAAAAATCTTCCACTTCTTGTCAGCATTGGATTTGCTCTTACATTTGCCTGGAAAGAATGGTTTGCACCTGCAACTGTTGTAGCAGCTTTCGGATCTCACTGGGGGCACTTCATAGCACGTTTCATAATGATTGCGTTTGTAATGTGTATCTGGCCAATTGTGATAAAGAGAGAAAGTAATTGATTGAAAAAATAAGACAGAGGGGCGGTTCTTATCCACTGACTGTACTCAATCATGCTCTTTGAATACTTTGGAGCGTACGATGAAGTAGACGCTTATGGTGATGGCACCGGTAAGGAACCATGACAGCGGGTATACATGGAAGAGTGAACTGAAGTTGTGGTGCTTTGGTATGTATGTAAAGACGTAGATCAGTCTGAATACACAGGTTCCAAATATTGAAATAAGTGCAGGAAATAGTGAGCGGTTCATGCCTCTTAGGCATCCACCGCTTATTTCATAGGTTCCAATAAGGTAGTGGAAGTAGAAGGCACTGCTTATTCTTATCATGGCATATTCGATAACTGCAGGATCAGTAGTAAAGAGATTTATCACCTGATACCTAAATACAGAAAGAATGAGTACCACAATAACTGAAGCACCAACACCGCATCCCATGCTGATCCTGAATACTTTTTTGCATCTGTCATAGCGTTTTGCACCGTAGTTTTGACTGGTGAAGGTTACAGCGGCCTGAGCAAAGCCGTTCATTGCGCAGTAGGAGATGAAGTCAAAATTAGCTGCAGCAGTGGCTCCTGCAATTGCATCAGCACCAAAGCTGTTAACTGTGGACTGAATAACTACGTTGGACAATGAGAAAACTGCTCCCTGTAGTCCTGCAGGAAGACCAATTTTAAGCATCTTTATAAGATAATCCTTGTTGACGCAAAGCTTTTTGAAGTTAAGTCTGAAAGTTTCTTCCTCTGTCAAAAGGAAGTAAAGAACAAGGCCTGCACCAAACATGTTTGAAAAAACGGTGGCAAGGGCAACACCTATGACATGAAGGTGGAAGATTATTACAAATATCAGGTTAAGGAAGATATTTATGATTCCGGAAAGTACCATGGCGTAAAGGGGTCTTTTTGAATCACCTTTACTTCTGAGGATAGCTGAGCCATAGTTGTAGATCATAAGTGCAGGCATGGCAAAGAAATATATTCTCAGATATAGTATAGCCAGATTCATTACCTCTGCCGGAGCAGCCATTAGTATCAAAAGAGGCTTGGAAACAAAAAATCCGATCACTATAAGAGAACATCCTGCAATAAGAGACACTGTAATCACAGTGTGTACGGTTTCATTTATCCTTTCTTTATGTCCGCTGCCGATTTCCATAGCTATAAGGGCATTGGCACCTACAGATAGTCCCACAAAGAAACTGATGATCAGGTTTATGACAGAAGAATTGCTGCCTACTGCGGCCATGGCCTGAGGTGAGGCAAAACGACCGACAACAGCAAGATCGGCAGCATTAAAAAGCTGCTGAAGTATGCTTGTAATAGCAAGCGGCAACGCAAAAAGGACGATCTTATCAAGAAGCGTCCCTGTCGTCATGTCAGTAATTGTTTTATTAGTTTTTTTACTCATAGTATTCATAAGTTTATTATAACATGGTAAAAAGATGGAAATTATGAATTAGTGTGTATTTTACGTGAAGAATTATTGATATATAATTAGTAACAGCGACATTTCATAAGGAGAGACCAACATGGCAGAAACAATAACGCTAACTATCAAAAAACAAAAGAACATTGCACTCATAGCTCATGACGGTAAAAAAGCTGAGCTTATAAATTGGTGCAAGGATAACGCAGAAATACTAAACAAGCACTTTTTATGCGGAACAGGAACAACAGCCCGTATGATAACAGATGCGACAGGACTTCCTGTAAGAGGCTACAACTCAGGACCACTTGGCGGAGATCAGCAGATTGGTGCCAAGATTGTAGAAGGTAAGGTTGATTTTGTAATATTCTTCTCGGATCCTTTAACAGCAGCACCTCATGATCCTGATGTCAAGGCACTTATGAGAATTGCACAGGTATATGACATACCATTTGCCAACAACAAGGCAACAGCAGACTTCCTGCTTCATTCTTCATACATGGATGAAGAGTATGATCATGATGTTATCAATTTCAAACAGAATATTGAGCACAGAGCAGAAACACTGAAATAAAGACTTGGGAATGTAATTATGGCAGTGACCACGAAATAACCTATAAGTACTTATTTTTTGATTTAGTTGCACTGTAGAATAGGGGAGTATTTTGAACAGATTTAATTTATCAAAATACTCTCTCTTTGTATATGCGTAAGTAATTGGCAAGCACCTGCGGTGTGGCTGGGGATTATTGCCTCGGACTCTGAATCCAGGAACAGTAGGGGTGGCTACTTTTCTATCTACGGGTAATTTTTTAATTTCCTGACCTTTTGCCCGTATTTTCATAGTACCCATGGGCAATATTTAATTTTCTCTGCCTTTTACCCGAGTTATCAAACAATCATTGGGTAAATCTATCATTATTTTCATATTTACCCAAGCTTATTCAATAATTCTCGGGTAAAAATCATCTCTTTTATTTCTTTACCCTCGCGTCCATGTCGAAAAAGATGTAAAAGACATGAATAATAGAATAAATGCCAGATCTCATGCCAAACGATTCTATTCAAGGCATGAAATTATGAGAAAAATCTGACACAGCATGTCGAATTACTAAGCAAAGACATGGTATCTGAGTCAAAATCACTAACAACATG
>NZ_ATVR01000025.1 GCF_000420825.1 Butyrivibrio sp. AE2015 | reverse complement strand
TAGATAGATCAGTGTTCGGTTTTGAAGGTACAAGAGATATGAAAGACCATGCAGAAGCATGGTATTTTGTATATAAGGTATCTTATAATCCTCCTTAGCTCAGTCGGTAGAGCATTCGGCTGTTAACCGAAGTGTCGTTGGTTCGAGTCCGACAGGGGGAGCGATAGTACTTAGCGAGGTCTTATCGAGCTTAGTACGTAGCCTGGATGATCACTTGGTGAGGTATTTCCGAACCTAGTGAGGCAGCCGGAGTTAGAGTCTGCACCGCTACTAAGTTAGTAGAGTGGGCAGAGCGAAAAGCACAAAGCACCGTAGCACGGTTGCAAAGCATATGGCTCCGTGGTCAAGCGGTCAAGACATCGCCCTTTCACGGCGGTAACACGAGTTCGATTCTCGTCGGAGTCATTCAAATGAATATGGTGACATAGCCAAGTGGTAAGGCGTGGGTCTGCAACACCCTGATCGACGGTTCAAATCCGCCTGTCACCTCTAGAAAAACCAATAAGTTTTTGCTTATTGGTTTTTTTGTGCTATTAGAAATAGCGATGATCTTACGACCATCGCTATTTCAACACAAACTATATTAGGAAGAGAGAATTGCTGAATTATAATTCAACGATCACAGTATCAAATGGAGCTATATCGTTGAAGGATTTATTTCCGAACTCAGTTGCTACTGTAGTTGATTGTACTGAGTCGGAGTTGTTTATTACGATCAACTTCTTGTTAGCAGGGAAATAAGCACATTCTGTTGCTGGATTATCAGTAATATAGTTCTGCTTTAATGGCTTATTGGTTGCAAATAAAAGGATATTAAACAGTAATCTGTTGTTTAAGGTTGTTGTTTCAAATGTTGAAAGGTAGATACCTTTTCCTTTTCCAAAGTTATTGCAGGTGAAGAGTGGATTACCATTTTTGTCAGCCAGGACTGTTGCATTTCCGTCTGTAAGATGAACGTGAGCTCTTTCAGGGATATTACTTCCTTCAGGAATCAAATCTTTAACATCTGAGACTTCATATGACCATTTACCATGGCAAACTCTTGCAGCGGTATCTTTGTCTACACCAAGGACGGAGGACATCTTAAATGCGGCGTCAAAGCCCTCTACAGCTGAAGGCTCATTGACACCAATAAACGTTCCACCCTCATATACCCACTTTGTTAGTATTTCTTCAACCGCAGGATCTCTCCAATTATCTCCGCCGCTCCATGCTGTACCTGCAGCGCCGGCATTGATGATAATTTGGTATTTAGACAAATCAGTTGTTTTAACATCGTTAAAGTTTATAAATGATACGTTTACAGGAAGTCCTGATAAAGCTTCATTGATATGAATAAGATCATTCATGTATGTTTCATGGAAGTGGCCGCTTAAAGTCCAGCTTCTAAGGCTTCCCCAGCTGTGAAGAACAGCTACATTGATATCTAGTGTATAAGGTGAGCCTGACTCATGAAGATCTCTGATTGTTCTGAATTCATCTGATATTTTTGCGATATAATCGACAAAGTCAGGATAATCCTGAACAAGATGTAAGTAACCACCAAGTCCGATACGATCGATTTTTGCGCGAAGTAAAGCTCTTCTTGTATGATTCCAGTACTCTTTTGCATCTCTTGTTGGATCTCCGCCGGGAGCGAAGGTTGGAAGACCGCCAAGTCCAACAGGGAAGAGGTATGGATGGAATCTCAGCTCGTGAGTTCCTATATCCGCACCAGCGCAGAGTCTAACCTCATAACCGGAAAATACGCATTTTATCAGACCATCAAAATTAAAATCTTTAAATCTCTTGCTGTATGGCTCAACACCAACCCAGCTGTCGTCGTAGAATACATAAGCTTTTTTGCCATATTCATGAACAATATCTACAAGCTTTCTTCCAAAAGATACTACGAAAGAATTTACGAAGTCCATGTAATCAAGCTGTGTTTTTACAGGTGGCATATGTGTTACGTGAAGATTGCCTCTGTTAATGAAATCTTCAGCGGTAAGTTTATAGCCATACTTATCTGCAAATGCATCAAGCATTTTTGGGCTGACAGTGAAATCGTATGAACCCCAGTCAGTAAAGAGATTACGATTGCGGGTGCTGCTACCCCAGATCCAGACAAAGTTGTAAAACATTGAAGTGAATCTTACTACCGTAGTAGCAGGATGAGTTTCGCACCAGTTGCGAAGCCATGTGAGCATATATTCCTGTGTTTCAGGATAAATGGGATCAATCTGCATAAGATGCTCTTTGTCCCAGTTATTTGTTGTGTGGTTGTACATGGAAATTTCTTCCCATATACGATAAGCCAGGAAACTTACAGTATATCTGTGCCAGGGAATAACATTGTTAACTATGACATTTCCTGCTTCTTTTTCGTAGGTCCAGAAACTGCTGCTGACTTCCTGATTAGTAGTTCTGTCAAATACCTGCCAATACTTCATGGAAGCCTTGCTGTCATTAACCATGAACTGTTCATCAAAAAAATCATCCAGCAAATGAAAAGTCAGGTAAGAATCTTCAGCAATTTTAGGCTGTGTCATTAAGAATGTCTGCTGAAGCTTGTCCATGTTTTCTTTTGCCCATGCATTATGATCTCTGATTATGCAGATGGTAGAGTAGATGCCATATCCGGAATTAAGGATTTCATCTGATAAAACAGTTCCGTCACTATCTCTGATTACATCTGCTCCCCATTTTTGTGCCAGATCAAGAGTGAGTTTCTCGTATCCTGATTCTCCTGGGAGAGTGAACCCTCCCTTAGTTTGACTATTTTGTGAATCCATTGGTTTGTCCCCCAAGTGTTTATGTTGATTAAAGCGCGCCATCGCTTCTTACCTTGTCGTAATTTAAAACTCCTGATAAGTAGGCCAGTGCAAGACCCTGTCCCCAACCCTGGATCCAGTCCCTTGAGATGTTTCTGTAGCCATCTCTGTCTTTCATGACAGCAGTACCACCTGAAACATTGAGGACTCTTCCATCTTCAGAGATGTTCTCAAGTATGCCCTTGGTAGCTTTGTTGATGTATTTGATGTGAAGAGGATTTCCTTTGTTGATCATTGCTGCTGCGATTCCGCAGGAAGCTGATATTTCCTCATATGAATCAGGGTCATCAAGAATAGTTCTGAAAAGACCATTCTCTGTCTGTAAAAGTTTGATTGAAGCAAGCTGTTCGTTAAGAGAACCAACGATATCAAGGAATTTTGGATACAGATAGCACTCTGGAAGAACGCGTCCGACTTCTGACATAGTGTATGCGGCCCAGGCATTAGCACGTCCCCAATAAAATCCAGACATATGGTCTTTGGTGATGTTATTGTAACCATGATAGAAAAGACCTGATGCAGGATCCTGAAGATATTTGATGTGCCAGTAGTACTGATTAAGAGCATCATCTATAAGCTTTTCATCTTTTAAAAGAACTCCGGCTCTTAAAAGGAAGAATGCAGCCATAAATAAAGTATCTGCCCAGCACTGCTCAGGGAAATCGTTATTAACTGAAACGGTGTGCTGGAGGACATTGTCTCCAAAGCGAAGAGCATCTTTTTCCAGATAGTCGATTTTGCTTTTGGCTATATCGAGATATTTTTCATCTCCTGAATATTCGTAAAGAGTAAGCATTGCATGGCCCATAGCGCATGTGTTAACGGTCCATGATGGAAGGCCAAGTTCAATGTACTCATCAATTCTTTCTTTGAGCATTTCGATATATTCCGTTTTTTCAGTAGCAAGATATGCCTCGCAAACGCCATAATATGCTACTCCACCAGGCCAGTCCCATGTAAGGTCCATTCTCATTGTTCTTTTTACGATCTGGTCAATAGCTTTCTCAATTTCTTTTTTGTCATAAATTAGATTTGCCATAGTGCCCTCTTTTTATCCCAAGATAATAGTATTTTGAGCAAATTATAGATTGGGATGGTCGAAAAGTCTATTCAAGTAAATAAAAAAACTATGCAATTTCAACTATTTGATATAGAATAAGTGAATATATGAAATAGACGATATTTTAACATCTGAAAAAGAGGGCAAAAGAATGTCTAAACCAAAGAAAACAGTCATAGAATACAGAAATTATGAGCTTCCTTTGAATTTTCCGATACTTCTTTTATCTGGGGACAGATGGCATATTTCAGACGTAAAGTCTGGAAAACTGCATTTTCACAATTGCCTTGAAATAGGAGTATGTCATTCGGACAGCGGAGTAATCGAATTTGACAATAGGCCTGTTCAGTTTAAGGCAGGTGATATGACCTTCATTTCGCGCAATGTTCCGCACACCACTTATAGTAATAAGGGTGAAGCGAGTCTTTGGTCATATATATTCCTTGAGCCCGCAGAGCTGCTGAAAGGCGACTTTGGCGGAGCTTCGCCTTATGCAAATATCTTTGAAGACATGATGCAGAACTTTCAAATGATAATAAATCGCAAGGATTATCCTGATATCTATTTCCTTATAACTGAGATAATCGAGGAATTGAGCCACAAAAGGATGAATTATCAGCTATCAGTTAAGGGACTGATGTTATCTCTTTTCATGAAGATGATGAGGATTTATTCAGACAATAAAGATCTGACTCAGGATGATAAGGAAACTCATGAAAACGCCATAGTTATCGCACCTGCGCTGGATTATATAAAGGATAATTATATGGTTAATTTTCCTATAGAAGATCTGGCTGACATGTGCCATTTGAGTCAGACTCATTTTAGAAGAGTGTTCAATGAGATCATGAACACAAGTCCTCTAAGTTACCTCAACACCACCAGAATACTGCAGTCGTGCATTCTTTTGCGTACAACAGAGGAATCAATCCTTTCAGTATCTGAGCAGGTAGGCTTCAGGTCTGTATCCAGCTTTAACAGGCACTTTTCTGAAATAATGGGCACTCAGCCCAGTGAGTGGCGGCATCGCATGGCCAAGGTGGATAATGCATCGATTCTTGAGTACACAGGATGGATGCAGGCACAGAATCTTTCTGAAGAAAAGAAGTAAAACGGAAAATCGAAGAGATTGATTTGTGAATAATTAACAAATATTACTCCTTCCAATTATTAAAATGCAACATATCGACCTATAAAGTTG
Source organism: Butyrivibrio sp. AE2015 (assembly GCF_000420825.1). Classification (GTDB taxonomy): domain Bacteria; phylum Bacillota; class Clostridia; order Lachnospirales; family Lachnospiraceae; genus Butyrivibrio. Next base: position 45,833 of record NZ_ATVR01000025.1, on the reverse strand, counting down.
ATGATAAATGGTCGTTTATGCAAAGTTTTTTCGACTAAGTGATTAGATATACCATCTAAATTATTTTAGGATTTAACTTATAAAAGGGGAGGAGCAATATAGTATGAAAAAGAGTAACACCAAAAGCATGGGGGTAAAGACAACCACATCGTGGAAGAATGCACTTAAACGCGATTGGCAGTTATACCTACTTTTGCTTATTCCGTTGATTCTAGTTTTTGTATTTAGTTACGGTGCTTACCCAGGACTTAGAATGGCATTTATGGATTACAAGCCGGCTAAGGGATATGCAGGAAGCAAATGGGTAGGATTTGGCACGTTCCAAAAAATCTTTAAAGACGCTGATTTCATCAGAGCACTTAGAAATTCAATAGTATTCAATATTTCAGATCTCCTTGTTGGATTTCCAATGCCTATCATTTTGGCGCTTATCTTAAATGAATTACGTTTCCAGAAATTTAAAAAAGTTTCGCAGACAATACTTTATCTGCCACACTTCCTTTCATGGGCCATCATCGGTTCAGTAGCGCTTACAATGTTTAAGCCTGCATCAGGACTTGTGAACATCGCTCTTATGAACGGTGGATTCATTCAGGAAGGAATACCATTCCTTAATGAAAAGTGGCACTGGGCTGTAACATACCTGCTGATTGGTGTATGGCAGGGCATGGGCTGGGGCTCAATCCTGTATCTGGCAGCTATCACCGGTATTAACGGAGAGCTTTATGAGGCAGCCATGATCGATGGCGCCAACAGATGGCAGAGAATGTGGCATATTACACTTCCAGGTATCAGAAGCACTATCGTTACACTGCTTATCATGAACCTTGGCCGTGTTATGGGAAGTAACCTCGAGCGTCTTACAGCTCTTGAGAATACACAGGTAAAAGACTTCCAGTATCAGCTTGCTGTCTATATCTATAACAAAGGTCTTGGAACCGGTAAGTTCTCTATGGCGACTGCGGTAGGTCTTTTCCAGTCACTCATTGGACTTTTCCTTGTACTTATTTCAGATAGAATAGCCAAGAAGCTTGGCGAAGATGGTTTGCTGTAGGAGGTAGCCTTTAAATGTCAAAGAAAAATGTTCGAGGCGAAGAGGTGTCCACTTCAGCAGGTGGAGCTCACGCCGTTAATAAATTCAGAGTTAGTGATGCTTTAATGATATTGTTCATAGTACTGCTTTGTCTTACCTGCGTACTTCCGTTCATCCATGTAGCAGCTAAGTCAATATCAGGAAATACAGCCGTAATGTCAAAACAGGTTTATTTCTGGCCAAAAGACATTACTATAGATGCTTACACAAGAGTTTTAGCTGACTCAACAATGACTCACTCAATGTTGTTTTCAGCAATTGTAACTTTAGTATTTACTATACTTGGAATGATCGTGTGCACATGTGCTGCGTATCCGCTTTCAAAAAAGAGATTGAAAGGAAGACATGTATTTACTTTCCTTTTGATGGTACCTATGTACTTTAGTGCGGGCATTATTCCTGCATATCTTCTTTATCAGGATCTGCATGTGCTCGATACAGTATGGGTTTTGATATTACCACTTATCTATTCACCATATAACATGCTCATAATGAAAAACTATTTCCAGAGCACAATTCCTGACAGTTTGGAAGAATCAGCTTTCCTTGATGGAGCTACAAATTTTCAGATCCTTGGAAAGATCGTGCTTCCACTGTCAAAGCCAATCCTTGCTACACTTTCTCTTTTCTATGCGGTTGGCAGATGGAATTCATATGCAGATAACATGTACTTCACAAGAAGCGCAGACCTTAAACTCATTCAGTACAAACTTTATCAGCTTGTTGCATCTGCTGCAGAAGCTCAGACAGCATCTCTTGCAGATACAGGCGGAGCAACACAGTCAACACCTGAAGTACTTCAGGCTGCCAGCATTATGTTCGTAACAATACCGATCCTTATAATCTATCCGTTCCTTCAGAAGTACTTCGTTCAGGGAACTATGATTGGGGCGGTGAAAGGCTGAGCTGTGAGAACTTGCTGAGGTTTTTTCGAAGCTAGTTCGAACGTGTTAAACCGAACAAAGTGAGGTTTAACTTCCTTATTCCTTATTCTTCTAATGTAGTGGAATAAACATAGTGGAGTTTAATTTTTCTATGTAAAAGAGAAATAGAAAATATTAACATACATTTTCTTATATAAAGGAGGAAAGAAATGAAAAAGAAAATTCTTGCAACATTACTTAGCGCAAGCATGGTAATGGGAATTGTAGCTTGTGGCTCAACAGAGACTGCAACTACAACAGAGGGTGGAGACACTCAGGCTGCTACAGAGACAACAGCTGAAGCAGCAACAGCAACAGAAGCAACATCAGCAGAGGCTACAGCAGAAGCTGGCGCTGGTATGGACTCATGGGAGCCATTTGCTGAAACTGTAAGCATCAAGATCCCTGTATATGACAGAGGAGACAATGGTAACGGATGTTCAGATGTTGAGAACAACTACTGGACAAAATGGGTTCAGGAGAACTTCGGTGACAAGTACAACGTAAACATCAGCTATGTTGGAATCACAAGAAGTGATGTTATGACTGACTACGCTATGCTTGCAGCAGGTCAGGATCTTCCTACAGTATGTATGGAATATGACTATGATAAGCTTGCAACATGGGAGTCTGATGGATATTTACAGCCATACAGCCTTGATGAGTTCGCTCAGATCGCTCCTACATACTATCAGTCAATGGTAGATTCAGGAAACATCAACTACACAAAGTTTGAAGGCGATGACTATCTTGTTCTTGGTTTCAGACCATATGGTAACACAACATATACATTTGGAACATTCTATCGTCAGGACTGGCTTGAGGAAGCTGGATTCACAGAGTATCCTCAGACAACAACAGAGCTCCTTGAACTCTATGCAAAGCTTGTAGAGAACGGACATGAGCACCCAGCAGGAGGCACAAAGGTTTCAGGTGCCGGCATCGACCAGAACTATGGCTTCAGAGATTATCCACAGGATGAGATCACATGGTGCACAACTGGTGACTATCAGATCCCAGCTCTTTCAACAGAAGCTCAGAAGAGATTCTTAAAGCTTGAGAACGAACTTTACAACGATGGTTACAAGAACCCTGAGTACTACTTAAGAGATGCTTCAGAAGCAATTTCTGATTTCGTAAATGGCCAGTCATTCACATGGTCAGGCTACATTTCATCAACAATGGATACACTCGTAGCTCTTTATGACAATGAGCCTAACGCAAAGCTTGGTCTTATCGTTAACTCTGGTAAGTTCACACAGGATGAGACATGGGGATCAAACAACTCATACAGACCTGGTTCAAACATCGGTATGATGATCGGTTTCTCAAACAGCGCAACAGCTGATCAGATGAAAGCAGCAATGATGTACCTTGAGTGGCTTTCACAGCCTGAGAACCTCTTCACAATGACATGGGGTATCGAAGGTGTTAACTTCAACTACAACGAAGCAGGCGATCCTGTAGCAGTTGGTGATCAGTCAGGTCTTGCAGAGCAGCAGGGTCACAACAACAACGTTGACTACTGGTGCGCAGTAACAGCTGTTAAGACACTTGGTTCAATCGAAAAAGATATCGCTGCTATCGCTCCTCAGGGACTTCCTCAGGACTTCACAGCAGATATCCTTGCAAACTACAATGGACAGGTAGCTCTTTACAACGCTGGATATGCTAACTCAGACTGCATGTTTGCTCAGGCTCTTGAGTCAGTAACAGAGTACAACCAGACACTCTATGACCTCTATGCTGAGTACCGTGATAAGCTCACAATGTGCCCTAAGGAAGAGTTCGATGCACTTTATGATGAACTTTCACAGAAGTACCTTGATGCTGGATATCAGGCAGTTATTGATGAGAGAAAGCAGCTCCTTGATGATGGTCTTGCTACACATCTTCAGTAATAATTTTTACAAGTAAAAAGAAATTTCTTGAGCCGTTCGATGTATTCGGGCGGCTCAATTTGTTATAATTGATATTGAGCTTGGAAAGGGGGAACTATGGAAGAAATTCAGAAGCTAAAAGAACTAATAGATTCATCGGAAAACATTGTATTTTTTGGCGGAGCTGGTGTGTCCACGGAAAGCGGAATACCGGACTTTCGCAGCAAGGATGGCTTGTACAATCAGCACGATGTCAGGTTTGATAAATACCAGCCGGAATATCTTTTAAGCCATAGTTGCCTTGTGTATGAGCCAAAAGTCTATTATGAATTCCACAGACAAAAGATGGATACCAGAAATATAGAGCCCAACAATGCCCATAAGTATCTGGCAGCTCTGGAAAAAACAGGTAAGCTGAAAGGCATTGTAACTCAGAATATAGATGGTCTTCATCAGAAAGCCGGCAGCAGGGTTGTATATGAGATTCATGGAAGCGCGCTCAGGAACTACTGTATGAGCTGTGGAAAAGAGTACCCGGAAGATTATATATTTGAATCTGAGGAACCTATCCCTAAGTGCAGCTGCGGAGGCATAATAAGACCTGATATCACATTATATGAAGAAGGACTTCCTGAAGATCAGGTGTCAGGGGCAATAGAAGCTCTTTCTAAAGCCGACATGCTTATAATAGGAGGAACTTCATTATCAGTTTATCCTGCAGCTTCATTTATTAATTATTTCAGGGGAAAAAGCTTAGTGGTAATTAACGAGAGTGATATAGCAGTCAGAGGAGCTGAGAATACACTTATAATAAGAGAAAAGATAGGAAAGGTATTCACAGAATTGGCTAAATTACAGGGGATAGAGTTGAAATAATCTGACGAAACAAGTAACTGACAATATTACAAAAAGCCACAGAAAAAACGCAAAATAATACGGAAAAATGCTTGCATTTGTCACGCGGATATGATAACATACCATTCTGTGATAAATTCCTTGCTGCTTGACTGATACAAGTAGCCAGAGACCAAAAGGAGGTAACAATAGCATGAACAAATACGAATTAGCCGTTGTTGTTAGTGCAAAGATCGAAGACGATGCCAGAACAGCAGTCATCGAGAAAGTAAAGAAGACTATCGAGAAGCATGGTGGTCAGATTACTAATGTCGATGATTGGGGTAAAAAGAAGCTCGCTTATGAGATCGAGAAAATGACAGAAGGCTTCTACTACTTCATCCAGTTCGACGGCGAGCCTACTGCACCAGCAGAGATCGAAGCTCGTATGAGAATTATGGACGGCGTCATCAGATATTTATGCGTTAAGAACGAGGCTTAAATAGAAGAGGACGAAAATATGAATAAAGTTATACTATGTGGACGTTTAACAAGAGACCCAGACGTAAGATATTCACAGGGAGAGTCAGCTACAGCTGTTGCAAGATATACACTTGCAGTTGACAGAAGATTTGCGAGAAGAGATCAGCAGGATGCACAGACAGCTGATTTCATTGGAATCGTAGCTTTTGGTAAGGCTGGAGAGTTCGCTGAGAAGTATTTTAGAAAGGGAACCAAAGTTATCGTAACAGGACGTATCCAGACTGGTAGCTATACCAACAAGGATGGCGTTAAGGTATACACAACTGATGTAGTTGCAGAGGATCAGGAGTTTGCAGAGTCTAAAAACTCTTCTGCTGGAAACAGCGTTAGCTATGACAATGCACCTTCAAATGAACCTGCACCTTCTGCGGCTGGGGATGGCTTCATGAACATTCCTGACGGAATTGACGAGGAGCTTCCTTTCAATTAATTAAGGAGGTAATTAACCATGGCTTTCACAAAGTCTGATAAGTCCGATGCTCCTGTAAGGAGAAAGGGCGGAATGCACAGAAGAAAGAAAGTTTGCGTTTTCTGTGGCAAGGATAATGTAATCGATTACAAGGATACAGCAAAGCTTAAGAAATTCGTTTCTGAAAGCGGCAAGATTCTTCCTAGAAGAATCACAGGCAACTGCGCTAAGCACCAGAGAGAGCTCACATCTGCAATCAAGAGAGCTCGTCACTTGGCACTTATGCCTTACGTAGCTGAGTAATTACAGTTATATATATTGAGTTAATTAGAGACACTTTTTAGAAGAGATTCTAAGAAGTGTCTTTTTTGATATTTTTTCTCATATCAAATTCCGTAATGTTATTGACACTAAATCAGAACCGAGCCTAGAATGTTAGCTGTAGCTAACTATATAAAGCTAGCAAATTGCGTATTTTTGCTTTAGATGCATGAATATAGTGACAAAAGGAGGAAATATGTATGGAGGAAAAGAAAAAAAGTGATATTGCGATACTTTTGGGGTATGCAGGAAAATACAAGATCCTGACGTTTCTTGGACTTGCCTTGTCAGGAATTGCAATGTTTCTTGGAATGTTGCCTTATATTTGTATATGGCTTGTGGCGCGGGATCTCATTGCAGTAGCACCAAACTGGACATTGGCAACAGGGGTTCAAAAATACGGATGGATGGCATTTGTATTTGCAGTAGTAGGAATACTTGTTTATTTTGCTGCACTTATGTGTACGCACCTTGCAGCATTCAGAACGGCTTCAAATATCAGAAAGCAGGGAATGGCGCATCTTATGGAGGCACCCCTTGGATTTTTTGATTCTAATGCGTCAGGTCTTTTACGAAACCGCCTTGATGGTGCAGCATCAGAAACTGAAACACTTCTGGCCCATAACCTGGCTGATATTGTTGGAAGTATTGTTATGTTTGTTGGGATGATAGTCCTGATGTTTGTGTTTGACTGGAGAATGGGTGCTTCATGTCTTTTGGCAGCAGTTGTATCTGTGGCTGCCATGTTTACAATGATGGGCGGTAAGAATGCACAGCTTATGCATGAATATCAGGCTGCGCAGGATTATATGAGTAAGGCAGGAACGGAGTATGTAAGGGGAATACCGGTCGTTAAAGTATTTCAGCAGACAGTTTATTCCTTCAAAGCATTTAAGGATGCTATAGAAGATTACAGTCAGAAGGCAGAGCATTATGCAATTAAGGTTTGCCGCGTCCCTCAGTCAGTTAACCTCACAGCAACCGAAGGAGCATTTATTTTCCTTGTGCCGGCAGCAGTTCTTATCGCACCTGGAGCATTGAAGGACGGGAACTTTGCAGGCTTTGTGACTAATTTTGCTTTTTATGCAGTTTTTTCTGCTATTGTATCTACTGCCCTTGCAAGGATCATGTTTGCTACAAACGGTATAATGCTTGCAAGTAGCGCAATCAAGAGGATCGATCAGGTTATGGGAGCGCCGACGCTTAAAGTAACGGATGACCCCAAAGAGCCTAAAGATAACAGCATTGAATTCAAGGATGTAAGCTTTACTTATGAAGGGGCAGATATCCCTGCAATCGACCATGTTTCTTTTAGAGTGGAGCCGGGGCAGACAGTAGCGCTTGTCGGGCCTTCAGGAGGAGGAAAAACAACTGCGGCCAGCCTGATACCTCGTTTTTGGGATGCTACATCAGGAGCTGTGTATGTTGGAGGCGTGGATGTAAGGGAAATGGATCCACATGTCTTAATGGACAGGATTGCATTTGTTTTCCAGAATAACAGGCTCTTTAAAGCGAGCATTTTTGAAAACGTCAGGGCAGCAAAGCCAGGGGCTACTAGAGAAGAAGTACAAACAGCTCTGGATGCAGCACAGTGCGGCGACATTCTTGCTAAGCTTCCAAATGGCATGGATACAGTAATAGGAACAGCCGGTGTTTATCTTTCCGGTGGAGAACAGCAGAGAGTGGCGCTTGCAAGAGCAATCCTTAAGGATGCGCCTATAGTCATCCTTGATGAAGCGACAGCTTTTGCGGATCCGGAAAATGAAGCGCTCATTCAAAAGGCCTTTGCAACACTTACCAAAGGAAAAACAGTCATTATGATCGCTCATCGTCTTTCAACAGTTGTGAGCACAGGTAAGATAATCGTGCTTGACGAAGGAAAGACTGTAGAAGAGGGCTCACATGAAACCTTAAAGCAAAAGAACGGAATGTACTCACACATGTGGGCAGACTACAATCAGGCGGTTAATTGGCGCATATCTGCAGGGGAGGCGATGTAAATGTTTGGAAAAGAATTTCAAAGAAAATATGCACTTACCGATCATGGAATAGAAAATACAAAGAAGGCAACATTTTGGACGACTGTAGTAAATCTTGTTACTATGGGCGGAATGGGAATTCTCTTTTATATGATTTCCCAATATATGGATACGCTAACAAAAGGTACTGCGCTTCCTAGTGCAGTAATGATCCTTTTGCTGGTACTTGGATTTGTTGTGATATCTTTTGCTACACATTTTCAGCAGTATAGGGCAACATATGGGCTGGTCTACGGGGAAGTAAAAGATGTCCGTATCTCTTTGGCCGAGAGAATGAGAAAGCTTCCGCTTGGATATTTTGGAAAAAGAGATCTTGCAGATCTTACAGAAACCATTATGGGCGATGTTAACAGATTGGAACATGTGTGGTCGCACTGCCTTGGATATCTGTATGGATCATATATATCGACAGCAGTAGTAGCGGTAATGCTGTTTTTGTTTGACTGGAGACTTGCAGTCGCCTGTTTATGGGGAGTGCCGGTTGCGTTTATTCTTTTATTTGGAAGCAGGAAAATTAATAAGCGCAATTCGGAGATCACTAAAGAGGCTGGGATCCAGGTGTCTGACGGTATTCAGGAGACAATTGAGAATATCAGGGAGATAAGAGCTACTAATCAGGAAGAAAGATTCTTAAAGGACCTTGATGAAAAGATAAATGAGCATGAGAAAAAAATGATCTCGGGAGAACTTTCCTGTGGAATCTTTGTGAATGCGGCCAGTGTTATCATGCGACTTGGCGTGGCTACTACAATCCTTACGGGAACAAGACTTATCCTTTCCGGAAGCGTGGATTTCATGGTCCTGTTCATGTTTCTTATGGTTATTACGAGAATCTATGCGCCTTTTGATCAGGCACTTGCTCTTATTTCAGAAATGCTCATGTCGCAGATATCAGCTACACGACTAATGGAAATTTACGACACAAAGACAGCGGAGGGGGCAGGAAGCTTTGAACCGGCAGGACATGACATTGTTTTTGATAATGTTGGTTTTGCATATCAGGATAATGAAGGTAATGAGAATGGTAAAGCTGCCGGCGATGAGAAGGTTCTGAGCGGTGTCAGCTTTACAGCAAAAGAAGGAGAAGTGACAGCACTTGTTGGCCCGTCTGGCTCAGGAAAGAGTACCTGCGCAAGGCTTGCTGCCAGACTATGGGATGCTTCCACAGGATCCATTAAAGTGGGCGGCGTTGATATAGGCTCCGTTGATCCGGAGGTGCTTTTGTCTGACTACTCTATGGTGTTCCAGGATGTTGTTCTCTTTGATGATACGGTAATGGAAAATATCCGGCTTGGTAAGCATGGCGCCACTGATGAAGAAGTAATGGCAGCAGCAAAAGCAGCAAACTGTGATGAGTTTGTTCTGAAATTGCCAAAGGGTTATAACACGACAATAGGTGAAAATGGAGCAAAACTTTCCGGAGGAGAGAGACAGCGTATTTCAATCGCACGAGCTCTTTTGAAGAATGCTCCAATTGTCCTTCTTGATGAAGCTACGGCATCTCTGGACGTCGAGAACGAAACAAAAGTTCAGGGAGCTCTGTCACGCCTGCTTGCCGGCAAAACTGTTCTTGTTATAGCGCACCGCATGCGTACTGTTGAAGCGGCGGATAAGATCGTGGTTCTTGCAGATGGAAAGGTTGCTGAGGAAGGCAGTCCTTATGAGCTGATGAAAAAGAATGATGGAATCTTTAAACATATGACAATGCTTCAGAATGATAGCGCTGAGTGGAGTATTGCGTAAAATAATTATTATAATGAATTGAATATGATTATTTTGGAAAAGGTGCTTATTGGCACCTTTTTCTTTATTACCCCCAATCCTACATAATATGGTATACTAGTGGGGAGAATGTCCATAAAGTTGGGGAAGAGGACAATTATATGTCTAATAAGAATAGAATTAAATTAAAAGGTAAGTTAAAAACATATCTTAGTGTCTTTACATTTCTTGGAATTCTGCTTCTTGTGGTAAACATCGGTGTGTTTACCGTGGATTTCACGGCAGGACTGATACTCCTTGCATTTACGGGGCTTTATTTTGTGGCGGTTATTTATCTGAATTTCTATAACAAGCCCATCATCATGAATGAGCTTGTGAGCTTTGCTACGCAGTATGGACAGATCCAGAAAAAGCTTTTACGAGAACTGGACCTTGCCCACGCAGTTCTTGACGACTCAGGAAAGGTTGTCTGGTCAAACATAGCTTTTGAGAGAATAGTTCATCAGGAAAAAGGTTTCAGAAAGAATATCACAGCTCTTTTTCCAAGTATTACTCAGGATAAATTCCCTGCAGGATACGATGAAGTTTCCTATGAAATAGAGTATGAAAACAGTAACTACACTATAAAGATGAAGAGGATCTCCCTTAAGGAGATGGCTGACAACAGCGATATCATTGATGCGCCAAACTACGAGGGAAGCCTCATTGCGATTTATTTGTTTGATGAGACAGCGTTGAAGCTGGCTATTCAGGAAGTTGATAATCAGTCGCTGGCAGCAGGTCTTATCTACCTTGATAACTATGAGGAGGCTCTTGATAGTGTCGAGGAAGTCAGAAGATCTCTTTTGACTGCACTTATCGATAGAAAGATAAACAAGTACATTGCTTCCTGCAACGGTATTGCCAAGAAAATAGAAAAAGACAAATATTTTGTAGTAATGCCTAAAAAATCCTGTGAGATGCTAAAAGAGCAGAGATTTGATCTTCTTGAGGATGTTAAGACAGTTAACATCGGTAATGAGATGGCGGTTACTCTTAGTATCGGTATAGGACTTAACGGATTGTCTTATGCGCAGAACTACGAGTTTGCAAGGAATGCCATTGATCTGGCTCTTGGACGAGGCGGTGATCAGGCGGTTGTTAAGAGTGCGGATAACATCTCTTACTATGGTGGAAAGAGTCAGCAGATTGAAAAGAGTACCAGGGTTAAGGCCAGAGTTAAGGCTCATGCCCTCCGGGAGATCATTTCCGGTAAGGATTCAGTTATCGTTATGGGTCACAGAATCGGTGACGTAGACAGCTTTGGTTCATCTGTTGGTATTTACAGGATTGCCAAGACTTTGGACAGAAAGTGCCACATCGTGCTTAATGATGTGACCACATCCATGCAGCCGCTGGTTGACCTGTTTAAGAACAATCCGGACTATGAAGATGACATGATCATCAACAATCAGCAGGCTATAGATATAGCTGGAAACAATACAGTGTTGGTTGTAGTCGATGTTAATAAGCCCAGTATTACAGAGTGCCCTGAGCTTTTGAGATTCTGTAAGACTATTGTGGTTCTTGATCACCACAGACAGGGAACTGAGATCATAGAGAATGCCACACTTTCATATGTTGAACCTTATGCTTCATCAGCCTGCGAGATGGTTTCAGAGATCTTGCAGTACATCGGTGAAAACGTAAAGATAAAGAACGAAGAGGCAGATTCTCTTTATTCAGGAATGATCGTCGACACCAATAACTTTATGAATAAGACCGGTGTCCGCACATTTGAGGCCGCTGCTTTCCTTAGGAGAAACGGCGCAGATGTCACAAGAGTAAGAAAGCTTTTCAGAGAGGATGCCAATGAGTATAAGGCCAAGGCTGATGCCGTAAGTCAGGCCGAGGTTTACCGTGGTAGATATGCTATTTCAGTGCTTATCAATGATGACATTCAGAGCCCGACCATCATCGGAGCTCAGGCTGCCAACGAACTTCTTAATATCAAGGGAGTCAGGGCAAGCTTTGTTTGCACCGAGTATCAGAACCAGGTTTATGTAAGTGCCAGATCAATTGATGAAGTCAATGTTCAGGTAGTCATGGAGAAGCTTGGAGGCGGCGGCCACATGAGCTCAGCGGGATGTCAGATGGAAGGCGTATCCGCAGCAGAGGCAGTGGTCGTTGTTAAGAATACAATAGATAAAATGATAGACGAAGGAGAACTATAACAGATGCAGGTTATTTTATTAGAAGACGTTAAGTCTCTTGGAAAAAAAGGACAGATCGTAAAGGTAAGTGATGGCTATGCCAGAAACTTTGTACTACCTAAAAATCTTGGAGTAGAAGCTACTCAGAAAAACTTAAACGAGCTTAAGAATCAGCAGAAAAGAGATTCCATCAATGCTCAGCATGCTCTTGAGGAAGCTCAGGCTTACGGCGAGAGGATTAGCAAGGAAACAGTTCAGCTCACAATGAAGGCCGGAGAAGGCGGAAGAGTATTCGGATCCGTTTCTTCAAAAGAAATAGTTACAGCAGCCAAGCAGCAGTTTGGATTTGATATTGATAAAAAGAAACTCCAGATGCCTGAACCTATCAAGGCTTTTGGCACATATGAGATCCCTGTAAAGCTTCATCCACAGGTTACAACCACATTAAAGGTTAGTGTAAAGGAACAGTAAAATGGCTGATGAGACACTGTTAAAACGTGTCGCACCTAACAGTCTGGAAGCAGAACAGTCTGTAGTTGGTGCGATGCTCATGGATAAAGATGCTATTGAGATAGCGGCAGAGATTGTAACAGCAGATGATTTCTATAACAGGCAGCTGGGAACGATCTTTGAGACCATGGTTGAACTGAATAGAGAAGGCAGTGCGGTTGATGTGGTAACACTTCAGAACCGCCTCCGTGAAAAAAATGTTCCGCCGAATGTGAGCAGTGTTGAATACATCGGCGAGCTTGTTTCTGCGGTACCTACCTCTGCAAACGTTAAATACTATGCGCAGATAGTTGCAGATAAGTCTACACTCCGTAAACTTATCCACGTAAGTGAAGACACTATCAACAACTGCTATGCAGGCGGTGAGAACATGGAAGGCATCCTCAATGATGTTGAAAAGAATGTTTTCCAGATCACACAGAAGCGCAATACAGGCGACTTTGTTTCAATCGACCAGGTTGTAATGAATGCCCTGAACCGTATAGAGATTGCCAGCAAGATGAAGGGGAATGTCACAGGTCACGCAACAGGCTTTACAGACCTTGACTACAACACAGCAGGTTTCCAGCCTTCTGACCTTATCCTTATTGCAGCCAGACCTGCCATGGGTAAGACAGCCTTTGTGCTTAACATAGCTGAGCACATGGCCTTTCATGACAACAAATGTGTTGCCATGTTTTCACTGGAAATGTCAAAGGAGCAGTTTGTTAACCGTCTCCTTTCCATGGAATCACACGTAGATTCTCAGCATATCAGAACCGGTAACATGTCAGATATGGATTGGGAAAAACTTATTGAGAGTGCCGATGTCATCGGATCATCAAAACTGATAATTGACGATACACCGAGTATCTCAATCCAGGAGCTCAGGTCCAAGTGCCGTAAATATAAGATGGAGTTTGATCTTCAGGTTGTCATGATCGACTACTTGCAGCTCATGTCAGGTGGAACAGGAAGAAGCTCTGAATCAAGACAGCAGGAGATTTCAGAGATTTCAAGATCTCTCAAGGCTCTTGCCAGAGAGCTCAATGTCCCTGTCATAGCTCTTTCACAGCTCTCCCGTGCAGTTGAACAAAGGCCGGATCACAGACCCATGCTTTCAGACCTTCGAGAGTCCGGAGCCATCGAGCAGGATGCGGATATGGTAATGTTCATCTACAGAGATGACTATTACAATAAAGACACAGAGAAAAAAGGTGTCGCAGAAATCATAATTGCAAAACAGCGTCACGGCCCAATCGGCACAGTTGAGCTGCTTTGGCTTCCTCAGTATACCAAGTTTGCAAATTTGGAAAGAGGACATTAAGGGCATAAAAAAAGGGCTTCCCATTTGGGAAGCTCTTGTTTTTTACGATTAACCCTGAGCGATTGCTGAAACAGGGCACTGAGCTGCGCATGATCCGCAGTCGATGCATGTGTTTGCGTCGATAACGTACTGTGTATCTCCCTGAGAAATAGCTGAAACAGGGCACTGTGCAGCACAAGAACCGCAGCTGATGCAACCATCACTAATAACGTATGCCATAATACTAGTCTCCTTCCATATAGAAAAAATAAATTGTGTAGCAAAAAACAGATTGGCTTTGCCGTTACCAATCTTTGATACAAAAATATCTTATAATAAGAGAACTGTTTTTACAATACTATAATCGAAAACTTTTATCAGATGAAATCATTAAATAAAAATAAATTGGCTGACAATATAGGTAATCTGTGGTACTATTGAAAGCGGCAGAATACGTGCAATTCTCTCCGTCACATTGATTTTTTCTAGGGAGGAAAAAGAGTGTGAACGGTGTTTTTGTGCGACAATTTAATAAAGAGCCAAAATAATCCAAAAATAAGGTAGGAGGAAACAAAATGGCAAGAAACATGAAAACCATGGACGGTAACGAAGCTGCTGCATATGCATCATATGCGTTTACTGAAGTTGCCGCTATGTACCCGATCACTCCATCATCTGTTATGCCAGAGCATGTAGATGAGTGGGCAACAGCTGGAAAGAAGAATATTTTCGGCCGTACTGTTCAGATTACAGAGATGCAGTCTGAAGCCGGTGCAGCAGGTGCTGTACACGGATCACTGGTAGTAGGTGCTCTTACATCTACATATACAGCTTCTCAGGGACTTCTTCTTATGATTCCTGATATTTACAAAATTGCAGGTGAGAGACTCCCTGGCGTGTTCAACGTATCAGCTCGTTGCGTAGCTTCTCATGCACTTAACATTTTCGGTGATCACTCAGACGTTTACGCTTGCCGTCAGACTGGTGCTGCAATGCTTTGCGATTCAAGTGTACAGGAGGTTATGGACTTAACACCTGTTGCATATTGTGCAGCAATCGAGGGTAGAATTCCTTTCATTAACTTCTTTGATGGATTCCGTACATCACACGAAATTCAGAAGATCGAGGTTTGGGACTATAAGGATCTCGACGAGATGGTTAACCATGATGCAATCGATGCATTCAAGGCTAACGCTCTTAATCCTAACCACCCATGCCAGATGGGCTCAGCTCAGAACCCTGATATCTTCTTCCAGACAAGAGAAGCTTGTAACACAGGTTACAACGAACTTCCTGAAATCGTTCAGAAGTACATGGATAAGGTTAACGCTAAGATTGGTACAGATTACAAGCTCTTCAACTACTATGGCGATCCTAACGCAGAAGTAGTTATCGTAGCTATGGGTTCTGTAAACGATACAATCGAAGAGACAATCGATTACCTTGAGAAACAGGGCAAGAAGGTTGGTGTTGTAAAGGTTAGACTTTACAGACCATTCTCAGCTAAGGCACTTGTTGCTGCAATCCCTGATTCAGTTAAGAGAATCGAAGTTCTTGATAGAACAAAAGAGCCTGGATCATATCGTGAGCCACTTGCTCTTGATGTTATCGCAGCTCTTAAGGGAACAAAGTTTGAGTCAGTTCCTGTATTCTGTGGACGTTATGGCCTTGGTTCTAAGGACACAACACCTGCACAGATCGTTGCAGTATTTGAGAATGACAAGAAGGAAGAGTTCACAATCGGTATTGAAGACGATGTAACAAATCTTTCACTTGAAGTTGGTGCACCTCTTGTTACAACTCCAGAGGGAACAACAAACTGTAAGTTCTGGGGTCTTGGTGCTGATGGTACTGTTGGTGCTAACAAGAACTCAATCAAGATCATTGGTGATAACACAGACATGTATGCTCAGGCATACTTTGACTATGACTCCAAGAAGTCTGGTGGTGTTACAATGTCTCACCTTAGATTTGGTAAGAAGCCTATTAAGTCAACTTACCTCATCAAGAAGGCTGACTTCGTAGCTTGCCACAATCCTTCATACATCCGCAAGTTCAACATGGTTCAGGAACTTGTTGATGGAGGTTCATTCCTTCTCAACTGCCCATGGACAGTAGATCAGCTTGATGCTGAGATCCCTGGACAGGTTAAGAAGTTCATGTATGATCACAAGATCAACTTCTACATCATGAACGGTTCTAAGATCGGTGTTGAAGTTGGAATGGGTCCTACAAGAATTAACACAATCCTTCAGTCAGCATTCTTCAACATCACAAAGATCATTCCTGAAGAAGATGCTATCAAGTTCATGAAGGATGCAGCTCAGAAGACATACGGCCGTAAGGGTGAAGATGTCGTTAAGAAGAACTGGGCAGCTATTGATGCCGGTGCAGATCCAAAGAACCTTATCAAGGTTGAGATCCCTGAGTCATGGGCTAACGCACAGGATGAAGGTCTTGACTTCAAGAAGGCAGAAGGATCAAGAAAGGATGTTATCGACTTCGTTAACAACATCCAGTCTAAGGTTAATGCACAGGAAGGTAACACACTTAAAGTTTCTGATTGTCTTCCATACGTTGATGGTGCTACACCTTCAGGATCAGCTGCATACGAGAAGAGAGGTATCGCAGTAAACGTTCCTACTTGGGATGCTTCAACATGTATCGGTTGTGGATTCTGTTCACTTGTATGTCCTCATGCAGCAATCCGTACAATCGCTATGACAGACGATGAGATCGCTAAGGCTCCAGAAGGACTTCAGACAAAGCCACTTGCTGGAATGGATGGATATAAGTATTCAGTTGTTATTTCTGCTCTTGACTGTACAGGTTGCGGATCTTGCGCAAATGTATGTCCTGGTAACAATAAGGGCGAGACACTTAAGATGGGTGCTATCGCTGCTAACAAGGATGAGCAGAAGTACTTCGACTATGCTGTAACACTTCCTATTAAGGAAGATGTTGTTGCTAAGTTTGGCGAAGCTTCAATCAAGGGATCACAGTTCAAGCAGCCTCTCCTTGAGTTCTCAGGAGCTTGTGCTGGTTGTGGTGAAACACCTTACGTTAAGCTTGTTACTCAGCTCTTTGGTGACAGAATGTACGTTGCAAACGCTACAGGATGTACATCAATCTGGGGTAACTCATCACCTTCAACACCTTACACAGTAAATGCTAAGGGACAGGGCCCAGCTTGGGATAACTCACTGTTCGAAGATAATGCTGAGTTTGGTATGGGTATGGTTCTCGCACAGAACGCTCTCCGTGATGCAATCAAGGAGAAGGTTGAAGAGATCGTAGCTGCAGGCGGCGCTGCTAAGGATGCTGCTCAGAAGTGGCTTGATACATTCAACATCGGTTCTGAGAACACAGCAGCTACAGAGGCTCTTGTTGAGGCTCTTAAGAACGACAGTTCAGATGCTGCTAAGTACGTTGTAAAGAATAAAGACTTTGCTGCTAAGAAGTCACAGTGGATCTTCGGTGGTGACGGATGGGCATTCGATATCGGATTCGGTGGTCTCGATCACGTACTTGCTTCCGGTAAGGATGTTAACGTTCTTGTTGTAAACACTGAGGTTTACTCAAATACAGGTGGACAGTCTTCAAAGGCTACTCCTACAGGTGCTGTTGCACAGTTCGCTGCAGGTGGTAAAGAGATTAAGCAGAAAGACCTTGCTTCAATCGCTATGAGCTATGGCTACGTATACGTTGCACAGATTGCTATGGGTGCTAACATGCAGCAGACAATCAATGCAATCAAAGAAGCTGAGGCTTATCCAGGACCTTCACTTATCATCGCTTATGCACCATGTATCAACCAGGGTCTTAAGGCTGGTATGAACAAGGTTATGGACGAAGAGAAGAAGGCTGTTGCTACAGGATACTGGGATATGTTCAGATTCAATCCTCAGGCAGAGAACAAGTTCACACTTGATTCTAAGCCAGCTACAGAGGACTTCCAGAGCTTCCTTGATGGTGAGGTTCGTTACCTTTCACTTAAGCTCAAGAATCCTGAGAGAGCAGCTAAGCTCAATGCTATGGCAGCTGAGCATGCTAAGGAGCACAGAGCTTATCTTGAAAAACTTGTTACACTTTACGGAAAGCAGTAATAAGAAAATAAAGATAAAAGAAAAGGCCGGTTCGAAAGAACCGGTCTTTTTTTAAACTTGAAATTAAAGATCAAATCTTAGAAAGCGTCTGGATGGCATTTTCAGGAATAACTATAGAATAATGCTCATCTAAGAACTGCTGTGTAGCAGTGCTTCCTATTTCTGTCTTGCCATACTCTGTAAGTAGAGAACAGATGTTGGCGAATAATCCATCTTCGATATCACCCTGGTGAAGTATCAGATAGAACTTACCATTTGCTTCATTCTTATAAAGGGTGTTTGTACCATTGAATTTCCTGCTTACTATACTTGAGAATCTCATGACTTCATGCAGTGAGTCGAAGGAAAAGATCCTTGAACCTTTTCTGCTTGGTTGCCCTTTTTTGCGAGTGCCTGAGGTCTTCTCTTTTACCTTTTTGGAATCTGACAGAGGAGATGAACTAAGAGGTCCATCCAGGAAATCGGACATATTGCTGTGCTGAAGTCTTCTGAAAAGACTGGAGACATCTTCTTCCTCGTCCTCATATTCGTCATCGTCATACTCATCGTACTCCTCATCCTCTTCGTCATCTTCATGAACGGAAGGAGCAAAGTTGGAAAAACGTGTGTCAAGTTCTTCCGGATCGTCTACCTTTGTGATGATAAGAACAATGCACTCAGAATTGATAGGGATTGCCTCAATCATTAGAGGAGTATCCTCTGCATCAAAGCCATATTCTAAATTGGCTTGCTGCATCATGTCCTGAAAAAGCTCTTTTGCTTTATCAGTTCCATACGCAAGCTCTGTGATCTTAAGGTCGCGTTTCGCAAGGTCATCTCTGGTAAGGGTGCATCGAATCTGGTGATCATTGACTTTTTCAATCTTCATGATGCTTACCTCCTGACTTTGGAATACATAGATACTAAGTGAAATGGTATCCTATGTCAATACTTATATCGGCTTATTTTACTATTTAATTTAAAGATACACAATAGGTTTTATGCAATTAAAATCTTAAGAAAATCTTAAGAATTTTCGACGGTATTTCTTAAGAATTTAATGCTATCATGTTTTCTTGTGAGATGCCTCGCCGAGTATATGAACCCGGAAAGGAGGCGGTTAATCCAGGGTATTATTTATTTTCTACTATTCTTTTTTCTATGATTCCTTCATAGATGTCTTATGTTTAGTTTCGAAATAAAATCCCCAATTAACGAGTAAATTTTTACCAACAACATTGAGCATTAACAAATATAGTATTTCCTAATACTATTATACCATATTTTGTATAAGAAAATATGGCTACAAGACAGGGTTTGGCGTTGGCATCTTACTATATTAATATATGTCAATTTGAAAGGAATATATCAAAACAGCGAGATAAGGAATTATCACATATAAAAATCCTTTTGGCTTTTGAAATCCAAAAAAACAATCAATTGTATAAAGAGGCTACCCCGCCATGAACATACATATAATGTAATGATTGGATAAGATACTTTCATAATGACGTAAGATTAATTGTTTGATATAATATAGGGCGATTGTAAAGGAGCTAGAACATGAAGAAAAAGGTGATTCCGGCGATTATTATAATCGCCCTTATTTTTATTATAGGAGGAATCTATGCACTTCAGATTGTGTATCAGCATTACTCTTACAGCAACGAGAAAGCAGATCTGAACGAGTATTTTGATATATCAGGTGACACTGATGTTGCTATTATTCTTGGCAACGAGAGAATAGGCGAGAGAGCATTTCTTTTAGATGACACCTATTACATGGATTTTGATTCAGTACAGAAGTACTTAAACGACAGATTCTACTACGGACAGGCAGACGGAATACTTGTTTATACAACACCTACCAGGATAATAACAAATGAAATCGGAACATCCACTTGGTCAGATTCAGACGGCGGCTCTGGTGATGAGGGCTACATCATATCAAGAATGGAGGGTGATACATTCCTTGTCGCTCTTGATTATGTAAAAAAATATACCAACTTTTCTTACGAAGCTTTTACCGAACCTAATCACATACAGCTAACAACAAGCTGGGAAGATCAGCAGGTAGCTACAATTAAAAAGAACACTCAGCTCAGAAAGCGCGGCGGCGTGAAGAGTGAGATCCTTGAGGAGCTTTCTGCGGGAGACACGGTTGTTATCCTCGAAGAGCTTGAGGACTGGGTGAAGGTAAAGAGCGCAGATTCTTATATAGGATATGTTGAGAAAAAGAGACTTGAGAACGAGACAACATTTAGTCCTATTCCTGTAACTGATTACGTTCCTGAAGAATATACTTCACTTACAAGAGATCACAAGATAAACCTTGGCTTCCACAATATTGGTGGCTACGCCGGTAACGAGACACTTATCGCTTATATCGAGAATACCAAAAAGATAAATGTTCTTTGCCCTACATGGTTTGCTCTTAAAGATAATGATGGTAATATTAACAGCATTGCTTCTGCAGCTTACGTTACTTCTGCCCACAATATGGGTATTGAAGTATGGGCCCTTGTGGACAACTTCACTGGTGGAGACGGTTTTTCCACTTCAGAAGTTATAACTCATGCAAGCAGCAGAGCAAACTTTATAGAAAACGTAGTTGCAAGGACTCTGGAAGTTGGAGCTGACGGCGTTAACCTTGACTTTGAGACAGTTGCAGCAGAGGACGGACAGTCTTTTGTGGAACTGGTCAGAGAGCTTTCAATTGCCTGCAGAAAAGCAGGACTTGTCTTTTCAATAGACAACTATGTACCTATGAATTTCAACGACTACTATGATCTTGAAGAGCAGGGAATCGTTGCAGACTACTGCATAATCATGGGCTATGACGAACATTATGCAGGCTCTGCAGAGGCTGGCTCAGTTGCTTCTTTATCATATGTAGAAAACGGAATCATCAATACCTTAAAAGAGGTTGATGCTTCGAAAGTTATAAATGCAGTGCCTTTCTATACCAGAATATGGCATACATCAGGCGGAGTTCTTTCAAGCGAAGCCGTATCAATGAAGGTTGCAAAAGAGTATATCAGCAGTCATTCAATCGCTATGGAGTGGGACTCAGACGCAGGACAGAACTACGGCGAGTTTACATCATCTGACGGAACATTCAACCAGATCTGGATGGAGGATGCTACTTCAATAGGTCAAAAGATTGATGCCATGAGAGCAAGCGGTATTGCCGGAATTGCTGAATGGGCAATTGGTATGGAGACCAGCGATGTTTGGGATGAGATTGCTGAGTTTGTAGAGGAATAAGAAAGTGGAAACAGAAGTTGTAATAATAGAAGAAAGTAATATAGACGAAGAAGCCAAAAAGCAGCTTAAAAGAGCCGGAGATATCATGAAAATGGGCGGCCTTGTAGCATTCCCTACCGAGACAGTTTACGGTCTTGGCGGAGATGCCTTAAACCCTGAGTCTTCCAAAAAGATCTATGCAGCAAAGGGAAGACCATCTGACAATCCGCTTATAGTCCACGTTTCAAACATGGATGATGTTGCAAAGATTGTAAAAGAAGTTCCTGAAGCTGCCAAAAAGCTTGCAGCTGCCTTCTGGCCGGGACCTCTTACAATGATAATGAACAAAAATGAGAAGGTTCCTTATGAGACTACAGGCGGCCTTGATACAGTAGCAATCAGAATGCCTAACAACAAGATAGCTCTTGGCCTTATCGATGCTGCAGGCGGATATATAGCAGCGCCAAGTGCCAACACATCAGGACGTCCAAGTCCTACTGTTGCCAGGTACTGCGAGGAAGATCTTTCAGGTAAGATTGAGATGATAATCGACGGAGGCCAGGTCGGTATCGGCCTTGAGTCCACTATCGTAGACCTCACAAGTGATGAGCCAATGATCTTAAGACCTGGATATATCACAGCAGATATGTTAAAAGAGGTCCTTGGCACAATTTCAATTGATAGAACCATAATAGACAGCACTTCAACTCAGAAGCCCAAGGCTCCTGGGATGAAATACAAGCACTACGCTCCAAAGGGCGACCTTGCAATAGTTCAGGGAAGCCAGGAGAAAGTAATAGAGTACATAAATGCCAAGGCAAAAGAGGCAAGAGCTGAAGGCAAGAGAGTTGGAATAATAGGAACAGATTCAACCAAGAATCTCTATGAAGCTGATATAGTAAAGAGCGTTGGAAACAGAGATGATGAAAGTACAATAGCTCATGAACTTTTCAAGGTATTAAGAGAGTTCGATGATGAAAACGTGGACGTGATGTTCTCAGAGTCTTTTGACGAGAACGGAATAGGTCAGGCTATAATGAACAGGCTTTTAAAAGCAGCAGGTCACAATGTTATTGTGCTTTAAGTAGTTCTTTTGACATTGAGACGACTGTATTATAATAGTAAGGGATGGTGTAAAAATGATAGCATTAGGTAGTGATCACGGCGGATTTGAACTTAAAGAGGCTGTAAAAAAGCATCTTGAGGAGAGAGGACTTGAGTATAAGGATTTTGGAACTTATGACCTTAACTCATGTGATTATCCTGACTTTGGAAGAGCAGCTGCAGAGGCCGTTGCAAGTGGTGAGTGCGACAGAGGAATTGTAATCTGCACAACCGGAATTGGTATTTCAATAGTAGCCAATAAGGTTAAAGGAATCAGATGCGCTCTTTGCTCTGAGAAGACAACAGCCAGACTTACAAGAGAGCACAATGATGCAAACATGCTTGCTATGGGCGGTGGCATGATAGGAAAAGTTCAGGCCCTTGAAATCGTTGATACATTTTTAGATACACCTTTTTCAGAGATGGAAAAGCACAGTCGCAGAATATCAAAAATAGAAGACTAATAAAACAGACCAGGAGGAAGATATGGGAAAAGTAGTTATTATGGATCATCCGCTGATTCAGCACAAGATTGGAATGATCAGGAGAGTTGAAACAGGAACAAAGGACTTCAGACAGACTATCAGTGAAATAGCAATGCTTATCTGCTATGAAGCAACCAGAGATCTTAATCTTAAGGATGTTGAAATTCAGACACCTATTTGTAAGACAACAGTTAAGGAACTTAAAGGAAGAAAGCTTTGCGTAGTACCTATTTTAAGAGCAGGTCTTGGAATGGTTGACGGTATGCTTGCACTTATTCCTGCAGCAAAGGTTGGCCACATCGGACTTTACAGAGATCCTGAGACACTTAAGCCAGTTGAGTATTACTGCAAGATGCCTGCTGACATTTCAGAGAGAGAGATCTTCGTAGTAGATCCTATGCTCGCTACAGGTGGATCATCTGTTGCAGCAATCCAGATGCTCAAGGACAGAGGCTGCAGCCACATCCACTTCATGTGCATCATTGCAGCTCCAGAAGGACTCAAGGCAATGCAGGAAGCACATCCTGATGTAGATATCTACGTAGGCTCCCTCGATGAGAAGCTCAACGAGCACGGCTACATCGTACCAGGTTTGGGAGACGCTGGAGACCGTATCTTTGGCACCAAGTAAGATTTAAGGAGGACGCATGAAAAGAGAGGACTACATATCCTGGGATGAGTATTTCATGGGTGTTGCAAAGCTTGCAGCCCTCAGATCTAAAGATCCTAACACCCAGGTGGGAAGCTGCATAGTTTCAGAGGACAACAACATCCTTTCAATGGGTTACAACGGTTTCCCTAAAGGCTGCGCTGATGAGGACTTCCCTTGGGAACGCGATGGCGAGGATGAACTTTCAACTAAATATCCTTTTGTTACACATAGCGAGCTCAACGCGATCCTTAATTACAGAGGTGGAAGCCTTGTAGGATCCAAGATATATGTCTCTCTTTTTCCATGCAACGAATGTGCCAAGGCTATTATCCAGGCCGGCATAAAGACAGTCGTTTATGACAGTGACAAATACAGCTCTTCTGCATCAACCAGAGCTTCCAAGAAAATGTTTGATGCAGCAGGAGTTAGGTATTATCAGTATCAGCCCAGTGGTAGAAGTATAAAAATTACAATTTGACCATAAAAAGACGGCATGAAAAAAAGAGGGGACAGGGGTATAACAACTAAATATAGAAAAAGAGCTTTATTTTTGGCTTTGGCAGCAGCTTCCTGTTTCATGGCGCTGACTCTTTTTCCTGTCAAAAGCTACGCTACGCAGACCACAAGGCAGCAGCTTGAGGAGGCAAAAGAAAAAAAGCAGCAGTCCCAGAACGAGCTTGATAACACAAAAGATGACATTGCTGAGATGAATGAAGAAAAATCTTCTCTGCAGGGACAGCTGAATTCCTTAAACAGCCAGCTAAGTGAAGTAAGTAACAATCTGGCTGAAATTGAAGAGCAGATTGATGATAAAGAGACTGAGATAGAGAATACTCTGGCAGAGCTTGAAGTTGCCAGAAATACTGAAGCAGATCAGTATGCATCCATGAAAAAGAGAGTTCAGTTTATTTATGAGAAACAGAACTTTATGCTTTGGGACATGGTCCTCAGTGCGGGAAGTTTTGCGGACTTCCTCAATCAGAATCATTTTATTGAAGAGCTGTCTGCTTATGATAAGAGAAAGTTCGAAGAGTACATCGAGACCAGAAAGCTCATTGAGGAAAAAGAAGCAACTCTCGAGAGCGAAATGGAGCAGCTTGAGGAATATCAGGTAAAAGAAAAAGCTGAACAGAGCAGGGTTTCGGGACTTGTAAGCCAGACCTCCGGGTCTATCAAACAGTATGCTAATGATATTTCTGATGCAGAGTCAAAAGCAGAAGAGTTGGAGGCACAGATCAAAGCTCAGGAAGCTGACATAAAGGCACTTGAAGCAAAGCTTGCAGAGGAGATGCGTCTATCAAGACTGGCAGCAGCTTCAAAGTGGAGAGATATTTCAGAAGTAACTTTTGCTGAGGGCGACAGATATCTTTTGGCCAACCTAATATATTGCGAGGCAGGATCTGAACCCTATGAAGGAAAGGTTGCGGTAGGCGCAGTAGTAATAAACAGAGTGCTTAGCTCTGTTTATCCTGATACTGTAGTAGGAGTTATCTATCAGAACAAACAGTTTTCGCCTGTTGCAAGCGGAAGGCTGGCCCTGGCACTTGCAGAGGGAAGAGCTACAGCATCCTGCTATCAGGCTGCAGATGAAGCCATGACAGGATACTCCAACGTCGGGAACTGCGTTTATTTCAGAACTCCGGTACCTGGACTTTCAGGCATTAACATCGGAGGACATGTTTTTTACTGATTATTTTTGGCAATTACGTTTTCAATTGGACCTATCAGGGACTCAATGCCATTATCGTAGATTTCATTTAAGAGTCTGTTCAATGTGAGCAGGCTCTTTTTAAGAAGATTCTCATCAATGAGTCTTTTCTCAAAAGCTTCAGAGAGCTCGTCCAGATCTACGACCTTAATGAGTCCGTTTGGATATATTTTTACATCGGCTAAAAGATCTATGACTAAGAGCTTATTATTTTCTTTATCATAGTCATAGGTAATTATGTCGCAGTACCAGCAGAGCAGGGACCCGTCTTCCTTCAGGAACTTGCTTACCTTGTAACCGCGATCTAAAAAATAACAGGAATAACCATGAGATAAGTCGCACCTTTGGTGAATGGTGCTCCACTTTGTAACAATGAAAGAATCAGTTTGATCAAGGATGATGTCTTCCTTGAGTTCAAGGCATTCATCCGGGATAAAGCGTTTACGATAAAGAATGGGGTTTTCCATAAGGGGCCCTCCTTTTGGAAAAATCTTACTATTATTAAAAATGAAAGTCAATTATGCGAGATAATTTAGTTAAAATTACGATTATTAAAACTATATATGCCATAGCAATATTCGTTATTGCAGTGTTTGTTCTGAGTAAGCTTTCAAACGGTGATAATGCGGATATGACGGCAAGAATGCAGCCCGCAACCCTTCCTGTGGTTACGCTTGTAACTGATGAAGGTGACGTGGATCCTCTTCACGGATATTTGTCCGACATTGATGTAAATTATATGAGAGGAACAGTTTTTCCTGTTGAGGGTGACAGGAGCTTTTCCTTTAAGATAAACACCTTTGGCAGCAAGGTATGGAATATTGGCTTTGAGCTTAGAAGCATCGACGGAAGCAGACTTATTGAGAATACGCAGCTTACTGACTACTCCGAGGACAGTGATTACATAACAGGAAAAATACAGCTAAAAGACCTGATCACAGCTGATACAGAATACATGCTCGTTTTTGTTATGGAGACTGAAAGTGGCACTGCCAGATATTATACAAGAGTTGTATGGCAGGAGAGCGGCGCAAAGTACAACCTTGACGAGTGCCTGTCATTTGTTCTTGGTTTCTCTGAAGCCACATTTAGTAAGACTGAGGCAAAAGAGTATTCGAAGTATCTTGAGTCTAATTCAGAGGGAGACAATACTTCTTTTAACAAGGTAAATATCCACAGCAGCTTCAGTCAGGTCACATGGGGCGACCTCAATATCACAAAGCACACAACCCCTGATGTTTATATTACAGATATCCATTCACAGACTGCCTGTATTGAGCTTCAGTACAGGGTTGCTCTTAAGGATGGAAACTATACGAGAGCCTACAACATTGTGGAGGACTATCGCGTAAGATATACATCTGACAGAGTGTATCTGCTGAATTTTGAAAGAACCATGAACTATATCTTTGACTATAATTCATATTCAGTAGGTAAAAATACTATTGCTCTTGGAATCGAAGATCCTGATATTGAATTCAGGGAGAGTGCCAGTGGTACGGCATTTGCCTTTGTCAGCGAAAACAGGCTTTATGCTTTCAACAACTCTGAGAACAGACTCGCTTATATCTTTGGCTTCTATGATGGCGACAATGATGACATAAGGACCAGATGGAACAAGAACCTGATTAAGATCCTTAATGTGGATGAAGCCGGCAATGTTAAATTTGCGGTAGCCGGCTATATGAACAGAGGAATCCACGAGGGAGAAGTGGGAATTGCGGTATATGATTATAATTCTTCATTAAACGCAGTGGAGGAGCAGATTTTTGTAAATAGCTCAAGCTCCCCTGAGATTCTCATGAGCTATTTTGACAGACTTGCATATTCCAGCAACAATGAGATGTTCTACTGCATGCTTGATCAGAATGTCTATGAGATCGATCTGATCGAAAAGACCGGAAAGTCTGTAGTTGACGACATTGGAACAGGTCAGTACAAGATATCTGAATCTCAGAATGTCATAGCATGGCAGAAAGATGATCTTAAGAGCCTGCAGCTCATGAACCTTAATACAAGAGCTACTTCGGAGATCACAGCAGACGACGGAGATTATATAGTTCTTTTGGGATTTATGGGAGAAGACCTGATATACGGTCTTGTACATGAGCAGGATGTTTTGAACGATCAGATGGGTAATCCTATCTACGCCATGTACTGCCTAAAGATTGAGGACAGTGATGGAAATCTCCTGGAAAAATATTCACCTGAAGGAATCTACATCACAGGCGTCACGGTAAATGGCAACCAGCTAAAGATAACAAGAGTTGTAAAGAACGAGGATGGCACCGGCTATGTCAGCACTTATGACGACCAGATAATGAATACGCTGGAAGTAGAAAGCGGCAATAACACAGTAGATGTGGCTTCTGTAGATGTTTTTGAAAAGATAGTTCAGATCACCACAAAGTCAGAGATAAAGTCTAAGCAGCTCAGAGTTCTTACACCTAACCAGACACTCTTTGAGGGTGACAGGGATGTGGACATTAAGATAGAAAGAGATATCGACAAAAATCCGCTTTACTATGTTTACGGATTGGACGGAGATGTTCGTATATATGCAAGTCCTGCCAAGGCGGTTATTGATGCCAATGATGCTCCGGGAGTAGTCACTTCTGATCACAACGAATACATATGGATCAAAGGAAATCTTTTAAGATCCAATCAGATAATGGCTATAACCAGAATGGCAGAGACCTATGAGAACATGACGTCACAGAATCCTGTGGCAGTCTGCCTTGACCTGGTACTTCAGTTTAGGGGTACTAACAGGGATGTGGAAGGCCTTTTGACTAATGGAATGGGCGTTGAGCAGATCCTTGAGAACTCCCTGACTGATGCCAGAGTCCTGGATCTTGACGGATGTCCGCTGTCTACAATGCTTTACTATGTAAATCAGGATATTCCTGTGATATGTCTTTTAAATAATGGGGATGCAATGCTGGTAATTGGATTTAATGAGCTCAATACAGTGCTCATGGATCCGATGAACGGTGCAGTTTATAAATATGGAATGAATGATTCCGCGCAGCTTTTTGAAAATAACGGAAATCATTTTATTACCTATATTACGGAGGGTTAATTAGTAATGGCGAATTTTGATTTTAACAGGGTAAAAGACCCGGAGTTTTTTAAAGAAAATGTGTTGCCTGCGCATTCTGATCACATTGCGTATGCTTCAAATGACGAGCTTGAGGCAGGTGTCAGCTCACTTAAGCTTTCACTTAACGGACTTTGGAAATTCCATTATGCAAAAAACTATAGAGCTGCAATACCTGGTTTTGAGAAGGAAGATTATGACTGCAATTTCTGGGATGATATCCATGTTCCAGCTCATATGCAGATGGAAGGCTATGACATTCCTGCATATATCAATGTGCAGTATCCATGGGATGGTCATGAGGACATTGAACTTGGACAGATCCCGGAAGAGTTCAATCCTGTTGGAAGCTATGTGAAGTACTTTGAAGTTCCATATGATTGGAATGGAAAAGAGATACATGTAGTATTTGAGGGCGTTGAGAGCGGATATGCACTCTGGCTCAATGGGGCATATGTTGGATACAGCGGAGATACTTTTACACCATCAGAGTTTGACCTGACACCATTTATCAAACAGGGCACAAATAAAATGGCCGTTCAGGTTTATAAATGGACATCCGGAAGCTGGATGGAGGATCAGGATTTCTTTAGATTCTCAGGAATATACAGAAATGTGTATTTAAAGCTCGTTCCGGCAGTTCATCTCGATGACCTTAAGGTGAGAACTCTTTTGAATGAGGAGCTTACTGAGGCGGAGCTGGAAGTAACACTTAAGCTCAATGGGGCAGCAGGAACAACTGACTACGTGCTTCTTAGAAACAATCACCCTGTAGTTAAGGGAACTGTAGCCAATAACAAGGAAGTTGTGATTTCTGAGAAGGTTCAAGAACCTGTTCTTTGGAGCGCAGAGGATCCACAGCTCTATCAGCTTCTTTTGCATATCAAGGGAGAAGACGGAGAAGACCTTGAAGTAGTTCGCCAGAACGTGGGCTTTAGACGTTTTGAGATGAAGAACGGAATCATGCTCATCAATGGAAAGCGTATTGTGTTCAGAGGTGTTAACAGGCATGAATTCTGCTGCGACAGTGGCCGTGTAGTATCAGATGAGGATACTCTTTTAGATATCCTTACCATGAAAAAGAATAATATAAATGCCATAAGAACCAGTCATTATCAGAACTCGTCCAAGATATATGAGCTCTGCGACATCTATGGCCTTTACATGATCGCAGAAAACAACATGGAAACCCATGGAAGCTGGTCTGCAGCTTCAAGTCAGGAAGATGCCATTGCCGGCGCTATTCCGGGCAGCAGGGACAACTGCATGGCTGTTATGCTGGACAGGGTAAATACAACCTACCAGCTTGATAAGAACCACCCGTCAGTACTTATCTGGTCTATTGGTAATGAGTCTCACGGCGGAAAGGTTCCTTTTGAGATGAGTCAGCTCTTTAGAAAGCTTGACCCGGACAGACTCGTTCACTATGAGGGAATCTGCCACGACAGAACCTACAACGACACCAGCGATATGGAAAGCCAGATGTATCCTTCTGTTGCAAGCATAGAGAAGTTCTTAAAAGAGCATCCTGACAAGCCATTTATCTGCTGCGAGTACACACATGCCATGGCTAACTCAAACGGAGGCATGTTCAAATACACAGACCTTGCCGACAGAGAAGAGAGATACCAGGGCGGATTTATCTGGGATTATGTTGATCAGTCCATCAGAAGCCGCAACTGTTTTGGCGAAGAATACCAGGCATACGGCGGAGACCACGGCGAGAGACCTACAGATTTCAATTTCTCCGGAAATGGAATAGTAGATGGTCAGAGAAAAGAATATGCCAAGATGCAGGAAGTTAAGTTTAACTACCAGAGCATCAAGGTTTATGTGGAAAAAGATAAGGTGAAGGTGGTAAATAAGAATCTTTTCACCAATACCAGTGAATATACCTGCGTTGCCACTCTTGAGAGAAATGGCAAAAAGCTCCTTGAAAGATTCATAGCTACAGACGTTGAGCCTTTAGCTGAAAAGACCTATGATCTTCCGGAAGCTATCGTTAACAGAATGGCTGTTGTGGGTGCTGATCCATATGATGAAAACGGCCCATTCCCTGTAGATGAATATGTGGTAACCGTCTCCTTCAGACTTCGCGATGACACAAGCTGGGCAGAGAGAGGCCACGAAGTTGCATTTGGACAAGGCGTATTTAGAAATGCTGTTTCTACATACATTTCATGCGCAAAGATCAAGGTGGTAAAAGGTTCATTCAATATTGGAGTAAAGGGCAATCATTTCTCAGTTCTTTTCTCAAGAGATCACGGCCTTGTTTCCTACAACTATGCGGGAAAAGAAATGCTTGATATGGTTCCAAGACCTAACTTCTGGAGAGCGCCTGTTGATAACGACAACGGAAACAGAATGCCTCAGAGATATGCTCAGTGGAAGATCGCAAGCAGCTATATGACTCACTATCCGATAGTTGAGGACAGCACCGGATATGTAAACGGCTCAGAGGAAGAGAGAAAGAAATACCCTGTAATAAAGGAAGAAGAAAACAGCGTAAGCTTAACATACAGATTCTTCCTTCCTACAACCCCTGCTTCATCTGTAGATGTTACTTACACAGTAACAGGCGATGGAAGAGTTTGGGTAAAAGAGGATTATGAACCTGTAAAGGGACTTACTCCAATGCCTGAATATGGCATGATGTTCAGAATTAGTCCTGAGTACAAGTTTGTTGAATACTATGGAAACGGACCTGAGGAGAATTACTGCGACAGAAATAAGGGCGCAAAGCTTGGTGTGTTCAAGACTTCCACAACAGAGGCTATGGAGAGCTATCTTGTTCCACAGGAAACAGGTAACAGAACAGATGTAAGATGGGCCAAGGTAGTGGACAGAAAGGGCAGAGGTCTTTTATTTGAAGCTCCAATGACTATGAATTTCAGTGCGCTTCCATACACACCTGACGAGCTGGAGGCAGCAAAGCACCCTTATGAGCTTCCAAGAGTATTTAAGACTATCGTAAGATGCAGCCTTGTTCAGATGGGAATCGCGGGGGACGACAGCTGGGGAGCAAGGACTCACGAAGAGTTCCTTCTTCCAAACGATAAGAAACTTTCATTTGTAATGTCATTTAAAGGAATTTGATGATAACCGGGGCAAAAGTACGCGACCCTAAAATCATTTGATCAAAGGAGGAAATGGAAAATGGAACCAATTAACAGCATTGATGCAGAGGACGATCAGTTTGCGTACAGATATGATACACAGCTTTTGATCGATAGAAGAGATGAGGATCTTGATGAGGATGAGATCGCAGATTACATCACAGCGCACATTGAGGGTAATTCCCTCATTGCTGCCGGAGATGAGGATCTTGTTAAGATTCATTTTCATACCAATGAACCTTGGAAGGTCCTTGAATACTGCAATTCAATAGGTGAGATCTACGATATCGTTGTTGAGGATATGATCCGCCAGTCAGCAGGACTTCAGGGATAAGTTGTTAGATAAATCGTGCATGAATAAAAGTAGGAGAGAAGGCTATGAACGAGAATATTGTTAAGAGAAACGAATTGTTGGCACAAAAAGTTATCAAGGGGCTTGAATCCAGAAACATGACAGGCTATTATGCAGCTACCAAAGAGGAAGCTCTTAAGAAGGCACTTGAGCTTATCCCTGAAGGCAGCAGCGTATCTATGGGCGGAGCAATGAGCGCTCATGAGATAGGTCTCGTAGAAGCAGTGAAAAAAGGCAACTACAACTTTATTGACAGAGATGCCATGGAAGATAAGCGCGCAGCGATGCTTGCTGCTTATGATGCGGATTATTTCCTTGTAAGTGCCAATGCTATGACGGAAGATGGTGTCATTGTAAATATCGATGGCAATTCAAACCGTGTTTCTGCAATAGCCCAGGGCCCTAAGCATGTTCTTTTCATAGTTGGGATGAATAAGATCTGTGATGATGTTGATGGTGCCATGAAGCGTGCAAGAAACGTTGCAGCACCAATCAACGCACAGCGCTTTGGCCTTTCTACTCCTTGTGCCAAGACAGGTTCATGCATGAATTGTAAATCTCCTGATACAATTTGCTGCCAGTTTTTGATAACAAGATTCTCAAGACATAAGGACCGTATCCATGTGATCCTTGTTAATGACAACTTGGGATTCTGAAAACTATAAATTGTGGAAAAGCCAGATAAAAAATTAAGGAATTGTGGATATGCCAGTTAACGATATAAAAGCCGTGATATTTGATTTGGATGGTACGCTTACTGATACCGAGAAGTATTATCAGATAGCATGGCCAAAAGCTTTTGCACATTTTGGATATGAAGCCCCAAAGGATTTTGCACTTGAACTCAGGTCTCTTGGAAGACCTTTTGCTCCTAAGCGGTTTAAGGAAGTATTTGGAGAAGACTTTGATTATGCAAAGGTAAGAGAGTATAGAAAAGGCCTAGTTGAAGAACTCATAAAAGAGCAGGGGATTCCTCTAAAGCCCGGTGCCAAAGAGATATTGTCATGGCTTCGAGAACATGGAATTTTGACAGCCCTTGCCACAGCCAATGAATATCCAAGAGCAGAGCGATATCTTAAGAAAATCGACCTGTTTGACTACTTCGACAAGATAATCTGCGCCAACATGGTTGAGCTTGGAAAACCTGCTCCCGATATTTATGCCTATGCCTGTGACCAGCTTGGATTATCCCCAAAGGAGACCTTCGCAGTAGAAGACTCTCCAAATGGTGTAAACAGCGCATACTTCGCAGGCTGCAACGTCATCATGATCCCCGACCTGACAGAACCCGACGAAGAACTCCGTGGAAAACTATACGCAAGATTAGATCGACTTGTGGATATTAAGAGTTTTTGGAATAATTTATGAAATGAAAAAAGAAGGTTCAAAGACCTGTTCTGAATAACATGAAAGGTCTTTGGGCCTTCTTTTTGAGTTTCAATAAATTACCAAAAAATCTATCAGAGAGCCGGATGCACTTGCCCCATTTCCCCTGCTTTCTTGTTCACAATTTAGATTTTTTTCTCTGCTTCAAGGCTAGCACGAAGCTCTCCGCTATTGTAGCGCTCAATGATGTTGTTGATACGCTCTACAGGGTTAAGAAGATCACTTATTGATGCATCGTGGTTAAGTGTATCGATAAGGTATGCGATGTACTTGCTCATATCGCAGCTGATGTACCATTCACGAGAGAGAAGCTCAGGTGTCTGATAAACAAGGTTAGTAGTGAATACTCTGTCGATGATACCTTCTTCATAAGCTTTGTCGAAGATTTCCAAACCACTTGTAAATAATCCAAATGTTGAGAAAGCATAGATTCTTGCAGCCTTACGCTCTTTAAGAGCTCTTGCTACATCGAGCATGCTCTCACCTGATGAGATCATGTCGTCTACGATGATAACTGACTTGCCCTCAACGCTTGTTCCGAGGAACTCGTGTGAAACGATAGGGTTACGTCCGTTTACAACCTGTGTGTAGTCACGTCTCTTGTAGAACATTCCTACATCGAGGCCAAGTACACTGGCAAGATAAATAGCTCTTCCCATCCCGCCTTCATCAGGGCTTATTACCATCATGTGATCTGAATCGATCTTAAGATCCCAGACATTGCGAAGGAGCGCCTTAATAAACTGATATGTTGTACGAACGGTTTCAAAACCGTTAAGTGGAATAGCATTCTGAACTCTTGGATCATGTGCATCAAAGGTAATGATATTATCAACACCCATGTTCACAAGTTCCTGAAGAGCGATAGCGCAGTCAAGAGATTCTCTTGAGCTTCTCTTGTGCTGACGTGACTCGTAGAGGAATGGCATGATTACAGTGATTCTTCTTGCCTTGCCTCCAACGGCTGCAATGATTCTTTTAAGATCCTGATAGTGATCATCAGGAGACATATGATTTTCTTGCCCGAAAAGAGAATAGGTCTGTGAATAGTTACATACATCTACAAGAAGATAAAGGTCATCTCCACGAACTGAAGTCCTGATCACACCTTTTGCTTCACCGGTTCCAAACCTTGGTACCTCGGCTTCCAAGATATAAGAAGGACGCTCATAGCCTGTAAATGCAAGGCTACCCTTGTGTTCGTTCTCCCTTTCTGCTCTCCATTTTACGAGATAGTAATCGACTTTCTCTGCAAGGGACTGAACTCCCTTAAGTGGAATAATTCCTAGAGATCCAACAGGAATAGTCTCCAGATTACGTTTCTCTTCTCTTTTTGGCATTACTGAAAATCCTCGCTTTCTTTTCTTGCAATTTTCTTTATTTTTCTAATATCCTGACCTGAAAGTTTCAGGAGTCTGAAATTACTTGTTATCCTCGAAAAAATTCTATCAGAGTATGTATTTTGCAATTGTTCAAGAGAAAGATTTGTGGTAATGATCGTCGCTTTTTTTCTGTTGTCGCGTTCGTTGAGACAGGAGAAAAGCTCGGAAGCCACAAAACTATTTGTACGTTCAGTGCCCAGATCATCGATGATCAGTAACTCACAATTGTACAAATCCTCATAGATCCCCCTAAGTTCCCCCTTATTCTTGTAGTCAAATGAATTTTCAGCCAGTAGTTCAAATAACCCCGTTGAGCTGAAATATATCACCGAATGGCCTTTTTTCAGAAGTTCATTGGCAATACAAACCGAAAGGAAAGATTTGCCAGTACCCACTGTACCATAAATAAATAGATTTTGGTAGTCAGAACCAAAATTATTTATAAATTCTTCAGCAGCTTTTACTGCGCCATGAAATTTTTTAAGGTCTTCACCCTGGTAGTATTTATCTGTTAAAAGCCTGAAATTAGCGCTTTTTGTAAGCATTCTCAAGTTGGATTTATCATAGAGTGTTTCAATTATTTTCTGTTTGAAACAGTGGCATTTTTCATTGCCAATGTAACCAGTATCCTTACAGTCCTGACAGGTATAACCCATATCAAGATAATCTGAAGAAAAACCTGCTTCAGTTAAAAGAATTAGTTTTTGCCTTGCAAGTTCCTCGAGCTCGCGCTTAAGAACAGAGCGGTCAAGTCGCTCGCCTGAGAGAAGTCTTTTGCCGAAAGAAACGCTGGCAGAAGCTGTTTCGTCTTCAAGCTCTTTATAGCCTTCGACTGTTTCATAGACATATCGCTGTCTATCTTCCAGTTCCTGTCTGTGAAGAGCGCGTCTCTCTTCATATTCATGCATTATTTCATCGTACTGAGCATTAGTTAATGCCATGGTCTGTCCTCCAGTAACCTTTACACAATATAGCCCTGTACGTGTTTCAGGGAAGGCAAAAGCCGCCGCCGAACCAAAAGTACAGGGCTGATATTATCTGCAGTTCTTATCTGATTCCCCAATCAAGTAAGAGCTATGAGAGTTACAGTTTAGTGAGTTGCTAAAAAGTAACCTTAGTTGTCCAGAAGCTGTTTCTCGAGTTCGGCAAAATCATATGTATTCTGCTGGAACTGATTAAAACGGTTCTGGCTGCCGCTGGGGCGAATATATGATTCGTCAGAGCGGATTTTATTTGTGATGGATGATACGGAAGCCTTTGATTTCTTTTTCTTAAGATCAGCGGTAAAGTCTGCATCCAGTCTGGCAATGTCCTCCCTTGAACTAGCCTTCTTTTCATGCCAGCTGCGAAGAATGCTGTCGCAATACTTTAAGCGATTCTTCTGTGTCGCCATAACAGTGCGGTCACAGGCTTCCATAATAATATCCATCGAAAATCCCAACTCCCCAAGCCAAGAACTGATGAAGTTTCCTTCCTTCTCAGTAGGACTGTTTTCCATACCCAGGGCCTTCATGATTCCCAAAATATTAGGGTCATGTTTGTAAATTTCCGCGTGAGCCTGTTTTGGCGTTTTGATGCCTTCCTGATTCCAGTTGATAGCCACCTTTTCTACGTATCTGAAATCAGCTTTATGATTATCGACGCAATACTGCATCAGATAGTCCAACAGATCATCAGAGAAATTAAGCTCATCATGAATATAATAAAGTGTTAATGCTTCAGTAGATGTGAGAGGTCTTCCGAAATACTGTTCTGCAAGGAATACGATTCCTGCGCCTTCCTCTTCTTTGAAAGCGCGAAGCTGAGCGGCAGAGTATTTAGGCTTTGCCGGAGCTTTTTTAACTTCCTTGACGACGTGCTCGTGCTCCTCAGCAGTTACTTCATGGATAGGAGGAACAGATCTTAGAACAGTGTCACTCTTTCTTCTTCCGAAGTTGGCAGGAGAAACAATATCCTCCATGTGGATTCCGGTAAGATTTCCTGCACCGTCATATTCTAGTGTGATAAGCTCTTTCTTTTCCCAGTATTTAAGTGCTCGAATTACGTCTTTTTCAGTATGATTGAATTTATCTGCAAGTGCCGAAACGCTGGTGGGCAGATTGGCACTCATCATACGCAGAAGAAAGAGGTAGATCTTAATCTGCGCATCATTCGCGTCCTGCATGTATTCGTCAATGAAAACATTGGAAACATTCGTTGAATCCTCCCCCAAATTATGACTGATTGTTACTCGCCCCATCATATACTATTTCACCTCAAGTTTAGTTACGAAGTTCAAAGATGCATTCTTAAAAATTTGGTGCTCTCTTTCGAACAATTCAAATCTTAACACACAAATTTCTGAAATGATATGGTTAAAAGTAACGAAGAAATCCAGCATTGGCGCGCTTTTCCCAAATTTAATAAATTGTGTGGACAATGTGGATAATGTGGATTATTTTATTAAAAAAATATAAAACAGCCAATCCATCAGTAAAGAATGGAGTGGCTGTTTTCCACTAGAAAATGTTTATTATTTTTTTAGAAAAAAAGTGGATATGTGGATAAGTATTATTTACCAAGTAGTTCGTCGCCTATTTTAACAACATCACCGGCACCCATGGTTATCAACAAATCTCCTTTAGTGCAATTTTGCAAAAGGAACTTTTCAATCTCACTAAAGTTTTCAAAAGTTGGTAAATACATACATTCGTGGCCAAGTTCTTTTATCTTATCGCACAGTGTTCGTGAGCTTATACCGAGGTTATCAGTCTCTCTTGCGGCGTAAATATCAGCAAGAACAACGTGGTCTGCCAGGGAAAGAGCGTCAGCAAACTCATTTAAAAGAGCCTTTGTTCTGGTATATGTATGTGGCTGGAATACGCACCATATCTTTTTATGTGGATAGTTCTGGGCAGCAGTAAGAGTTGCCTTGATCTCTGTAGGGTGATGTGCATAATCATCAATGATTGTGATGCCGTGCACTTCGCCTTTATACTCGAATCTTCTGCTTGTTCCGCCAAAGAGAGAAAGGGCTGTAGTAACATGAGCAGGGTCAACACTTAATATAGAAGAAACAGCTATAGCAGCAAGGGCGTTATAAACGTTGTGAACGCCAGGAACCGCAAGCTTTATATCAAGTACTAAGCCTCCTTTTAAGTGAGCTTTGAAAGAAGCATTGCCGTGATCATCATAAGTAATATCAGTTGGATAATAGTCAAAAGCATCTGTGGAACCGTAGGTTACAATTGAGCACTTAAGACCATCAGTGATATATGAAACATTATCAATATCGCCGTTGATAACAAGAGTTCCGTCTTCAGGTAAGAGTTCAGCGAACTTTTTAAAAGAATGTCTGATATCATCAAGATCCTTGAAAAAGTCCAAATGGTCAGCATCTATATTAGTAATGATACTGATCTTAGGGAAGAAACTTAAAAAGCTATTTGTATATTCACATGCCTCTGTAACAAAATATTCTGATTTACCAACACGGATGTTTCCACCGATGTCCTTAAATACACCGCCGATTGAAAGAGTAGGGTCGGTGTCTGCCTCCAAAAGGATTTTGGAAAGCATTGATGTTGTAGTTGTTTTTCCGTGAGTTCCTGCAACTGCAACAGGAAGATCATAGTGAGTCATGATCTGGCCAAGGAGCTCAGCTCTTGTGAGCATCGGAATGCCAGCCTCTTTTGCTGCCATAAATTCCGGGTTGTCAGGATGAACAGCAGCTGTGTAAACAACTACATCGATAGGTGAGCTGTTTGCGATGTTTTCAGCCTTCTGACCATACACAATGTTTGCGCCCTGGCTGGCGAGCTTTTCTGTCATTTCAGATTTTTTGTTGTCTGAACCTGAAACCTTAAAGCCCCTTTCTATTAATATATGGGCAAGGCCACTCATAGATATTCCACCGATACCCATGAAGTAAACATGTGCCGGTTTATCAAAATTAATTTTGTACATAAAATCCTCGATTCATGAATCTATTTTTCGCATCATATAACGCAATATATTCTAGCACTAATTTTATCAAAGTCAAAAAATGGAGACGTAATCGTTTAAGTTAAACCATATCTTAATAAAAGAGATTAATTGAGTGTTTTTAGTTTTTTTTTATGATATACTCATTAATAGAAAAAAGCGGTTTTCTGTGGCATGTCATTCGACATGTCTGGTGTATCAAAGTCACGTTCTTGTGACTACAAAATGCAACGAGGTGGAACATGATAAAGAAAGAAATGATCGCCATGCTGCTGGCAGGGGGCCAGGGCAGCAGATTGGGAGTGTTAACTGCCAAGATGGCAAAGCCTGCAGTTTCATTTGGGGGAAAGTACAGAATCATCGATTTCCCACTTAGTAACTGCATCAATTCTGGAGTGGACACTGTGGGAGTTCTTACACAGTATCGTCCCCTAAGACTTAATTCTCACATTGGTATAGGTATCCCGTGGGATCTTGACCGTAATTTTGGTGGAGTAACGGTTCTTCCGCCATACGAAAAGAGCTCTAACAGTGAATGGTATACCGGTACAGCCAATGCTATTTACCAAAACCTTGAATATATGGAAAATTATAATCCTGATTATGTACTGATCCTCTCGGGTGACCATATATATAAGATGGATTATGAAACTATGCTTGATTTCCATAAAGCAAGTCATGCGGATGCTACAATCGCAGTTATGCCTGTTCCTATGGAAGAGGCCAGCAGATTCGGTATTATGATAACCGATGAAAATAAGAAGATTGTAGATTTCGAGGAGAAACCTGAGCATCCACGCAGCAATCTTGCTTCTATGGGTATCTATATTTTCTCATGGAAAGCTTTAAAAGAGGCACTTATAGCTAATAAGGATCAGGCAGGCCTTGACTTTGGTAAGCATATTATTCCTTATTGTAAGGAAAAAGGCCAGGCTCTTTATGCTTACGAGTTTGATGGATATTGGAAGGATGTAGGAACACTTACATCTTACTGGCAGGCTAACATGGAGCTTATCGATATAGTTCCTGAGTTTAACCTGTATGAAGAATATTGGAAGATCTACACAGCCAGCGACGTTCAGCCGCCTCAGTACCTTGGATCAGATAGCGCAATTGAACGCAGTATCGTAGGTGAGGGCTGTGAGATATATGGTAAGGTCTATAATTCAGTTATCGGACCAGGCGTTAAGATAGGAAAAGATACAGTTGTAAGCCACTCTATCATTATGAATGAAACTGAGATCGGTGAAGGCTGTACTATTGAAAAAGGTATCATTGCCGAGAAGGTTAAGATTGGCAATAACGTCAAGATGGGAGCCTTCGAGGAAAAAGAAAATGAGACAAAGCCAAGCATATACTGTGAAGGTCTCTGCACTGTCGGCGAGAAATCTGTTATTCCAAACGATGTAACAATCGGTAAGAACATCATGATTTCCGGTATTACTACTGCTGAAGATTATCCAAACGGAATACTTGAAAGCGGCAGAACATTAGATAAGGCAGGTGATTGACATGAGAGCGATTGGCATTATTTTAGCAGGTGGTAGCAGTAGCAGAATGCAGGAGCTCTCCAAGAAAAGAGCGGTCTGCGCTATGCCTGTAGCAGGATTTTACAGAAGTATCGATTTTGCACTGAGTAATATGACAAACTCTCATATTCAGACAGTTGCAGTATTTACGCAGTACAATGCAGGAAGTCTTAATTCACACTTAAGTTCTTCAAAGTGGTGGGATTTCGGACGTAAGCAGGGAGGTCTTTATGTATTTACTCCTGCTGTTAAGGCATCCGGAAACCTCTGGTACAGAGGAACAGCTGATGCGATCGCACAGAACCTTGATTTCTTAAGGAGCTGCCACGAGCCATACGTTATCATCACTTCCGGTGACTGCGTTTATAAGATGGATTATGCAAAGCTTCTTGAATACCACATTCAGAAACAGGCAGATATCACAGTAGTATGTAAGGACATGCCTGCTGACATTGATACTGAGAGATTCGGAACCATCAGAATGAATGAGGAGAGCCGAATCGAAGAGTTCGAGGAAAAACCTGTAGTATCAAGGTCCAATACCATTTCATGTGGTATTTATGTAATAAGAAGACGTCAGCTCATCGAGCTTATTGAAAGAGCTGAAGAGGAAGAGAGATACGATTTCGTTAGAGATATTCTTGTAAGATACAAGGATATGAAACGAATCTATGGATACAAGATAAAAGAGTATTGGAACAACATCGCTTCTGTTGAGGATTATTACAGAACAAACATGGATTTCCTCAAACCGGAAGTCAGACAGTACTTCTTCCGTGAGTATCCGGGTATCTACACAAAGGTAGTTGATCTTCCACCTGCAAAATACAACGTGGGAGTTAACGTTAAAAACAGCCTGATATCCAGTGGATGTATCATCAATGGTGCAATAGAAGATTCCGTTATTTTTAAGGGGGCATTTGTCGGAAACAACTGTTACATCAAGAACTCAATCATCCTCAATGACGTTTACATCGGCGACAATTCTCATATTGAGAACTGCATCGTTGAAAGTCATGGAACAATTCAGGCAAATTCTTACTACAAAGAAGAAAACGGCATAAAGATTGTAGTTGAGAATAATGAGAGATACGTATTGTAATTTTTTACTTTATTAACTGTTATGACCGAGAGGGGGTACATGATGAAAATCACAGACGTAAGAGTTAGAAAAGTCACAAAGCAGGGAAAAATGCGTGCAGTAGTATCAGTTACTTTTGACAATGAATTTGTAGTTCATGATATAAAGGTAATTGAAGGTGAAAGAGGACTGTTCATCGCGATGCCAAGCAAGAAGTCAACTGACGGCGAGTATCGTGATATCGCTCATCCGATCAATTCTGACACACGTAAGATCTTACAGGATACAATTCTCGATGCTTACGACAAGGCAGCAGTAGAAGAAACGGCAGATGGAGAAGTTACAGAATAATCCATATCTACTTGCTTAAATTAACAAAATAATGGTATAGTGGAAACAATTAAATGGGGCTTAAGGTACATTATGTACTAAGCCCCATTTATTTCGGTGTGTAAAAGGGGATAATAAGCGTGTTGGGGATTTTTAAGAGATTATTTGGTAAAAAAGAAGAGGAAACAGGAAGAATGTTTGTAATAGCGGGACTTGGTAACCCTGAAAAGAAATACTTTGGAACAAGACATAACGTGGGCTTTGCAACAATAGATGCCCTTTCAGATAAATATGGAATAGAGCTTACTGAGACTAAGTTTAAGGCGGCTTTTGGAAAAGGAAGAATTGGTAATGAGAGAGTTATTCTCGTAAAGCCTCTTACCTACATGAACCTTAGTGGTGAAGCCATCAGACCCATCTGCGATTATTTTAAGGTGGATACAAAGGAAGAGCTTATAGTCATATCCGATGACGTGGAGCTGGATGCAGGAAACATAAGAGTAAGACCAAAGGGCAGCGCCGGCGGACATAACGGACTAAAGAGCATAATCGCCCAGCTTGGACACAGTGAATTTAACCGTGTCCGTGTGGGAGTGGGTAAAAAACCTAAAGAATACGATATGGTTGACTGGGTACTTGGCCACTTTGAGGGCGAGGACCAGGTCTCTATAAAAGAAGGAATAGATTTAGCAGCATCTGCAGTTGTTGAGATAATGGAAAATGGCGTCGACAGCGCCATGAACAAGTTTAATGGTAAAAAATAAATGAGAGCGATCACAACTCCTTTACATGAGTTAACTGAATTTGAAGAAATTAATAAGTACCTTGAGAAGCCTTTTGCCTGCGCAGAAGTTACAGGCTGCGTGGATTCTCAAAAGCTCCATTTCATCGACAGTCTTGGGGCAGATTTTAAGTATAAGATCATCGTGACTTATTCTGACCTTCGGGCAAAAGAGATCTATGAGGATTACAAGTTTTACGACAAGAACGTCACTGTGTATCCGGCAAAAGACCTTATCTTTTACCAGGCTGATGTTCACAGTAATGAGATTGTAAGACAGAGAATAAGATGCATGAGAAGGCTTATTGAGGGAAGACCTGTGACAGTGGTCACCACCTTCTCTGCCCTTATGGCGCCTCAGATAAAGCCTGAGATCATTAAGGAAAACATCCTTTCAATCGATAGACATAAGCCTGTTGATGAGACAGAGATCACCAAAAAGCTGGTAGCCATGGGCTATATCAGAAACTACCAGGTTGAGGGTCCGGGCGAATTCTCTGTTCGTGGTGATATTGTGGATGTCTTTGACCTGACTGAGGATAACCCCTACAGAATTGAGCTGTGGGGGGACGAGATACAGTCTATCAGAAGCTTTGATATTCTTTCTCAGAGATCACTTGAAAAGCTTGAATCAATCGAGATTTATCCTGCATCTGAGATCATCCTTGATGAAGATAAGCTTCAGGAAGGAATGGAAAGGATCCAGGAAGAAACTGACAGATGCGTTGAGGTACTGCGCTCAGAGTTTAAGACCAAAGAGGCACATCAGCTTAAGACTCAGACTGAGGAACTTAGGGAGCAGCTCTTTGAGCTAAAGACATCAGTTAACCTTGAGAGTTATATCAGATATTTTTATGAGGATACGGTAACCATTCAGGAAATGTTCCCCAAGGGAAAGAGCTGTATCTTTATCGATGAGCCCGGAAGAGTGGCAGAGCACGCCATGGCAGTTGAGACTGAATTTAGAGAGAGCATGACCCACAGAGCAGAAAAGGGATATGTTCTTCCGGGACAGATGGATCTTTTGTATGGGACTGATAACTGCGTCAGCAGAATGGCGAACGGCAGAAGAGTTATCATTTCTTCGTTACCTATCCCCAAGAGCCAGAATATCTTTTCACCGGAAAAGAGCTGGGATATAAAGGCAAGAAGTGTAGCGCCCTACAACAACAGCTTTGAGTCTCTTGTAAAAGACCTGAAGTCTTACGTGAAGCAGGGCTACAGAGTGCTTATTCTCTCAGGTTCCAGAACCAGGGCAAAAAGAATTGTTGATGACCTGAGGGATAATCTTGTCAGCGCTTTTTATAGCGAAGATCCTGGAAGAGTACTAAAGCCCGGTGAGATCATGACTTACTACGGCAGGATACTAAAGGGCTTTGAGTATCCTGATATTAAGTTTGCAGTAATTGCTGAGTCAGACATTTTTACCGAGCATACCAAGAAGAGAAAAAAGAAAAAGAGCACCTATAAGGGGGAGAAGATATCTGACTTTGCAGATCTTAAGATCGGTGATTACGTAGTTCATGAAGATCACGGTCTTGGTATCTACAGAGGTATTGAGAAAATTGAGACAGACCATGTGGTAAAGGATTACATTAAAGTCGAATATGGAGATGGTGGAAATCTCTACATTCTTGCGACAGGTCTTTCTGTTATTCAGAAATATGCTTCCGGCGGCGACGACAGCGAGCACACCCATAAGCCCAAGCTCAATAAGCTTGGAAGCGGCGACTGGAGCCACACTAAGGCGAAGGTCAAGGCAGCAGTTGAGGAAGTGGCTCAGGACCTTGTGGAGCTTTATGCAAAACGCCAGCAGGCCGTTGGATATCAGTTTGGAAAAGACACTGTGTGGCAGCAGGAGT
This sequence comes from Butyrivibrio sp. AE2015, assembly GCF_000420825.1. Classification (GTDB taxonomy): domain Bacteria; phylum Bacillota; class Clostridia; order Lachnospirales; family Lachnospiraceae; genus Butyrivibrio. The sequence continues at coordinate 1,920 of NZ_ATVR01000025.1, read as the reverse complement.
TTGAGGATGCTTTCCCTTATCAGGAGACAGATGATCAGCTTACGGCCATAGAGGATACAAAGAGGGATATGGAGTCCACCAAGACCATGGACAGACTGGTCTGTGGAGATGTTGGCTTTGGAAAAACAGAGATCGCCATAAGGGCGGCCTTTAAGGCAGTTCAGGATGGCAAGCAGGTTGCAGTTCTTGTTCCTACGACTATCCTCGCTCAGCAGCATTACAATACATTTTCAGAAAGAATGCGTGATTTTCCTGTAAGAGTGGACCTTATGTCCAGATTCAGGACTGCAGCAGAGCAAAAGAAAACCGTTCAGGACCTGCAAAAGGGACTTGTAGATATTGTCATAGGAACCCACAGACTTTTGTCAAAAGATGTGAAGTACAAGGATTTGGGACTGCTTATTGTGGATGAGGAGCAACGTTTTGGCGTTACCCACAAAGAAAAGCTAAAGACACTAAAAGAGAATATTGATGTTCTAACTTTGTCAGCGACACCTATTCCTCGTACCCTTCATATGTCACTTGTGGGTATCAGAGAGATGAGTGTCCTTGAGGAAGCTCCTAACGACAGAATGCCGATTCAGACTTATGTTATGGAGTACAATGACGAGCTTGTACGAGAGGCCATTGTCCGTGAACTTTCCAGGAATGGTCAGGTTTACTATGTTTACAACAGAGTAAATACCATTGCTGATATGGCGGCCCAAATACAAAAGCTTGTACCGGAGGCCAATGTTGCTTTTGCCCATGGACAGATGAAAGAGTCTGAACTTGAAAGGATCATGTACGACTTTATTGATGGAACCATCGATGTGCTTGTTTCAACAACTATCATTGAGACGGGACTTGATATCTCAAATGTTAATACAATGATAATCCACGACTCTGATAAGATGGGACTTTCGCAGCTCTATCAGCTCAGGGGAAGAGTTGGACGTTCCAACAGGACAGCTTATGCGTTCCTTATGTATAAGAGAGATAAGATGCTAAAAGAAGTAGCTGAAAAGCGACTTTCCGCCATCAGAGAGTTCACTGATCTTGGAAGTGGATTCAAGATTGCCATGCGTGACCTTGAGATCAGAGGAGCTGGAAGCCTTCTTGGAAGAAAGCAGTCAGGCCACATGCAGGCAGTAGGATATGACCTGTATTGCAAGATGCTTGGAGAAGCAGTCAGGATCAAGAAAGGCGACAGCACCGACGATGAGCTTCTTAATGCTATCAACACCAGCATAGACCTTGATGTGGACGCATTCATTCCTAATGAATACATCTTAAATGAGGAGCAAAAGCTCGAAATATACAAGAGAATAGCAACATTGGAAAACCAGCAGGAATGCGATGATATGAGAGATGAGCTCATAGACAGATTTGGAGAAGTGCCTCAGGCAGCAGATAACCTTCTCAGGATATCTCTTTTGCGCTCAAAGGCCCATTCACTCTACATTCCTGAGATCAAAGGCGGTGGCGGAACGATTGAATTTAAGATTAATCCAAGCGCCAAGATTGATGCCGGAAAGATACCGGGCTTCATAGCTTCCTACAAAGGAAATATGGCTTTCCACAGCGCAGGAATACCGGTATTTGTCTACAAGTACCAGAAAGACGGCAATCCAACCAAGGCCGGACAAAAACTTCTCGAAGATGCCGAGGAGATTGTGGAAAAGATGAGAGCACTCGTCAGGGAATAACAAAATAACAAGAAGCTATACTTTCTTGCGAGTGGCATTAAATCCGAAAGTACCCATACCTTTGGATAGATCTCGGAGTATTCGCAAAGACACAGTAAATATAAAATAATGCGCCTTGTTTTCTTTCATGCTTATTCAAAACAGAAAACAAGGCTTTTATTTTATATTAACTGTCTCTATTGCTCATACTAAATCGCTCTATCCAAAGTTATGGGCACTTGTGGATTTATGG
>NZ_ATVR01000024.1 GCF_000420825.1 Butyrivibrio sp. AE2015 | reverse complement strand
TCCCTACAGGTTTTGTAGTCCCAGCAAAGTCTGCATTTATCCCACCACTGATATGGGGATTCAATACTTCTGGATCTTTTAACTTCTTTTGAAATGGTAGTAGGATCCTTGTGCAGAACCTTTGCAATGGAATAAAAAGTAGAGCCTTGGTTAAGCTCCTGTTCTATATAAATCCTATCTGACAGTAACAGATGGGAGTGGTTACCTCTTATCGATTCACTCATAAGGAACTCCTTCCTGACAGACAGATGACCTTGAGTAGGATAAGAGATAAAAATGGCATGTGCAAGACTAACTTCTACATCGCCATGTTTTTGACCTGAAATAGCTGAATTTAAAATTTCACTCTACGAGGGAAGACTTATTCTGCATCTTTACTTGGAATGAAGAGTGGAATCACCAATAGTCATATTAAACGGTGATTATTACGCCAGCATTTCTCAATTCGTTAAGCGTCTTTTCAAATATCTTTTCATTCCTAGCGGCTGTGCAATGCAGGTTAAGAGTTACTTTGTAGCCTGCATTGGCAGCATCCAGGTATGTTTTCTTTATGCAGCTGTTGCCATCCACACCTATTATCTCAAGCTCAGTAACGTTCTGAATCTGTAGCTCTTTTACAAAAGAATCATTTGTAAAGGCGCTTGGAAATTTCTTTTCATAGATATTATCTGAGACTATGAGGAGATATTTTGCAAGTGCATAGCTATCATCATCTCCATTAATACCTATGTTGCGGACGTAGAAAACTTGGGTTCCAGTTGATTTAGCCGCAGCAATCTTAGCGTTGATCCTTGGCAGCAGATCAGCGTCGTAGTAGTTTAGATATTTTTCTTGAATATCGATCACTAGTAGTATTTTCATATGATAATTATTTTGTTTTTACAGAAATAAGTCTTAGATCACTGGTCCCAAAGAACAGTGAATTTCGTATCATACCTATCCTGAAGAGGTTAAATACATAAAACATCGATTTCATGATGCTTATAAATCCAAATGTACTTACAAGTTCCTCAACAGTTGGAGGATAGCCCCATCTTCTTGAGTGATTTCCAACGTATTCTGCTATTTTTGTTTCAAGTATTCCCATTATTGTAATCCCCTTTGTGTGCTTTTATTATCGGCAGATATTACTCTGGTCGATATAAACAGCTTATCGGCTTTGTGTGTTTGAAATGTTTCTAAAATATAAAGTATCCATAAAATCACTTTTACAACATTCTCTTTAAGTCATTTCGTATGCTTGTATAGTATTAAGTGTTAATGATATCTTAAAGAAACAGGGCAGATAGTAACATCACTTATTGAGAAGGATAACGGACTTTATTCTCCTTTTTTAGCGGATTTTTCCTAAAATCGAAGAATAGGAACTTCAAATACGCTAAAAATGTGATATATTCACACAACCTTGCGGGATACAATGTGTCTATAAAGAAATCAAAAATACGGCGGTTGCGAAAGGAGGATACCCATGAGCGTATTGAAGTAATTGATGCAGATGGAAGGGAGCTTTAAGGAGGCATGTGTGATGCTTGGCTAGAAGAAATCCAAATTAAGCGTAAGTTTTTTTAACATGTAAATATATTAAGCCGCTATATTTCTTTAATTAGGAAATGTAGCGGCGTTGTTTTAGGGAGGACCCTTCGGACATTCTCCGAAGGGGTGTGTGTTATGAAAAAGTATTATTTTGTGGGGGTCAAGAAGTTGTGTTCTTCTTGATGTCTTTATACTACGATTTGAACTTTAATTGAAATTAAAAATGTTATGAAAGAAAAATAAAGCAAATACAAGTGGGATTTAATATAATGGTAGATAAGTGAGGAAAAGGCTATGGTTGGTAAATATCCAGTAATAACTTTGTGTGGTAGCACACGTTTTAAGAATGAATTTATGGAAGCGCAGAAGAGACTTACATTGGAAGGCAACATCGTTATCAATGTAGGTGGATATATCGGAGATAGTACCAGATCTGAGATAGAGTATGCTAAGAATCACGGCAAGGAAGTGAAGTATTTGGAGGAATTACTTTGATTTCAGAATAAAGGTAAGGACTTTTCGTGGGAATGGAGCCGAGAAAGTTTATGGTGACTGGAGCTCTTTTGCCACAGGAAGCGCATATGAAAAGGAAACCATCGATAAAGCTCCTTGAGGAAGAGCCGGCGGAAGGGATAAATGGAAAAAAACTGCCTATATCAAGGAATTTGTGAATAGAGCAGTTGATTTTTGGGTTGGTGCTCTGCCTATATTAAAGGGATAGGGAATAGAGGCAGTTGATTTTGCAGTAATTGTTCTGCCTATATTGTAAAAAGCGCTAGGGAGGCAGAAAAATAGGGCTAAAATTCTCTGCCTATATTTATAAAAAGTATAATAGAGGCAGAACCGGACGTCTAAAAAGCACTGCCTCTATTTAAAAAAATGCGATATAGGCAGAGCTATGCCTCTTAAACACACTGCCTATATTACAAGAATATGAATGGTAGCAGAACAAAAGCTACTAGAAAGTTCAATTGGAATATATTTCGAGATAATTGACGAGGGCAGTAGTAAAACAGAAAGATTTCTTTTAAAGAGTGGATGGAAAATGAAAGCATATTCACCTAAAGTTCAATATTACGAAACTGATAAGAAAGGCTTCTTAAATAGAATATTCGCATTGATGCTAACTCTTTGTGTAGCTGGGACTGCATTTTTGTTCTGGGGCGTTCAGACCCATGCAGAGAATGAGATTCCAGCATATAGCGGGAATGCTTCCGTAGAACTTAGCAAAAATGTGCCTGATTTCACAGCAGATGAGATCACCACAAGCTCTTTTGAAAAATATGGAGAGCTTGATGAGCTGGGGAGATGCACGGCTGCAATAGCGTGTGTCGGAAAAGATCTGATGCCTACTGAGGAGCGTCAGTCGATCGTTGATGTCAGACCTACAGGATGGAAGCAGAACAAGTATCCCGGAGTCGTGGATACAGATCCTCCGTATCTGTATAACAGGTGTCATTTGATTGGATTCCAGCTGACAGGTGAGAATGCCAATGAAAAGAATCTGATCACCGGAACACGTTATCTGAACGTGGAAGGCATGCTGCCATATGAGAATCAGGTAGCTGAGTATGTGAAGAGTACCGGAAGGCATGTAATGTACAGAGTTACGCCGGTATTTACCGGAAACAATCTTCTCTGCGATGGAGTGCAGATTGAAGCTTATTCAGCAGAGGATAAGGGCAAAGGTATTTCTTTTAACGTGTTCTGTTACAACGTTCAGCCTGGAATAGAGATAAGTTATGAGGATGGCAGTAACAAGCTTGCGTCTGACGCAGGCGTGGTGGCTGACAGGAATTCTTTTATTATAACTGGCGGAGATTCCGGGAATGGTTCAGTAAGATCTTCGGCAGGAAGTGATGTTTCTGGTATTCCGGCAGGAACAACATATGTGGTAAACAAGAATTCAGGTAAGTTCCATTATCCAAGCTGCGACAGTGTAAATGATATGAAAGAGAAAAATAAGGAATACAGCACCAAGACCAGGGATGAGCTGATAAGTGAAGGAAAGAGTCCCTGCAAGAGGTGCAATCCGTAGGGAAAGGGTGTTAAGAGGGATATTTGGTAATGGATACGATTGATATTGTTGTAAAGCGCATTACTGAAATGGAATCAATTCTGGAAGAGGCATTGAGAAGAATGGATATGGCTGAGGAGGTACCAAAAGCTCTTTTGGCCTATCAGTCAGAGATAAAGAAGCTTGATGAGTATTACTCCAGCAAGGATTGGAAAGATGATCTTGCCTTGGATGAAGATGGGCGTTTACCAAAAGATTTGAAGCGTGGAGTTCTTTCTGAAGATGGAATCTATGATGCGCTTGAGCGGAATAAGGAATTAATGGAAAGGATAAAGGGAACGAGAATGGTTAAGCATGTGATTTTATGGACACTAAAAGACGAGCTTTCTGCAGAGGAGAAGGTGACTATCAAGCAGGGAATCAAAGAAGGGCTTGAGGGGTTAAAGGGCAAGGTCCCCGGGATCGTTGATATCAAGGTTAACATAAATGGCCTTGAGTCCTCTAACGCAGACCTGATGCTGGATTCTACTTTTGAAAGTGCTGAGGCACTTAAGGGATATTCTGTACATCCTGAGCATGTAGCAGTGGCTGATTCCAAGGTAAGACCTTATACCAAGATCAGAAGTTGTCTGGATTATGAGGTTTAAGGCATGGTTAAGCAGATAGTCAGAGATCAGTTCTTTTTACAGCAAAACTCTGAGCTTGCAAAATATATAAAACAGGGGTGAAGAGATAAATGTTTTTTATCATGGGAATCACAGATGGCAGGAAAGATTTTAACTTTAATCAGCTGATCACCTGTTCCATCTGCGGAAAATATGGACGTTTCAACGTGTTTATGACATATACAGTACTGTCTCTTTTCTTTATACCGACTTTCAAGTGGAACAGACATTACTATGTGCAGACTAGCTGCTGCGGAACTGTTTATGAGCTTGATCCGGAGATTGGTAAGATGATTGCCAGGGGCGAGGAAGTAGAAATCCTGCCAAGCCATCTGACTCAGGTAAGCAGTGGAAGAGGATTTACTACTGGCTATAAGAGATGCAGGCAGTGCGGATATGAGACAACTGAGGATTTTGATTTTTGTCCGAAATGTGGAACGAGGTTTTGATAGAATGACAGAGATAAGCAGGCTGAAAAGTATAGTAGAGACGCTTCGAAGTGAAAACGGCTGTTCCTGGGATAAGGTGCAGACACATTCCAGCTTGAAAGCTGCGTGCATAGAGGAAGCAGCGGAAGTTGTTGGAGGAATCAATATTCTCGAAAAGACTGGGGATGCGGCAAACCTAAGGGAAGAGCTTGGGGATCTGCTGTTGCAGGTAATGTTTCACTCTGTAATCGCAGAGGAAGAGGGGCTATTTACTTTTGAAGATGTTGCAAAGACCATTTCAGATAAGATGGTCAGGAGACATCCCAATGTTTTTGAGGGCGTGAAATATGCTTCAGAAGAAGAACTTCACGAAGCCTGGGCTGCGATAAAGAAGGAAGAGAAGAAAGGCAGAGAGTGGGAAGCAGATTACCTTGAAGAGGCTTTCAATGAGGCATCTGAGCTCATTGAAAAAGCTAAGGAGCGTAAAGGAGTTAATAGCAAATGAAGGATGGAAAACTGTAATGGTCATAGCTGTTAGCGCATGTCTTTTAGGTGAAAACTGCAAATACAATGGTGGGAATAACTACAGCGAGAAGGTCAGGGCTTTCTGTGAAGGGCACGAGGTGATTCCTATATGTCCTGAAGTGATGGGAGGCCTTCCTACACCAAGGGTTCCTGCTGAGATAGTGAACGGAGTTGTCACCAATAAAGAAGGCAAGATTGTTGATAAAGAGTTCAGATCCGGAGCAGAGGCAGCCTTTAAGAAGATTATGGATTCTGGTGCTGAAGTTTGTATTCTTCAGTCAAGAAGCCCAAGCTGCGGAGTAAAAGAGGTTTACGATGGCTCTTTTACCGGAAAGAAAATCCCCGGAATGGGAGTGTTTGCTCAGATGGTTAGTGAAACATCGATTAAGCTAATTGATGTGGAGGATTTGGACTGATTAAGATAATGCTAAAGGCACCTTGTCCGTAAACCAAGAATCAAAATCACCAAAAACCTAAAGAGAACAAGGGCATTACTGCATATTAAATGAAATCCTAGAATGTGCAGTAGTGCTTTCTTTTGAATACTGTATCATTTAAAAGAACTGTATTCATACAGTAACGTGATTACTGTAATTATCTTGGTTTTCAAAATTCTACAGTAAATGTAAAAAATAATTACTGTAGATCTCTAAATTATCTTATTCCTGCAGTAGTAAATCTGGCAGGACTAATCAATAAAAGAAAAATAATACTGTATCAATAATATTTTTTGCGTTGGTGCAGTAGTGGGAATAAATAATTACTGTACCAGCAGTTAAAATCTCTTTTGTACAGTATAAATAGCAAAAACCTAGAAAAAGTACGGATAAATCGGTTCATAAAAGCCAATCTTATCCGTACGATCTGTAATCCAAGAAATTCTGATATAACCCCAAACTATCACCGGCTATAGGAAAATACATACGCAGAATAAGCGCTATTGTGCCTATAATGGTAACATAAAATGATTGTTTCCGTGGAGGGCAAAAATGGTCAATGAAAAGGTAAAAGAGTTTCTTATATCCAATAACCTTGGTGACAGGCTTACAGAGCATACAGAAACGATTGATACAGTTGAGCATGCTGCACAGCAGATAGGCTGTACCGAATCGGAGATTGCAAAAACATTGTCTTTTGTAGTAGATGAAAAGCCTGTAATTGTGGTAATGGCAGGCGATGGTAAGGTTAACAGTTCTAAGTTCAAATCGCTATTTCACACTAAGCCACACATGATTCCCAGAGATCAGGTGGAGAGCATCACGGGATTCCAGCCAGGTGGAGTCTGTCCTTTTGCTGTGGCTAATAACATCCCTATCTGGCTTGATGTATCCATGAGGAGATTTGAATATGTCCACCCTGCAGGAGGTAATGAGTTCACTTCAGTCAAAGTGACACCTTCAGAACTTGAAGCTGTTACCGGAGCCGAGGGCTGGTGCGATGTATGTAAAGGATGGGAAGAAGACGAGTAAAGAAAGGGGTTTTACCATGGAATTTAAAGAAGTAGTAAAGAGCCGTTATTCATGTAAGAAATACAGCGAAAGAAAAGTAGACAGGGCAAGACTTAATGACATCCTTGAAGCCGGAAGGCTTGCACCTACGGCAAAGAATCTTCAGGAACAGCATATATATGTTGTTGAGACTGATGAGAACCTGGCTAAAATCGACAAGGCAACACCTTGCCGTTATGGAGCACCGACTGTTCTTGTTGTAACATTCGATAAAAACAATGTATTTACATATCCGGGTGGCAAGAGAGATTCCGGAGTGGAGGATGCTTCAATAGTGGCAACGCATCTAATGCTGGCTGCCGCTGATGCTGGGGTAGATAGCTGTTGGCTAAATTTCTTTGACCCTGATAAACTCGCTGAGGACCTTGGCTTACCTGAGAATGAAGAGATTTTGATGCTTCTTGACCTTGGATATGCGGCAGATGGCGCAGGACCTCTTAATAATCATAATAGTAGGAAAGATCTTACAGAAACAGTAAGTTATATTTGAGAAAAGTAGAGAATCAGCAATGAATTCAGAGATGGACTTTCTGGATTATCAGGATTTCTTAGATTACGGATAAGATTGGCTTTAATGAGCTGACTTATCCGTACTTTTTTATTTTTTTGACCAAGAAAATAAAGCGAATGTAATAAAAATTATTTATAATGATTAAAATGGTTTTTTTAAGGAGGAATTATGAGGTTTATAGGAAATGTCATCTGGATATTATGCGGAGGGCTTCTTAGTGCCCTAGGATGGTGGCTTGTAGGACTGCTCTGGTGTTGCACAGTTGTTGGGATCCCTGTGGGACTTCAGTGCTTTAAGTTGTCCTCAATATCACTGAATCCTTTCGGAAAAGAAGTTGTGGATGAAGGCGGAGCGGTATCTCTGCTTCTTAACATTCTTTGGCTCTGCCTCTCCGGATTTGAACTTGCAATTGGAAACGCAATTATTGGATGTTTGTTATGTGTTACCATCATCGGAATCCCTTTTGGTAAGCAGTTCTTTAAGATTGCGAGAGTAGCTCTTTTCCCATTTGGGGCAAAGGTTGTTAGGGTTCATTATTAATGGTCAAATATTACAATAGAGCATAGCTGTATTGTAATTATGATATGTGAGCCTCATCAGACAGTCGTTTGATGGGGCTTTTTTTAGCAGAGGCACATATAGAAAGAAGAGGTGGAAAATGGTTTTTGAAGAAAAAAAGTATATGCTCGGGGAAAAGAAAATATTGCTTCGAAGCGCTAAGCCGGAGGAAGCGCAGCTTTTGGTTGATTATCTGAAAACTGTTTGCGGAGAAACAAGGTTTCTTCTCTGCGACCCTGATGAAGTAAAGTACACGGCAGAGTCTGAGGTAGAGTTTATCAATGCCAAGAATTCATCTGAGGATTCCATGCTGATGCTTGCTTTTGTTGATGGAGAATATGCGGGCAACTGTTCATTTCAGCCTATAGGAAGCAGACGCAGGGCCAGACATCGTGTAGATATCGGAATTGCTCTTTATCAGAAGTACACTGGATTTGGACTGGGACGTCTCATGCTGGAGCAGCTTCTTTTTACAATAAAAGAGCTGGGATATGAGCAGGCAGAACTTACGGTAGTTGGTGGTAATGACAGGGCATATCACCTCTATGAGAGCCTTGGCTTTAAGGAGTGCGGAAGGATACCGAAGGCAAACAAGTATCAGGACGGTACTTATGCAGATGATATTCATATGGTTAAGGAACTGTAATAATTCAGGATAAGCAGTTATCCGGGAAAGTGAGGAGCAGTAATGGAACTTCGAAGAATAAACGTTGACGATGCCAGATCACAATGGGAATACACAACAGAGCTACCTACCGATGAGAACGGGTTAACTAATCCATATCACGGCGTTTCATATGATGAATATATAGCAAATGTACTTCCGACTCTCATATCTTATGAGCATCCTGTAAATATGCCAGACTGGTTTGTACCTGAAACTTATTACTACTTATGGAACGAAGGAAAGCTGGTTGGAGAGTTTCGTATCAGACATCATCTTACAGATACTCTTAGGAACGGCGCGGGACATATTGGTTACAGCATCAAGAGGGATGAAAGAGGAAAAGGGTATGGTACAGCCGGCTTAAAGCTTACTCTTTCCGAGGCCAATAAGATTATCCCCGAGGATGAGATTTTCCTTCGTGTCAATAAAGACAACATCGCATCTCAAAAGGTAATGCTGAATAATGGGGCATACAGAGCAGGTGAAGACGAGGATCATTACTTTATGAGGATAAAAAAGTACTAATTTAAAGAGATAGCTGGTGTAAAACTGCCACTATCCAGTATGTTTCAAATAGTGGCAGTTCAAATTGCGGTCGTAGTTCTGCCTATATCACGAGTAATGTAGATGTGGGCAGTTGATTATTCGGGATGATTTCTGCCTATATTTTGAGTGCTATTGATATAGGCAGTTGAAATTTGAATTGAAATTCTGCCTCTTTTGAGATATATGTGATATAGGCAGAATATCTAAGGCCAAAAGAACTGCCTATATATGTGAATAGTACGATAGAGGCAGAAAGACAGGCTTGATCTGACACCCGAATGGTAGATAGAATAATTTTGGGGATAATCGTTTATAAAAAGTTTTCAGATGCTTTAACACAAGGAGTTATGAAAAGAGATGAATATACAGATCTGGGGCACCAAAAAGTGCAATGATACAAAGAAAGCGGAGCGCTTCTTCAAAGAGCGCAATATAAAGTTTCAGTTCATAGACCTGAAGGAAAAAGAAATGAGCAAGGGTGAACTGAACTCTGTTGTCAGCGCTGTTGGAAGTGTAATGGACATGGTCAACACCGATGCCAAGGATAAAGACACTGTAGCTCTGATCCAGTATATTGCTGATGAGGACAAGTTCGACAAGCTTCTGGAAAATCAGCAGATCATCAAGACACCTGTGGTCAGAAACGGCAAGCAGGCAACTCTTGGCTACCAGCCGGATGTTTGGAAGAAGTGGCAATAATAGACGGGCGTCACAGAAACTTAGTTTTGCAAATATAAGATAGGAGGCATAAATCATGGTAAAAGTTTATTGTTATTCTAAATGCACTACTTGCAAGAAGGCGCTGAAATGGCTTGATGACAATAGCATTAAATACGAGAGCCTTGATATAAAGGGGCAACATCCTGACCGTGATACGATAAAGAAACTCAATGCTAAAAGTGGACTTCCTTTGAAAAAGTTTTTTAACACCAGCGGACAGCTGTATAGAGAAATGGAACTGTCAAAAAAACTTCCTAATATGAGTGATGACGAGATGCTGGATCTGCTGGCGTCAGATGGAATGCTTGTAAAAAGACCATTGCTGGTCACAGATAAGAGAGTGCTTGCTGGATTTAAAGAGGCTGATTGGGAAGAGGCTTGCTTATGACCATGCAATGAAAGAACACATGATAGGACAGTATGACGAGCACGGAAATCCCAATCAGTGGGGCAAAAAAAACCGGTGGTCGTTTTGACCACCGGTTAAAAATTTTTTAAGGAACATAAATCTGATTAAAATTGTAAAGTTCACCGTCAATAACACCTAATGCGACAAGCATGTCACTGGTCATATAATACTCTTTAGCATCTGCTGACCAGCCGGGGTAATTGTCTCCCTTAAACTCTCTTCCAACAATGTATTCTTCCTCGAGATTTGCAAACTCACCATCATCAACAAATTTCTGAAGATAGATTTCACAGTTTTCTTTGATCTTAAAAGAAACATTTTCTTCGATCAGTTTTCTTACATTCCCCTCATTCAGCATATAAACAACATGATATACCGGCTCATAGTCCTCTTTTTCAAGCGCATAATAAGCACCATCATCACTGCATTTTACGAGGAAACGGTCGAATCTGCTGGAGCCTATAACATCTTTTTTGAATTCTTCATCTGTTCCATATTCAAGTTCTTTATTTACTTCCTCAAAAGAAACAACTGAGAATTGAGTCCCGTTTTCAGAGAAGATATAGCTGTTTTCTTCTGCGTTATCGACGTATTCTGTTTTGATCTTTTCTTCGCGGTACAGATCGCCGGTAAGTGTTGTTTCATCAAACTTTTTTACTATCATATAAAGGTTGCTGTCATTGTCATAATACTTAACGGCATCAAAGGTGTCAGCTTTTGCATTTCCGATGCATGAAAAAGAGATGGTTTCATTGTTGCCTGCAAATTCTAAAGTAGGAAAAGCGCCGCTATCCCAGCTGAACCTGGCTTGTGTATTATCATCTGCTGAAGCGAAATGGAAGGTAATGTTCTCACCATCAATTTCATAGGTGAAAGGAATCCCTGATAAGCCATCTGTTGTCTGGGTAGAACCGGAAGTTTCGCTGTCAAAAACATAGTAGCTTGATATGTTGTAAAGGTCATCTCCTTTGTATGCTGCGTATACAGCTCCTGAAAGCTGTGGATAACCATCAGATGAAAGGCCTGCTTTTGTGAAATTAAGTACCTCTGAGTTTGAATATTTTTCACTAAGTTCATCATATAATGAAGGGTCTGCTGAGATATCTACGGTGCCGTCTTTGTAGTTATGGTAAACACCATCTTTAGCAGCTAGATAATCGATATTTGATTCTTCTGTAATAACGAACTTGCCCGTATCTTTACTTACATATCCTTTAGCTATAGAGTTACGCATTGATATTATGAGGCTGTTGTCATCGGTTACAGCAATCGGATATGCTGTCCCGCCGCTTTGGACAGAAGTGACCTTCTCGATAGAACCATTTTTTTCTATGTAAATGGTGGCATCATAGGTTGCCAAATGTCCCATGGCGTCATCAAAAATATAACTTGTTACTAAAAGAGCATTTTCTCCCTCGCAGACAGGAGCATATGCATATGACTGTCCTGCGTGGAGAGAGGTGATGAGCTGCTCATACTGTGAAGTTTTGCCGGTAGTTTCTGTAGTGGCATTTCCACATCCTGCCAATGCTGAAATGGCAATTGCTGTTGATAAAAGTAATGTAGCTATTCTTTTCATAATTCTCTCCCATATTCTGATTTTTTTTACACTATTTAATGATACGACTGAGTTTGCACAAGGATTATAAAAAAAGTATAAATTCAGAATGATACCCAGGGACGGGGTTAATGGGCCATTTTGTTATTCAGAATAGCATGGAGTGTCCTTTTTGCGTATAATAGAGTAAGTTGGAATAGAGGATGGCAGAGATTAATGTTTTTTTGGATACTTGCTTCATTGGCGGCGTTTTATGTAAAGGGACTGTGCGGCTTTGCAAACACGCTTGTTTTTACTTCAATAATGAGTTTTGCTGTTGCGAACATAGAAATATCACCGGTGGAGCTGATTCTTGGCCTACCAACAAACTTGATCATAAGCTGGAAGGAACGAAGATCAATTGATCTAAAGGTAGTAGTGCCTCTGGCCATTATGGTAATTATTGGTAGCACTGTCGGAGCTTTTCTGTTAAAAAACACAGATGTTACCGTAATAAAAATAATCTTCGGAATATTGGTTATTTTTGTTGGCATAGAGATGCTGATCAGAGAATTGGCTAAAAAGAAATCTAAGAACTCAAAAGTTCTGCTTATAATTATCGGTATTTTATCAGGATTTCTGTGCGGACTCTACGGAGTTGGGGCGCTTCTTGGTGCTTATATCGGGCGAACAACAGAGAATACAAGATCTTTTAAAGCGAATATTTGCACAGTATTTATTATTGAGAACACATTTAGGCTTGGACTGTATCTCTTTTACGGAATCCTGACTATAGATATGTTAAAGAAAGCATTGCTACTCTCACCATTTATGCTGATTGGGCTTGGTCTTGGAATGTACAGCGCCGGTAAAATAAATGAGATGGTAGTTAAAAAGATTGTGATAGTTCTTTTGATCTTATCAGGTGTGGTACTGATTTTTACAAATGTTACATGATATAATAAATAGAAATTGACTAAATATGGTGGGAGGGGTTTTGAAATGAAATGCTGTATTGTTTATGCTTCAACACATCACGGAAACACAAAGAAAGTGGTAGATGCCATTGCTAAAGAGTTTGATGTGGAGTTGATCGACGCCACACAGGTGCAGAAGAAAGATTTGTCTGAATACGATTTGATAGGCTTTGCTTCAGGCATTTATGCTGCGCAGTTCCATCAGCAGGTGAAGAATTTTGCCCATGAAAATCTTCCGCAGGATAAGAAGATTTTTTACATAATGACCAGTGCTATGAATAAAGATTTTTCAAAATCCATGGCAGAATCAGTCAAAGACAAGAACGCTGAGGTTGTTGGTAAGTTCACATGCCACGGATATAACACTTTTGGACCATTTAAGTTGGTCGGTGGCACAAGCAAGGGACATCCTGATGAAAATGATCTGACTGATGCAGTTGAGTTTTTCAGAAATCTTATTAGAGTTGGTAGAGCGGAATGAACGTAATTTAGGTGTTTGCTTTAGAGCAGACACCTTTTTTTATGGAATCATGTGAAGTAAAATATAAAAAGGCGTTGGTATAGTGCATGCTGGATGATTGGAGGTTATGATGAGCATTACAGTTAATTTGCGTTACAGAGGAACGGATGGCGCTGCAAAAAGATTTGCAGAAGAGATGATCAGTAGTGGCACAGTCGACAAGATCCGGAATGAGGCAGGAAATCTCAGATACGAGTATTTTCAATCTCTGGATGACCCGGAAACAATTCTTTTGATAGACAGCTGGGAAGACCAGAAATCTATTGATGTTCACCATGCTTCACCAATGATGAAAACAATCATGGAACTTCGTGAAAAGTATGATCTGCATATGACTGTAGAAAGATACAGATCCGATGATAGCATGCCTGAGAGGGATGCCGATTTTATCAGAAAATAAGGCTATTAGAGTAAGGAACAGCAAGAATGAACAACAGATATAGTGTGATATTTGATATGGATGGCGTTATCTTCGATTCGGAGAGGGCATGTCTTTATACATGGACAGAGGCGGCGTCCGGCTATGGAATAACTAATGTGCGCGAGGTGTTCGACAGATGCATTGGAACAAATATGAATCAGACCAGGCAAATTGTTGAGGATGCCTATTCAAAAGACTTTGGCGAAGGTATTGCGGATAAACTTCTTTCTGAGAGCAGCAGACTCTTCCATGAGAAATATGATGGAGGCAGACTCCCAATAAAGGCTGGCGTAAAAGAAATCCTGGAGTACCTAAAGGCAGAGAATGTGAGATGTGCAGTGGCATCCTCCACAAGGAAAGCGGTCGTGGAGGCGGAACTTAAAGATGCAGGGCTTTTAGACTATTTTGAAGAAATAGTTGGCGGGGACTCAGTAAAGGTATCAAAACCAGACCCCGAGATATACCTCATTGCCTGCGACAAACTTAAAGTAAATCCCAAAGACTCTTTTGCCATCGAGGATTCATATAACGGGATCAGGTCAGCCAATGCGGCCGGAATGAAGCCAATCATGGTTCCGGACATGATCCCCGCAGATAATGAGATGAGAGAGCTTGCAGATACAGTCTGCGAGAGCCTTATGGATGTTATTGATTATTTTAAAAATATCGCAGATTGAGATGGCGATGAATATGTGGAGTACAAGCGGAAAGTTAATAGATTAGTTCCGTGGAAACTCAATGCTGTGAGAAACCAATAATCCAAATGAAAAAGAGCTGACGAAGCAACCAGAGTATTGGAGGGAGAAATGAGAACACTTTTTATCGGAAACAGCCACACGTATTACAATGATATGCCCAAGCTGTTCAAAGACATTTGCAAAGAAAATGGCATTGATATGCAGGTGACGATGCTCACTAAAGGCGGCATGGGACTTGATTATCATGCAGATAATGAGCAGACCAGGTTTAATATTCTTTATGGGGACTATGATTTCATAATACTTCAGCATGTAGCTCATCCAATGGGCGAGTTTTCCGTGATGGAAGACGCTGCGGACAGGATAATGGAATGGATTGGGCAGACCAAGGCAAAAGCCTGCTTCTACATGACATGGACAGAGGAAGGAAACGAGGCATTTCAGCCTGAGATGTCAGCAAGATACAGAAGGCTTGCTGAAAAATATGGATGCCTTGTGGCTCCTGTAGGCGAGAGATGGTGGGAGCACATTCATGCACATCCTGAGACAGATCTGTATTTTGAGGACAGAAGGCACGCCTCACCTGCAGGCTCTATGCTCGCAGCAAGGACTATATTTGAGACGTTAAAAGATCTTTATTGAGAAAAGCTGTCAACTGTGCGTATTATGTGACTTTGTTTATTGTGCTATGTAAAAAAACAAACAAATGTGGGGGACAAATGAATCCAAATTTAAAAGCATATTTAATGCGTTATCTGATATACATAGCCATTGGAATGGCTATATATCTGATAGATTACATCACTCATCCGAATATGAAGTTTATTCCTTCGTTCGCTTTTTGCTGTGCGACGGGATTTTTTGCGGACTATCTCTTTCAGGACTGGCTTCACAGTAGATTTGGGAAAATGGCTTTTTTTATCACAGTCATAGTCTTTGTGGTGGGCTACATCATAGGAGTTAAGGTCGCCGGCGCGATCAGCAACGCGGCCGAAGGCTTCTACGGCCTCACTCCATTTATTTACTTTTTCGTGATCATTGTCATCTACATCGGTGGATATGTGGCCTACGTGGCAGAATCCGCCATCCGCAGGTTCTTTATACCCAGGTAAAAGAAATTTCAATCTCTTTAAATGTCAGCTTTGGTGTCACTCTAAGTCAGTGACACCAAAGCCTCTTTCATAAAGATAAGTAGTGCTATAGCTTAAGGAGCCATCGGCATTTTCTGTAACATCAGGGATGTTTACAGGAAGATGGCCCTGCGGTTTGTTTGAGCCAAATACTGTTTCGATAGCTGCTACGATATTGGCGTTTGTGGCCTTTTGTCCGGAGCCGCTGTCGGTTTTATCTGTGGGATCTGTGCCAAGGGCTGAGCCCATGTAGGCAAGAACAATAGCATCTGCATCCTTATAAATAGCGGCGTCATATGGTAGGTTTTCGCTTACAAGAATGAACTTTCCGCCTGCAGCGTGAATGTCATTGATAGCGCTGGTAATTCCGATGTACTGAGGGCTGCTCTTATCCAGAGCGCCATTGCCGGATGCATAGGAAAAGCCGATCACAACATCTGAGCCGGATATCTTTTCCTTCATTTCGTCAGTGTAGTGGCGTTTGACATCGGCGGAGGAATCGTAATAATAATCAATATTTATGTTTGGCTTTGAATCTATGTAATTTCCCTTTTTCAGTTCATCTATAGCATACTGCAAAGTTGTGGCATCAGCATTTTGTCTGCCAAGAACGAAGATATTCGTTGTCTCTTTTGCGACAGGAAGAGTGCTGTCATCATTTTTTACCACTGTAATTGCCTGTCTGGCCATGTCCATTTCAGCATCGTGATGCTCCTTGGAGCCGACAATCGCGGTACTGTCAGACACATTTTTTTCTATATCAGATTCTTCAGTCTCGTCCAGCATTCCGTGTCTTGCTTTCAGAGAGAGGATACGGGTTACGCTCTCATCGATCCTGGCCTGGCTTATCTCTCCGGAAGAAACTAAAGACGCAATCCCGGCAATGTATTCATCATAGAAAGTTGCGGCCTCTGCATTTTTCAAATCCATAGGAAGGAGCAGGATATCAACGCCGCTGTTGATTACTTCTTTAGCGATGTTTACGAAGTATTCAGAGGAGTCTTTTTCACCTGGAACAAGGCCCGCATCAGCAATGGCATCCATTTCAAGAGCATCGGTTACAACAACGCCGTTATAGCCCATGTCTGTTCTGAGGATGTCAGTTATAATCTTTTTGGACATGGTAGCAGGGAAAAAGCCGGTAGTTACACCATCTCCAAATGTCTTTTGCTCGTCGATAAGAGGAAAAGTTATGTGGGCTGTCATTATCATTTCTGCGCCGTTTTCGATAGCTGCTTTAAATGGTACAAGCTCGGTCTCCTTGATCTCGTCATAGGTCTTTTCAACAGAAGGCGTACCGATGTGGCTGTCTACACTGGTGTCTCCGTGGCCGGGGAAGTGCTTATAGGTCGCAATGATATTGTTCTGGGCAAGGCCCTTCGCATAAGCGTTGCCGAGCTTAGCCACCAGGGCTGGATCGTCGGAAAAAGACCTTGTGCCAATAACAGGGTTTGACGGATTATTGTTCACATCAATGTCCGGCGCAAAGTCAGCATTAAAGCCAAGAGCAGCGAGCTCCTCACCAAGTATATTTCCGGTTTTCTTTGCATTTTTTTCTGAATCTGTCGTGGCTCCAATAGCCATATTTCCGGTCATACGTGTCCCCGAGGTCAGTCTTATCACGATTCCACCTTCTTCATCCACAGGGGTCAGATATGGAATATGCGCAGAAACGCCCTCTATCTGTTTATTATTGTCCTGAAGCTCGTGCAGGAGCTTTGTCACCTGCTCATTTCCGGTAATATTTGAACCAAACAATATCACGCCTCCGTACTGATGGCGCCTTAAAGCCTCGCTAAGCTCTAGGAAAGAATTAAGGTCTGTTACATTTTCTTCGTTCCAGGTTCGGAAAGCCGGGATTATCATTTGCGAAATTTTTTCATCCAGGGACATCTTTTTTACCAATTTGGATATCTTGGCGTCGCCCTTTACAGCGCCACATCCGCTCAGCATATAAGTGCTGATTAAAAGAGTAATCGTAAGAATAATTGAGATAAATTTGGAAAATTTAGATATCATTTTAAGAACCCCCAAAAGAATGGTTTTGCAATATTGTGAGCTAATAATCATTTTAACATCCATAACTTTCATTTCATCATGGGGATGGCATATTTTTAGATAAATTTTAGAGATTTTTTTATTTATTAGAATTTCTTATAATGAAATAAAAAGATGTTTTGGAAAAGGAAATGTTGGTAATGGGAGTGGAAATGGAAATACACAATGGGAGACCGGAAAACACTGAAGGCAGACTTTCAAGAGAGATAAGAGTCTATGATTTTTTGGATGACCTTGGAATAGAATACCAGAGAGTAGATCATGAAGCGGCCATGACTATGGAGGCCTGTGAAGCAGTGGATGTGGCACTTGGAACGACCATGTGCAAAAATCTCTTTTTATGTAACAGGCAGAAAACGACGTTTTATCTGCTCTTAATGCCTGGAGACAAGAAGTTTAAAACAAAGGAATTGTCTAGTCAGATAAACTCAGCAAGGCTCTCTTTTGCAGAAGCTGAAGACATGCTTAAGTATCTGGATATTGAGCCCGGGGCAGTGAGCGTCATGGGCCTTATGAATGACAAGGGGCATGATGTAAAACTTCTTGTGGATGAAGACGTTAAGGCTGGAGAGTACATAGGCTGCCATCCTTGCGTTAACACATCAAGCTTGAAGATAAAGACTGAGGATATCTTTGGGAAGTTTTTGCCGGCAGTTGGTCATGAGGCAGAAATCGTCTATCTTGTTGGAGAAGACTGAGAGGATAATGGCTTGTGCAGGCTTTTATCCTACAGCAGCGAAGCGCAGTGAGAAGGCAACAGCCAAGCACAGAGGAGAAACAATGCCTAACAAAAAGAATACAGATAAAAACAAGTCGGAAACAGCTGCTCGTCCAGAGATAAAATTAAAAAGCAATCCAAAGGCAGATGCCATGAAAAAGGCGCCTGATGAAGTCATTGCCATGGCCATCAGAGAGGCCCTGATAAAAGATAAGGAAAATAGATGAACTAATGCACAGGGGGGCAGTTATGCGGGGGATCAAGAATCATAAGTTGCAGCTAAAGGACCGGATTATGGCAAAGACAGGCGGGGTGTGCGCAGCGTGCGGGAAACAACTTGAGAGGCAGAAAGTTACGATAGACCATTATGTCCCCAAGTACCATGGTGGCACGGATGATGAAAGAAATCTTTTGCCTTTGTGCAGAAATTGCAACAGGCAGAAATCATCCAGAATGGTGGTGGCTGAGGACTATTATCGATTTCTTGGAAAAAGATATTGCGAAATGGCTAGTGAATATAGGGATGAACTGGAAAGGCCTGTGCCTTAAGCAAGGAGGATGGATATTTGTGCTGTAGATATTACTTTAGTGACAAAGCTGCATATAAGGTTGAGAGCGACTTAAAGCTAACCAAAGGAGCGCTTGCTACCAGGGCTGGAGACATTACTCCTGGGATGGCGACTCCGGGAATCATCTGGAACAAGGGCACAAACGAAGACCTTGCGCTGGAGGATCTGTTTTGGGGAATAACTTCCAAAGACAGAAAGCTCATCATCAATGCCAGGGCTGAATCGGTGACAAAAAAGTCGATGTTTGCTGACAGCATTCGTAATCGTAGATGCATTCTGCCTGCTGCGGGCTTCTATGAGTGGGATGCAAGTAAGACGAAGTTTATGTTCAAAAGAGCTGATGAGAAGCCAATTTACCTTGCAGGTTTCTATGACCTTAGCGATAACAAGGACTCTTTTGTGATTCTGACGACCGCGGCAAATGCATCAATGAAGCCTGTTCACGACAGAATGCCGGTAATGATTGATACGGGAAATGTCAGGGATTACTTAAAAGATCCGGCTGCAGCCCTTGAAATGTTAAAAGAGTCTATGCCAGAGCTTGACAGAAAAAGTGACTATGAACAGCTGAGCCTGTTCTGATTATTTATAAGAACCCTGGAAAAGAAATGGCAAAATTTTTTAAAAAAATTTTATGGGAATATTCCAAAATAATAATTTGTCAGTGTTATAATGCGCTTGGGGAGGCTGAATAGGCCTCTTTTTGCTTAAAAAAATGAACACCTTAAGGATCATGGATGAGAGGAGAAGGTGGCGATGAAAGATTTTATTGCAAAGATACTGTATTTCATACTGGCATTGATCATTTTGATGTGTGTGTATATTGGACTGTGCGCAGTCAATCCTGCTTTGTCGGAGCCTCTAAAGAAAGTTGTGGCTGACATTGAGGAGAAAAAGAGAATCAGTGCAGAAAGTGCGGCTGAAGCAAGCGCAGCTGCAACAAGTTCAGAAGCGGCAGCTACAGAGAGCTCTTTGGAAGAGGGAACAGAAAAAGAGTCTGAAACAGAAGAAGTCAGCACGGATGGGCCGGAGACAGCACATCCCTATAATTTTGATTTGACATACAAGGATTATGTTGATGCGTGGGACGACAGCGTGGTTGACGAAGAGAGCAAAAACAATCCTGATTATAAGGAGTTTGTGGATGCTTTCATAAATCCTTCGGAAGATACGTCTGAAGGGGATTACCCGAAAGACAGTTCCCATATGCTTTCGCCGCAACCTGAGATTGTCGATATTGAAGATGAAAAAGAGGCGCAGGAGATCATTGACAGCGTTGATAAGGGGGAAACCGGTGAAGGCCTGGAGTTTGATGAACTTTACTATCCTTATTATCATATGTTAAATGACAGGTGCAAGGCTTTGTACAGACAGATGTATGCCAATGCTGTTGCCCTTAACAAGAAGTTTGCGCCCATAAATGAAAAAACCACCAATAAAGAGGTTGAGAGCGCTTTCTGCTGCCTTCTGGATGACCATCCGGAGCTCTTTTGGGTGGATATATCCTATTATTTCCAGTATGACTACAATGGCAATGTTATAGAGTTTGACTTTGATTTTTACAAAAACTTCAATGATATCGCTTCAGCAAGAAGCAAATTTGAGGCTACGGCTCAAGGCCTGGCAGTAGGCGCCCGGAATTTAAGCACTCCTTATGAAAAAGAGCTGTATATTCATGATCTGATAGTGGATAAGCTCAATTATCAGTACAATTCCCTGGATCAGAGCGCCTATAGTTCAGTGGTTCAGAACTATACTGTATGTGCGGGCTATGCCCGCTGCTTCCAGTATCTGATGCAGCTGGTTGAGGTTCCAACTTACAATTGCCATGGTTGGGGCGGAAGCGAGCGCCACGCCTGGAACATAATTAAGCTTGATGATGGTTTTCACAATGTGGATTGCACCTGGGATGATTCGCTGGCTGGTTATGATTATTTCAATCTTAGTGATTCGGAAAACAAGAGCCATAGAAGAATGGAGTTTTCGGTTTATCTTCCTCCATGCGTTTCATCCGATTACAAGCCTGCGTCAGGGCAGAAAACTATCGATGCTGGTTCGGAAGCAAGTTCCGCTGCGAACAATGGGAATACTAATATTTCAATAGAAGTGGAAAATAACGGGTCGACAATCACAATTAAGGCTGAATCATCTGTTTCGTCTGGCAATTAAGCTAGCGCAGGGCTTAGGTAAGTAATAAACGGAAAGAAGATTTATATCATGGAAAAATGTTTAAGGCCCCATCATGGGATGTGCTTTCAGTTCTATGAAGGCAAGGGCTACAGTGCTGATTTTACAGACCATATGGGACGCGTGATAAAAGAACTAGAGGCTGCCCCGGAGCAGAAGGTGGTGCTGAAGGCTCAGACAGATATTGTCTGCAAAAATTGCCCGAACAATGATGGTGGCCTGTGCAGCTCTCAGGACAAGGTTATCAGATATGACAAAGAAGTGCTGAAGGCTTGCGGACTCAGTGATGGATGCGAGATTTCTTTTGCGGAGTTCAAGGGACTTGTGAAGAATAGAATAATCGATGCAGGTATCCGAGGTGATATCTGCGGCGATTGTAGCTGGGATTACATCTGCAGGAGTAAGGAGTAGCCGAGACGAGGTTTAAGAGGCACCATTTGTGCCTTGGCTCCTCTTCAGGTACATCCTTCCGGCGCAGATAGCTGCGGCAATTGAGAAGATATAAAAGGCGGCCAGAATTCCAATGGCCATTCTCATTCCCAGGTGTTCTGCATTGAAGCCGGTGAGGGCTGTGAAAACAACACCGCCGATGCCAGTTGCAGTGGTGATCATTCCTGTTGAAAAGGCGGTGTTTTTTCCGGCGAAAGGAATCATCATATTGAGGACGCAAGGGTAGATGGCGCCGCTGGCAAACCCAAGAGGGATGCATAGCGCAAATACCACGAGGCTGTTATCCATAAGAGCTACAAGGACGGTGAGAAGTGGAATTGCCACAAGGGCAGTAAGCAGGATGGCTCTGGCTCTTTTGGCAAAATAGCCCACGAATACTCTCGAAGGGATCATCATCGCCCAGAACACTGAGAGGGCGTAGCGGCCGAGGCCTGAGTCCAAAACGTCCGCGAACAGAGTTTCTACAAAGTACGCGAAGCCGTTTTCAAATCCAACATAGATGCACATGATAACGCAAAGAAGCAGGATTCCCATAAGGAAGAATTCTGTTTCTTTTTTTGTGGACCCATCTGCTGAAGCTCCCCTGGCAGCAGCTTCTCTTTTCCCCTCTCCTGATGCCATGATTCCGGCAAAAGAAATGAGGCTTCCCACTGCGAGAATGGCAAAAAGAACTTTCCAGGTAAGGCCAAGTCCAAGGTAATATTCCACAACAAGCGGAGCCACCAAAGCCCCGAGGGCATACATGGAAGTCATGAATCCGATTTTCTTGCTACCGCTTATGGGATAGGAGTCTGCAAGAGCAGCGATGGATATGAACTGAAGTGCACTGGTGGTTAGGCCAAGAAAGAACACACCTACAACAAATGCACTTTGTAGACCAATTATCTGGATTCCTGCGGCGGCCACAAACTGGATCACCAGCAGGATCTTTATACACTTTGTTTTGATGTTGGCGTCAGCCCACGCCCCGAGTATAAGCGGTGCAAGCATTGTGGCAAAGAGCTCAGTTGCCGCAAAGAGGCCTTTGGAGGTCTCGGAAAGATCGTAGTTTTGCCCGATGCTTCGAAGACTGGCCTGATAGCCGCCTGCTTCAAAGCCGTTAATGAATATGATCAAAAAAAGCACAAGCCATAAAAAGTCGAACTTTTCAGATTTATCATTACTGTTCATAGAAACCTCCTGAGCAGATATGCTTTTTGAGTTAAGGATTACTGTTGCAACCGATCAAGGACCCTTGAGTACATGTTTTCATCGGTGGCGCTCTCATCAGATCTGAACATATAGGAAGTACTAACCTTTAATGTCATTTTGTTACCATCAAGTTCTCTGATAGATTCAATTGCTTCTTTTAACTGACTGCACAATTCATCAACTTCAGACTGCTTGTCAGTATATAAAAGCAGCGCAAATTCTGCCTGTATCATTCTTGCTACAGCGCATTTGTCCTTTGTGACATTCAGTATTTCCTGCCCCATTCGATGTAAGAGCTTTTTGATAAAGTCTTCTCCATAGTCAGCAACAACTCTGGCATGCTTTGTGTCTCTAAGTATAATAAGCGCAAAATCACGCCCCAGATTATGGTAGTTCTGGGAATAATCTATAAGGGCATCAAGGAAGCCTTTTTTATTCATACAACCGGTAATGGTGTCAGTTCTTTTAACGTTATAAAGTTTGTCTATTCTGGCCATCTCCTCATCAACATCAAAGAAATAGCCCATCAGGCCGATAATCTCGTTGCCGTCATATATAGGAGCCTTGAAACACATGATGTTATGGACAACGCCTTTTACGATGCAGTATCCCGGAACGCCTGATACAACCGAGCCCTTTGATAGAACGTCAAGCTCGTCGTCTCTGTACGCTTTGCCGTCGGTATGCCAGCCCATGTCCTCATCATCTTTACCGAGGATATCGTCGATGGTAAAGCCGTAGAAGTCAAGAAAAGCTTTGCTGGCGCCCAAAAACCTCCTGTTTTTATCCTTCCAAAAGAATTTAAGATGAGAGGCAGTTACAGTGTTTTCCCACATTTTTGCATATATTTGTGAGTCATCTGACTTAAGCCCGTAGTCTTCGCGGTTATATAATTCCTGGATCTTGCTAAGTATTGTGTCGGTATCGTCAGGAGTTGGCTTTGTGCACATGAGGAATTCTTTTTCCTCTGTTCCTGGAATAAGCATGAGCGCCAGGCCTTTCCACTCATAATTACCGTCACTTTGCTTGATCCTGAACATATTCTCGACATAGCCTTTGAAACTATTTTCTATGCGGCTGTTAAGTGTAGACCAGTCGCAGAAAACATCAAACTTCTTGGCGTCAGCCAGCGCAATATATTCCTCTTTGAACTTTTGGGTATAGGTATTAAGATCCATGCCATCGCTGGAACTGCCCTTCATATAACGGAATTTTCCAACCAATGGAATAATTGTGTTATTAGATGGATTGATCTGAGCCACAGTGTCAAACATGTGATTTATTTCTTTTAACCTGAAGTCAAGGCTGTTTCTCTTTTCAATATTTACATCAGAAGATATATTGCGAATGGAGCTTATAAGGATATGGCTTCCGGCGTTTTCTGCAATCTCTTTTCCCTTAAGACAAAGAATGTTTCCATCAACAGTAAAGTAGAAGGTTTCAAGGTTCTTACTCTGCTCAACAGTATCAGCGAATTTTCTGAGCTGAGAATTAATGGGAGAGTTGGAATGGAATACTTTCTGATCGATATCTTCCTGGTCGTAGGATCTGCCAAAAGCCTGTATTTTGTAGATGTCATTCATGAAAAGAGTTCTGAGAACTCCGTTGTCATCTTCTAAAACGGCCAAAGGTTCATCAGTATGCCTTGCATGGAAGCTGGCCACATCGTAGAAATGGCGCCACTGCCTCTTTTCAATCTCAATTTTGCTCTCTTTGATATGGTCAAAAAAGTCATTTATGGGCATTGGTTTGCCGTAGTAATAGCCCTGGAGTCGGCCACAGCCGATGTTTTTTAGAAACTCCACCTGCTCCTGGTTTTCCACGCCTTCTGCCAGCGTCATGATATCAATTTCTTTTGCCATGATGACTGTAGAAGTAATTATGGCCTTGGATTTGTCGTCAAAGGAGCGAAGAAATGACATATCGAGCTTAAGGGTGTCAAAATGATAGTCCTTAAGGACAGTAAGAGAGGAATAACCGCTTCCAAAGTCATCCATCCACACCTCATAGCCGGTGCTTCTGAAGCGCTCAATCATCCCACTCATCAGATCGGCGTCGGATACGATCATGCTTTCAGTGATCTCAACATGAATGTAGTCCCTGGGAATATCGTACTCGTCCACCGCATCCTCCAAAACCTTGAGCATGTCAGTGGCTTCAAGGTCAAGGCGCGAGAAATTGATCGATACCGGAATGGCATCGAGACCATTATGAATACGCTCTGATATGTCTGAGCAGACTTTTTTAACCATCCAGCAGTCAAGCTTGTGGATCTGCCTGCTCTCTTCGAGAGCGCCTATGAATTTATCAGGTGAAAGAAATCCCATTTCAGGGTCAATCCATCTTGCCAGAGATTCAGCGCCGCAAAGCTGCCCGGTGAGCGCGCGAACAACAGGCTGGTAATATACTTTTACCCAGCCATTTTCCAGTGCTTTCTCAATATTAGCAACCACGTATTCCGCGATTTTTTTGCGTTCCTGACTATTGTCCAAGGCAAGTGGCATGAACGTAATCTCCGTGAAAAAATTATTGCTATATTGAGCATAACATAAGTTGAGTACCGATGGTAAATAATATTTATAAAATGAACATAAATATGACAAATTTAATTATTGTTTCCAAATAAGCCGTTTGCAATAAGTGGTAGTTACCGCGTAATATAATTATGGAGCTTTAAGTATTTGAAAGGATATAAGTATGATAATTCAGACCGGGTCTCGCACAGATATTCCGGCTTTTTATGCTGACTGGTTTGCAAACAGGCTAAAAGAGGGCTTTGTTTATGTGCGAAATCCTTACAATATGACATATATTACAAAGTATTTGCTAAATCCTTCGGTGGTTGACATAATCTGTTTTTGTTCAAAGAATCCAAAACCCATGCTTAAATATCTGGATCTTTTGAAACCATATGGATTGTACTGGTATGTGACGATCACGGGCTACGGAAGGGACATAGAGCCCAATGTTCCGGACATCCCGGATGTCATAGAAAACTTCAAAAGGCTATCTGACTTTGCTGGCGTGGATTCAATGGGATGGAGGTACGACCCGATTTTCCTGGATGACAAATATACGAAGGATTATCATCTTGAGAAGTTCGAGGAAATCGCATCGGCCCTTGATGGCTGCACGCAGACGGCAGTTATCAGTTTTATAGATATGTATCAGAAAGTGAAAAAGAACTTTCCCGAGGCCAAGCCTTTAGAAAAAGCAGACAGGATGTACCTTGGTGAAAAGATGGCTCAGATTGCCAAGGAGCATGGGATGACGCTTCGGCCCTGCGCTGAGGGAAATGAACTGGAAGTGTTCGGCGCAGACTGCAGTGGCTGCATGACTCAGCCAATGTATGAAAAGGCGGTTCATAACAGCATGAATTTCCCAAAGGTGAAGAATGCGCGAGCTTCCTGCGCGTGCTATCTTGCGAATGACATAGGCATGTATAACACGTGCCTTCACATGTGCAGGTACTGTTATGCCAATTATGATGCGAAGACAGTGATGGATAATAATGAGAATCACGACCCGCTTTCGCCGCTCCTTATCGGGCATGTCAGGCCTGAGGACGAGATACATCAGGCAGAGCAAAAGAGCTGGATCGACGGGCAGTTATCATTTGATTTTCTGTGAGATGGAGACTGGAGGGAAAATACCAGTAATATCAGCGGATAAGCAATATTTACAGTTTGTTTTTGGGGTAAAATAATATAATGATTTTGGAGGTGGCTATGGATAAGTCTTTTTTAGAGAAGAAAATTGAACTGGTTGTGGATAAGCTTCTTAATCTTGGAGGAGCTGACTATGAGCAGGACAAGAAGATGTCGGTTGAGGAAATTATCAAGTCCGGAAAGTGCGCCAGAGACTATGGCATCGAGGAGTGGGACTGGCCGCAGGGAGTAGGTCTTTATGGCCTTTATCTTTTGCAAAATTACAGGAAGAGCGACGAGTATATGGATTTCTTTGTGAACTGGTATGAAAGAAATCTTGAGATCGGGCTTCCATCAAGGAATATAAATACATCATGCCCATATCTTACCCTTGTGAGCATTCTTGATAAGATGCCAAACAAGGAAAAATATGAGAAGTTATGCCTTGATCAGGCAAAGTTTCTTATGGAGGAGCTTCCAAAGACAAAGGACGGCGGATTCCAGCATGTGACAAGTGCTATCGGCGACAGAAACGGTGTTATGTTAAACAATGGCCAGATCTGGGCTGATACCCTGTTTATGGCAGTTCTTTTCCTACAGAAAATGGGCATAAAGTATGACAATGCTGCCTGGAGAGATGAGGCAACCCATCAGTTCCTGGTACATATCAAGTATCTTTACTCCAAGCAGACTGGGCTTTTTTACCATGGATTCAGCTTTGAGAGAAACGATAACTTCGGTGGAATATACTGGTGCAGAGGCAATTCATGGTTCACTCTTGGAGTTACTCTTTTCCTTGAGGACGCGGATTATCTTGATGGCGGAGTAAGACAGTTTATTGTGGATACATTTGTTGATCATGCAGAAGCTTTGAGGAAATATCAGGGTGCGAGCGGACTTTTCCACACGGTTATAGATGACGAGACTTCTTACGAGGAAGTTTCCGGAACAGCTGCCATGGCAGCAGGACTTCTTCGCGGAATAAAGCTTGGAATTCTATCAGAGGATTACAAAGACTGTGCGGCAAAGGCTATCACAGCTATATGCGACAATGTGGATGCTGACGGCACAGTGCTTAACGTGTCAGCAGGCACAGCTATGGGCATGGATGCACAGCATTACAAGAACATTCAGATCCGTCCGATGGCCTATGGTCAGTCACTTACGCTGGTTGCCCTCTGCGAAGCGCTGTAATTTGGATAAAAGAAAGCTGCTTTCCTGCTGTTTCTCAAAAATAGCAAAATAACGTAGATTTTTTTGCTAAAGAAAACATGTAATTGAAACGATGACGGCAATACAATGTATTCATAGTACAAGCAACTGATAACAATGTTTTTTAGAAAGGATGTTGGTGAGAATTATGAATATTACATTGGAAGCTGTTGAAAAAGTAATGGAGCAGACAGGCGTTGATTACAAAGCTGCAAAGGAAGCTCTCGTTAAAACTGACGGAGATGTTGATGCAGCGATCAAACTGATCCAACCGGATTCAAAGGATGTCAGCGATGACATCAAGGAAGCAATGGACAAGCTTAAGAAGAAAGTTGAAGAAGGAAATGTTGACAGAATTCAGATCAAGAAGGGCAACGAGGTAGTATTCAGCGTACCTGTTAATGTAGGAATTGTCGGTGGAATTCTTGGACTGGCAGCAGCTCCTTGGGCACTGATCGCAGGATCAGTTGCAGCATTCGGACTTGGATGCCGACTTGAAGTTGTAAAAAAAGACGGAACTACAGATGAGATAAAATAAACATTTTATGAACGGATGAAAGATATAGTGGTGATAAAGTTATTGCCACTATATCTTTTTTATTTGGATAAGTTTTAAATGGAGCCAGTTTTTATTGGAGAAATTTTTATGCAGGGTAGACTGTATTTTGAAATAATTTTTAAAATGTGATTATTTGCATTTCCTGCCTGCATGAATGAGTTCTTTTTACTCAGGTGTGGTCATGCTCAGCTTTCGAAAGATTCTCCAGTTCTTCCTTAGTGTGATGATGGCCATGTTTTCCATCAGTCACATAATGATTGTGCTCATGGGAATGCGTTACTGTATGCGTATGCGTATACCCATCGTGAGTATGGGTGAAAGTATGCACATGAACATGAGCATGCTGCCTTATCAAAGTATCCACCACAACAAGGCTGGCACCTGCTGCCATGATCAAAAATGCCACAGCGTACATTCCGGTGAGCTTTTCATGCAAAATAATAAATGATAAAAGTGCTCCCATAAAAGGTGCAACCGCATAATATGCGCTGGTTTTGGCTGCACCGAGTACGCTCTGCGCTCTGATATATAGAAAAATACTCAGTCCATATGCAACAAAACCTAAAATAAGGGCTGGGAGAATATATCTGATCTGCGGGAAAGATTCATGTTTAATAAAAGCAATTCCCAATGCTCCAAGTCCTGAAAAAATGCCTTTGAGAGTCACAATCTCGTAAGTGCTTTTGGACGCAATGCTGCGGGTACAATTGTTTTCAAGTCCCCAGCAGACTGTGGCAAGAAGCACCAAAAGTGAGCCATAGGAAAACTTAAAAGAAAGACTCCCTTCAAAAGAAAGCAATATGCTCGATAGTGAGATAAGTCCAATTGCTGCCCAAAGCCTTTTTGAGACGTCTTCCTTAAATAATATCAGCGCTATTACAGTCGTTGCCACAATCTCGAAATTGCCCAAAAGAGACGCATTCGATGATGTCCCATAATCCAGTCCAAGCATAAGAAATACAGGCGCTGCTATATCCAGCACGATCATCCCTATTACGAAAGGAAGATCCTTTCTTGTGAGCCGGTCTTCACTTTCTCTTTTACTCATAAAAGAAATACAGCTTATTCCTATTCCCGCACCCAAATACAGAAATGCCGCCATCATCGTAGGTTCGACATTATTTAAGAGTAACTTTGACATCGGGACATTTATTGCATAAAAAACCGCTGCCAAAAGTGCATATGTGATCGCCCGTATTTTTACTTTTTCCATCGTTGCTTCTCCTGCGCCGATTCTGATAAGTTACACCTTTTTAGAAATAATATAAAATAACATCATTTGATATAAACAATAATAAAAACCATCTAAATAATTAGTCAAATGAATAATAATTATTTCATTGATAATTAAGGTTAAAAAAGACAACTCATTTCTTACATTTTAAAAATTATGGTAAATAGTCAAAAGAATTCATTTATACCTGCGGGTTTCTGTAGTATTATCATATACATATGCGTTGTGGCAGATAAACAGGAGGTTTGTCATGGAAACTTGGTATTACGTAGTTGAAAGTATTGACGGCGATTATGCTAATTTAAAGAGGACGGATATTGAATCTGAGGATCTAAAGCTCGTTGCGAGAGCTCTTTTGCCGGAAGGAATAGCAGAGGGAACTCAGCTTAAATATGAGTTTATGCAGTATTCAATCGTATGATCCGGTAATGGCTGATTAAAGAAAAAATTAAATTTGGGGAGAAAAGTGTATGAGAAGTGAAATTGAGAGAAGATGTGAATTGTTGGTGGAAAACAGGAAGCTTGCGGGGAAGGCTTCTTTATTGGATCACGGTCTTATGAAAGTTGTAGCCGCTTCTTTTTTTACAGAAAAAGACAAGACGGCTGATGTTGAGGAGCTTAAAGATTGTAAAAAGCTTATCAGAAAAAAGCAGGGAATATTTTCAGAAATCAGGGGAAACAATGAGCTGATCATTGCAGCCAAGATGGCTGCCAGTGGTAATCCTGAAGGGTATCTGGATAAGCTGATAGATGTGTATAAGGAATTTCAGAAGGGTAAGATCCTTGGTTCATCTTACAGAGTCCTTGCTGCAGCTTCAATCTGCGATACAGGAAGGGCATCCGAGGCAAAAGAGCTTGTGGAGAAGACCTATGAGCTTATGAAGGGCATGAGAAAAGATCATCCATTTCTTACTACGGATGAGGATACAAGCCTTGCAGTCCTTTTAGCAATGAAAAATAAGAGTACAGAAGAGATATTGGAAGAACTGGAGGCTATTTACCAGCTTATTAAAAAGAACTTTGCATTCCATGAAGATGCTGCATACTCACTTAGTCAGGTGCTTGCAACATTTGATGGACAAGCAGAGGTAAAGAGCGAAAAAGTAATGGAGCTTTTTGAGGCCTTCAAAAATGCCGGAGCAAAGTATGGTAAAGGCTATGAGCTGGCTTCTCTTGGAATTCTTGTGGGAATCGACAGGAATACAGAAGAACTTGTTTCTGAGGTTGTGGAAGTAGCAGAATATCTTAATGGCAAAAAAGGCTTTGGAATACTGGATATGGATAGACATACAAGGCTTATGCTTGGAACTATGATAGTTTCAGGAATTTATTCTGACGGAAATGTAGCAACTAGCGCATCTGTCGCAAGCAGTGCTCTTTCTGCCGTTATTACTGCGCAGCTTTGTATGTACGTAGCAGTTATGTCTGCGGCTTCTGTTTCTTCATCATCAAGTAACTGATGGAGTGCGGCATCAGGGAACAGATTTGCCAACTGATTGAAATTTAGAGCCTTGGGCGATATAATAATCACATAAAATCTGCTTTTTGTGGCAGCTGATACTCGTAACGGCTTGTATCAGCTGCCTATATTATTGCAGACTCATTGATAATAAGTACGAAAGGCAAGGAAATAGAATTGAGAAAAGCAAGATCAGAAAAAGAAAACGCAATGAGGGAGAAGATGATTCCCGAGTTATATGAGAATAAATATAACAGCTTCATTGGGTTTGAAATTATGGAACTGAGTTCAACTTACAGTAAAGCGAGGATCAAATGTGACTCAAGGCTTCATAATACATATGGCAGTATACACGGAGGTGCACTTCTTTCCTTCGTTGACGCAATGGCGGGAGCTACTGCAAGTATGAGCGGATATTACGCAACGACAGTATCCGCAAACTTAAACTTTTTATTGCCTGCAGTAAATACAGAGTATATTTACTGCGAATGCATGAAGCTTAAGACCGGTAAGCACATTTTGGTATTTGATATAAGAGTTACTGATGATGACGGAAATCTTTTGGACAGTGGTGAATTTTCATTCTTTGCCAGCAAGGTTCCTGTTCTGGGTGACAATCTCAAGTTTTGATATGACAAAAAGATGGGTAAAAGACTCTGCGAAACAGCAGAGTCTTTTATTTTATACTTATTTTAGATAACAAGCTAACGCAGTATAGTAAAATTGATATGGATAACTACACTCAATGGGGAAAGTAAGGGGGAAGGAGAAAAAATGATTTCGTTAGCGATTTCTTTAGTAGTACTTTTATGTGGATATTTGGTGTATGGAACAATAGTTGAGAAAATCTTTGGACCTGATGACAGAGAAACTCCGGCGGTTACGATAAATGACGGAGTAGACTGTGTTCCAATAAAAACGGGCAAGGCCTTTTTGATACAGCTATTGAATATAGCGGGAACAGGCCCGATTTTTGGCGCTCTAATGGGAGCATGCTTCGGACCGGTTGTCTTTTTATGGATAGTATTCGGATCAATTCTTGGTGGCGCCGTTCACGACTATCTGTGCGGAATGATTTCATCAAGAAATAAAGGCGCATCAATAGCGGAATTATCAGGAAAGTACCTTGGCAACAAGGTTCGAATCGGAATGCGCGTATTTTCAATAGTTCTTTTGCTTCTTACTGGAACTGTATTTGTTACAAGTCCGGCAGCTCTTATTGCGAAACTTACGCCTGACATCTTTAGCACGAGTTTTTGGGTAATCGTTATTCTTTTGTATTATATTCTGGCAACTCTTCTTCCAATCGATAAGCTTATTGGTAATCTCTATCCAATATTTGGAATAATCCTCATTGCGATGGCGGCAAGCGTTATGGGCGGAACCATTTTTGGAAACTACACTATTCCTGAGGTTACGCTAAAAGATCTCCATCCGGAGAATCTTCCTATTTGGCCATTTATGTTTATAACTGTGGCCTGCGGAGCTATTTCAGGATTTCACGCTACTCAATCGCCTATGGTAGCCAAGTGCATAACCAGCGAAAAACAGGGGAAAATTGTTTTTTACGGGGCGATGATATCAGAAGCTGTTATTGCACTGATATGGGCCGCTGCAGGAGTTGCATTTTATGGATCAACACAGCTTTTAAACGATGCATTGGCAAATCTGGGCCAGTCCGGAACTGTGTATGAGATTTCAAGGACAATGCTTGGAAGTGTTGGTGGAATCCTCGCGGTGGTTGGCGTTGTTGTATGCCCAATAACATCAGGAGATACAGCATTTAGAAGCGCCAGACTTATTATTGCCGAGATGACAAAGCTTGATCAGAGTAAGATAAAAAATCGTCTTATCATCACGCTTCCGCTGTTAGGCGCAGGAGCAGTTCTTACTCAGCTTGATTTTAATGTGCTCTGGAGATATTTTTCCTGGTCCAATCAGACTCTGGCAATGATCGCACTTTGGACATTTTCAGCATATCTGCTAAAAGAAGGTAAGAGTAAAAAGAGCTCTCTTATAGCCGCACTTCCTGCGACTTTTATGTCAGCAGTCAGCATGACATACATTCTTATGGCAAAAGAGGGATTAAGGCTGTCTGCAGCTGTAAGCTATCCAATTGGAATAGCCTTTGCACTTGCTCTTTTTATCTTTTATTTAATGAAACTGAAAAATAGATACAAACAGTATATTGGATAAAAGTTTTCTAAATATTATTAAATATTTTTAGCTATAGTGGATTTTATCTATGGGCTTTATTAGAATTAGTGTTATAAGATTCATGGATTGGTTTATTTTAAGGTGTGCTGCTTATGGCTAAAAACAGCGACATTTACACGCCAAATATAGTAGTTGATGCGACGGATTATGATGAATTTATGAAAGAAAATCGAAGGATCATAAACCGTTATATTAACACGGTGCTTTGGTTCTGTATTTTTACAGGACCAGCTATTGCTGTGGGCATTTTTTATGGGGTGTTTAATGCTGCCTCATACAGCACCTGCGTTGTGATCTCTGCGAGTATGATCGTAGTGGCTTTTCTTCATCGACAGATAATCAGAGTATGGCCCTATGCGCGTTTTGCAGGTCTAATAGCATTTCTTTGCATGGAAGTGCTCCTGGTTCAAATGACCTACAACCATATTCATGTGAATATTACATGGTTCTTTGTACCATTTTTAAGCACCCTTTTTTGTGAAAGGAAATTATTCATTATTAGCGTAACAACTAATTACATTGCAATGATCATATCTTCGTACATAATTTCTTTTTACAATGCTGATATTATTTCTGTTTATAGCACTAACTTGGAGTTTTTTGCCAATACACTGATGGGATATACCATTGAAACAGCGGTTATGACGGCTTCGGGATTGGCAATCATAAGGATTGTAAGTGGATACTTTGCAGATCTCATTCAAAAGAATCGTGCGACTCGTACGTATGCTACGCAGATTCGTGCTCAGATGGACGTTCTTTATTCCATGTCTGAGGTGTATGACTATGTAAATCTTATAGATTTTAAGGCAATGACAGAATTGTCCATTAAGGATGGAGAACAGGCAAAACCCTTAAGTTTGGGGAACCATGCTCATTCTCTTATGAATCATCATATAAAAGAGAATGTGGCAAAAGACCATCTCGAAGACTTCTGGGATTTTACAAATCTGAAAACCCTCAAGAACAGGTTGTATGGTAAAAGATTTATCTACGGAGAATATATAAATGTAAAGACCGGGTGGTTCAGAGCCCAGTATATCAATATTGAAGAGGACGAAAAGGGGTTTCCGTTACTTATAGTGTACACTGTCCAGAATATAAACATGGACAAAAGAAGGGAAGAGAATCTCATAAAGATTTCTCACACCGATGATTTGACCAAAGTATTTAACAGAAGGTGCCTGGAATACGATCTTTCTGTTTATAATTCAAAGCCTCTTGAAGATGACTTTGTTATAGCTTCTGTGGATATCAACAGGTTAAAGCATGTCAATGACACCTTTGGGCATGCTGCGGGAGATGAGCTTATCTGTGCAGCTGCAAGTGCTTTATCCGAATCACTTGGGGACAGAGGAAAAGTGTACAGGACAGGTGGAGACGAGTTCACACTTGTTATTCATACAAAGGATATTTCTGCTATAGATGATGAAATAAAAAAGAACGTCTCCGCGTGGACTGGAAGCTATGGAGGCAAGCTTGCGATTTCTATAGGTTATGCAGTCCATGCTGATAACCCTGAGGTGGGATTGGAGAAATTAAAAGTAATGGCTGATTCTTTGATGTATGAGGATAAGAATCGTTATTATCAGAGAAATGGCTATGAGAGAAGAGTGAAAGAATCCTGAAGTTTTTCAGGTTGCTTTAAATCAAGTTATATCATTTTTTTTGATGGAAAGGAAAAGATATGGGAAGTCTCACAAAGCGAATTTTATCATGTTTAGCATGCGTGGCATTAATTTTGTTTTGCATTGGCGGAAGCATGTATGTCGTTGAGCGCGAAGGACATCAATACGATGGCGCAGCGCAGGGCTTTGCAGGAGAGATCAAGGTCTCTGTTTTTGTCGAAGGAAATACCATAACAGATATCACATATCAGACAGAGGGCGAGACGCCATCTATTGGAGGAAGTGCCATAAAAGCACTAAGGACAAAGATCCTGAAAACTCAGAATGTGAATATCGATACTATTTCCGGAGCAACTTATTCCTCAAAAGGTTTTTTGTCTGCTGTGGAAATGGCACTTGGAGAGGCTGGTATAGTTGCGGATGGAAGCGGAGCTGGAGCAGGAACAGCCGAAGATTATGAAGCTACTGCTGATGTTGTAGTTGTCGGAGGCGGCGGAGCCGGAATGACTGCAGCGATCACTGTAGCTGAAAATGGTAAAAGTGTAATTCTTCTTGAGAAGAGTGATATTCTTGGCGGAAATACAAGCCGTGCAAGCTCAGGAATGAATGCAGCAGAGACTCATTATGAAAAAGAGCAGGGAATTGAAGACTCTGTAGAGCTCTTTATCGAGGATACTATTAAGAGTGGAAAAGAGATAAATGATCCGGAGCTTGTAAGGACTCTTGCTGAGAATACATCAGAAGCTATTGACTGGCTTGATAAAGAGAATGCTCCTCTTTCAGGTCCTTTGGGAACAATGGGCGGTCTTAGTGCAAAGAGAACTCATCGTCCTGTGGATGCTGAAGGAAATGTTACTTCCGTAGGTAACTTCCTTGTATCAGCTCTTGGAGTAAGACTTG
This sequence comes from Butyrivibrio sp. AE2015, assembly GCF_000420825.1. Lineage (GTDB taxonomy): Bacteria > Bacillota > Clostridia > Lachnospirales > Lachnospiraceae > Butyrivibrio. The sequence continues at coordinate 16,872 of NZ_ATVR01000024.1, read as the reverse complement.
ATGAGCTTGGAATTGAAGTAGTGACCGGTGCTGCTGTTAATAAGATAATCATGGAAGATGGAAAAGCTGTAGGCGTATCGGGAGTTGGAGCATATGGCGAAAACATCACTGTTCATGCAAATTCTGTTATCATTGCAACAGGTGGATTTGGCGGAAACATGGATCGTATCGTAGCCCTTCGTCCTGACCTTGCAGGATATATTTCCACAAACGTGGCAACTGCAGATGGTGATGCCATTGACTTCCTGGGCGAAGTTGGTGCAGACTTTGTGGATATGGAGCAGATTCAGCTTCATCCTACTGTAATTCCTACTGATGGAGCACTTGTTGGTGAGGCTTTAAGAGGTGATGGTGCCATCCTTGTAAATAGAGAAGGCGTGAGATTTACCAATGAAACCGGAACAAGAGATGCAGTATCTGCTGCAGAAGTTTCACAGACCGGTGGAAATGTATGGCTTATTGCCAACCAGGAAATGTATGAAGGCTCAGCAGTTATCAAGAAGCTCGATAAGAGCGGATATCTTGTGACAGGTGCAGATCTCGATGAACTTGCAAAGGCCATGGAGTTTGATGCAAATGCCACTGCTGCATTGAAGGAAACAGTAAGTACCTGGTCTTCCTATGTTGCTTCAGGCACGGACGCTGATTTCTCAAGAGATATTGGAACGCCTCTTACAGATCTTTCTTCAGGACCTTACTACGCAGTTAATGTAGGCCCGGGAATTCACCACTGTATGGGCGGTGTAAAGATAAATACAGATGCTCAGGTTATCTCAACAGATGGAACACCAATCCCTGGACTCTACGCCTGCGGCGAGGTTACAGGTGGTATCCACGGAGCAAACAGACTTGGTGGAAACGCTGTTGCTGATATCGTTGTATTCGGAAGAATCGCCGGTGAGAACGCATCAAAGTGATTGATAAAAAACAATAAAAAAAACTTCCAACACAGGGTATATAAAATGTGTTGGAAGTTTTTTCGTTATTTAACGAGTTCTTTTATTGTTTTCCAGTCAGGGCATCTTGTGAAGGCCTTGCTTGGAAATTCACATTCCCTGTTCCATGGTCTGTCAACGACCATTACCTTAAGGTCAGGAAGGTGATCAAAAAATTTAAATGCCATAGGTGAGTCTTCAATGGCATAGTCAAATTTCATTTTGTAGTAATCTTCCAGCTCAAGATTAAATTCGCTGTTCTTGATAAAGCTGTCGCGTCCGTATTTATTAAGGCAAAAGAGCTTAACTCTCTTCAGATCATGTTCGTCGAGCCACTGTCTTGAAGCTTCATAAGCGCTGCTAGGTCTTCCTGTGATGATAGATACATCGTGTCCCTGGTCAATCCAGCTGTTGATAGTCTCTACAGCCCCCGGTGTCTCATCGTAAGAAAGAAGAACCTCAGGTCTGTGACCTTCAATCATCATATCTTCATATTCCTTATCATTAAGATCAAAAGATCTTTTGAGATCAAAGAACTTTATATCTTCGTAAGGCACTTCCTTATTAAACATTTCTTTTACAAGTATGGAAAAGTGCTTGGCAGTTTCACATAAACAATCGTCAAAATCAATATAAATATTCATACTTCGTTTACTCCGTTTTTCTGTTCCGTAAAATGACACATTAAGAGTATACGTATATGAAGTGAATTGGTCAATTCATGTACGCCACTGTTTGGGAGCGGAAATTTGAAAAAATAAGTCAAAAGAACCGTCCCAATGTCGTGTCAATGTCATCAGCAGTCATTTCAGAAACGGGGTTAAACTCATCTGAATCCATATAGCTGTAGATACTGTGCAAAAGAGCTCTTGCTTCAGGATATTCCTGGAGGTCCCAAAGGCCCATGGATGAAGCCATAAGCTTGCCGCCAAGGCACTTCACTTCAAAAAGCTGTGACATTGGGCGGAGAGTAGCATAGCTGTCCATTTCAGTTACAAGTGTGTCCATGTATCTTGGAAGGATGAAAGCTCTTTGTGAAGCCATTGGCCACCACTGGTAATTGGTGAACTCTTCGGTAGGGAAGGTCTTAAATAAAGGATGATCCTTTAAAATGAGCTGTCCCATGGTGCCCTCCTGGTTAGGGAAAGTTCCAACTGACCAAAAGTCCGTAGAAAACTGAGCTTTGGCAGAATGTGGAAGAGCTTCTTCTGTTGAGTGGGGAGCAAGGAATACTTTGCCGCCACCTTCCAAAATCTTTATTGCCTTTTCATCAAGGACTTCAGTTTCGTATATTGTGTCAGGGCAAACTGGCTTATCATCTGGGTAAACCCACACAGGGTAAGTGTTTCGAATATCGGTGTTTTCATAATAAACAACCAAATCCAGCCTTTTAGGAGAAGTGTAGTCTGCTAATGGTATTTCAATTGTTCCCACATTTGTTAGTGTTCCTGCAGGGCAATGAACTTCATCTAATGTTCCGCTTTTGCAGGTATTGTCAGAGGTGGCCGCGGAACTGTCTGAATGCTCGCAGAGGGCATATTTTACAGGTAAAAAGAAATCATCCTGGCTGTAATTGGCAAATAAAACATCTGCTTTTATCACATCTCCTGCAACATAAGTGTATCTGTCAAGAAGAACCAAAAGCGCTTTGGAAGTAAAAAAGCTGTTGAATCTTGAAGGCTCTGCAAATGGAAATGCTTTTGCTTCAAGGTGTGAATTGAGCATTCCTACAAGAGCTGTGCCCTGTCCCGGGAAGTCCTGAAGTCCAAGAAGAGATAAGCCTGACATTTCAGGAGTTCTCATGACAGCTTCAACCTCTTCGCGATACCCTATTAAGGCAAGCGCACCTGTTGCGGCGATTCTCTTTTTCCATTCTTTATCTGATATACCAAGGGCTTTTAATTTATCCTTTACAATGCTGTAATTATCTGGCTTTGTAACACCTTTGAACTCATCAATCTCGTCAATATCAGGAGAAACCTCGTACTGACCAACTTCGAAACCAAATACAGGTTTGTCATAGTCTTTTCTGAGGTCCTTCATAATCTCTGAGAAGTTGTTTTTTGCATTAGGATAAGTCTTGTTAAAAAGACCTCTAACTCCGGAAAGACGGATGTGCTTGTCCTTAAAGCGGGCAGAAGTGTAGAAGTCGCTCTCTTTATCAACTCCGTTTGCGCCATAGAAGTTGTTTGATCCCCAGGCAAAGAGGCGGGTGTTGTCAGTTCTTTTGGCGATTGATAAGAGTTCGTGCATGTAGTCTACGCCCTCTTCATCTGTTATGAGCTCATTTCCGAGAGAGAGCATGACAAAAGAAGGGTGGTTTGCGTAGGTCCAGAGGATTTCGAGAAGCTCTGTCTGATAATAATCCTTGCTTTCGCTGCTTTTAAAAGCGTCCCTTGGATTCCAGTGGGAGAGCTCAGGCTGCATCATCATACCAAGCTCGTCAGCTGCAGAAAAAGCTGCTTCCGGAGGACACCAGGAGTGGAAACGCATGCAGTTTACGCCATATGAAGCGTAGGTCTTGAGGATATTGGTCCAGCTTTCCTTGTCCATTGGAGGAAAGCCTGTTTCAGGGAAAACAGCGCAGTTGGCTTCGCTTCTAAGGAAAAATCTGCGGTCGTTTATTGTAAGTCTTCCCTCGCTATCGTAGGAGAAGTCCCTTATTCCAAAGCGGACATTTTTCCTTGTTATTTCTTTTGTATCAGACAAAAGGGATACAGTAAGGTCGCAGAGATTGCCCTTTCCTTCATCCCAGAGGTTGTCTCTGTAATTATCGGAAAGTTCAAGATCTGTGAGTTCTATGACAGTGCAGTCGTCGGATGGATCAATGTCTACCGCTGATTCGATGGTGTCTGCAAGGTATGGACAGCTAAGGACAAGGCTCATGTTTGAGGCGCTTACAGCGTTTTCAGCTACATCTATAACAATGCGGACATCAAGTTTGTTTCCGTGAGGGTAGACCATAATGTCAGATAAAAAGATATTATCTCTTTCCTCTACGTAGATGTCGCCTATTATTCCGTTCCAGTTAGTCTGGGTCTCATCTGTGGCTGCTGAGGAAAAGACAATGTCTTTGTAAGGAAGTCCCTGATAGGAGTTGTCGCAGGTGAAGGTGATGGTGCTTCCTTTGTGAAGGATGCCCGTAACTTCGAAAACGTATGGAGTGCTAAGGCACCCGCTGGCGCTTGGAATGTCTGTGCCATCGATATTAAGATAAAGAGCGCGGGCTCTTTCTGCTATGATAAAGAGTCTTTTGTCAGAAGAAGGCTCTTCATCAAAAGTTCTCTGAAATGTAGCCACGCCCTCATATGTATAGAGTCTTGTGAATCGGGAGTTGATCCTTGGGTCAGTCTCTGCATCTTTTTCCATGTGTTTGTTTCTGTCTTCAATGTCCGGATGCCAGGGCTTTGCAACTTTGTCATTATTTCCAATCCCGTTGGTATCAAGGGTTCCGGGAAGCTGCCCTTGCTTTTGAACCTGGTTTGCAGTAATCGTCCAATTGCCTGTTAGATCATATCTCATAATTTTCTCCTCTTCTGTATTTAAGCGGTGTGGTGCCGTTTTTCTTTTTAAATGACTGGCAAAATGCGCTCTCGTCGCTAAATCCAACCTTTTCAGCAATATCACTTATGCTCATATCCGTTGAAGATAAGTAGTATTTGGCGGACGAAAGCCTTGTATCAATAATGAACTGGTGCGGAGTCACGCCTGTTTTTTTCTTAAAAGCCCTGAGAAAGTAGTAGCTTGTAAGACCTGCGATCCCTGATAGTTCATCAATTGAAATGTTTTCTGAAAAATGATCGTTTATGTAGCTTAAAACCTTTTGGAAATTCTCGCTGTTTCCGATGATCTGGGTGTTTTCTGATGTCAGCATTAAGTTCAAAAGATTGTGGATCATCAGCGAGTAATCGCCCTCGGAGCATTTGTTTTTACTCTCATTCATGGACTCAATTATCTTGTGGCAAAGACTCTTTATGGGCTGCAGGTTCTGTGGGGTTAAGATGTTTCCTTTGGAATTAATTATGGCTTCGTAGAAGTCCTTGCTCATGTTGCCATCAAAGTGGATCCAAGAGATGGTGGTTTTCACAAGGCTCTTATAGGAGTGAGGCTCATAGCAATTTATCAATAAAATCTGACCGGGATATACTATGTATTCTTTTCCGGAAATGCGGGCTGTAAGTTCACCGGTTTCAACAATTATCATGAGGTAACTGTCATACCTTTCACGACTCAGTTCATACCCGGGAAGGTATGTGAACCTGCCTGCCACAACCGGATAGAAAAAGAGCTTTTGAGCCATGGCAGAGGCATAGTGAAAAAAGTATTCGGAATCCCTTGAAACGTACTTTTCTGTAGATTTCATAAGCGTTTCCTCAGCTTGAAAATATTTCTTTTAACATAGAGGAATTATAGCACTGACAGATAGCTCATACAATAGAGCAATATTTTAACAAAAATCACCAATTTTTTCACTTGATGATAACTTTGGGGTAAATGAAAATGTAAGTAACTAGTCCGGGGCTTTTTCTGAATAGTTATGAATGAAATAACAATAGTATCCGCAAAGGAGAAGAGATATGATAGAAGCAAAAATCTGGGAAGAGAGCGTACTAATCCCAACTTACGAGGTCGGAAAGCCTGATATAAATCCAATGTTTTTGGAGAAGAGAGTGTATCAGGGAAGCACAGGAAAAATATATCCTTATCCTTCAACCAATGAGATCAGCCGCACCAAAAAGGATGTGGCCTGGAAGGCAGTTTTTCTTGAGAACGAGTACATAAAGGTGATGATCCTTCCACAGCTTGGAGGCAGGATCCAGAGGGCCTATGACAAGACAAACGGCTATGATTTTGTCTATTACAATCAGGTGATAAAACCAGCTCTTGTCGGACTTACGGGGCCATGGATCTCAGGAGGCATTGAGTTTAACTGGCCTCAGCATCACAGACCTACAACTTATTCTCCTGTGGATTATAAGCTTGCGCAGAATGACGACGGCAGCGTTACTCTGATCACAGGCGATGTTGACCAGATGTATGGAACAAAAGAGATAACCAAGTTTACCCTTTATCCGGGGAAGGCTTTCATAGAGATCACAGGGCAGCTCTACAACAGAACACCGCTTCCTCAGACTTTTTTGTGGTGGGCTAATCCTGCGGTTTCTGTAAATGACTACACACAGTCAATTTTCCCGCCCGATGTTCATAACGTGTATGACCACGGAAAACGCGCTGTTTCAAGATTCCCTATCGCAACAGGTGAGTATTACAAGCATGATTACAGCGAGGGTGTGGATATTTCAAGATATAAGAATATTCCTGTGCCTACTTCATACATGGCTGAGAAGTCTGATTTTGACTTCGTTGGAGGCTATGACTATAAGAAAGAGGCAGGTCTTTTGCATGTTGCTGACCATCACGTATCTCCGGGCAAGAAGCAGTGGACATGGGGCTGCGGTGACTTTGGAAAAGCGTGGGACCGAAATCTTACAGACGAAGACGGCCCATATATCGAGCTTATGACCGGCATGTTCTGCGACAACCAGCCTGATTTTTCCTGGCTCAAGCCCTATGAGGAGAAGGTATTTAAGCAGTACTTTATGCCCTACAAGAAGGTTGGCCAGGTAAAAAATGCTACGATCCATGCGGCGCTTAACGTTGAGGTAAAAACTGACAAAACGCTATATATCTGCGTTTATGCAACCGAGAAGTACAATGACGCAACCATTTCAGTTCTATATGGCGGCGAGACTCTTTTTTCAGAGAAGGTTGCTATTTCTCCTGTGGATATCTGCGAGCGTGAGCTTGAACTTGGCAAGATCCTGGCAGGAAAAGTGACTAAAGAGGACTTTGATAAGAGTAGGATCAGGGTGACAGTTACAGATAATATTTCGGGAAAAGAGCTTGTTTCATACAAGATTCTTGAAGAAAAAGACCCTGAGTTTGCTGAGCCTGCAGAGGCTGTAAAAGATCCATGCGATATTCAGACCAATGAAGAGCTGTTCCTTGCAGGTAATCACATTGAGCAGTATCGACATGCAACATTTTTACCTGACCCATATTACCTTGAGGGCTTAAAACGTGATCCCGGGGATATCAGGATCAACAATGCCTATGGACTTCTTTTGCTTAAAAGAGGCAGATTTGACCTTTCGGAGAAGTACTTCAGAAAAGCAATCGAAAGGCTCACAAGGCTTCATCCCAATCCTTATGATTCAGAGAGTTTCTACAATTTGGGACTATGCCTCTTTTACCAGGAAAAATATGACGAGGCCTACGACGCCTTCTATAAGGCAACCTGGTCAGATGAGCAGAAGGAAAAATCTTTCTATTACTTGGCAGCCATTGTAGCAAGAAAGCAAGACTATGAGACGGCCCTTGACCTGATAGACGAGGCTCTCGTAAAGAACAGTCATAGCACAAAGGCGAGAGCTTTAAGGGCAGCTATTCTCTACAAACTTGGAAGAAAAACCAAGGCCCTCGACTATACCTGCGAGAACTTAAAATACGATACATTTGATTTTGTGTCAGCCTATATCAGAACTTTACTTGTGGGCGAAGGAACTAAGGAGTTTAGGAATTTCACAAGGAACTTCCATGAGACCTTCCTTATGGTGGCAAGGGACCTTGCTGAAGGCGGATTCTATGAAGAGGCTGTAAGCGCCCTTGATATTTACGACGGTGATAATCCAATGGTCCATTATTATCGCGGTGCATATTTGGAGAAGCTGGGTGAAAAAGAGAAAGCTCTTTTGGCATATAAGAAAGGTGAAAAGGCAGTTCCTGACTACTGCTTCCCTAATAAGCTCGAGGACATCGCAGTATTGAAGGCTGCGATTGCCGCAGATAATGAGGGCTCAAAAGCAAGGTACTATCTGGGATGTCTGTACTATGACAAGCTTCAGTATGATCTGGCAATTGAGATGTATGAAGCTTCCCTTGAAATATGCGATACCTTCCCGACTGTTTTAAGAAATCTGTCAATTGCCTACTATAACAAGAAAAATGATCCTGAGAAAGCACTTAGGTGTCTGGAAAAAGCCTTTGCCCTTAACAGGCAGGATGCAAGAGTGTTCCTTGAGCTCGACCAGCTCTATCAAAAGCTCAACAGACCTTTGAAGGAGAGACTTGGGAAATATATGGAAAACATTGGTCTTATCGAGAAGAGAGATGACCTTTATACAGAGTATGTGACACTGCTCAATTCGCTTAAGATGCATGAAGAGGCCCACGAGAGGATCACAGGCCACAGCTTCCAGACCTGGGAAGGCGCAGAAGGAAAGATCACAACTCAGTTTAAGGTGTGTCTTTTAGAGCCGGCAAAAGAGATGATAAAAGAAGGTAAGGCAGGCGAAGCAAAAGACAAGCTCCTTGAGGCTCTTTCATATCCTGAAAATCTTGGTGAAGGCAGGCTTGAAGGCACAAAGGATAACCACATTTATTACAACCTTGGCTGCTGCTATGAGATGACAGGTGACAGTGAGAAGGCAAAAGAGTGCTTTGAAAAAGCTACACTTGGGGCCATGGAAGTTGCAGGAATGATGTACTATTACGACCAGCCTGCTGATATGATCCTTTACCAGGGACTTGCTTTTGAGAAGCTTGGGAATAAAAGAGAAGCCAATTCAAGGTTCTATAAGCTCCTTGATTATGGACAAAAGCACCTGCACGATAAGTTTAAGATGGACTATTTTGCTGTATCAATGCCGGATATGTCAGTGTTTGACGCAGATATGGACAAAAAAAATAAAGCCCACTGCTATTATCTCATGGGCCTTGGATACATAGGCCTTGGAGATAAAGAAAAAGCAATGGACTGCCTTAAAAAGGTTATTGAACTGGATAATACGCATCAGAATGCATATATTTATTCAGAGTATTCACTGTAATTATTAAGGAAATGATGGCGCTTTCCATCAGGTGTCTTGTAGGCAATAAGGGCGTTGAGATGAACATTCTCCACACTTTTGAAGATATTTGCTTCTATGTAAGGGCTCTTATTGCGAAGCTCCATAATAAGCTCTTTTACCTCGGCACGTTTGCTGACAGTGGATGCATCTTCACTGTCGGCAAGCCTTTCTGTCATTCTGCAGGCGCAATTTATGAATTTAAGATTGTTATAATTCATCCACTTGATAATATCTTCTTCTCTAATGAGGTATAGAGGTCTTATAAGCTCCATGCCCTCAAAATTTGTGCTGTGGAGTTTGGGCATCATGGTCTGTATCTGACCGCCGTAGAGCATTCCCATAAGAATAGTAGTGATGACGTCATCGTAGTGGTGACCTAAAGCTATCTTGTTGCAGCCAAGCTCTTTTGCCTTGCTGTAAAGGGCACCTCTTCGCATTCTGGCACAAAGATAACAGGGGGAACCCGTGATCTCTTTATCTACAACCTGAAAAATATCTGATTCAAAAACGGTGATAGGAACCTGCATGATCCTTGCGTTGTTTAAGATGTTTTCATAGTTGACATCGTTATATCCCGGATTCATTACGAGATATTCTACTTCAAAGTTCTTTTTACCATGCCTTGAGAGCTCCTGAAAAAGTTTAGCCATCAGCATGGAATCTTTTCCACCTGAAATGCAAACCGCAATCTTATCACCATCCTGAATAAGTTCGTAGGTGTTTATCGCCTTTGTAAACTGGCTCCAAAGCTCAGGCCTGAACTTTTTGATGATGCTCCGCTCAATCTCTTTGCATCTGATAGTGTCTTCTTCGCAAATCTCAATATTCTTATCGTTGTTTGCGTCTTCATTTATTATAGAGTTAAACATATCTTTTCCTTATTATATAAATCAAAAAACCTGTAAAGTGTCTATGAATGTTATCATACTTTTTTTATCTATTCAATGGTGCCAGAAATAATTAAAGGAAGTATAATTGAGGAAGAATGTGCAAATGCAAAAGTTTGCGAGGAGGATCATATGAAGAAAAAACTTATTGGAATCATGTTGGCCTGTGCATTTTTAGTTTCTGCATGCGGGACTGATTCGAAAAGTGCGGGTGAGGGCACTTCTTTAGGAACTACAACAGAAGAGGCGTCAAAAGATGCATCGGAAGATGTCCAGACTTTGGCTGAAACAGAAACTGAGGCAGATGCAGCTGAGGCTACTTATGCAAACTTCCTTGCGAACAAGGCAAAAGTTCATATAAATCAGGACAGGGACTTTGGAACATATTTTTCTTTTGAAAAGGATAAAGACTTAAATTATACCCTTGAGGAACTTACCAATGTAATTATTTCCAATTATCTTGGGCAGTTCGAGGGAGCCAAGATTGAGCTTGAAGGAATCGAATATTCCTACCTGGACTGTGGAAACGACGGCAATGAGGAACTGGCAGTCTGCATTCACACACCGTCTCTGGATGATTGGGCTGAGTACCTTATTATAAAAGAAATTGATGGAAAGCTTGAGTGCATTTATTCCAACGAGGGATGGTCACGAAGCAGAGTTGGCATCAATAAATACGGATATATTTATGGTGACGGATCAGGTGGAGCTTCCAATCATTATTTTGAAAAGAGCTACATAGATGCCTGTGGAACCTGGCATTATATCTACGGTGATGAGACCACTGTTTTTGATTGCTCTGATACGGAATATCCCGGGGATATCTGGGGCGGTGAAGGCGAGCATGTAAGTCTTGAAATGCCGCTTCCCGGAAGCTTTGTTTTCTTTAGCTTTGATTTTAATAATACAGAAGATGAAAAAGACAATGTATTCAGTTACGCGCAATATAGCGGCGATTATGAGAATGATAATGGTCTTGGTGGATATTTCTACTGCAAACTAATTGAAGACGATGGAATCTATGATGATGAGTATCCTCTGAAGAGGTTCTATGATGCTGTAGGGATTGAGACTATTTCTATAAAAGAACTCAATGAACTCATTAAGGAGAAGGCAGAGGCTGAAGGATTTACACCTGAAATTGCAAGCGCTGAGGATGTTGAATGGAAGGAACTTGAGTACACTTTTGATCCTGACATTGAGACCTTCAATTCTGACAATTTCATTGAAACAAGTGCCTTTTTCCCGATATATCTTTCTCTCAGAAATAATGAGGATGCAAGCACAATCCTTCATATAAATGCTGATGGCAGTATAGAAGGTTCCTACTATTCATCTAATTATTCAAGTGAAAATGGAAATGAGTCAAAAAAGAACGAGTTTACAGGCAAATTTTCATTAAAGAAAAAGGTTAGTGACACCGAGTTTACGATCACTCTTTCTGACCTTACCCTCAAGAATGAAGCAGGGACTGAGGTTGTAAAGGAGACAAAGACCGGAGTTAAGACTCACACATATTTTGTGACACCACCTGGAGTGGATGACGATGGCAAGAATTTTACATTGTATCTGCCGGATACTCCGGTTTCTTCACTTCCTGATGAAGTGTTAAATGCCCTTGGTGATTACTGGCGAGAACAGCTTAGTGAGCGCGAGACCATAGGCAAGTGTATTCTTTTTGGAAACGATGGTAAAAAATATCTTTGGCTGGAGTTTTGATTGTTGTATAATCGAAATTAATTTAGGCCAGATTAGGGTCAGGTTTTAAGCGATAAGGAGGAGTTTATGAGTACTAGAATTGGAATCCTGGGTTATGGAAACCTTGGTAAAGGTGTTGAACTTGCAGTTAAGGCTGCTCCAGACATGGAGCTTGTAGCTGTGTTTACAAGAAGAGATCCTTCTTCTTTAAAGATAGCAACAGAAGGAGTTCCTGTTGTTTCTGTTAAGGATGTTGCTGATTATAAGGATAAGATCGATGTTATGATCCTTTGCGGAGGAAGTGCAACAGATCTTCCTGTTCAGACTCCTGAATATGCAAAGCTTTTCAACGTAGTTGACAGCTTTGACACACACGCAAGAATTCCTGAGCATTTTGCAAACGTAGATGCTTCTGCAAAGGAAAGCGGCAAGATCGCAGTTATCTCATGTGGTTGGGATCCAGGAATGTTCTCACTTGCAAGAGTTTATTCAAATGCCATTCTTCCGGATGGAAAAGATTACACATTCTGGGGCAAGGGAGTATCTCAGGGACATTCAGATGCTATCCGCAGAATCAAAGGCGTTAAGAATGCCAAGCAGTACACAATCCCTGTAGAGAGCGCTCTTGAGGCAGTTAGAAACGGAGAGAATCCTGAGCTTACAACAAGACAGAAGCACACAAGAGAGTGCTTTGTTGTTCTTGAGGAAGGCGCAGATGCTGCAGCAGTAGAAAAAGAGATCAAGGAAATGCCTAACTATTTTGCTGATTATGACACAACGGTTCATTTCATCAGCGAAGAAGAGCTTTTAAAGAAACACAGTGGAATGGCACACGGCGGATTTGTGTTCAGAAGCGGCAAGACAGGCGCTGACAAAGAGCACAACCACATTATCGAATACAGCTTGAAGCTTGATTCAAACCCTGAATTTACAACAAGCGTTCTCGTAGCAGTTGCAAGAGCAGCAAAGCGTATGAACGATGAGGGTCTTAAGGGATGCAAGACAATACTTGATATTCCACCTGCTTATCTTACAGACAAGAGTGGAGAAGAGCTTAGAGCACATCTTCTTTGATGCAGGGTATAAACCATGAAAACTAAGAAGCGACTGTCTATTAGAAGTAAAATACAGATAATGGTCATGGCGATCATTGTCGTAGCTCTTTTGATAACTAGCACAGTTAGTGTAATTAGCATGCTCAGAATCAGGTCGCAGGCAAAAGACATACTGAAAGCCAGAATGGAAAGAAATCTTTCTAATACAGTAGTGAACAAGGCAACTTTAGCCAATGCTGAGCTTCTTAGATATGCGGAGTATACAAAAGCTCTTTCGGATTATATATCTGAGCTTTATGGATCGCCGGAGAAATATAAGCCAAGGGAGGTTTTACCTCCCCAGCCCCTTGATAATAACAAGGAAGTGATGAAAAGATATCTGGCTACAAGGGAGATTTCCTACGAAGATGTTAAGGATGAGATAGGTCTTTTGGGAAATGCCGAGCAGATATTTGTTCCTGTGTATAACAGTGACATAAGCAATATTGTAGCTATTTATCTGAGCACAGAGTCAGGTATTCAGATATCCTATGATGCTGATTCCGAGATGACAGCCAATAGTGATGGCAGCGAAGTTTATTATAACTATTACGGCAGAGTATGGTATGACCTGGCCAGGGAAAAAGGACAGGTCTGCTTTACCGATGTCTATATGGATGATTATAACAGAGGCATGATGATCACATGCGCAGCGCCCTTTTACAGTGAACTTGGTGAGTTCAAGGGCGTTGTGTGCATGGATATGCTTATTGACGATCTGTATTCAGCTATTGTTGATTTTGATGTTTTGGCAGGTGACGGCGACTATGCTTTCCTTGTGGATGGCAAAGGATATGCAGTCTTGCCCAAATATAAGGACCTGAACATCAGAGATGACAAAGAGATGAATGATGAACTCATAGAAGCTATCATGTCCGGGGAAACAGGGGTAACTTATTCTGAAATATCAGATTGCTATTTTGCATATTCTCCAATAGAGAGTACCAATTGGAAATTGTGCATCAGAGTACCGCAGAGTATGATCTTGGAGCCGGTTCAGGATATGAGTTCCAAGATTCTTTCAAGCATGGTCTGGTTTATTCTTATTTTTATCCTGGTAATTTTAATGATCACGGCTATAGTGAGAAGTTTTGCGCTTAACTTTACGGAGCCGCTTTTTGCGCTCAGGAAAGATGCAGAAGAGATCAGTAACGGAAATCTCGAGCATGTGGCCAAAATTTACAGTAATGATGAGATCGGAGATCTGGCTGTGAGTTTTAACAACATGGCTGTTTCTCTTAAGGATTACATTGCCAATCTGACGGCTATGACCGCAGAAAAAGAGAGGATTGGAGCTGAGCTTTCTGTAGCTACCAAGATCCAGGAAGACATGCTTCCCAGAAAATTCCCGGCATTTCCTGACAGGCATGAATTTGACCTTCATGCTACCATGGATCCTGCTAAAGAAGTAGGTGGCGACTTTTATGATTTCTTTTTACTGGATGATGATCATATAGTTCTGGTAATGGCTGATGTTTCCGGAAAGGGAGTTCCGGCGGCGCTTTTCATGGTCATTGCCAAGACACTTATCAAGAACAGGGCATTTATGGGCGGTTCTCCTTCAGAGATTCTGGAGTATACCAATGAACAACTCTGCAGCAGCAATGATTCGGAGATGTTTGTTACTGTGTGGATAGCTATTATTGAGATTTCCACAGGTAAAGGAATTGCTTCCAACGCGGGCCACGAGCACCCTGTCATAAAGAGGGCCGGTGGTGACTACGAGCTTGTGGAGTATCGACATTCACCTGCCGTGGCTACAATTGAAGGTTTACATTTTAAGGAGCATGAATTTGAGCTTCACCCGGGGGACAACATTTTTGTGTATACGGATGGAGTACCTGAGGCTACAAATTCAGAGAATGAACTCTTTGGAAATGAGCGGATGCTTGAAGCTCTCAACAGGAATAAAGATAGCAATTCTGCAGAAATATTAGAAAATATGAAGCTGGCGATAGATGAGTTTGTCGGGGAGGCACCTCAGTTTGATGACATAACTATGCTGGCATTTAGATATTTTGGAAAACAATAACGGAGGACAGTATGAACAACCAGAAAATTGGAACAAAATGTGTGCAGGCGGGCTACACACCGGGAAACGGAGAACCTCGTCAGATACCTATTATTCAGTCAACAACATTTAAGTATGACACAAGCGAAGATATGGGTAAGTTATTTGATCTTGAGGCTTCAGGATATTTTTATACAAGACTTCAGAATCCTACTAATGACCACGTTGCTGCCAAGATTGCAGCTTTGGAAGGCGGAAGCGCAGCAATGCTCACTTCTTCAGGCCAGGCAGCTAACTTTTTTGCACTGTTCAATATCTGCGAGTGCGGAAGCCACATCGTAGCATCATCTTCAATCTATGGCGGAACTTTTAATCTTATCGCTGTAACAATGGCTAAGATGGGAATTGAAGTTACTTTTGTTTCACCTGATGCTGATGAGGATGAACTTAACGCAGCATTTAAGGAAAATACAAGGGCAATGTTTGGAGAGACAATTGCAAACCCTGCTCTTACGGTTCTTGATATCGAGAAATTTGCGAAGGTTGCACATGCTCATGGAGTGCCACTTATCGTAGACAATACTTTCCCAACTCCTGTTAACTGCAGACCTATTGAGTGGGGAGCTGATATAGTAACACATTCTACAACTAAATATATGGATGGCCACGGGGCAGCAGTTGGAGGAGCAATTGTTGATGCCGGCAAGTTTGACTGGATGGCTCATGCAGATAAGTTCCCGGGTCTTACACAGCCTGATGAGTCTTATCACGGAATTGTTTACGCAGAGAAATTCGGAAAAGAAGGCGCATTTATTACAAAGTGTACATCACAGCTTATGAGAGACTTTGGATGCATCCAGTCTCCACAGAATGCATTTATCCTTAACCTTGGACTTGAGTCTTTGCATGTTCGTATGCCAAAGCATGTTGAAAACGGACTTGCAGTAGCTAAATTCCTTGAAGGTCATAAGAAAGTCGTTAAGGTTAATTATCCGGGACTTGAATCTGACAAGTACTATGAGCTTGCCAAGAAGTATCTACCAAACGGTGGTTGCGGCGTAGTATCATTTGAACTTGAAGGCGGAAGAGCTGCAGCAGAAAGTTTCATGAAGAAACTTAAGATAGCTGCAATAGAAACTCACGTTGCCGATGCAAGAACATGTTGCCTTAACCCTGCAACATCTACACATCGTCAGCTTACTGATGAACAGCTTGAGGCAGCAGGTATCCCTGCAGGCCTTATCAGAATCTCCTGCGGACTTGAAGACTCTGCAGATCTTATCGCAGACATCGCTCAGGCACTGGAGTGATAAAGGAAAAAACATAAAAGCAGCTGTGAAAAATGTTTTCTCATTTTTCACAGCTGCTTTTATGTTGTGGATTAGTGTGAGCATACTTCAGTTGTCGGTTCATCATTTATTAAACAGATCAAAAAATTGGTGAAAACAGATATATGTATCAGGAGCAATAGTTCATTTATTAGAAAAGCTGAAGTTGCGGCTCCGTACGCCACCATTGACTGAGCCTGATGGAAACGCCGTCTATACCTCGCCGACGGTGAGGATGATGGGAACAGTAGTTAGATTCATGCACCGTCGAATTCAGCATTTTAGCGTTTCCCTCAGAACCCGTCAATGGCAAGCACCTTCGGTGTGGCTGCTTTTAATTGCCTCAGGCTCTGAATCCGAGAACAGTAGGGGCGGCTACTTTCAAGGCTCCATGGACGCAGCTTTCGCATGCTGCATACAAAGCGTTACAGAATTGCTTTGACATATAGCTTGTTTTAAATAGCTCGGCCCCACGCAATAAAACGTGATTTGGGCATATTTCCTGTTTTCCAAGATTACCACATCCCTCGCCAATGTTTTTGACTTGCGCTTTTGGGTATATACGGCATATTTGAAGTTTACACATCCTTTTATAGATGATTGATTGTCTCGAATCACTCATCCAATGGATGTGTAGTTCTATTTTTTCGGCTTGGATAGAGTGGGATAAGTATTACAAATCTTTTGCTGTTATCCTACATCGCAGCATGATCGCTATGACATAATAGGATAAACGTTACAGTTTTTTTGATCTTATCCCACATCTCAGTTAATCCCGCTATAATCCCATATATATAAGACATCAATTGCTTGTAAATTGCTGCTCACGCTTTCATATTACGATTTCCCTTCAATCCTACCTAATATATTGCAATTCTTAAACATTTGTATGGATCATTATGCTCATTCAATCCATATCATTCCGTCCGTATAACAGTCCATATTTAATGGAGATAGTTATTCTGGGCATATAGCGCTTTATAAAGCTTCCAGCCACCTCTGATTTTTA
>NZ_ATVR01000023.1 GCF_000420825.1 Butyrivibrio sp. AE2015 | reverse complement strand
TTAATACCTTGGGAAAGCCTTTAAATAAGCCAAAGTCAGATAGAAGTTGTGGAGTTAAAGATAAAGACTTGTGGAGGAATTGATAATAAGAAGTGGAGTAATTAATAACAAGTTGTAGAGATATTAATAACCGTTTGAAAGTGTTTAGTTGTGGAGCTTTTAATAAATGCATGTGGAGAAAATAATAACTACTTGTGGAGGTATTGATAAAGCATTTTGAAGATGTGGAGTTTTTGATAGAAATCACATCAGCCAGGTTATATCTGTAAACATTAAGAAGCTGCTTAATACATAAAGGAGCTTCTTTTTTATTGGAATTTTATTTCTATATTCAATGATAGCACAAAAAACATGTTTTTTTAGTAGACATGTGAAAAGTTGTGGTGAAATAGATAAACCATTTCGGTCAAGAAGTGGAGTTTTTGATAAACGCTGTAGAGATAGAGAGTGTAGAATTGAAGTTGTGGAGTTAAAGACAAATGGCGCCGAAAAGCCTGATAAAAACTAGACAGAGCAGATTGTGCTACATAAGTTTTTTGAAGAAGTGGAGATAAAAATAATAGACTGACCTAGTCAACATGTGGAGGAATTAATAAAAGGTGTGGAGCTTTCGAAATATAGAAAGACCAATTTATAAAGTTGTGGGGGATTAGATAAAAAGCTTGGAGAAATTGATAAATACCTGTGGAGAATCTGATAAATCAGTGTTACAATAATTATGTTTAAAGTTGTGGGGTAAATGATATAAATTGTGGAGGAATTGATATATGGCAGTTAATAATGCACCTAGAGAAATCAAGGGTATGAACTATAAGAAATCCAATATCATTATTGGTGCTAAATATAAGTCTACCATATATGAGAACAAACTTTTAGCAGCTGCTCTTTATAGCCTGCAAAATGCTGCCACAGATAAAAATGGGGATATAGTTGCAGTCATGCCGGCAGCGCAGCTAAAAGAAATCTTTGGTAAGGGCAACAGTATTTATTCCCATCTTAAACCTGTTGCAGCCAGTCTTATTGGAAGATCTATCGGTATCGAAGATGATGAAAAAAAAGAATTCCACTATATGACCATAGTTACAGATGCTGAATATAAAGATGGTGTCTGTACCATTACTTTTAATAAGAAGCTTAAAGAAAAATTACTTCAGATTCAGAATAAATTTACTTTATTGTCACTTCCTGTGATGATGGATATGACTTCCGTTTATTCTTTTCGATTATATGAATTATTAAAATCAGAGGCCTTTATTGGAAATAGAAGCTGCCAGATGACAATGGATGGTGGTTTTGAGTTCTATATAGGTCTTTCAGAACTTAAGCTAGAACTCGGTGTAGTTGATGCATCTGAGAAGAAAGTTCAGGAAATACTTAATGGTAAACAGAAGCCAGACTATGACAAAGCTGTAGAAGTTGCTACAGAAAAAAGCTATGACGAATGGCGTGATTTTAAAAAGAATGTCATGGATGTAGCCACCAAAGAAATAACTCAAAAAACCGAACTGGATCTATCATATGAGACCAAGAGAACTGGTAGAGGTGGCAAAACATCTGGCATCGTTTTCCGGATCAAACGGAAAGATGTGGAGGAAAAGGTAGATGTTACTAGTGAAGTTGTGGAGAAAAAAATAACTGATGATGAGAAATATGAACTAATAGATCGGGTAAAAGACCTTATGGATGAAAAAATCTCCACTAAAGACATCATATCAATCCTTGAAGTTGCAGGATATGATTATGAAAAGGTTAAAAAGCAGTACGAGAATTCCAAGAGCGCTAAGAAAATTGGGAATATCGTTGGATGGATGATTGATGCGATTAAGAATGATTATTCATCACCTATTGAAAAGAGAGGCAAAAATGCAAATTTATTTAATAGCTTCCAACAGAACGAATATGATTATGAAGCATTAGAGAAGGCATTGATAGATAATTGAGTTAATCATAAAGGACGAAAAACATAATAAAGCCGAACAGATTCAATAATACCAAGGGAGATTTCATTGTGATGATACAATGGAGTTCCCCTTTTTTTGCGTTTTAGGTAAATGCAGTCAGCATTACTTTATCTGATGAGTGGCTCCGAGTGAAATGAGGTTTTGTGGGATTGGGGGCAAAGCCATCCAACAAGCAAGTTGCCTCCGCGATATCGCGATATCGCGAGGCCCTGCTTGCGAAAATGAAAAAAGATGAAAAAACTTAGTTGGAAGTCCCTTTTATGGGACAAGAGATGTGGATAATAGATATTGGGAAAGACTAAGATATGTAATAAAAAGCGGTGAAAGGAGAATATCAATAAAATGAAGAACCAAATCTTCACAAACTCGAAGATTTTCTTAACACATTAATTGCCTGTCCTTCGAGATTGTATTATAATTTCTGTATGTGACGTTAACGAACAAGAGTGAGGTTTAATAAATGGCTATATCTTACAACGGACTATGGAAACTATTGATCGACAAAAGCATGAATAAGACAGATTTGATGAATGAGGTAAAGCTCAGTAGTGGGACTATTGCCAAAATGAGTAAGGGCGAACCTGTCTCCATGCTAGTGTTGGAAAAAATCTGCGATAAGCTTGACTGTGACTTTGGTGACCTTGTTCATTACGAGAGAGAAAAAGTAGGTGATAGACTTGAGTGATTATAAGGGATGTGGTGCGCTTACCAGAGAACAGTTTCTATTTCATGAATCAAAGGTGGTAGCGAAGCTTATCGTTGATGAAAGATTATCTGATGAAGAGATAATCAGCAAGGTTGTGGATGAGAATCTGTTCCAGTTTCCAACAGAGCGCATGATAAAAAATATAGCTGGAGTATGTATTAAAAGATTGCGTGGTTTAGATGATTTAACGCTAATAAATACTATTGCGCATGCTCCAGTAGAGAATGCTAAGCAGGCGTGTCTATATGCCATGATGAAGCAGTACAGGCTTGTATGGGATTATATGATTACTGTGATCGGAGCTAAGTATCGTGAACAGGATTTCTCATATGGAAGAATTGATCTCAATGTATTTTTTATGAGATTGCAGGAACAGGATGATGAAGTGGCTTCATGGTCAGAGGCAACAATCAATAAGATTAAGCAGGTGCTTAATAAGATTCTTATAGAGAATGAATACATAGATGGCCCACGAGCAACAAATCTTAACCCTGTAATGATTTGTTCGGAAGTAGAAAGTGTAATCAGAGCAAATGGTGAAGAAGTAGCTTTACCAGCGTTTAACTGTTTTTATTAAATGAAATGTAGGAGATGTACTAATGAGCGACATTTTGGAGAGGCTTGATAAGCTAAAAGCCCAGATGCAAGATGAAGATTTTCAGAAGGGTAACGGACTAAGTAACGAAGTTAATATTCATATCTTTTGCTATGACCCAAAGGATGAAATGGCAGTGAGATATTTTACAGAGCAGCTTGTATCTGATCAGGATATTAATTGTCATGTTATAGAGAAGAATCTATACAAAATCTTCTTAAAGCTTTGCGAGGATAAGAGGCTTTTGGATAAGATTCCAAATATCGAAGCAACCAAGGGAACAGAATTCCTATTGAAGAATCTTCAGGGTAAAGCTGCATCAGCAAAAAACTTTGTGGATGAGATATGCAAGGATGGATTCAAGGAAGGAGATGTGCTTCTGATAACTGGCGTTGGAGAAGCTTATCCGTTCATCAGATCTCATAATATTTTGAATACAATTCAGCCACAGGATCTTAACAGCATTCCGATTGTCGTTTTATACCCTGGTTCTTTCGACGGAAGGGATGTATATCTATTTAATAAATTGCCAAAACAAGATTACTATAGAGCATTCAATGCAATAGTGGAGGGTAAGCGATAATGAAGATTCAGCAGATGTTTAGAGACGATATCAACAGACAGATCAATGGTGTCGTTCAGGTAGAACAGGATACAGAAAGAGTACTTATTCAGGAATTAGAGGAGTACGTTGTAACTAAGGAATTAAAGAAGCATTTCATAACTCTGTTCAATAATTATGGAGATGCTTTTGATCAAAAGACAAATGATGTTGGTGTTTGGATTTCCGGGTTCTTCGGAAGTGGTAAATCACATTTCTTGAAGATTCTTTCATACATACTTGCAAACAAGGAAGTACAGGGCGTTAAAACAGTAGAGAGATTCCGCTCAAAGTTTGAGGATGACCCTGCTACATTCATGCTCATTGATAAGGCTACAAAGGGTGAGACAGATACTATCCTTTTCAATATTGATATTGAGGGTTCCATTAATAAAGATGCAACAGCAGTCCTCCGTGTATTTGCGAAGATGTTTTATAACTACCTTGGCTTTTATGGTGAAGACTTAAAGGTTGCTAAGCTTGAGCAGTTCATAGACAAGCAGGGAAAGACAGAAGAGTTCAGAAAAGTATTCGAAGAAAAAAATGGTGACTCTTGGGTTAATACTAGAGAATCGTTTGTATTTTTTGAGGATGATGTTGTTGCATCTCTTCAGGAAGTGCTTGGCATGAGTGAGGAAGCTGCTCGTAACTGGTTCAATGGAACAGAAACAGTAGAGACATCTATTGCTCAGCTTGTATCAGAGATTAAAGATTATGTTGATAAAAAGCCTGATAACTTCAGATTGCTTTTCATGATCGATGAGGTTGGTCAGTATGTTGGTGAAAATACAGATCACCTTCTTAACTTGCAGTCACTCATTGAGGAAATCGGAAGCAAGTGTGAAGGTAAGGTTTGGGTAATGTGTACCGGACAGGAAGCTCTTGATGAAATCATCAAGACTCGTCAAGATGAGTTTTCACGTATTCAGGCAAGATTTAAAACAAGACTTTCTCTTTCTTCAACGTCGGCCGACGAGGTTATTCAGAAGAGACTTCTTTCAAAGACAGATGAAGCAGAGGAAGAGTTGGAGGAAGTATACAATGCCAATGACTCAGTTCTCAGGAACCTCCTTAAGTTTAATAAGGACGATGCACTTCTTGATGTTAGAGGATTTGAGACACCGCAGGAATTTGCAAGAGACTTCCCATTTGTACCATATCAGTTCCTTCTTTTACAAAAAGTATACACAGCTATCAGAAAACATGGTAATGCAGGTAAGCATCAGTCAAGTGGTGAACGTTCAATGCTTTCCGGATTCCAGGAAGCTGCTAAGAGCGTACAAGATAAGGACGAGTATGCATTAGTACCATTTTATAAATTCTATGACACTGTTAAAACCTCTCTTGACGGTGCTATTAATCGTGTTATTGACAGATGTCAGACTGCTGCTGATGAAGATAGAGGTATAAAACAGCAGGATGTTGATGTATTAAAACTCCTTTATCTCATCCGTTATGTTGATACAGACGTTAAGTCAACACTTGACTCTATTGTTATCCTTATGGCGGATAACATCAATATGGATAAGATTCAGATGAGAGCACAGGTGCAGGAATCATTAGATAGACTCCTTAACCAGAACTACATCGGAAGAAATGGAAATACTTATAATTTCCTTACAGATGAAGAGCAGGATATTGCGAGAGATATTAAAGATACACCAGTAGATACAGCGCAGATTATTGAAAGAATTGGCCACCTTGTATTTGGTGATATATACGACAAGAAAAAGTATCGCTATGGAATTTATGATTTCCCATACGATCAATATGTTGACGGAACCGCTATCGGGTCAGTAACTGGTGGTATGAAGCTGCAGGTTTATTCTATTGCAACTGATGATTATGAAAAGCAGGATCTTCGCCTTCAGACAAATTCAAAGGGACAGGCGATAGTTGTTCTTGGTGACGGAAAGTATTATGAGTGTATTGAAAGCGCTCTTAAGATTCGTAAGTATGTAAAGACTAGAAATATCGCTCAGCTTCCAAAGTCTGTTCAGGATATCATTCGTACACAACAGGATGAAGCCACTAAGTATGAGAATGACGCTCTTGATTATATCAAGAGAGCTATTGAGTCAGCAGAGTTCTATGTTGACGGAGAGCATATTGAAATTAAAGGTGGAGATGCTAAGAGCAAGTTGGATCAGTCTCTTGAGTATCTGGTTACCCATGTATATTACGATTTGGATTTAATAGGACAAAACGTAAATGACGATTCTGACATTATTGCAATTCTAACAGGTCAGGCACCTACAATCCCTGGAACTAATCCTAATAGTGGGGCAGCGCAGAAGATTGAGGGCTATCTTGATATGCAGGACATGAAACATATCACTACAAAGATGTCAGATATTCAGGCAAGGTATCAGGGCATTCCAAGTGGATGGAGAGAAATAGATATAGCAGCTGTTGTAGCACTTCTTATCTATGAACAAAAAGTTACTATCAAGTATGGTGGAATGACAATTCAGCCTACAGATCCTAAGCTTCCAGATATGCTTCGAAAGAAAACAGAAATCGGAAAGACAGAGATTACAAAACGTCATGTAGTTAGTCCTACAAAGATGAAAGAGGCAAGAGATTTCTTAAGAGATTTCTTTGATGTAATGGATGTTCCCACTGACGAAGATGGACTTATAGCGTTTATTATCGAGAAGTTTACTGAATTAGAGAATCATTACAATGGCCTTAGTGATAAATATGAGAATAATAAATACCCTGACAAGCAAGTGGTACGAGACGCTGTAAGGGTTGTTAAAGATGTACTTTCACAGAAGAGCGATAATATTGCACTAATTGATAAGGTGGTCGCAAGTGAAGATACTCTTTATGATATGCAGGATCACATGAAAAATGTTGAAAGCTTCTTTAAGACACAGGTATCTATTTTTGATAATGCCGTTAGTTTTGTTCAGAGTATGAATAACGATCTTGATTATATTAGTCGTGACGATGAGGCTACACATGCGTTAAATCAAATGAGGCTTATTACAACTATTTTTGCTGATAAGTCATACGATTATAAGAGAATTCCGGAGTTAAATAGTCTTCAAGCTACTGTAGAAAAATCTCATGATGTAATGCTTGATGAAAAGAGAGAGGCATTATATGAAATTGTTCGTTCCTGTATGGAAGATATTCATAAAGATGCAAATGTGAATGAAGAAACCAAGCTTATTTCTTCTAAAGCTGATCAATTTTTCTCACAGCAAAAAGCTGCAATAGCTGCTGAAAAAAGTTTAAAAATCCTAGATGGTCTTTCTGTTTTGCTTTGGGGACGAAGAGATGATGACACAATGGCTATTGAGGCAGCTAAAGCACCAAAGTCAGACCCTAAGCCTTCTGTTAAGACTGAAAGTGCCCAAAATCCGCCAAAGAAAGAAATAATCAAAAAAGTTGCTAGACAGCAGATGTTCCCGGCAAAGGTGCTTAAATCTGATGAAGAGATAGATGCTTATGTTGATAATATACGAAAGCAGATGAAGCAGTATCTTCAGGGAAGTGATGGCATTCAGATAACCAACTAATGAGAGGATGAATAGAATGGATAAAAACGCAGTAAAGAGTGTATATAAAAAATATGCTGTATGGGCCAGAGAAGAACTCAAGAAAAAGGTCACAGCGAAGGCTATAGAAAATGAAATTATCGAAGATCAGCAACCAGATGCTCTGCTTGAGAGTATAAATGGGGAAGTATTATCTGAAACAAGAAAGAAACAGAGAAAAGCTTTAATTAGAAGAATTAGTGAAGTTGGATATGATCAGGTTATGGAAGAAGTAGCATATACCTGGTTTAACCGTTTTGTGGCTATTCGTTTTATGGAAGTTAATGGTTATCTTCCAAGTCATGTGCGCGTATTTTCTGATGAAAGCGGTAAGTTTAATCCTCAGATTCTAGCAGAAGCGATTCATTTAGATATTTCAGGATTGGACATGGATAAAGTGATGGCACTAAAAGAGGCTGAGGATAATGACGAGCTTTTTAAGTATCTTCTTGTAATTCAGTGCAATGCGCTCAATGAGATTTTACCTCAGATGTTTCAAAAGCTAGAAGACTATACAGAGCTTCTTCTTCCGGATTATTTACTTCGTGAAGGAAGTGTTATCGAAAAACTTGTGAATGATATTCCTGATGAATACTTCGATGTAAATGCCGATGAAGGTCAGATAGAAATCATTGGATGGATGTATCAGTACTATATATCTGAAAAGCATGAAGAGGTAATAGATCCGCTTCACGGAAAAGTCGTAAAGAAAGAAGAAGTTCCTGCGGCGACACAGCTTTTTACTACAGATTGGGTTGTTCAATATATTATAGATAATTCTGTGGGAAAGTATTGGATTGAAAGAAATCCAGAAAGTAAACTCGCGGATGAACTAACATATTTTGTTAAGCCTAAAGATGGAGTAATAAAAACTATAGATGAAAAAATTACTCCACAAGATGTTACAGTATTTGATCCCTGCGTTGGTTCAGGTCACTTCCTTGTTTATGCATTTGAAGTGTTAATGAAAATATATGTAGAGTATGGTTATTCAGAACGCGATGCAGCAGTAGAGATTGTAAAGAACAATTTATATGGTCTTGATATAGATGGTCGTGCAACTCAGCTTGCATATTTCGCTATTATGATGAAAGCACGTCAATATGATAGAAGATTTCTGACAAGAGGAATACAACCTAATATAAGAGAAATATGCGAAAGTAATAATATTGATGTACAGAGTATAAAGTATTTTTGTGGGGGAAGTGCAGACTTATCAAGAGATGTTGAGACTATCATAAATGTGTTTATGGATGCGAAAGAGTATGGGTCTATTTTGCAGATTCCTGAGGTGAATTTTAAAAAAATAGATGAAAGATTTGATCAGTTATCAACTGAAATAAATATGTACAATGCATATTTATTTAATGAATTCAAAGCGATAACTTCTGTGGCTAGTATGATGAGTAATAAATATGCCATAGTTGCAACAAATCCTCCATATTTAAATAAGTATGATAATAATCTGAAGGAATATATAAATAGCAGATATTCAGACTATAAAGGTGACCTGTTTAGTATTTTTATTTATAAGAATATTGAGTCATGTGTTTCTGGTGGATATGCAGGTCTTATGACTCCTATGGTTTGGATGTTTATTAAAACATACGAAAAACTAAGACAGAGGATTGTTGATCACAAACAAATAAGTACACTTATTCAATTTGAGTATTCTGCATATGAAGAAGCTACAGTACCTATCTGTGCTTTTGTAATAAAAAATGATAATCAGGGTGATACAGGATATTACTTTAAACTATCAGACTTCAGAGGTGGCATGGAAGTTCAAAAAGAGAAAGTGTTAGAAGCTTTGAATAATGATGTTTGTGGATACTTTTATTCCGCTGATCAGAAGAATTTCAAGAAAATTCCTGGATCTACAATAGCGTTTTGGTGGACAAACTATGGAATTTTTGATAACGAAAAAATATCAAATATATATGAGTCTGCCGGTAGAAACAAAACTCACGGAAATGATTTATATGTAAGGAATTGGTGGGAAATATCAGATACAAATCGATGGCAGCCTTATGCTAACGGTGGAGAATTTAGAAGATGGGCTGGCAATGACTATGATTTAGTTGATTGGTCTAGTGAAGCAAAAGAATCATATGCTTCACATGGGGGACTCTATAATCAGAAATATGCTGGAAAACAAGGTATATGCTGGAATTTAATCACATCATATAAAAATGGATTCCGTATAAAAAAGGGTAATCATCATTATAGTTCTGCGGCACCTACTATTATTTCTAATGAACCTAAACATGACTATTATGTATTGGCTTTTTTAAATAGTTGCGTGGCTGAAGCACTATTAAAGATGTACAACCCTACACTAAACACTACAGTAGGAGATGTTTTGGGCTTGCCGCTTAGAATAGAGCGAGAAGATGAAATAATTCAGCTTGCAGAAAAAGCATACAAGTTGTCTCAAGAAGACTGGAATTCGTTTGAAACATCTAGCGAATTTACAAAACATCCTTTCTGTAAAAAGAAATATTCAAGTATCGAATGCGCATATAATGATTGGGCGAAAGAATGCGAAGATAGATTCAATTTATTGAAACAATCGGAAGAAGAGTTGAACACTGCATTTATTTCGATTTATAACATTGAAGGTTCGGTAAATCCAATAGTTGATGAAAAAGACGTTACTGTTAATAAGGCAGATTTGAATCGAGATGTAAAAAGTTTTATATCATACGCAGTAGGATGTATGTTTGGAAGGTATTCTTTGGATCGCGAAGGACTATTATGCACCGGTACTCATTGGGAAGAGGAAAATTATAAATCTTTCCCTATTGATAAGGATAATATAATTCCCGTTTGTGATGATGAATACTTTGGCGATGATGTGGTATCGCTGTTTGTAAAATTTGTAGAGGTGGTTTTTGGGAAAGATTCGCTTGAAGACAATCTTTCATTTATTGCAAATGCGTTAGGTGGGAACGGTATGGCTCGTGATGTCATTAGAGAATATTTCCTTAATGGTTTCTATGCTGATCATACGAAGACGTATCAAAAGAGGCCTATTTACTGGCAGTTTTCTTCCGGGAAAAAGAATGGGTTTACATGTCTTGTGTATTTACATAGATATCAGGCTGATACTGTGGCAAGGATTAGAACAGATTATATTCATGAATTACAAAGCCGATATGCTACTGCATTAGATGATCTGGAAAAAAGAATAAATGAGGCTGGATCTAATGAGAAAATTAAACTTGAAAGAAGGAAAAATAATATAAGGGCACAAGAGGAAGAATTGCATAAGTACGAAGAATCAGTACATCACATTGCAGATCAGATGGTTTCATTAGATTTGAATGAAGGTATTAAGGTAAATTATGCAAAGCTACAAAAAATACTATCTAAGATAAAATAAGGTGGTGAATAATCTGGAACAGTATATAAGTATAAATAAAAAAAATTGCCGTGCAACTGGCATATATACAGAATCGACAATAACGGTTCTGAGTGGTTCGGTGATTAATATGGACTATTCTACTCATGCTAGAGGTAAGCTTATAAAAGAATACAGAGATAATAACGAGATTGTGTCTAAAGAGGGCGTAGTTTTGAAAGATTGCATTTTTCCATCAATCTCATATGCAGCAAGATTTGTGACCGGAAAAAGTCAAAATGGATATGATACATGGAAAGTAAACGACACCACAACGCTTGGCGAATACTTAATTGATGCGGGGATACGTAAGATTAAGAGAAGAAACAGATAACAGAGGTATAAAGTAATGGATTTAGCTACAATAGGGCAGGAATTAAATAAAAAATTCAATGCACCATTGCCGGAGTTTTATAAGAGAAGAATAATAGTCTGGTATGATGAAGAGATGGAATTTGAAGATCAACTAGATTCTCTTGAGTTGCATAATGCCAAGATTTTGCGTCTAACAGGTAATAATAATTTTATTGTAAAAAAGACGATAGCGAATGATGAACCTGTTCAGAACTTTTTACTCTATTGTCCAATCACATATGAAACATTGGAAAATAACTGGTTTTTGGATGTTGAACTCTATAGTGAGGAATTTAGGGCTGATCTTATCTCAATTTGGATGGATGAGATGGGTATTCCTTCATCTGTAGCATTACGAAACCAAGTTAAGAAATATCGTAAATTTCTTAATGCCAAGTCTAGACGTGATGATGTTGTTAAAATTGCAGATTCGTTGGACTCACCAATGAAACTTCAATTAGCAGTTATGGCAGCTATTGGAGAAGCTGGAAGGACAGAGCCTATCGCGATAATTAAGTCTGTATTAAAAGCTGGCTTAAATAGTGATGACAACTATCTATATCAGGAATTTACAAAATACGAAGCAGTAGAACTTTTTTGGAGCATGGTTTCTTCTATCACTGGTTATAGTGACGTGGATCACAATCTGGGGAAATTGGCGGCACATGTTATTTTGACTGCAAGTAGTCGCACTTTACCTGTGGGTGTTTTTGATGGATTATCAGATTTTATGTCTCAGAACGGTCAGCTACAGGCGTATTGCAGTGATTTGGTATCTGACTGGGTACATAGTGATGATTCTGTATCGTATGTCAATATTGCAGAAACAGTAGAAGATGAGATGCATCTTGAAAAGAGGCTTTCAAAACAGACGGCATTAGATCTTGCGGATACAGAGATACTTCCATCTGTGAATAGAATAATATTGACAAAGCTAATGACAGACATAAAAAATGAAATCCTTGAGCCAGAGACTATCTTTGCTATTGCAGAAAAACGTAGGTCTCTTGCCGGATTTGGCCAATATGAAGATTATTACAACGGAATAGTAGCATTAGCAAAAATGGAAGAATTCTGTAAGGATAATGCTGTGGGCTTCCATATCGTAGGTGCAAAGAATATCTGGAAAGCATATGAGACTGATTATTATAAAATGGATACTTATTATAGAGAGTTTCATATGAGCTATGAGAATAGCAAAAAGTCTTATGGTGGAGATCTGCAGGATCTGTTTACTGAGGTATGCAACAAGGTAGAAAGGCTGTATTCAAATTGGTTCCTTGACGGACTTGGACATAACTGGTCTGAGGAAGCAGCATCTGAACTTGAAGAAAAAGGCTATATTGAAGGCATAGATAGACAGGAACATTTCTATGATCGTAAGGTCAAGAATGCGGACAACAAAGTATATGTCATTATTTCAGATGCTTTGAGATATGAAGTGGCTGCGTCACTAAAGGAAGAACTCAGCAGAGAGATGCAGGGAAAAGTATCACTTTCAAGTATGCAGGGAATATTCCCTACAGAAACGAAGTTTGGAATGGCTGCATTATTACCACACAGAGAGCTATCAGTTGAACTGAAAGAATCTGATAATGGCAAGAAACTACTTAAAGTGTTAGCTGATGGACAGTCATCAGACAGTATAAATAGAGAAAACCTTTTGAGAGCATCTAATCCTGAAAGTGTAGCGGTAAAAGCGAAGGATTTGATGTCTGTTAGTCGAGCAGAACGTTCGGAACTGGTTAAGGGCAAAGAGGTTGTATATATCTATCATGATACTATTGATGAAACCAGTCATACATCAGAAACAAAAGTGTTTAATGCGTGTGAGGAGACAATTAAAGAAATTATTACTCTTGTAAGAACCATAGTAAACGACTTTGGTGGAATCAATATCATGATTACCTCGGATCATGGATTCTTATATACCTATAGTCCATTGACTGAGGAAGTGAAAACAGAGAAGTCTGAGTTTGTTCACAGAATTGTCGAGTATGCGCGTAGATTTGCGATTCTTACAAAAGGTGATGATCCAGAGTATTTGCTACCGGTTAAGTTTATGGAAGGTAAGACTGATTATTATGGTTATGCTCCTAGAGGAGATATTCGTATTAAGACCAGTGCTGGATCCGGAATGAATTTTGTACATGGTGGTATTAGCTTGCAGGAGATGTGCGTACCGCTTATTGAGTATAAACATCTTCGTAATAGTTCTAAGGAGTATCAAAAGAACAAAGAAAAGTATGATACAAAACCTGTTGAAGTCATGTTGCTTTCAGCGAACCATAAGGTAAGTAATATGATTTTCTCTCTGAACTTCTATCAGAAAGAAGCTGTTAGCGGAAACAGAGAAAAAGCTGTCTATGATGCATATTTCGTAGATGCTACAGGGAAGAAGATTTCTGATGTTCAGAAGATTTTTGCTGACAAGACAAGTGAAGATGTTCAGAATAGGACATTTAGATGCAATTTTAGCCTTAAATCACAGGCTTATGATAACAAGGAAACTTATTATCTTGTCATTGAACAGGAAGATAGTACTGATCTTCCACAGAGAATTGAATTCCAGATTGATATAGCTTTCGCGGCAGATGACTTTGGCTTTTTTTCTTAAAGGAGACCGGCAAAATGGAAAAAACCATTTTATTAAAATTGGCTAGATTAGACAAAAATATAGATTTTTTTGATGAGCATAAAAAAATAATAGATGAGTATGGATTTGTTGACTTTGCTCGTATAGGAAAAAGCTATATAGCTGATGAATATGTATGCGAAAAAACTATCTTTTTGAAGGAAAGTAAAATGGATAGAAATAGAATATTTAGAGTTGATACTGGCGCGAAAATAGCTGAAGGAGAACATTATCCTGAATATTACGCGAATTTGAAGAAACAGAACATTCAGTGGATTAGAATTAATTCAATTGAAGTTCTTGAACTTGAAGAATTTATGAATGGGTATTCTCTCAGAAATGGCAGACCTTTAGATGGTGTATTTAAAGGGTCAGTACCGTGGGTTTTTGTGAGGGAAAAAGATGCGTGAAAACGTTGAAATATGTTATTAAGAGGAATAGTTAATGGAAAATTATAGCAATGCGGATGAAAGCCCAAGAGAAAGTTTAAATGGAAAACTTAGAAAAGTTTTTGATGGAAAAATCGTAAGAAAGGATTTAACAAAACATATAAAAGAAGGTGCCAATGTGCCTATATATGTTCTTGAATATCTTCTTGGCCAGTACTGCAATTCTGATGATGAAGCTATTATTGAACGCGGTGTTGAGACCGTTAAGAGCATTCTCACAAACAATTATGTACGCCCAGATGAGTCACAGAAGGTGCTTTCTTTGCTCAGACAAAAGGGAACGCATACTGTAATTGATATGATTACAGTTGAACTTAACATGAAATATGATATGTATGAGGCGACCTTCTCGAACCTCGGTCTTACAAGAATTCCAATTTCTGAAGAGTATCCTGAGCAGTATGACAGGCTTCTTTGCGGAGGAATTTGGTGTATAGTACAGCTTGAGTATGGTAATGAAGGTGATGATTTTGGCGAAGTAGATGATTATGGTGCTGAGCAGCGCGCAAAGAAGTCTAAGCAGAAGGATGAGTCCCCGGTTACTATAACAAAGCTTACTCCTATTCAGATGCCAAATGTAGATATGAATCAGCTCAAAGAGGGGAGAAAGGCTTTTACAAAAGATGAGTGGATCGATGTACTTCTCCGATCAACTGGAATGGAACCTGATGAGCTGTCATATAGAGAGAAGTGGCTACTGATTACGCGTATGCTTCCACTTGTGGAGAATAACTTCAATCTCTGTGAATTGGGACCGCGTAGTACAGGTAAATCTCATCTTTACAAGGAAATATCACCTAACAGCATTCTCGTCTCCGGTGGTCAGACCACTGTGGCAAATCTTTTCTACAACATGAGCAAGAGAACCATGGGACTTGTAGGATTATGGGATGTTGTGGCATTTGATGAGGTTGCCGGTATTAATTTCAAAGATAAAGATGGCATTCAGATCATGAAGGATTATATGGCTTCAGGATCTTTTGCTAGGGGTAAGGAAGAAAAGGCAGCATCAGCTTCGATGGTATTTGTGGGAAATATCAACCAGAGCGTAGATGTTCTTTTGAAGACATCAAGTTTATTTGATCCATTCCCTCCTGAAATGGGAACAGATACGGCATTTCTTGATAGAATGCATTGTTATAACCCTGGTTGGGAGATTCCCAAATTTAGACCAGAGCATTTTACAAATGACTATGGCTTTATTACAGATTACCTAGCAGGTTTTATTCGTGAACTTAGGAAAGAACAGTTTGGCGATGCTATTGATAAGTACTTCCGTCTTGGTAAGAACCTAAACCAGCGTGATACCATAGCGGTTCGTAGGATGGTAGATGGTTATTTGAAGCTTCTCTATCCTGATGGAGTGTTTGAGAAAGCAGATGTAATAGAAGTATTGGAAATTGCACTTGAAATGCGCCGCCGAGTTAAGGAGCAGCTTAAAAAACTTGGAGGAATGGAGTTTTATGATGTCAATTTCTCATATATAGATATGGAGGATATGTCAGAGCACTATGTTTCTGTTCCTGAACAGGGCGGTGGAAAGCTTATTCCAGAAGGCATGCTTAACCCAGGTCAGGTATATACTGTTTCGCACGGTAAGTCAGACATGATAGGTGTGTTCCGTTTGGAATCACAAATGTTGCCAGGAAATGGAAAGTTTGATCGTACAGGACTAGGAACAGATAGGGAATGTAAAGAGGCTGTGGATACAGCGTTTAATTTCCTTAAAGCAAATGGAAACAGAATCAGCGGCTCTCTTGGCGTGCTTAATAAAGATTTTGTAATCAACTATCAGGACCTTCAGGGAATAGGAATGACAAAAACATTGGCACTTCCTACGCTTATAGCATTATGCTCGATAGCTCTTGGAAGACCGGTACAGAGTTCTATGGTTGTGATAGGTGATTTCAGTATCGGAGGAACCATTATGAAGGCAGAGAATCTGGCAAGTACATTACAGGTGTGCCTTGATAGTGGTGCAAAGAAAGTTTTATTACCACAGACATCAGCAGTTGATCTTGGTACTGTACCAGCAGAACTTATGAGTAGCTTCAGTTTGGTATTCTACCAGAGTGCTGAGGATGCTGTGTTTAAAGCGTTAGGGGTGGAATAAAGTGAAGAGGATAGCAATCCTTATTGGAAATGACAATTATGATGATCCAAAACAAAAATTGGAATGTGCTGTTAATGATGCAACAGCATTAGAACAAAAACTCAAAGAAGTTCATTTTGATACGGCGTTATATACCGATATTGGGAGATATGATTTAGCAAGTGAAATCACAGAGTTTTCTAGAAAATTAGACAGTTATGATGTTGGATTATTCTTTTTTGCAGGTCATGGTTTTCAGGTTAAGGGTGAGAACTATATAGCTTGTAAAGACACTCAATTTGAGGATGATATTTCTATTTCACATACAGCCTATAAGCTGCAAGAGATAATTGAAGACTTAGATAATAGCTCTCTTAAAATTAAAATACTGATTGTAGATGCGTGTCGCACTATGCCTAATGGTGCGAGGGGCAGCAATAGTACTTTTGCACCGATAATGGCACCCAAAGGGACAATTATTGCATTTGCTACTTCTCCAGGACAGAGTGCTAAGGAAGATGCTGCCAGTGGCCATGGCTATTATACAAAAGCGCTGCTTAAACACCTTTTGACTAAGAATATTTCTATTGAAGAAATGTTTAAGCGAGTTAGAAATACAGTATATTTGGAGACTCAGGGTAAGCAGATTACATGGGAACATACTTCTTTGTTGGGCGATTTTTCATTTAATGATTATAGCAGCATCAGTTCAGATATGGTATATAGCAAGATTGCTTTAGCAGATGCTGATTATGAGCCCGTTAAAAATGCGATTTGTTATGAAATGATTAAGATGGCATTGACGTATGATTTTAATGAGCAAAATCGAATACCATCTATGCTTGATAGGAATAAATTACAAGTAGTTAAGGAAGCACCGGATGATATTTTTGTATTGGGGAGGGTTCTGTATCAGGCCTCGCATAGGGCTTTTAATGTTCAGCATTATTTTGAACAATTACATAAAAAATTAACATCGTATCCAGCTGATATGGCTGAACATCTTTTAAATGGTATGGCTTATGAGATGTTTTTTGATGATTCTGGTAAGCTTCGACGAGTTTTTGATATGAATGCATTTTCTAAGAATGTTCTTGAAGAACTTTGGAGTGACAGGTTTAATAAATGTGGTAAATATATTTACTCTCAGTTAAAGGAGTATTCACAAAACATTATTTATTTTCCTGGGAAAAAATTAGACTTTGAAGTTTTCCTAAAGGAATATGAGGATTCGTATGCTGATTGTAAGGTATATCGAATTTCAGAAATCTTTTTGGATGGAATCAACGTTATGTACAATTCAGACGGAACTGATTACTATTCCATAGATGATGATTATAGGTTTGGATATTCGGCATTAGGCTTAAATGAAGTTGAGACTAAGGTAATTGAGCGAGTTGCAGGCTCAAGAAGAGGCGTTAATATTCAGTTTGATATTGAAGATAAAGCAAAAGAAGATAATAAGATAAAGGTTTACTGGAGTGATGGATTTAGACTATTGAAGTATATTGATTGAGATTAGAAATAGCTATTTGAAGGAGATCTTAATATGGGATTGCTTTTTAAACCAAACCGTGATGAGGACATTGATTATGAACGCCTCAGAAATGACCTTATGGATGAGTATGGTGCTCAGATGGTAACGTTAACTGGAGCAATGGGGTATTCAGATATGTGTGATGCGCAGGAAGCATCTCATGAAGAACTTATTAAAATGGCACAACGAGAGGGAATAAACCTCGATAGATACAGAAAATAGGGGATTATGATGGCAAAATATAAGTTTTTTTCTTATCAAAGCTGAATATCCATTCTCCGGTTACTTCATCACCATTATCCAACCACCATATATAATCTGTTTCTTCGTTTTTATACCAAGTATTGGTCATAATGATATGTTCTCCTATTGAAATGATTTTTTTATGTGGGGGCGATTTTTCTCCAGTCCTCTTCTACCCTATTATATCTGCCTTTTCGGTTTACATTAGTACCAAAGTGCCAGTATTTAATTCATGACACTCATGGGCAATTTTTTACTGCTCCAGCTCTTTCTTATATCTGTAATAGGTCCGTTTGCTAATCCTGAGCTTTTCTATGATCTCTTTCTGAGGAGTATCCGCTTCAATGAGCTGTTTCAGTCTTGTGACAGCTTCAGCCCTTTCAGGTGATTTATGTCTTCCGGCACCCCTTTCATTTTTTACATGAGTGACAGCAGTTAATTTCTGGCATTCATTTATGTCCTTTTTCAGCTGCCTGTTCTCTGCAGAGAGCTTTTCTATCTTCTTTTCCAGTGCAGTGATGTCCCTGGCTTTTGCCAGCTGCTTTTTTAATCCATCAATCTCATCCTGCAGACGCTTTTTTTCGTGATACAGGGCATAGTTCTCTTTTTCCAGCTGCCTGATATCTTTCAGGGCTTCCCTGTATTCGTCTGACCGCGGCTCTTTGGGTACGTTCCTCATGACATGAATAAGGGACTCTCCCTCCGGGCGATAGAAGTCTATACATGTGATGATGCCATTTTCGTCTGACAGGCTTACCTTATAGCCTTCAGTTTTAGCCTGGATGCTGTTATACCATGAAGATACGGTCAGATGGATCCCTGAATCCTTCCGGGAACTGGAATAGCGGTAAGTACCACTCTCCTGATTTTCATCCAGGATGAATTCATTTTTCTTGAATGAATATGCTTCGAGAAGCTGTGACAGATGCTTTTTTGTGATCCAGTTCTTGGCCATGACCCATGAATCTCCTTTGTGTCATAAATTAACTTGTGACACTATTGTAATGGAAAAACGAATTATATGTCAATATTTAATTATTGGCATCACGGATAGTAATGATTTAAAAATGATGAACTGATGTAATAGAACAAACTTGCCGGTGACGTTTATATGTACCAAATTTAACGTATGATATATTTGTACCAAACTTATTGCATATAAAAACAATTTTGATGTATAATTAGTGTATTAAATCTAACGAACGTTAAATTTAAGAGGATTCCAACATGAAATATAGTGATGAAGAAGTAAAAAAAGCTGCAGAGGTATTATTTCCAGAATGTAGGAAGTATGAGACAAGCATCCGCTGCAACGAGAACATTTTAGGTACAAATGATGATGAGACATATAGCTATGATATCTTTATCTTAAAAAAGGGAAAAAAGATAGAGGTAGCTACGCTCAGAAATAAGCATGTAAGTGATGCGCTCAAGACGCTTTTAAAGACCTACGGATATTGTCGTATTTCGACACCGCAGCAGTCTATTGACCGCCAGATCCGAAACATCAAGGCGGCATATCCAAATGCTTATATAGTTCAGGAAGCATTTACCGGTACCAAGATGGACCGACCTGAATGGAAAAAGCTTATGAAGAATATAGCGCCTGGAGATATCATCGTATTTGATTCTGTGTCCAGAATGAGCAGAAACGCCGATGAAGGCGTAGAAACCTACTTTGAACTGTATGAAAAAAGAATACAGCTGGTTTTTCTGAAAGAGCCTTACATTAACACCGAAGTTTATGCTGAAAATATGAAGGATAAGATTGAGCTGCAGGGAACGGATGAGGATGAGATCTTCAAAGGACTAAATAATTATTTCCGGAAGTTGGCAGAGAAGCAGATACGAATTGCCTTTGATCAGGCAGAAAAAGAAGTACAGGACCTGCACCAACGTACTAAGGAGGGAATCCAGACTGCCAGGCTTAATGGTAAGCAGATAGGGCAGCGCAGAGGTAATAAGCTTACAGTTAAAAAAGAAGCTCCTGCAAAGGACATAATCATGAAGCACAGTAAGGCTTTTAATGGGACACTCTCTGATATTGAGTGCATCAAGCTTACCGGACTCAGCAGAAATACCTATTATAAATACAAAAGTGAGCTGAAAGCAGCAGAAGAGAACAGTTAATACAAGAGCCACCACAGTTCCTTTACATAGGGCAGTGGTGGCTTTAAAGGCATCGAAAGGTCAGAGGGGCATTACATCTTACTTTCGGCTATATGTTGGGAAATGTTTTCTTTTTTCTCGCTTTCACCTACCTTGTTACATTCATTTATTAGAATGCTAGCCCCGCATAATGGGTATAGAAAGTAGTTTACGCTACTTACATCTTTAAACTATTCAGTCATCGACTTCCTTGATATAATACCATTTTCCATCACAATAAGTACATATTGTATTGGACTTTAGCTATCTTCATTACTCCGTTGAATAAAAGCATATAGGAGCAAGTGTTAGCCGACTGTCTCTCCGCTATATTCAACGCCAAACACTCTGCAAAGCATCCCTTCAATGACCATTATATGTGCCGAATTAAGGAATGTTTCTACTTGGTCCTTATCTTGAGCACTTACAATATCTGAGTCGTTAAAATCATATATAACCGATCTGACCCAACTGATATCTAATACTAAATGATACAGATGCGCAGAAAAGCCCTGGGACGATATCAATATAATAAGAGCAGTCCTGACTTCTTTTTCAAAGTTAGGAGTTGCAGTTATAGAGTCATTTGTAGACATGACAATATCTACTATCTTATTGACTTTCTCAATTTCGTTTAATTCAGTAATAGCATGTATCTTTTCTAAATAGTTCGATCTCATAAATCTCGTAATCCCCTAGTAAATACGTTAAATTCCAATAATAATTTTACCTTATAACTTCATTATCTACCATAGAGATGAGCCATAAACATATTGCAAATTCAATATACAATATATTGCAAATACCCATTGCAATATATTTACATGTGTGTTATATTCATTTCCGGAAGGGAGAACAACCACATGAATATTGGAGAAAAAATCGGCTACTATGCCAAACAAAAGAAAATAACTCTTAGAAGACTTGCAATTGAGAGTGGAATTAATTACAACACTTTATATGCCATTGTTACTAGAAACAGCAACAGAGTATCAGTTGAAAATATAAAGAGTATAGCTGGGGTATTGGGGATACCTGCAGAAGATCTGGAGACAGATACTCCGCTAAGAGAGTTTGAGGAACTATCTGATGCAGAGCTGAAGCTTTCAGCAACAATAAATTCTATTGTTGGACTTTCCACGGGGAAGGATAAGGAAGACAAGCTATATTTAATAAATTCATTTCTTGAAGCTCAATCAGAGCTAATAAGTAATTGTTACAGTGCAATGAAGCGCTAAGTTTAATGGGAGGAGTAAAACAGTCCAATGTACAAATTAGCAAATGCCAGGGGATCATACAAACACGTTCAGAAATTGGTTTCAGCCAATTTCGCACACTATATAAAGCTCTGCTTAGGGGAGCCCGATGAAAACGGAAACCTTACAGACGCAAAGAGAGCTGCAGACTTCATGAAGGAAATTTCCTACTTAAAGGACCTTGTGGGGAAAAAGGCAACTATAGGAAATGGTATTCTTGAGAAGCAGTTTCCATGGGAGGATGTAATTCTTCTCAGATACTCAGATTTACTTGCAAAACTTGAAGATACAAGACATGAATTTGAATTCGATGAGTTTGGAAAAGGACTTCTTTTCGCTTTGGTTGATATTAACAGCACCGGAATGCTTGATTACCTTACAAAATATGGAATAGATCCTTATGAACCGGAACAACGCTTTATAGTACAGTTTATGGATGAGGGAGAAGATTTCTATAACATTATAAAAGAAGGTGTAACAAACAATTCTTCTGACGAATTAAAAGAATGTCTTGGCGAAGAGTTAGGCGAACTAGAAAAGCGTTTTGAGAATAACGGGTATGATGCATCAGAACTATATGCTGTATATGGTGAAATGTATGCTCGTTGTATTTTGAACATATCCTGTTATCTTGAAGATGAGTTTGATGAAGAGGAAATGAACATAGTTCTTTATCAAAAAAATCTTCCTGAAGATGATAAAGAATTCATCAAAGATACTCTTAGATATATGTTTCTGAGCCCTGTTGTAAAAGACTATGATTATGACCTTGTTATGAAGTCTCTTGGAAAATCGGATAACTTTGATATTAGTCTTAAAACAGGTCTTACAATGCTAGGACTCAACCTGAAAAAATATGATGATATTTTCCTTGGAAAGGACGTTACCTACGACCTAGCGGAGGATGAGGCATGAGTAAATGTGAATGCAAGTTTCATACTAATGCTGAAGGTGTCTGGTCCGGTCTTGAAGAGAAGGTCAATCTCGGAATACTGGGAGAAGGATCCCTTCAGGTGTCCGTAAATGACAGCAAAAAGGTCATGGAAGTAGTTGTAGTCCCTCCGGACACTAGCAGCGAACTTTATGAATGGGATTTCCCTGTTAAGTACTGCCCAATGTGCGGTAGGCAGCTATAAGTGGAGTGATAACAGTATGACAAAAAATGATGTAATCAAAGAATTTTCGTTGATTGTTGAATATCTTGAATATGGTGCTAAACATGAACCGGAACTGGATTTAAAGAAAACCCGGATAAAAGAAAGCCTTCCTATATTCAAGGCTGCACTATCTTTTATGAAAAAAGAGTATCCTGACGGAGATGACTCCTATCCAAGAAACCTTCTGATGGATCTTGGTATTCTTCCTCTTGAAAAGGATATTGATAATCTTTCCAAAGGCCTTGAATATACGCTAGATACACTTGATGATAAGGAAAAAACTATAATCCTTGCCAAATATAAAGAGAGATTGTCAAACAGACAACTTTTTGAAAAGTATGGTCTTCATTACGATAATAACCGCCTATATTATGCTTTGCACAAGCTGGGAAGCCCTCTTAGGATCAAGTATATATGTTCCGGGGAAGAAGCTGCCATTAACTATGAAGAAAAGAAAGCTGAGTTTGCTCGTGAAATAGCTGAACTTGACAAAAAAATAGGAATCCTCAAAGAAAGAGAACCTTCAGAAATCATTACTTCAGAAGAAATAAATGAGATTGGTATATACAACAAGATATCCATTGACGATCTGAATCTATCTGTCAGAGCAAGAAATGGACTCTTTAGAGGTGGATATAGGACTCTTGGCGACTTCAAGGGTAAAACTGTAAAAGATCTGATGAAACTGCGAAATCTTGGGACATTGTCCGTGGAAGAGATTATAAATACGCTTGCAAAATATGGCATACAGATTCCAGAATCCGATTAATGATTACACCTATATTCACTCATAAAAAACTTAAAATCAATAATATATGAATTGTGAGTAAAATATCGGTACAATCTGCATGCCACTATGATATAATTGTTTTAGGTCGAATTAGCGTCCTGCCGAGAGGCGAAAGGCTTGTGGAAAACAGCTAGTGCCTGGATTTCTTATCCATGAGAAACTGTCGTACGTCTGCCGGGGATTTCCCTTCTAAAAGATTGATAATTGAATATGAAAATCACTTATCAAGCAGCTGTTTAGCGTAATATGTTTTATAATCATCAATCGCTTTATCTACAGATATCTTATATTTCTTTACTCCATCGTAGCCTCTGGCCTTAAGCTTTGTATCAAGAAGGGTTACGATTGTTGCCGGTGCATTATCTATTATGTTTTTCCCGCCTTTTTTCTTACTTTTGTTTTTTCCATCCTTTGTAAGTTTCTCGTCTTCTATAAGCTTGCGCCTGTGTGCAGCTATCTGGAAACTATAGTCATTTATCCTGATATCACTTCCCATCCCCAGTATGCTGTTTGCTATTATATTTGCCCGGATCTTTCGTTGCTCTGCCTGAATGCGCTTTATATTTGCGAGCTGATCTCTTGCCGCTATATAGCCATGTGAATAATTCCACTTAAGCGGGATCTTCCTGCCCTGTTCGATAAGTCCCTTCTTAATGGTACCATCTTCATTGAAATTCTCAGCATTGCTAATACGTTTAGATGTGTCCATGTATCTGTATAGATCTCTAATTTCTTCTTCCCTGTCATTTTCGAACCGAAGATCTATAGTTACGGTGTTTTCACCATCCGTAACTGTCACCGATACTGTATCTATATAAATTCCCAGCTTCTTATCACCTATCGGATGAATCTCATTCCCATCTGCATCATGCTTTATCGCAGGCGCAGCAAGAAGAGTGAGCTGAAGGATATAACAATCTTTGCCATTTACTCTTTTTCTTATAATCCGTACTACCCTAAACTCCTTATCTATCATATCCATAAGAAATCTATCCTTATGATCAGTCAAAAGTGGCATCTTTATATTCTTGCCCTTTTTCGAGGAATAGACACAGTAGTACTTTTTTCCTTTCTCCATCTGTCTGGTGGATATACCGTTTTCATCTACAACTCTTATTCCGCTGATTCCATTGGTAGCAATGCTCCTAAGTGACCCTTCCTTCTTAAAGTGTACACTCTTTCCATCTCCAAAAAGCATCCTCTGAAAAGCTGTCCACATAGGAATACCTATGGTTCTGGTCACAACATTTGTGGGTACTACATCGCTGAAATGCTTGGCATGAACACATGATATGCTCCTAAAGCTGAAATCAGTAAAACCATTGTCAAACATGATCTGCTTTCTATCAGAAACTGCCTTCTTATACTCGGGGGAAGACTTCAATTGCTTTCTCTTTTTAGTATCTTCTTCCTCATAAGTTCTGCGGATTATGTCCATGCATCTCTTATATTCCTCAGATTCCTTCATTTTTTCTAAAGTTTTAAGCCTCTCGGAGAGCATGGTGTTATATATTATGCGGCAGGTTTCAAAGCGTTTTGCAAGAATATCCTCCTGCCATTTTTCTGTTTTTAGAGGTATTGTAATAATCGAAACTATTGACATGTGTTCTCCTGTATTATTTACCTATGTCTATTTAATATCTCATCTAAGAACTCACCTTGTAAATTAATTGCTGTACTTATGTCTTTTTCAACTTCATAGTCTGGTTCTACTCTCAAAAAAGCTTCGCCTATTCTTTTCTCTTCATCTGGAATGTTATCAGTTCTATAGAACTCATTATTTGCTTGGACAACAGCTCGTATTATCTTCTGGTTATTCTCATACGTTTCCAAATCTTTATAAAAGCTATTGGTGAATTTAATTGATGAAACTACTAATTTTCCGGTATCATTGAAGCATTGACGAATTGTTGGTGTAGGAAAACTGTCAATTAATCTTTT
Organism: Butyrivibrio sp. AE2015; assembly: GCF_000420825.1. Lineage (GTDB taxonomy): Bacteria > Bacillota > Clostridia > Lachnospirales > Lachnospiraceae > Butyrivibrio. The sequence continues at coordinate 31,340 of NZ_ATVR01000023.1, read as the reverse complement.
TAATGGTTCAATTATTTTTTCTTCTATTTTGACTTTTCTGACAATCATAACTTCTTCTCTTATAAAAACTTATTGAAATGGGGGAAAACAGATCATACTGTTTTCCCCCCATAAATATCATAATTACAATGATAAAAAATATTACTTAACCTTTACATTACCCTTCTTAACAGCTGTTGTCTTCTTAAGAAGCTTCTTGTTGGCTCTCTTGTTAGCGCCAGATACCTTGATCTTAGCGTTCTTCTTGATGCCATTAAATGCATTCTTAGAAACTTTCTCAAGCTTAGCACCCTGAATCTTAATTGTCTTAAGATTCTTAGCATTCTTGAATGCGTTAGAATTGATCTTCTTGATGGATGCAGGGATTGTGATAGTTGTAACAGTCTTGTCACCCTTGAATGCATTTTTAGCAATCTCAGTAACTGCGAACTGCTCACCACCAACTGTTACAGTTGAAGGAACTGTAACCTTCTTTGCCTTTGTAGCAGGAGCTGTGTATGCAACTGTCTTATTTGCTGTGCTTGTAACTGTGAAGTTAGCATTTGCTGTAGCGTCTGTGCCTGTAGCGCCTTCCTTCTGAGCTGCTGCTTTTTCTTCAGCGGCTTTCTGTTCCTGCTGCTTCTGCTCTTCCTGTTTCTTCTCTTCCTCAGCCTGCTTCTCTTCTTCAGCCTTCTGCTCGTCAGACTTAGTTACAGTTACTGTACATGTAGCAGGTGAAACTTCATCATCCCTGCCTACTGAAGCTGTAATAACTGCTGTACCTTCTCCAACTGCAGTAACAAGACCATCATTTACTGTTACAACTGCCTCATCACTTGAAGACCATATTACAGTGTCACTGGATGCTGAAGGATTTGTTGTTGCAGTGAGCTGTTCAGTCCCTTCAAGATCAAGACTCAATGTGGATTTATTCAATATTATTGCTGTTGCTTTATTAGAGTTAGTAACCTTGATTGTAATAGTTGCTGTCGTAGCTACTCCATCCTCATAAACAGTAACTGTGCCTGATCCCTGTGAAAGTCCAGTTACAATACCACTGTTTTCGTCTACGCTGATATGAGTATCGCCAGCTGTAACTCTGAATGTTATCGCTTTGTTACTTGTGATATCTTCACTACCATTCTTAGCAATAAGCTGAATGGACTTTCCTTTTGCAATTGTAGTTGTGCCATCCGCTGTTGTTACCGATATAGACTTAGCAGCTACAACAAGGCCAAATCCATAATTTGTTCCATCATATTTAAATATTACTGCATTTGGATATGTATCTGCAGTTGTTGAAGAAGCAACCTTTACTATTCCATCGCTTGAAACTGTTATTCCGGCTGTCTTAGCAGTAGTAGATACAGACCAAGTACCAGATATCTCGTTATTTCCGCTCTTGGCTACAAATGATCTGCTTTCACCTACTACCATATTAGCATTTGAACCATCAGCAACTGTAATAGCATTGCCTACAAAGGAAACAGTAGCAGCTTTAACTTCAAATGCTGCATTCGTAAAGACAGGATCATCTACACCGTCTAAATATGCGTTAAGTGTTGTTTTGCCTGCCTTCTTTCCTGTGAGCTTGCTTCCGCTTACAGATGCATAAGTAATGTTTTCAACTTCCCATGTTACACCAGATGTAATTTCTGTATTACCTTTATAGAGCTTCAGGTCAACAACATCATTAGGATAAACTGCTGTAACCACGTCTCCGTTTAACTCATATACTACAGCGTAGTCATCTTTTGCAGTTAATGAAAGTAACTCTTCTTTGCCAGTTCCAAGTTTGTATCCAATGTTTGTTGTACCTTCGCCTACAATAGTAATCACACCATTTTCAACAGTAGCGATGTCTTCGTTGTATGATTTCCATGTATAATCTGAGGTTACATTTGTATTGCCGACTTTGATTACCGCATTTATTACATCACCAGTATTAAGATATTTTTTTCCGTAAGTAGTCTGCAGATTGGTGTTGTAGGAGACATATTTACCTGCTTGGTTTTTAAAAGTAACAACAGCAGTAGGATCTGTTACGTTAACTGACTGTGCAGCTTTCATAGCAACTTTATAACCACTTATAACTTCTGCGGTAGCTGTTACGTCATATGTTCCAGCAGCAGTAGCTTTAAATGTCCTGCCACTTATTGTTGCGTCTGATGTTGAAGCACCATTTTTGGTTATTTTCCATTCAACATTTCCAGTGAATTCATCACCATCAACTGTAACAACAATTTCTTTTTCTACATTCGTATTTGCAGTTGCAAAAGCACCCGTCCCATCATCATATGCCAATGCTACAACCGGATCAGCTACAGCTGTAACGTAGAACTTAACTTCCTTTATCACATTATCAGCAAGCTTATATGTTCCTGTTATTGTGGTCTTTGTCGAAGTCCCCTTCAAAGCTTCAATCTTACCATCTGCATCAACAGATACAGCCGTAGGCTGAGAAGATACCCATGTAAACTTCGCAAGCTCCTCAGCAGTAGCATTCTGACCTGCAACCTTTACTTTTATCTGGTCAGTTGAACCTACTTTCATGGATGATATAGTATCCTTTTCAGCATCTGTTTTAGTATCTGCTTTAGATGAAGTAACAGCCAGCGCTACAGAATCATTTATTACTTCAAAAGGATATACAACATATTTTCCAAAGAAAGGTGCTTTAGTCATAACGCCATCACTGAAAACTACGTTATAATTTCCAGCTGTTGCTGAACTGGTTGCAACTTTTCCATCTGTCCAGGTAGGATGACCAGTTGGATCTACAGTCGCTTTCACAGCATTGCCTAATGTACCAAGCTTAGCTGTCTCTTTGTTGAGTTTTGTCAGAGCAGCTTTATATGCATTTATTTCGCTCTCATTTGACTCGCTTGTGATCACAGGAATAGTGATTCCCTGTATTACATCCATTTGTGCATCAAACGCCTCAAGTGCATCTGTATATGTCTTGAGTTCAGCATCAGACATGATTACCGTACTCAAACCACTCACTGTATATGTGGAGTTGTCATCGTTCTTTGCACTCTTAGCTTTAACTGTAAATCCAGTACTATCAGTCAATCCGATATTTTCCTTGGCAGCCGATGTATCAAGCTCTATAGAGGCAACTTTATTTGTCTCCAATGTAAGTACTATTGGATCACCTACAGGGATCTGCCTATCTGCAGCATCCGTAGTACCTTTTTTATATAGCTGGAAGGATACAGATGCATCACCATTACCATAAGCAGCATATGCTTTCATAGTATCTGCAGCCACAGCAGCGGTTATCGTTGATGCACTTTTAGTATAATCAAATCCTATTTCCGCTCCTTCATAACTCTTTCCGTTTACCGTTATGGTAGGTATAGCGTAGAATTTAGCAGTATCTGCATCAAGCCCATAATCGCTATCAACGGATGTTGTTTTGAAAGTCAGTGTCGTATCACTTTTCAAACTTTCTAAGTCTAATTTGCGATCAGCACCTTCTGTAGGAAGAGTCCAACTTCCTAGCGAAACTTCCGCCGCTTTTGCAACGATAGTCGTAAACGGCACTGCAACAACGCCGCTCAAGTTACTTACAGCCAGAGCACCGGCCAGTGCCCATGACCATAATTTTTGGTTTCTCTTCATTCGTTTACCCCTCTTTCATGAAAGATTTGTTTACCCCGGCTTCCAGCCAGGATTTAATACTTGGAAAGGCACGCGCAAATGTGCACGGACACATTCTCGTATACCCCGCCAGATACTAAATCCCATCCTCTTCCGGGAAGTTACTTTTCTTCACACTTTTCAACTTTATTTGGTTTTCAAAGTGCGCTCATTCCATATGAACTATTAAAACTCGCCATATGGAGTGCATATGGTTTAAATTCACATATGAAAAAAACAAAAAAGGGGTTCATATTATTTGTTTATACTTTTTTTATAATTGGGACCAGTTATAACACTTAAATACTCACTTCTAAAAGGATTTCTGATAATAATCATGATTCAAGGCATATTGCTAAATATGTCAACATGGTATAATCCAATAAAAAAAGGATTTGGTGCTATGAATAAGAATTATTTTGATGAATACCATATTGGTTTCCAAAAGGCCTTTTTTATATTGTTTTATAATGCTTATAATGCTTTTTTATAAATTGCTATTTACAGAAACTGATTTCTCTGATATAGTTTCATTTGCTGTCATGTTCATGACGGTAAGTAATTGCAATCGCAAATTACTTGTTCCCAGTTGTTTGTTTTAGTTTTTAAGGAGTTTTTAAATGTTTACAAGAAAAGATTTGTTGTCGATGGACTATTTCAACGTTATAAATGAAGATAAGCGCGGAAATTGGATCCTGCAGTCAAAGAATACCGGGCATTGCTGGAAGGCTAACTATGATGGTGTGGGGTATGATCTCTACCACAAACACCACGTAGAGGATGATTACCATTATCAGACAGGAATCGGATCACTATATGATGTAGTCCTTTATATAGTCAGTCATGATGAATATCAAATGAGAGGACGTAAGGTTATCTCCAGGGAAGAAGAGATAAGAAGAGGCTCTCTGTTCTTTAAACTGATTGACATATATGGCCTCAGCGCATAAAAAATGCCCAGTCATTTTCGACCAGGCATCAAAATATCAATATTAATATCAAATGCATTAAGCATCTGCAAGACTGGAATAGTCTTTCCAATGGAAATACAGCATGATAAGAAAGCTGCATACTCCAATAAATATACCCCATATCAGATCATAGGATTCCCAGTGTCTGCTGATTTCTCCCACAATAAGGTCAGTCCAGATGTATGACATGAATAGGGCTGAAAGAATAAATCCAATCTTTGTGTGGAATAGCCACATACACCCTACAAATAATCCTACAAATATGAGTATTATAAATACCGGATGAAGTTTACCGTGAAATAACTTGTCTTTAATAGCGAATCCCAGAAGCAGAGTTATAAGAGCACTGTCTATCACAGAGATGCACCTGGACATCAACGGCCATAAAAACTTATAGAAAAGAATCAAAATAATGATATTTACTAATAATCCGCCTGTTTCTGCACACATTTCATACATATTATTCACCGTCCCAACTTATAAGTAGATATATGAACCATAGATTATTATTACGGCTTCATTATATCATCGGCTATATTCTGTCACTATGTCGAAAATGCACAAATCTATGGTTCATATATTGTGTATGTTTATATGAACCATAGATATTGAAATTGTATTATTATGTAAATAGATCCTACAAATCAAATTAATGAGGGATAATGCATGGCAAAAAAAGAAACATCTGATGCGCAGAAAAAAGCTATGAAGAAGTATGAGGATAAGTTTGATACCATCTCCATACGCTTTCCCAAAGGCACTATTGAACTACTCCACGAACATGGTGTAGAGTCCATAAACGCATATGTTAATAAACTCATTGAGGCCGAGATTCTAAAGAAGAAAGATTCTGATGACAATGAGCTTTCTAAGAAGTAACCTACTACTGTGCTTTTTTGCTTGTTGCTTCTACATATGACTGATATTCATGGAGTTTGTTGAGCACAGACTCTCTTGCGTGGACATTCTTCCCTGCAGCTTTTCTTGGTGCCGGGCGCTGCTGTTTAGCTGGTTGCTCGTTTGAAGTAACAGGCTGTTTCTTTGCTTCTATGCTTGAATCATTAGTTGACTCCATTGCTTTTGAAGTACTGTCGGTATTGGCATTGCCATTTGCCTTTTTCACATTCTTAAGAGCCAGCTCTTTTATGATCTGGTCACAGGCTATACTGTCACGAATCCTCTCATATTCAGATATCTTAGCCCTCACTGCAAAATCATTAAAACTGTTCACTCCATTAATAAGGATATTTCCGTCTCTATCAGTTAAAATTTTCTTTGCTCTGCTACCATATGTCTCAGATTCCCATAAAAGGAATCCCTTTTCATGCTTCTCTACTACTCTCCAGCTCCCACCAATTCCCTCAAAACGTATTCCGAAGCTTCCACATGTATATTTTTCCATAACGCTTTACCTCACATATCCGGGATCTTTTGAGGTATCTCTTTCAAGATCTCTAAGCTGCCTCTCCTGTTCCATCTGTTTTACTATTTCCTTTTTTTTCTCAAGAGCTTCCAGAACTGATGGCCTCTTATTTGATGAATTCATCGGATGATTTGGAGAATGAGACTCCTTACTTGACTCTAGAGCCCTTATTTCTTCATCTGAATCCACCAAGCCATCTACCATATCTATATTTGAAGGAGTGTTTATTATCCCATCAATCATATCGTAGCCTGCCTCAGCATCCTGCTCTGCATGATAGGTGTAATCCCTGCTTTTTAAGACTTCTGCATCTACCTGCAGCTTCTTCCTGACGGTCTCTACCTGCATGTCATGCTTTTTAGCAGATTTTTCTGTATTCTCATGAATAATGGTATCTGTACCTAGAAAATTACTGTACTGACTGCGGACAATTCCTGATTCATCTTTGCTCATAATCTCACCTTCCTTTTTTAGTCACCTATAGCTTTAAATTGCGGTTGTTATTCATCGTATTCTTATTCTGGATTGCTGTAAGGATTGAGGGCTACTTGGAAAAATCTAATTTATAATTAATAAATTTTCCTGTATCCTCATAAGTTATAAATGCATCGAATTTTGCATCTTTTTTCTTACTATATAAGCCCTTCACAAATACTCTTCTATCTGCGAGGATTTTCTGAGCTCTTGTAGGAGTGATGCTAACTTTCATTGATTCTAACAGTTTACTTGTCTTCCACAGTGCAAAGCCGCATTCTTTCCCTTTGCTACAATAATAATTATTCTTTCCTTCATAGACAGGAGCTCCACACCTGGGACAAGTTCCAATACTTGGGCTTTCTTTTGCTGATACTGAATACCGGCTATCTACGTCAGGATTATAGTTAAAGACCCCGTTTATGATTTCTTTTGTCTCTTCAAGTATATTTGCCGGTAAAAGCTTGCTCAGCTGAACTTCATGCATTTGCCTTTGAAGTTCCACTGTTTTTGCAGGTGACAGATCGATATGAAGCTGCCTCATAACATCTACAAGCAGATGCCCCTTTTCAAGCGAACTGTATGTGCCATCTTTTAGCGTTATATATTTCTCTTTTATGCATTTATCAAGTGTTGCCGCCCTTGTAGCCTCTGTGCATATGGTGGCATCTGCTAAGATATCCTTCCATTCATCATCAGAATATATTTTCTTGTTAAGGTTCTCTTCTGAACGCATCGGAGCCTTCATCCAGGCATTCAGGGATTCTACCGTATACCTTTTTGGAGGAGTAGTTTCTTTCTCTACAGGTGCAAAGTTTACAGCGATTTTGTCTCCCTTGTTTACTGATGGAAGAATCTTTTCTTTTTTGGTTGGTGCCTCAAACACAGTCCATCCCGGCTGTACCATAATGTTCCCCTGTACATTGAACACTTCATCTGCACAGGTTATTTCAATTGTGGTCTTATTTATCAGATACTCTTCTTCACAGAATACAGCGCAGAATCTGTTCTTTATAGCTTCATATACTTCTGACTCTGAGGATGAAAGATCAGTTGGTATTTTTTCCGTTGGAGTAAGTGCGCTGTGAGATTCAACTTTGGAATCGTCATATATATTCTTGTCCCCAGGCTTGTTGACCAACCCAGTATTTCCTTGTTCTGTCAGCGTCTTAATAATAACACCCGCTTTTTCACTCTCTGATTCTGCGAGAAAATTGGAAGATGTCCTCGGATATGTCACATACCCTTTTTCATATAATGACTGGACTATATCAAGTACGTTCTGTGGAGACATTTTCTTGTTTTTCTTGCAGACATATGATTGCAGGTCGCTCTGAGAAAACAGCCTTGGAGCCTTTACCTTGGATATCTTGGTAGTTATGTCAGTTACTACAGCTCCGGCGACATTATATTTATCACTGATATCTCTAGCCATATCAATATCTTTTAGCTCGAATCTATATTTGGTTTTAAGAATAAATTGAGATTCCTCACTTCCTGACTCTACGGCTATATATTTCTGAGGAACAAAATTTGCTATCTCATCATCACGGTTTACTATTTTTTCGATGATTGGACACATGCATCTTCCAATATTGAGCTTAACTCCCGTTTTTAGAGTGGCATATCTTGAAAGGTTTATTCCAAAGAGCCAGTCAACATAAGCTCTAGTCCTTCCGGCCTTGTCATAGCCGTCATATTCTCTGTCATCTTTGGCTTCTTTCACTGCAGCCCTTATAGCCTCTGGTGTAAGGGCTGGTAGCCATAATCTCAGGATCCTTTTTCCAGTTATCCTATGCTGAACAAGTTCATTTCGTATTATTACCTCCCCTTCCCTGTCCGCATCTCCTGCTGAATAGATAGTATCAACATCAGTCCTCGTCATCAGCTGATATAATATCTTGTCCTGTTTCCTGTTCCCGGGATCAGCAATAAAATACTGAAAATTCCAATTGTCAGGGTAAAATGGGAGGTTATCCAATGTCCATTTTGCCTTATCTCCATGCTTAAATGATGGATCAAGATACATCTCCAAGTCCTTTAATGTCCACAGATGCCCAAAACACCATGAAACAATATATCCATTTCCTTCCATGTATCCATCTTTTTTATCATTAACGCCAAGTGCCGCCGCTATTGTGCGGCCAAGACTCGGCTTTTCCGCAATTATCAAACTGCTCATGACTAATTTCCTCCATCAAAGTAAATATCTGTAGTCGCCGCGAAGCCTTTTTATGACCTTTAATAAAAAGATAATTGTTGCAAAACAAATAGCATTGATAAGCCCTGTGATAACTCCGCTTCCAAACACATCTTTTGCAATTACTCCATCCATAAGTGGAAGCTTTCTGTACATATCAAGGTCATAAAAGAGCATAAAGAAAATAAGATTCATTATAGTTATGTTGTAGCTGAGTACTGCCAGCGGCCTTCTCTGATGAATAACTGCACAACACAAAATACCGCCTGCCAGAATAAAAACATAAGTAAATATGCTTATTCCAAGGTTGGAACCATAGAACTTTGTTTCAGAAAGAATCTTTACTATCTGCATTTTATCCCCCTTAAAAGATGCTCTTTTGGTGTTTATGAAATCTCATCTGTCTCCTGGTTATCTCTTCAGCTTCCTCTTCCGGATGTATTATCATCTGCCGATATATGGATCTTGCAAGTTCCTCTGCGTCCGAATATGATTTTCCATACACAGACTCTCCAAGTTCCTCAGGATCTACCCCAAAAGAAAAACCATGCCGTTTTTCATAATCGGTAAACCACCTTGTAAGATCTTCTCTTTGCGGTCTTTCTAGTACCACTTTTATCTGAAATCTTCTCCATGCAGCATTATCGAGGGCCGATTCTAAGTTTGTAGCTGCCATTACAAGCACATCTGTTGGCAGATGGTCTATCTGAACCAAAAGCGATGATACAAGGCGCTTAAACTCGGAATTATCATGCTGATCATTTCTGGATTTTCCAATAGTGTCAAACTCATCAAAAAAGAGCGCACACCTTAAATCTTTGACAGATTCAAATACTTTTCCAAGCTTATCTGCTGATTTTCCAATATCATCACTCATAATGTTGTCATATCTGACTATATAAAGCGGATAATCAAGCTCTCCTGCAAGAGCTTCCGCAAGTGTTGTCTTTCCATTACCGGGTGTTCCCAGCATAAGTAGCTTATTCCTGGGCTCTATCCCATTCTTTCTGAGCAAATCTCTGTGTTCTATTTCATCCAAAAGCTCAAAGCATGGTCTGTATACCGAATCACTTAGATATACTGAATCCAGCTTCCTTTTGGGCGTTATCTGTAAAAACAGGTCTTCATTATCTTTTGTAATTGTATTTTCCATAGATTACCCTCATAAAATGCGGATTATAAGTGGAGCTGCAAGGCAGTTTTATCCTGCCTTGCTCTCCATTTCATATACCTGATATGTTTTTATTTCATCAGATTGCAAGATCATCACGCTTAGGCGCTGTCTTTTTGTCATCGATATTTACAATTTCTTTGCTTTTATCCTGCTCCTTTGGAGCCTGCTCTTTTCCCTGACGATATATCTCTCCTGTCTGGGCACTTACAAGATCCATGTTAGTAAATACCGTGTTTCTGACATCTTCGATATCTGCATACTTTGGAAGTTCTCTCATCATGAGTTCCTCACCATTAAAGTGATAGATATGATCAGAAAGAAGATCTTCCTGGGCAACAGTAGTATCATTTACTGACTTAACCATGTCATTAAGAGCAATTTCCTGATCAGGGGTATTATCATCCCCAAGTACGAGGCACTCATGGATGCTGCTAGGTAGGATTACGATATCGCCTCCTACTCTCTCACAAAGCGCCTTCATAATGTCCTCATTAAGGATTGCAGCTGCTCCAAAAGTCTGGGAATCTGTAGATACGATAATAGGAGACTTATCCGGTGGAACATCTGCACCAATTTCGTCAGATAATCCAGGGTGGAGCTCCTGGATAAATCCGAAGAGATCCTTGCACTGAGTATTTGCCTTAAGGTTATCCATGGCTGCATCCATGATAGCCTTGTCTTCTACTCCCCACTGCTCAAAAATCTGATTATTTACCGTTACTGAACCTTCACCAATCTGGGGATTCTCAACTTTCACATAGAACAGTACTGCAAGATCACCATAGTCATAGTGAGGAACATTCTGAAGGAGTTCCTCGTTCATATCCTTGTTGATAAGCTTTGGGAATACCTGACTCTTACAGCTGTCAAACTCAGATATATAGGACACATCGAGATTCTCTATGACAGCATGTGATGAAATTGTATTTTCAAGGGAGCTGATGATATCATCCATTGATTTTCCATCTTTAAATGCCTCAAATGCTGCATTAAGCTGGATTGATGGAGCAATATTACTGTCCTTTGGCTTTACCGTAAGGTTTACAAGATCCTGCTGATTGACTTTCTGCACATGACGGAGCTCAATTTCCAGATTGTCTCGATCTGCACTGTTTTCAAAAATATGGTCCTTTACCTCATTACAAAACTTCTCAAATTCTTCATTCATGGGTGCTTACTCCTCCTTCGTTAGTGTTAGTTTTTCTTTCCCTGTTCCTGCTTTACCTTGTCACAGACTGCCTGCGCATATGCTGTTATACGCTTGTTTATGCGCTCTTTCTCCATGTCTGTTACCACGTTGAACCTAAGTACTTTTTTTTCGTTCATCTTTCTTCCTCCTGGTATGTTTTTATTCCTATGCCGCCTTCTTTATAAGGCGCTTTTTAGGCTTTCCTGTTGGTGAAACGTCATATGTTGCATATGTTTTTACTTTTAAATCCGGATTTTTCTTAAGAATCTTTTCTACATCAAGGTTGTGCTCTTTTCGCTTTTTGATAAGGAACTTCTTTATATCAAAGTTGTTTCTTGGATCCGCATCCTTTAATAGCTTGTATCTCTTATGCTTTGTAATGTCATACTTTTCCGAAAGGAACGGTCTTACGCCCCTTACCTGCAGGATGCACTGTCCACCATCAAGTACTGACAACTCGTCCTTGGTCTTTAATTCACGGCCAAGCTTCTGGTTATTTACACCTGATGACTGCTGTGAGCCTTTTGTAAGAGAAGTAGTTCTCATATCAATCGTTTGTTTTCCTAGTTCTTCTGACAGGCTCTTAAGCGTCTCTTCTTCTGAACCTCCAAGGAAAATTCTGGAATCACAGTTACCTATAATGGTCCCGGCGTCATCTTTATATAAGCTCTTTAACTGGGATTTTGCCTGTAAGACGATACTTGCAGATATCTCTCTAGATCTTATAGTTGCGATAAGCTTCTCAAACTTAGGGATAAGGCCGATATTAGCAAACTCATCACAGAGACACCTTACGTGCACGGGAAGTCTTCCGCCGTAAACATCATCCGCCTTCTGGCATAACGTATTGAATAACTGTGTATACATGATGCTCACAAGGAAATTGAAAGTATCATCCAAATCTGAAATGATTACAAATAGTGCTGTCCTGTGATCCCCAAGTGTATCAAGCGCCAGTTCATCATATCTTGTGATTTCTCTGATCTCCTCAATATCAAATGCTCCCAGGCGGGCTCCGCATGAAATAAGTATTGATTTAGCTGTCTTCCCAGCGGCAAGTTTGTATTTCTTATACTGTCTAACCGCAAAGTGCTTTGGATTCTGCTTTTCAAGGTCCTCAAAGAGCAGATCGACCGCATTTTTATAGTTCTCATCATCTTCTCTGCACTCTGAGGCATTTATAAGTTCAAGAAGAGTTTCAAAGTTCTGTTCCTCAGGTGGTGCCTCGTAGAAAAGATAGCCAATATAGGCCATGTAAAGCAGTTTTTCCGCTTTAATCCAGAAATCTTCACCTGACTTATCTCCTTTGCCCTTGGTATTTTCTACAAGAGTGGTAACAAGGGTCATGATGTCCTTTTCTTTTTTAAGATAGGCGAAGGGATTATAATGCATCGATTTATCAAAATTGATGGTGTTGAAGACCTTAATATCATATGGTTCATGGACATACTTACCATCTTTCATGACTGGAGCAAGAACTACTTTCCCTTTTGCATCTTTCTTGTAGATTGGAATCTTGTTTCCAAACTTATCAAGCTTTGGCTTTCCGTTTCTTTTTGTCACATACTGACCTGTCTCAACTGGTGCAACCTTGACTGGGCCTCGCTGCAGCATTTTACCGCACTCAAGAATAACGGTACCCTTGGGATCGGTAACGACATAGCTTGAATGCATCTGCATAAGCTGTGGTTTTATATAAAACCTTGTCTTGCCAGAGCCGGAGCCTCCTACTATTAGGACATTTTTATTTCGCTCATATTTGGGCAGTGGAAATCGTCCATTTAAGCGAAGCTTTTCAGTTTGAGTAAGCAGGATATTGTTATCTTCATTTTCATGATCATAATATGGCTGTATATCCTTCTTTGTGCCCCATCTCGCAGAGCCATATTCTTCACCTTTTCTGTACATTTTTTTGTCTGAGTTTTTGGCAAGATAGATAAGTACTGCAATAAATGCAGCTATAAACCCTGTTTTTATATCATCCAAAGAAAATGACGGAAACGGATTCTTAAAAGCCCTGGAATAATAGCTGAAAACGCCAAGAAATCTTGTAAGGCTGTCTACATTAGGATTCATCTGGTGATAGAGCCATGAGCCCTTATCCGCCAGATACCATATGACCATGAGAACTCCCAGATATATCTTGTTTCTGGTAGTATTTAGCTCTTCCAGCATATGCACCTCCTATCTTGTCTGCTCCTGATGCTTATGCTTTTCAGGATTATTCCTGTTGATCTCAGCAGCCTTTTCTTTCGCTTTTTTGAGCTGATCGAGAACAGAGGGCTTTTCCTGCATCTTTTTCATGAATTTGGGATTTTGCATCTGCTTAAGGCTTTTTTCAACCGCCTGCTGAACTTTAGGAGCATTCTTGTCTTCAAACATTACTGAAAATGTTGTCTTTCCATTTGCATCCTTAAATGAGTCAACATGATATTTAATACCGGTCTCTTCCAGATTCTTTTTTAGAATCTTGTAGCAGGTCTTATCCATATCTGAAAGCTTTGAAATATCATCCTTAGAGCGGTTCAAGCTCTTTAGTGATACATTTCCACCTTCCATATCTTCTTTAAGCTGATTAAGCTTAAATTTCTGCATCTTTGAGATTGTGCGGTTTCTATCACCCTCTGCAAGATCCTTGTTGATACTAATAAGAATCTGGGCAATTTTGAAAGGTGCTTCTACCGCTGTTTCTGCAAGTTTTGCTAGGTCTCCCTGCATTGCTTCCTGTACTCCAATATTTCCCATATCTTCCTCCAATTACATCCATGAGAGATGAACTCTCATGGACGTATTATGAAACCGCCAATTCTTAAGCAAACTTAATTGCCGAAATAACCTTTGCACCTATGAGGTAGATTCCACCTCCCGCGATTACCTGCTTAATTCCCTGGCTCTTACTTCCCGGGTTATCTCCGCCGTAGCCTTCAAGCAGGTTCATGCATCCCCATGCTGCTACTCCTCCACCAATTACCTCAACGATTGTTGTAAGCTGTTTGATTCCTTCTGTGAACACTCCACTCATTGTTAAAATCCTCCTGTTTTTCTTGATTATTGTTGTTGTTTAACTTCTACTCATAATGAGTAGAAGTTGGTACCATGTTTTATCCCTTGTTAAATGGATCCTTTCCACCTCTAAAGAACTTCCATTTAACCACACATACAATGGCTATTACTGCAATTACTGCTAATGTGTTCATATTCATCCTCCTTGAATGATTCGCTTAGCATGTGCTGCGTATTATATGTTTTAACGTCATATATCAGATTTCTGGAGAAGCCCTCTCCTCATATATTGGCTCGCTATCAGGATCTTCCTCATCCTCTTCTTCATCAGGAACAGCAGAGCCCGTCAGTATTCCGCTTGTCCTTGTAACTTTGTCCTCATAATCAGCTACTTTCCTCTCCAGTGTCTTTATCTTTTCATCCTTTCGGATAAGTTCTGCCTCAGAGGCTTCTTTCTGTCCTTTTAGCTCCTTTTTAAGTTCTGCAGCAATTCTCTCAGCTTCCTCTTTTTTCTTATCAATGCTTCTCGCTTCATCAGAATCACCACTACCCTCTTCTGCCGTATTGCCTTCTGAATCTTCTGTTCCTTCATTTGAGGCACTATCCTCGGATTCTTCATTTACAGATTTTTCTTCAGATTCATCACCATCACTGTCACTATCTGCTTCAACATTCTCTGATTCCTCATCCGTATAATCTTCATCCTCAGAATCACTGCCCCAGTCTTCAGAATCATCATCCTCGTCCTGATAATCCGGATCATCTTCAAAATCCATTGTTCCTCCACTTCCTATGGAACCGTATCTTGGTTTATAGAATTTGAAATAAAAACCAGCGCCGAGTACTGCTAAAAAAACGATAATCACAAAAAGATTATTCTTTATTCCTTTGACAACATCAGTGAAAATGCCTCCTTCCTCTTCCCTTTGCACGCCTTTTACCTGTGCCGGAGTAGAAGCTGTCTGACTGGCTTCTGAACCAAATAAATCTGGTATTCCGTCGCCATCGCTGTCATATGCATCTATGATTCCGTCTCCATCTGTATCCCATGCATCAACGATTCCATCACCATTAGTGTCATAGCCAACAACTCCTGGTCCAAGTAGCGTTTTATCTGGTTCTCCATCACCGTTGGTGTCAAAAGAATCCGGCTTTCCATCGCCGTTTGTATCCCAGGCATCTACTATCCCGTCTCCATCTGTGTCCCACTCATCTGTTACACCGTCACCATCGGTATCTGACCCATTTCCTGGAGTTGTACCTCCTGGTGTTCCAAACAAGTCTGTAGAAGAGTTTGCTTCAGTTTCAGATGTTTCTCTTGTTGCCCCCTGAACATCAGCTTCGTCTTCTTTCTCACAAAGGGATAACAGTTCTTCTTCATCTACCGTAGACAGAACATATACGTTTTTATCCTCTCTGGTCTCATCCACAACCACGTAGAAGTAATTGCCGGCATCGGTAACAAAGGTATAGAAATACTTGCCATTGTCGTCTACACTGTCTACTTCTGTTCCATTTCCATCAGGAGTAAGCGGATCTCCTGTTCCGGTTCCTTTAGCTGTTCCATTGTTATCCGCATCGTCCGTAGGCGATTCCGGAAGGGTTGAACTTCCTTCTGTATCTGCCTCCGGTGGAACATTTGCAAATGCCGTGATATGACTTCCAAACGAAATCACACCACTTAATGCGACTGTTACCGCTAACAGAACAGCTTTTGATACTACTTTTTTCATTTCACTGCTTCCTCCTTCTTGATAAGTCCCAGCACATCATCCAGTGACATATCCCTTTCTTTTGCTGCTTTTAGCAAAATGCCTGCTGTAGCAGCGTCCTTCTTGATCTGAAGGTCTCTCAGCTGGCTGTTTTTCTTGTCATAGGCTTCCTTTGCCT
Organism: Butyrivibrio sp. AE2015; assembly: GCF_000420825.1. Lineage (GTDB taxonomy): Bacteria > Bacillota > Clostridia > Lachnospirales > Lachnospiraceae > Butyrivibrio. The sequence goes on along the minus strand of NZ_ATVR01000023.1, from coordinate 15,392 downwards.
TACTCAGCTTCTGCTGCAACACATCTTTCTTTTTGCTGACTTCCTCTATTTTTTTATCAAGGTCGTCTATTTCACTCATCATGCTTAGGATCTTTTCTTCTTCGCTCATAACCCCTCCTTATCTGTATTTGTCCTTGATCCTCGCAAACGTGTAAAAATGCGATGTCCAGTAATTTGTTGTAATATTTGTGATTTTGATTGGATCCCCGCAATGGATCATCTGATTATTCCCGAGATAAATACCTACGTGCGACGCTCCAACCGTAGCGTATGTTCCCTGAAAAAAAACGAGGTCTCCTGGCTTAGCCTCTGCTGCGGTAACCGGATCGCAGTAGGTATTTAGCATTACATTTGCAGAAGTCCTTGGAAATGATGCAACACCGGAGGTATTCATAACCCAATAAACGTATCCGCTACAGTCAAATCCACTTGCCAGCGTTGAGCCTCCCCAATGGTAGGGTCTTCCAAGCTGAGTCTGTGCCACGTTATATATTTGCTGCGCCTCTGCATCTGAAAAAGAAATATCTGCTTTGCCATAGATTGCCTCATATTCTTCCGGTTCATATTGGTAGCGGTATATATCATCCCTTGCCGTGTATCCACCAAATAGATAGTCTTTTTGACCCGATGTGCTCTTATACAGGTCATAGAACCTTTTCTGCTCTTCTGTGGCTAAATGAGCCTTTAAAACGTCATCTAAGGGCTTTGTATTAAGGTCTGTGTGAAATATTGCATAGCGATAAGTACATGCTGTTGACTGCCAGCTGCTTCCATTCCAGTAGTAGGTAATCTCTGCTTCTGAATCGTAGTAAGTACTGGTTCTCTGCTCTATTGTTTCGTACTGGCTTAATGTAAAAGCTTCTTCATAGATCTTTTTAAGCTCCGCCTTTATATCATCCGTCAGCTTATAATCTCCATATTTAGCAGTCAGATAAGATGCTATGAGATTTCCGTCATGCTTTATCTTCGCTATCAGGGCATCCTTAGTCGTTAGTTCACCATCAAGGCTGTACTGGTACTCATTAAATCCACCGCCATCAGATGCAGTTGGATGATTGGTCTCTGTATCTTTTATAGCTGTTTTATCTACCTTCTCTTCTTCAACGACAACTTTGTTGCTAAGAAGAAGTGTTTCATCCTCAGCCTGGTATGATGTGTACTCATGCATCTCACCAGACATTCCGCTAATTGCTGCAAGAATGAGAAAAAGGATAAGTATAACGCCAACTATTGCAAGAATAGGTCCTGCTATTCCAAGAAGTGCTGCTTTTGCTCCTTTGCTTCCTACAGCCTCTTTGATCTTCGCCGTAGCACCGGAAAGCTTGTCATTCTTAAAAATGACTTTGTTTCTTCTTTTTTTGAGGTTCTTTTTTTGAAGATTATGCTTTTCTTCTTTTGTCAGCTGCTTTTCTTCAAACTGTTTTGCTTGTCTTTTAGACTTTCGACCCTCATGCTTTGACCTGGTCTCTTCTTTAGGACGTGCCTCATTTCCTCTTTTTGTTGTCTGCTTGCTGTCCTTTTTGTGCTCAAGGTGGCTCTTTAGCTCATAATCAATGTCTTTTACTGCATCGTGTGTTCTCCTGCTTGCCCACGTAATGGTTCCTTCAAGGTTGTCCTGGAAATTCTCCTCTATTCCTGTACCCTGTCCGTCACCATCCCCATAGTTTGTCATTTGCTCAAGGCTTTCCAGATGCTCCAGCTTTTTTCTCTTCTTGGCCTGATTCTTTTCAAAATCATTGCTGTTTTTCGTCTTTGCTATAAATCGCTCTTCTTTTTTGACAGCCTTGTTATAACGCTTCATTCTTTCTTTTGAGTTGCTTAAAATCTTCTTTTCAGCATCAGTAAGTGGCTGTCTCTTACTAGCTTTTTCGCCAAGTTTTGTGTCGTTTAGTGCTTCTTTTGTCTCCCTCTTGGAAGCTTTTATCCTTTTGGATGCCTTTTTGTTGTTTTCATGCTTGTCTGCAAGATAAAGACCTGTAGCTTTCAGATGTTCGTATTTTTCGAGATTATCAAGGATTCTGTCTTTAGTTTTTAAAGAGCTTTCTTCTACTCCTGTTCCGCTACTATCTGAACCTTTTCTTTCTCCGCTTACATCTGGAATTTCTTTGGTCGCCACATTACCTACAACTTCACCTGAGAGTTGCATCATCTTTATGGCCTTGCTTTTGTTAGACTCGCTCTTGTATTCTTTTTCCAATTCCTATCCTCCACATTCACTTCTACTCATTATGAGCAGAAGTGATTTTCAGGATGCTGTCTCCTTTGGAATGGACTCAATATTTTCCTTTTTAACTACCTTTTTCTTCTTTTTGGCAATCTCTACAAGATCATCCTTTTTAGATGTGCAAAGCTCGTAAATATGAGTGTTTTTCGGTATCTTGTTATAAAAAGGTATTATCGTTCCTCCAAAATATAAGAGTCCTCTTCCAGGAGGCGTATTAGTAACATATTTAAGTTGCGCGGGACTTATTGATAAGACATGTGCAAGAAGCTTCTTATCATCTCCCTTTAGTCTGAACATCTTTACATAGTCTGTATTCTTAAAGATTGACTCAGCCTGGCTGGAAACCATCAGATCATAAGGATTCTGCGTCATTCCTATTGGATATGCTCCATATTTCCTGAACCTTTTATATATCTCAACTGTATATGCCGCTGTCTGAGGATTATTAAGTTGCAGGTGGAACTCATCCATGAAATATTTGATTTTGTATTCCTCTTCATTGTTATCCCTATGTGCAGTGGCTTTATTCCATACCTGATCCTGCACAGTCATCATCGCAAAAGGCTTAAGCTGCTGTCCTACGTCTCTGACATCAAAGCATATAAGCCTGTTACTGAGGTCAACATTGGTTCTGTGGTTAAACAGGTTACTTGACCCATGAACAAATCTGTCCATTTTCACCGCAAGTGCATCTGCATCTTCTCTTCCAAGAGACTTGATCTCGGTATAAAGATCCTCCAGAGTCGGCATGTCCTCAGGTCTCATCCTCGAATCAAAGTAACGCTCATATATGGATGTCAGCGCCACATCGATAATTGACATCTCTATTGGTTCAAGCCCAAATTTTCCGCCAATTATCAGTTCCATAAGCGATAGGATAAAATCTATCTTCATCTTTGCAGCTGCCCTGTCATCTCCATATTTGAGATTGATATCAAGGGGATTTATATGGTCCCTTGATGTAGGCGAAAGTACTATCATCTGACCACCAAGAGCTTCTACAAGTGTTCTGTACTCTGACTCAGGATCCAGTATTATCACATGGTCATCAGATGATATCATCGTGTTTATAATCTTCAGCTTTGATTCCATGGTCTTACCGAATCCCGGGATTCCAAATATAAGTGAATTCTGGTTTCCAAGCTCTTCCATGTCTGCCATAATCGGGTTGTTAGAAAGTGCATTTATGCCTTCATACAGCTGACCTCCTGTCTGATGGAAAAGCTCCACTGTCGTAAAAGGGACGAACCCGGCCACCGCCCGGGTAGTTAGTTCTACATCAACCTTCATGTCGTCTGGAAGATATCCAAGCGGAAGTGTTGCCATGAATCCTTTCTCCTGGCGATAGTCCAGGCATTTTATGGCACAGCCTTTCTGCTGTGCTATTGCTGTGATCTGTTCTATGGCGCTCTTAAGAGCCTTTTCATTTTCCTCGACGCAGGTAAGAATTATTGATACGTTGTAGTACCTGTCCTCTCCGGACTGTACGTCTGCAAGTGTCTCTTCCACATTCTTACTCATGCTCTTGAGATCAGCCGGCATTATATCCATGTCATACCCGCTCTGAGAAGCCTTTTTCTGCTCATCTATCTTGTTCTTTTCAAGGTCAGAAAGTGCTCCTTTCAAAAGCTTTATTGCTTTATCCTGGTCAAGGCTCTGAGCAAATATAGATGCCATGACTGTATGGTCTACTGACAGTATTCTGTTCATCAGTTTCTCATCCAGCTTTTCAGTCTGAATCTGGAGAAACATACTTCTTGCATAATGACTACCTAGTCTGAAGAAGTACCCATTTCTAAAATCCATTGATGAAGGGCTTATATAATCCTTTGCCGTAAGTCCGGTTCTTACTGTCAGATCAAAATTAAACAGAAACTGAGAGAAATCATCCGGATTAAGAAGTGATCTAAGTACGCTAAGCCACTCATATCCTGTAAGTGCATGAGTCTTTACACCTATCCCTTCAAGCAGTTCCTTTATCTCTTCTTCTATTCTTGAAAACTTGGGCTTTACAGCTCTTACGTTCTTCCCTTCAAGACCAACTACAATGAACTTTGGACGAATATAACCGTTATTGCCTTTATTCATGAGATTACTTAAAAGGTCATTAAACTCCGTTCTAATTTCCTGCATATTGTCTGCACGGTCTTTTACATGAATCGCTGCCATCTGAGCAACTCTGTCTGCTTTCATCGTTGCGCAGAATATCTGCAAATGAACTTCCGGCTCAAAGTAGTTATAAAAATCGCACCATCCTTCAAAGAGTTCATCTCTTTCAGCATCAGATGCCAGGTCATAATTGATATCTGTAAAAGCTATCATTTTGCACCAGTAGTGATCATTTATTCTGCAAGTTCCATCCTCTTCCATAAGTTCAAAAGGGATAGTCTCCTGCACACCCTGGTATTTTTCTTTTTTAAGAGCTCTTTTTCTTTCCCTGACAATTCTTGTCTTCTGCTCTGCTGAAAGAATATTTCCATAATTTGCCCTATCCTTGATTCTGTATCTTGCGTTTACAGGAGCATGTTTTTTAAGATATCCCTTTGCAGCTTTAAGAGTTGACTTTTCTAGGGAATTCTGGGCATTTTTTGCAGATACTTTCATTTCATTTAAAGTCCTGCTCTCGGCAGCCATATCAGTAAAGCTCTTTTTACTATCTCTAGCCTTTTTATCAAACAGCTCATCTGCCTCATCCTGCTTTTTCCTGGCAGACTCTTTTGCAAGTCTCTCCTCTGCAAGTTTCTTCTCTGCCTTGTCGTTTTCAAGCTGGTTTTTTGCTCTCTGAAAGAACTTATTTCCAGAAGCTTTTAAACTCTTTTTCTCTTTCTTCAATCCATGATTTTTTCTCTTCAAGATCATCTACTTCAAGTACCTCCTTTTCGTAGATTTTTTTATGCATATACCTGTACATGTTCTGTGTTTTAAATACTCTTACTCCCGGTCTTTTAAACTTGACGTTTATATAGTCTTTTAATATGTCTTCCAAATATCTGTTGTCCTTTTCAAAAAGCCCACAGAATACTACGGGAAGCATAAGCGCAATCAGAACAAATATTGCATTTGAAGCGCCTATAGTCGGCTTTGATATAAAGTATCCGCACAACCCAAACCCAATGCCGATTGCCATGGTATATGTTTGTCTCTTGTTTAATGGTCCTACAAATTTTGGCTTGACTCGTTTGATATCTCGCGGAACCCTTACAAACCCCATATGGGAATCCTCCTCTCAGGCTTCTGCTCATAATGAGTAGAAGTTATTATTTGTACTTCTGCTCACGATGAGCAGAAGTTTTTAATGTGCATCCACGATTGCAAAGGCAATCTTTTTACTGTTCCAGATAACTATTGTCATTGCAATTCCATAAAGGATAAGGTTTTCCAAGCCCTTAATAACGTTTGATCCTGATGCAATAACTACTGTGGAACCAACCATTACTGCGTACATGCCAAGAGCAACCATTATGAAGAATGACTGCATTCCGATTCCGGCAAGTCCCTTGGTATAATTCTCACCAATTGACTTCCAGTCTCTGTTTCCAAAAGATGCTGCAGGGATTGAAGCACAAGATACATAAATAGCGATTTCAAACAGTCTTACGATGATTACTACCTGACACAAAACACCTGAAATAAGTGTTATAAGCCAGTCTATAAACGCTATCAGCATTATCTTCAGAAGTTGCCCCACATCATATGTGGCTACAAGCCATTCCTTTATCTCGTTTTCTGTGGGTGCTGATACAGACGGATTAACTATCTTCGATCCAATGACTGTGTTTGCCTTGGTTGCTATCCATCCTCCGGTTTCAAAAAATGCATTGGCTATCTCCCAGCTGTGTTTACACAGCATAACCAGCACCGCAGTTTTGAATATCCATTTAAACAGCACCCATGTCCCCACCTCGTTACCATGATTTTTTTCAGTGATCATTGTTATGAGTTCATAAGTCATGATGTATGTCAGCATTACAGCGGCAATTGGCATGGCTACGTTCTCATTTATGTTTTTCATAAGATTCATGATTCCGGAATCAGGTGTCATGCTAAGCTTCGTGCTGGTATTTGACACAACAGCATTACTGTTCTCTATAAGTTCTGAAAGCATTGAAGCAGCTGCACCGCCTAAAATATTGCTGATACCATCATTTATGGCATCCGTAACCCAGCTCAATAATCCCACCTCCTTTCTTGCCATCCTGTGCGTACAGGAGATTGGCATTTCTTTTAAATCCACTTCTGCTCATAATGAGCAGAAGCAAATAGCATGATTACATTTGCGCCTTTAGAGTAGAAAGCGAAGTCATTACATCCTGGAATGAATATCCAAATATATCGCTTCCTGCCACAAAATTGATTCCATTCTTTATCCCTGTAAACTCCTCAAGGCTTGTATGAAGCTCACTGTTATAAAAATAAAACGACGCATAATATGTGTTAGAATCTGATGCCTTACCTTCTTTTGGAATAAGATAGGCATAATACACTGCACAGTTCGTATCCGTGTATCCGGAAAGCATGAGAGTGAGATAGTAGTTTTCATTCTCAAAAAACTTATTACTCCCGGTTATTCCTTTCTCCATTACCTCAGCTATTGCTTCCTCCGGAGTAGTTGGATATCCGTAAGTGGCTGTGAAGTTCTTATCCACACCTACCGTTCCAGTTATGGTGCTGCCATCATTGGAAAGATGATAATAGGCTGAACCATCATCATCTGTTTGAAGCTCAGATGCCTTTATAAGATCTTTGTTGTATTCGTAAGGCATTCGATCAAGCATCAAGGTTGCATTGAATGTTTCCTCTGTGCTGGGGTTATCCTCGGGTCTTTGTGTCTCTGGGATGTAATGATATGAAATTCTGTCTGTAGTGTTGAAATCTATTGAACCGTCTGAATTGTAAGTACCGGTTCCATGTATGACACTGATATCGATTTTGAATGTTCCGTCACTTTCTATGCTGTAAGTTCCCTTGCCGCTGTAATAAGTATCTACAGTTCCGTCTCTGGCAAATTCCAATACGTATGCATTGGAATCTTTTTCAGGGCAGTAGTACCTGCCTTCAATAGTTTTTCCATTAGATGACGAGCAGCCACTCATAACAGCCATTGAGAAAAACAGCAGAAGAGTAGCAGCCATTTTTTTCCGTTTTAATAGCATTGTTTCTCCTTCTTTTGCATGAACCTTTTATTCCTGACAAAAGAGGGCTTCCTTTTTCAAAATCGATTATCTGTGATAGAATATAGAAGCCCTGTGTATGCAGGACAAAAGGACATAATTTGCCCGTAAGGGTATTATTTGTCCGTAAATGGGAGAGCAGTACAACCGGAACTTTGGTCGGGGATGGTGGTACTGCTCAACTTCTGCTCATAATGAGTAGAAGTTTTTCTTTTAAATTTAGTTTGTTATTCAAAGGGAACTCCTTCCATGGCATCTCCAAATTCATACTCAGGTATATTGTCATTACAAGAGCTGTTCAGAGAGTCGATGGCATCGTTTATTTTTCTTTCGTTTGCTTCGGCAGTCTGAATCAGCTCCTTGTTCTTTCTTGAAGTATAATTCTGATTATGGTTCACATATACACATAACCCATATCTTGCATTTCCGTCCTTATCCATGTAGGAAGAGGAGTGAAGATTACCTTCAACTGCTATAAGATCTCCCTTATCCATATACTTTGATGCATAGACTGCATCATTTCCAAATGCGGTACATGATATGAAATCCGCTTCTTCCTTTTTTCCATTTCTCTGTGCTGCAATGGTATATTTAGCAACACGTACCGTCTTATCCTCAGATTCGTATTCCTTGTATATAGGCTTCTTCACAAGGTTTCCGATAATTTCTACTGAATTCATTTATTCCCTCCTCCTTAAAACAATCCAACAAACCAGTTAAAAACTAATACAAGTAAATTCCAGATCTTAAGATATAAATGTGGGTCTATCACTCTGCATTCCTCCCTTCAGATGAACTATATTTCACTTCTGCTCATAATGAGCAGAAGTTACAACCAATTATTTCTAATTTTCCAAAAGCATTGCTTCCAGTGCATCATAATCGTATTCATTCTGCAAGAACTGGTTAAAGGCATTACCTTTAGAGCTCTGGTTTCTCGATATCTCATATATATCCTTCGTATTAGCTTGCAGCAGACATTGCAGAATATACTTGGTGGGACTCTTTATAGCTTTTCCGCTCTGATCTATGCACTTGATAATATATTCGATATGTTCATATCCAAGCTGATCAAAAGCTTCCTCAATCTCGTTATAACAGTATGTACATCCAGAGATCTTGATAGCCGGAATCTCTTTATGAGCAAGTGTATCCGTCATGGTCCTGAAGATAGCATCTATAAGTTTCTTTTTTTCAGGGTAACTATCCAATAGCCTGTCATATTCAAGCTTTTCACTCAGTCTTTCCCTTATCTCATTTTTTCTGTCCATCATATCTATCACATCAATCTGGTTAGTGGATGGAAGAGTAGTATCTTTTCCACCTCCGTGCTGATTGATTGATTTAAGTATATTTATATCAGTCTCTTGCTTATTAGTTTTTAATTGTGCCTGCTTTTCCGTATCGGGATTTACCGTATCCGGATTTTCCGTATACTGTTTTTCAGTATGTGGAAGTGTTTCAGTGTTTATGCCGCTTTCATCCGTGTACTGAATCTTGGTACGTGGTCTTTTCCCTGTCTTCTGAGGTCTTTTTCCAGAGTTATCATCGTGATAGATCTGAGACTCGTCATAGATGTGATATTTAAACTGAAACCTTCCATCCTTACTCCTGTATCTTTCGCGCTTTACATATCCATGCTCTTCAAGCTCATTAACGACTCTGTTTATCTTATCCCTGCAGTGTGGGAGGATCATTGAAAGACCTGCGACTGAATACTGCCAGTCATCTTTTAACGAAAACATTGTGACCAGAAGCCCCCTAGCTTCAAGTGAGAGAGTGCAGTCCTCAAGGCAGTGGTTAGTAACTGTAGTAAATGTATCGCAGTGGAATACAAAAGACTGTTCCTCTGCATCATTCTGTGCTGTTATCTGAGACATTTTATTTTCCCCTTTTTACAAAAAAAGAAGCCTTACCAGTATTGGCAAAGCTTCTTCATAATCTGTTATTCAATTATTTTTTGTAATATCCTTTTTCCTTACTCCATTTAGTTAGGAGCTCTTCTATAGTACTTTTTATCTTTTCATCATCGAAGTCATCAGGAAAATATCTTGATACTTCCTTGCTTGTCATCTTATAAGATCTTTTAGCCTGCTTTTTACGTAATAATTTAAGGATTTCAAGTTCAAACTTTGTATCATCCTTAATAGCTTTGGCAAGTTTCAGCATCTGTTCTGCCTGCGGAGCAGAAGGAGACAGGCTTTCATCATCCATAGTCTTTTTTACTATCTTCTGCTGATTTTTGGTCATATAAGAGATTGAAACTCCAGATAGAAGAGAGAGCTTCTTTTCATCAACAAGTTTAAGAAGATCCTTATTAAGATAAGTCAGACGAATATAGCGATCTACCGTAGCTCCACTATCAGTATCAGATATCTTATCTCTTGTATCTGTTCCAACTTCATCCGGATCAGCAGCTTTCCTTCCCTGATGGGAAAGTGTTTCTTTTTTCATTCTATAAGCAAAAGCTTTTTCACTAGGGAGAATGTTCTCTCTCTGGATGTTGGAATCAACCATAGCCAGGGTAGCTTCATCATCCGAATAATCTTTTACAATGGCAGGAATCTTTTCTATCCCGGCCTTTTTTGCTGCATGGCAGCGTCTGTGACCTGCGATCAGCTCAAATTTGCCATCACGAGGTCTTGCAATTACCGGTACAAGTACTCCATTATCTTTTATACTTGCAACGAGTTCTTCCATTTCCTCATTATCAATTACATAAAAAGGATGGTCCTTAAACTCTATGAATTTATCAACCGCTATATCCTGTACAGCATTTATATCTTTTGCATCTATCGCGCCACTTGCAACATACTGTCCAAGAACATCATTCTGCAGATCTGTAAAAGATTCTGTTGTCTGTCTTTTTAACCCCTTTTTAGCCATTTTCAAGTACCTCCCTTGCAAGTTTAGCATAGGCAAGTGCTCCATTGCTAGTAGGTGCCAGATCAAAAACGGATACTCCGTAGGAAGGAGAACTTGATATATCCTTAAGTCTTGGAATAGTCACATCATGGATTCTGATATTTGCTCCAAATGCATTCTCAACATCCTGCTTTATATTCCTTGTCTCTACCTGAGTTGGTGTATCGAGGGTATAAACAATACCTTCAAAATCAAGATCCTTGTTATAGGTCTTTTGAGCTACCATCACAAGTTTAACAAGATCTGCAAGACCATCAAGCGAATATTTGGTAGGCTGTACAGGAATAAGAACACTGTCAGCAGCTCCAAGTGCGTTGATAGTAAGCATACTAAGTGATGGAGGGCAATCTATAAGGATATAATCGTATTCATCCTCAACCTGTGATAGTACTTTCTTAAGAACAAGTTCCTTATCTTCCTCAACACTCTGGAAGAGCGTCTCAGCTGTGACAAGAAGTTTGTTTGCCGGAAGTACATCCAGATTTACCTCATCAGTCTCATGTTTTGCGATTGTATCATGGACATCATATTCAACCTCTGCGACTTCGTTCTGCAACATATGAAGAACTGTCAGAGGTCGTTTTCTTTCTATTCCAAGTCCAGATGTAAGATTTCCCTGTGGGTCAAAATCCACGAGTAAAACTTTCTTCTTTTCTCTTGAAAGAGCAGCGCCAAGATCTACAGTTGTTGTAGTCTTCCCAACTCCGCCTTTCTGATTTGTAATTGCGATTACTTTTGCCATTTTAGCCTCCTTTTATTTTCCCAAAATATTCAACAAGCAGACAAGACAGTACATAACCATCTCTTTTTACCCAGTCTGTATTGTTTATGGGATTTTTTATATATAAAAACCATAACATGGTTTAAATATCATGTGGCAGGCTGTCTCATGACCTGCCAGGAAAAAGGCAAACCGTATGAAAAGATTTCTACGATCTGAAGCCCACCGGAGGACTCGAACCCCCTAGCCAGATAATGGAGGCTAATCCCTTACCTGACGACAGCACCATGCAGTGAGTTATCAATACATGGCAAACGGCCCCCGATATAATCGGGAGCATGCGTATCTTTGCCACATCATATTAAATTTTACATCAAAAAGATATTAAATTGTAAAAAAATTATAAATTGATTTTTTAAAGAAATCTTCGCACTTTCCGTTGTCACGACAACGCTTACCTCAAAAGAGGCCTGCCATAACGCCCGGCATAATAAAAAATTACACCTGGGTATGAAATTATCAATGTGCAGGTAGTACTTTTTTACTTCTTATAACTTCACAAGTTCATGCAAAGACTGCTTTTGAATTTTTGACTTTTCTCAGATACTGCTTTTTCTCAAAAGAAGTATTTCAAAAACTGATATTCTTTCAAACAGTCAAAGATGTATTTTGCAACTTGCAATTCTAATATAGAACATTGTTTTGATTAAATCAAGCATTATTTTATTTTATGATTAGAAAATTTTTATTTACGTTTAATTGTTGTATATTACTTTTTTGTCTAAAATAAGAATTAGTAATAAAAAATGCTATAAATACTGGAAAAATTTTAAGTTTTTTTGAAATGTTTATAATTCTTACGAATCATATGTTAGCATCACATCTGAGTTTTCTGAACGTAAATTTTAGAAGAATAACATAGTCTTTTTTTGCGATTTTAGCGTATGAAAAAAAGCAAAATTGCATTTCTTTACTATTTAATTTTTTTCCTATAAAATTTAATTATGGCAAGTAGAGAAAAAATGATGCTTATATTAAGTATCAGAAAATGAGGACAAAAACTGATGAACTCAAGTGAAAAAATCAAAATTATTAGACAACTTAGTAAAAAGACACAGACAGAATTTGGAGAAAGTTTAGGTGTCAGTAAAGCAACAATTTCAAATCTGGAAACAGAAAGAGTTCCTATTCCAGGATATATTGTACTGCTCCTAAAACTACTTTATAACATTGACCCCGATTGGCTTCAGGACGATAATCAGAGTGATTTTGAAAAAAGATTCTATGATAAAAATGTAAAAAGTGAGAGTGATATCTCTCCGGATCTATTAAAGAAGTTTAATTCCTTAAAAAACTCATACAAAAAAATCATAACCAAAGCGATAGAAGAGTGTTACCTGGTTCAGAATGAAGAAGGTGAGCAAATTATGGTTGAGATGGAAAAAAAACAATAATTGTATAATCATAATCTGATAAATTTTAAAAAAGTAGATGACAATTCAAAAAAAATAATATAAAATTCAATCAACACGGAGAATGCGTACTCCCTCACAAGAGGAGTGCGCATTTTTTTTACCCAGGGGAAATCTTAACGAGGGGAAGAAAAAATCTACTTTTAGGAGGGAAAGAGTAAAGATGGAAAGTATGGAAGAAAGCGCCAAACGGGAAGCTATTAAGATTTTCATTAATAGCAGAAAGGAAAAACTGTCAATCTGCAATAATGAGCAACTGATCGGCTTAGCGCGCTTAGTTGATTGCTATCTGTGTGCCACCCCGAAACATAAAAGGATCCTGGCAAAAATAGCAGTAGCTGCGAAGCATGAATTTCCCACGTCAGACTCATTTTAAATGCCGGAACCAAGTCTGAAGTATTAGTACAATCTTTTGTAAATTCATCATGGCTGATCTTATTCGCACCTCTCTGGTGCGATGATGTTGCAACTATTCTTTTTATATCCCATCTATCATGGTTAAAAGTAGCAATAGGCAGTCACAAAAAGGCTGCCTGGCAACATCAAAAGACAAGAGCAAGATTCGCCTGTGAGTCCCAGGCATCTTGCAAGGGAATTTGCCACTCCCTTAACTCTCGCAAAAATCATTGGGGATTGAGCTCCCCAAACCCGCATTTGGTTTACCTGCGGTAAACATAAAAACAGTCATCGTTTGAATTATTAGTTTTTGACATATATCAAATGTCTGAAAGGAGCACAATTTGAGAAAAAATGGGGTGATCAGAAATAAAGAAACCCATGTCAGATTTACCGAAGAAGAATGGGAATTAGTCCATCAGCTCGCACAAGATTTTGAAATGCCATTAGCTGATTTTATCCGTTGGTCTGTATTTCAGAGAAAAGTCACAATGAGAATTTTGATAGATGATGAATCAAGTGCCTTATCAAAAATCAGATATCAGCTCGACAAGATAGGTGCCAATATCAATCAGATCAGCAAAGTATTAAATTCCGGTTTTGTAAATCCGACCATGTTCAGAGATGAACTAAAATCCATGTTTGCAGAAATTCACGGTCAGATAGACTTATTAAACAGAATTCAGTCAGAAAACAATTCCAGATGGAAAACAGCAGTTTCAAAATATTCAAGATACTATCAATTTGATAAGACAATAGGAGCAGAAAAAGATGGCAACGATAAAACATCTGGCAATCAAGGGTAGGAGTTATGCATTTCCTTTAAGATATCTCACATACCAATATGATGAAAAAACGAATCAGCCTATCCTGGATGAAAACAAGCATATGGTGCTCAGAGATGAATACCTGATTGATGCAATAGGTGTTAAGTCTCCGTCCACTTTTCAGGAAGAATGTGAAAACTGGAATTCTCAGAATCATAAAAATCAAAAAGAGAGCGAGATTAAACTCCACCATTACATAATAAGCTTTGATCCTAAAGATAAAGAACTTGGTCTCACCATAGAAAAAGTACAGGCTATCGGTATGGAAATTGCAAATAAATTCTTTGCCGGTTGTCAGGTTCTTATATGCACTCATCCTGACGGACACAATAAATCCGGAAATATGCATGTACATATAGTAGTTAATTCTGTAAGAAAATACGCCATAGATAAGCCCGACTTCATAGAACGCGAAAGTGAATGCATTGCCGGTGCCAAGATACGTGCTTCTAAGTTATCCATGAATGCCATGAAAGCTGAAATTATGGAAATCTGCAAAAGAGAAAAGCTTAATCAGGTAGATCTCTTAACCCCACCCGAGGAGAAAACTACCGAAAGAGAATATAGGAAAACTCAAAGGGAACAGGATAAGATCAATATAGAAAATGCAGAACTAGAAAAGGATGGACTTGTGCCAACCAAGACTGAATTTCAAACAGAAAAAGACAAAATCCGAAAAGTCATAAAAAGAGCAATCCATCAGGCAACTGATGAAGCCGAATTTAAGAAAATTCTTAATGAATCAGGAATCACTGTCACAGAATCTCGTGGGAGATGGGGATATAAAACTGATGACCTTAAAAAGACCATAAGAGCAAGACAATTCGGTACCAATTACGAGAAAGAATATATTTTAAACAAACTTGGAAGTATTGAAGCTATCAGATCTACAGACAACTACTATGGAAAACTGAAGAAGAAGATAAATGTTCAAAATGCTATAAGCGCTGCAGATACCATGAGTTTCTTTGTTAAAAATGGTCTTGCTGGTACAGATGAACTCCAAGAAAAGTTATCTCTGGCTGAAAAAGAATATATGCAGCTCCAAAACAAGAAAGATGAAATATGGGAAAAGCTCAACTATACTAATCGCATGATTCATAACACTGGTAGCTTCCTAGTAAATAAAAGATATTATAATGCATGGAAACAGACACCTGATGATCAGAAAGAAGCCTATGAAACTAAATTTGCTGCAGAGTTGGCATCTTATAGAAAATCAAGTGCTGTCTTAAAGGAAGATATGGAAAAGTATGGCCTTAAGGTAATGCCTAAGCTTGATGATTTAAAATCAGAGAAAAATATCTTGATGACAGAACTTGAAAAAACAGAAGCTGCAGCTGCTCAAAGTAAGCAATCTCTTGATGAACTCCAGATTCTTATGGATAATTACAATAAACTTATCGATCAGAAATCTTTACATAAAGAACAACTTAACGATAAACACAAGCATGAAATAAGTCGCTGATAGTAGTATTATTAGATATAGATATTTTTTATACACCACCAAAAGTAGTTGATGTTTATTTATATATAAAAACAACAATTTCTTTTAATTTAATTAATACCTTGGGAAAGCCTTTAAATAAGCCAAAGTCAGATAGAAGTTGTGGAGTTAAAGATAAAGACTTGTGGAGGAATTGATAATAAGAAGTG
>NZ_ATVR01000022.1 GCF_000420825.1 Butyrivibrio sp. AE2015 | reverse complement strand
AGAATCGTCCCTCTGTCCACATTTACTTACGCATATACAAAAAGAGAGTACTCTGATGTATGCTAATTGCATTCATCTGAATCCTCTCCCTAATCTACAGATTAAGTTTCTTCATCAATTATTCTATTATTTATTGCGTTTGACAACACATATTTACTATCTTTAAATGGTCAAGATTATCATATATTTTTATTACATATCTTTTTCATTTTGTATCCCTAAACCACTATATGTGGTATAATAACGATATAAGTCATACAAATAGAGGGGGACCTACGCATGAAGAAGATCTACGTACTGGACACCAACGTTTTGATTCAGGCACCACACGCCTTAAAGTGCTTTGATGATAACGAGGTCGTTCTTCCGCTGGTAGTGTTAGAGGAGCTTGACGCCCACAAGAGAGATGAGGGCGAGAGAGGAGCGAATGTACGAGAGGCAATCAGAATTCTCGATCAGCTTCGAGGATCAGGCGATCTGGTTGCAGGTGTAGAGCTTGACAATGGGGGACTTCTTAGAGTTGAAAAGAACTTTAAAGATGTAGAACTCCCTAAGGATATGGCAGATTATAAATCTGATAATCGTATCCTGAAAGTATGTAAGGGCCTAAGTGAGGTATCCAAGGTTCAGGTAATTCTTGTAACCAAGGACATTCTGATGAGGATTAAGGCACAGCTCCTTAATATTAAGTCAGAGGACTTCACGACAGAACAGGTTGCGGATCATGGCGAGCAGTACAGCGGACGAATATCTGTTTTTGCGCCGGAAGAAATCTTTAAGGATTTCAAGAAAAAAGGTATTCCAGTTGATAAAGTCTATTGTTGTGATGATGATGGAAATCAATATGCACCTGAGCTGTATGAAAACGAATTTGTTATTGTAAGAGCAGATCAGTCAACTAATAAAACCCAGATGGGCCGTGTGTCTAAAGGCTTTATTAAAAAACTTGAGTTTGAAAAGAGCCAGCCTTACGGAGTTAAACCAAGGAACGCCGGACAATACTTCCTTCAGGAAGCACTTATGCAGCCTGCTGAGGTGGCTCCACTTGTAATTGTAAAGGGCATGGCTGGTACAGCCAAGACATTTTATTCACTTGCTGTAGGTCTTGAAAAGATGATAAACAGACCGACTGGTGAATATCGAAGGATTCTTGTCTGCAGACCAAACTCTCAGTTTGATGATGATATTGGTTTTCTCCCCGGCGATGAACAGGAGAAGATATCACCTCTTATGAGACCGATTATCGACAACCTTGAGCAGCTCATTGACTCCAATGAAGAAGAAAGATATAAGGATGAAAAAGAGCTGCAGGGAAAGACAGATGAGGTCTTTGAAAGAGGAATCGTTCAGTGTGAAGCACTAAACTTCATCAGAGGAAGGTCAATCCTTAAGACCTATCTTATTATTGATGAAGCTCAGAACATGACTCCAACTCAGGCAAAAGGAATCATCACAAGAGCCGGAAAGGACACCAAGATAATTCTTTTAGGTGATCCTAACCAGATAGACAGACCTTTTCTTGATGAGAGGACAAATGGCTTGTCATATGCTTCAGAGCATATGAAAGGAAGTCCTTATGCATGGCAGATATCCCTTTCTGCAGCTGAGTGCGAAAGAAGTAAGCTTGCTATGGATGCTATTGAGAGAATGAAGGACAAGAAGTATTTTTAATTGAATAATGAGCTTGATCTGACTGGCTTATGCGCTTTGCATAAGCCAGTTTTTCTTTCCTTTGTTAATAAGATATGCTAAGATAATGTGGTTTGAGTGTTAGGAGGACTCAAGTTTCGAAAAGTTTAGAAACTTTAGCGCCATGTACCGCGGGGAAGCGGTTAACGAGGATTCGGGAGTATCGAGATTATTCGGCGGATGCCCGGACGTATGCATGAATGCGTAGGCAGATATAAATACCGGAATGATCCGGCAACAAATTAGCTGCTGTCATGCGACTTTTAATAGTGTGGCGGGAGATATTCATTATAGGATGAATATCACCAGATCACTACGTACATTGACAAGAAAGGATTTATATATATGTGTGGAATTATTGGATTTGCAGGACATAAGCCTGCTCAGGACATTCTGCTTGATGGACTTCAGAGACTTGAGTACAGAGGTTATGATAGCGCAGGAATAGCTTTTTTTAAGGATAACGGCTATCATGTTTCCATTAGAAAGACTGCAGGAAAGGTAGGGGATCTTCGCGCTATCTGCGATGATGAGAATTCATCGACTACAGGTATTGGTCATACCAGATGGGCTACTCACGGTGGAGTTACCAATGCCAATGCGCATCCTCATAAGTTTGGTGATGTTACTCTTCTACATAACGGAATCATTGAAAACTATCACGAACTTATAGAGAAGTATGGTCTTAAGGGAGAACTTAAGTCTGAGACTGATACAGAGGTTGCAGCAGCTGTTATCAGCAAAAACTATTCAGGAGATCCAAAGGAAGCTATTAGAAAGGCAGTTAGTGAATTAAAAGGTTCTTTTGCTTTCTGTATTCTGTTTAAAGGCCGCCCGGGAGAAGTGTATGCTGTTCGTAATGTCAGTCCGCTTGTAGCTACGCATACTGATAGTGAAGGTTCTTTTATTGCATCGGACCTTACGGCGTTTATTTCATTTACCAATAGCTACTTTGTAGTACCTGAGTACCATATCCTTACACTAAAGGATGAGAGTATCACGCTAGAGGATATGGAAGGAAATGTAGTAGAGCCGGAGTACCTTACAGTTGATTGGGATGTATCAACAGCTCAGAAGGACGGGTATCCTCACTATATGATAAAAGAGATCCATGAGCAGCCAAGAGCTCTTGCAGATACTATCAATCCTCGTGTTAAGGACCTTCTTCCTGATTTTGAAGATGACAATATTCCGGATTCACTTTTTGAAGGTGTGCACGATATCACTATTATTGCCTGTGGAACAGCTATGTATGCAGGTAATGTGGGACGTACACTTATTCAGAATAAGTTTGGGATTCCTGTTACGGTTGCTATCGCATCGGAGTTTAGATACGAAAGACCTACTATAGATGCAAACACTCTTGTTATCGTTGTATCACAGTCAGGTGAGACAATAGATACACTTGAGGCTCTGCGTCTTGCCAAGAAGTATACAGAAAGAACACTTGCTGTTGTTAATGTTAAGGGCTCAACAATTGCTCATGAGAGTGGCTATGTCCTGTATACACATGCTGGTCCAGAGATTGCAGTTGCATCTACCAAGGCTTATTCCGTTCAGGTTGCAGCAATGTATCTTATAGGATGTAAGCTTGGCCTTGTAACAGGCAAGGCTACAGAGTCTGAGATCAGAGAGTTTATATCAGGTCTTAAGAATGTTCCTTCTATGATAGAAGAGGTTCTAAAGCTCGAAGACAAAGTAGCAGCTCAGGCTAATCGTATGGCCAATGCTGAGGATACTTTCTTTATTGGAAGAGGTCTTGACTATACTCTTTCTATGGAAGGTGCTCTCAAACTCAAGGAGATCAGTTATATTCACGCTGAAGCATATGCTGCAGGAGAACTCAAACATGGAACAATCTCTCTTATAACAGAGGGAACTCCTGTTATAGCTATCGCGACTCAAAAGGCTGTTTACAGTAAGGTTGTATCTAACATAAGAGAAGTTAAGGCAAGGGGAGCGTATGTTATCCTGATCAGCAAGGATAAAGCAATCACAGATAGTACTGTATGCGATGTTCATATCAGTATACCTGAAGTAAGAGATGAACTGTCTGTATTTGAATCTGTTGTAGTACTTCAGATTCTTGCTTATTACACATCAATAGGTAAGGGCAATAATCCAGATCAGCCTAGAAACCTTGCTAAATCAGTAACAGTAGAATAAAAAGACATATTAAGAAGCCGCTTTATAGTGGCTTCTTTTTATTTAATAGAAGATTCCTTTAAAGCCATCTCCTTTATCAAAAATTAATCAACATTTTATTGACATTATTTTTCAAAAAGGATATTATTTAGAAAAAGAAGTTAGCAAATGCTAACATAAATCATTATAATTTTCCTAATAAAAAAATAAATATTAAATTGTACAAAACCTGTTGTTGACAAAAAATATCAGTTAGAATAAACTAACATTCGGTTAGCAAAAGGTAACAAAAAGGAGTACTGATATGACATTAAATGAAGCTGTACTTGGTCAAGAGTATGTAGTTACTGGTGTAGATACAGGTGATGATGAGGATATGAAGGGTTTTCTCTTTTCACTTGGATGCTATAGCGGAGAGAAGATCACAGTTGTAGATAAGAAGCGTAATCTTGTAGTTGCGATAAAGGATGCGAGATATAACATCGATCCTGAACTTGCAAGCGCTATTTCAATCTGATCATTATCTGAAAAACTGGCATATCAATTTATGCCAGATATTTTTTCGCAGGCTGTTAGCCATAAGTAACTTAGTTTGCTCGGATTCATCGTAAGGTGCGTCCCTGATAAATAAAATACAATTAGTTTATTTCAGGAGGAAAAGAAATGAGAATCGCAATGGCTGGTAATCCAAACAGTGGAAAAACTACCATGTACAATGCTCTCACCGGTCGTAATGAAAAAATAGGTAACTGGGCGGGCGTTACAGTAGACAAAAAGGAGAGTCCTATTAAAAAGAGCTTCTATGATGGGGACAAGGAGCTTATCGCTGTAGACCTTCCTGGTGCGTATTCAATGTCACCATTTACATCAGAGGAGAGTATCACAAGCGGTTACGTTAAAAATGAGCATCCTGATGCAATCATAAACATTGTTGATGCAACAAATCTTAGCAGAAGCCTGTTCTTCACAACACAGCTTCTTGAGCTTGGTATTCCTGTTGTAGTTGCACTTAACAAGACAGATTCCAATGATAAAAAAGGAAACAAAGTTGATGCCAAGGCTTTATCAGAAAAGCTTGGCTGTCCTGTAATAAATACAGTTGCAACATCAGAAACGGGTCTTAAGGAAGTTGTTAAGGCTGCTGCTGAACTTGAGGGAAAAGGACAGAAGGCAGCATATTCAGAAGGAAATATCGACCTTTCTAATAAGGCTGAAGTTGAAGAAGCTGACAGAAAGCGTTTTGATTTTGTAAATAAGATCGTAGCAGATGTTGAAAACCGTAAAGTTCTTACAAAAGATAAGAATATTGGCGATACAATTGATAATATTATTACTCATCCGGTTATCGGAATCGTAGTTTTTGCTGCTATTATGTGGCTTGTATTCTATATCTCACAGACAACAGTAGGCACATGGCTTGCAGATATCCTTGCAGGATGGATTGAAAGCTTCCAGGGATGGGTTGGAGATGCTATGGCAGATGCTAATCCACTTCTCTATGCGCTTCTTGTTGATGGTATTATCGGTGGTGTTGGTGCCGTTGTTGGTTTCCTTCCACTTGTTATGGTTATGTACTTCCTCATCGCTCTTTTAGAGGACTGCGGATATATGTCAAGAGCAACAGTAGTTCTTGATCCTATTTTCAAGAGAGTAGGTCTTTCAGGTAAGTCTGTAATTCCTATGATCATCGGTACAGGTTGTGGTATCCCTGCTATCATGGCATGCAGAACAATCAGAAATGAGAGAGAAAGACGTGCAACAGCTATGCTCGCAACTTTCATGCCATGTGGAGCTAAGCTTCCTGTTATTGCTCTTTTTGCAGGTGCATTCTTCCCTGAATCAAAATGGGTTAGCTTCATCTGCTACATGGGTGGTATCCTCCTTATCCTTTTAGGAGCACTTCTCATCAAGGCTGTTACAGGTATGAAGTACAGAAAGTCATTCTTCATCATTGAGCTTCCTGAGTACAAGGTTCCAAGTCTTACATTTGCACTTAAGTCAATGCTTGAAAGAGGTAAGGCTTATATCGTTAAAGCTGGAACAGTTATCTTAGTATGTAACACAGTAGTTCAGATTATGCAGACATTTGACTTCTCATTCCAGCCTGTTGAAGAGGGAATGGAGAGCACATCAATCCTTGCAGGCGTAGCAGGTCCATTTGCTTACCTTCTCGTACCTGTAGTTGGTATCGTAAGCTGGCAGCTTGCTGCAGCAGCTATCACAGGCTTTATTGCAAAAGAGAACGTTGTAGGAACAATCGCTACAGTTTATGCTATCTCTAACCTCATTGATACAGAGGAACTTGAGCTTATCGGTGAAGGAAATGCAGTAGCAGCAGTTATGGGAATAACAAAGGTTGCAGCACTTGCATATCTTATGTTTAACTTATATACACCACCATGTTTCGCAGCACTTGGTGCTATGAACTCAGAAATGAAGTCTGCTAAGTGGCTTTGGGGTGCGATCGGACTCCAGCTTGCAACAGGATTTACAGTTGGATTCCTTGTATACCAGATTGGTACACTTATCACAACAGGTTCTGTTGGAACAGGCTTTGTAGGCGGACTTGTTGCAGTAGCAGTATTTGCAGCAATCATTGTATTTATTATCAAGAGAAACCAGAAGCAGATGGTACTTGAGTACAAGCTTGGTTGATATTTAGAAGTCATAAGTAATTGTTAGTTAGGAGTTATCATGATAGATATTTTAATCTCGATTATAATCATACTTTGTGTTGGACTTGCCGTTTTTTATATCTATAAGGAAAAGAAAAAGGGCACACAGTGCATAGGATGTCCAATGGCGGGAAACTGCAGCAAAGCAAAAGTATGTAGCTCTTTAACAAAAAAACAATGATCAGATGTCTAGTGTCTTGTCAGGCAGATAAGGCACTAGATTTGTATTAGTATCTGTTGGAGGTAACAGTTTGAACGTTTCCAATATAATAATTATTTTGGTTATTTCTGTGATTCTTTTCTTCGCTGTCAGAGGAACGGTCCAGCATATGAAGGGAGAGGGATCATGCTGTGGAGGCCCCAAAGAAAAAGCTCCCAAAAAGAAAATAGCCGGAAGGCCTTTGTCCAAACTTAAAGTGACGATAGAGGGTATGCACTGTGATAACTGTAAGAACAGGGTTGAAAGAAAACTTGATGAGCTGGATGGGGTAGTGGCAAAAGTTAAGTTATCCCAAAAGGCAGCATATGTTTCTTTATACAAGGAGATTCCTGAAAGCCTTATTTGTGACACCATAACTAAGGCTGGCTATGAAGTTATAAGTGTGGAGGCACTATAAGGAGGGGAAACAGTAGTATGAGCAGTGAACAGGTTATAGACAGACTTAAACAAAACGGATGCCGTATTACCAAACAGAGGAAACTGATAGTTGATGTTATTATGGGAAATGACCATTCTTCCTGTAAAGATATATATTATAAAGTCATGGCAAAGGACAACAGCGTAGGAATGGCTACTGTCTACAGAATGATCCGGGTACTTGAAGATATTGGAGTGATAAACAGGATCGATATGATCGAGATCAATAATGAAAACAGAGGATAACAGGTATTTTGCCTGTTATTCTTTTTTTGGTTATAATGCTACGTATGAATAACAGCTATAGAGAAATCAATTATAAATTAAAAATAGAAGATGGAGCTATGAGAGCAGGCGATATAATGCGTGAAAGATTAAAGCTCTCAAGCAGGGAAGTAACAAGATGCAAGCTCTTTGAAGACGGCGTTATGTGTGAAGGAAAGGCTGTCAGGATCATTGATGAAATAAGGCCCGGGCAGGAGCTTGTAGTCAGGATTTATGAAGATACAGACAATGCTTCAGAAATTGTTCCTAGTGATGATCCAATAGATATAGTCTATGAAGATGAAGACATTGTTGTAGTTAATAAGCAGGGTAATGTGGTTGTTCATCCTTCATACTGCCATTTTACCGATTCACTGAGCAATGCACTAATGGGCTATTATAACAGGACAGGTCAGAATCACGTTATAAGAGTGATCGGCAGACTTGACAGGGAAACATCCGGGCTTATTATCTTTGCCAAGAACAGATACAGCGCAGCGCTTCTTTCTGAGCAGTGCCTTGATATGTCCAGGAGAAAAGAGTATCTTGCTCTCTGCGATGGAGTTTTTTCTGAAAAACAAGGAACCATTGATGCTCCAATATGGGAGAATCCCAAGGAAAAGATGGTCAGAGAAGTAAGAGATGACGGGAAAAGAGCTGTCACTCATTACAAGGTTGAAAAACAGTTTGACGATTTTGCACTTGTGAGACTTAAACTTGATACTGGAAGAACCCATCAGATAAGAGTTCACATGTCTTATATAGGGCATCCCTTACTGGGAGACAGTCTCTACGGAAAAGAAATAGCTGATAACCATGGGATGGAGAGGGCGGCTCTTCATGCATGCGAACTTTTATTTATGCAGCCGATTTCAGGACAGGAACTGCGTTTTTTGGCACCAATGCCTGATGATATGAAGATTGTAATAAAAAATGAAGAGTGACCTTTAAGGATCATTCTTCATTTTTTATTTTATTCCTTTTTTGATTATGTCTTTGCCATAGGCAGAAGTGAGTTTCTGTGTCATGGCATCAAGTTTTTTTCGTTTGTCCTCTGATATTGAAGGCTCTTTTACCGATTTTGAGTTCTGTGGCATGATATCTTCAAAGAGATTAAGCTGATGGAAACTGCCATCATCCATTTTACTGACACCGACTCCCACAAGCCTTATAACTTCACCTTTGATGAAAAGGCCGTTATCACCAAGAAGAAGCTTATCAGCAAGTTCTTTTGCATGCTTTAGGATCTTATCAGCATCATTTATGGAGCTTTCAAGTCCCATCTGGCAGGAATGTCTTTTAAAATTCCCTGTTTTTACGCTTACTGTGACAGTTTTACCGTAAACATTATCTCTTTTCAGCCTCCTTGAAACACTCTCAGAGAGCCATTTTAGAATGCCTCCTATATCCTTGTCATAGTTGTCGGCGTTTAGGTCATAGGACAGAGTGGTCTCATTGGAATAGCTCTTGGCATCGTCATATTCGTCAGAAACATTGCTGCTTCCGATTCCGTTGGCGCTTGCGTAAATGTATTTCCCACCGTTTTCACCAAGGATACTGCACAAAAAAGTCAGTTCGCTGTTTGCAGCATCGCCAATAGTTCTGATACCTATGCTCTCAAGCCTTTCTGCAGTGGCTTTGCCGCAACCAAAAAGGTCCCTTATAGGGAGTGGCCACATTTTGGAAGGAATTTCATCAGGAAAAAGAGTGTGTACTCTGTCCGGCTTTTGAAAATCACTGGCCATCTTGGCGAGAAGTTTGTTATTGGAGATGCCGACATTTACAGTAAATCCAAGGCTGTTTTTTACCTCATCCTTTATGGCATAGGCAATTGACAGTGGAAATGGGTGTTCACTCGTTTCTAAATGCCTGTAAAGATTCCTTGTACCCGAGAAATCAACATATGCCTCATCTACAGAAACCTGCTCCACAAGTGGAGAATACTTTTTTAGAATATCAATAAATGCGTGAGAGTAGCGCCTATAGGTGGTAAAGTCTGAAGGAACCATGACGAGTTTAGGACATTTCTGAAGCGCTTTTATTACTGGCTCACCTGTGACAATTCCATACTTTTTGGCAGGGATTGATTTGGCAGTAATGATGCCATGCCTTGAATTGACATCGCCTCCAACAGCAGAGGGTATTGTCCTAAGATCGATGCTTCCGGGCTCTTCCTCAAGCTTTTTTAAAGCTGACCATGAAAGAAAAGCAGAGTTGACGTCTATGTGAAATATTATTTTTTCATTTTCGGATTGATTAAACTCATTCATAACAATATAATACGCCGAACAAAAGTTCGGCGCAATGATTCTTTTTGTATGTTTTTATTAGTCATTATTCCCAGATATTTGTAGGCTTCTTTTTGTTTTTTACGCCCCACACGACAACAATTATTGCGCATATGACGTTTACGGATACTGCAACTATTGTTTCTTCAACACCAAACCCAACATTGTAGAAAAAACTGTCTGTTGCTGTTGATGCATCTAGTTTGAATAATGAAAACTTGGATACAAGGCCGCTGTTTGGAAGTCCAAAAACAATACTCTGGGTATAGTTCCATGCTGCATGGGCTGCCATTGGCATCCATAAGCTGTCACAATAATAGACCATCACTGAATAGCAGATGCCTACAACAACTATGGAGACAATAGCTAAAGGGCTGACACCAGGATTGCCTAGATGCAAAATGCCAAAAAACAAAGCGTTTACTATAATTGCTACGGCAGGGTGGCGGTAACCTCTTCTAATTCTCTGATAGAGAAAGCCTCTGCATAGAAGCTCTTCTGCTGATGACTGTATAAATACTGCTATGAAAATGCCCAAAAGTGCAAAGAAATTGGCTCCTGAGAAATAGAGATAAATATCTTTGTGTAAGACAGCAAGAAGAATGCAGAAACCATTCGTGACAAAACCGATCAAAAGGCCAATTCCGAGTTTTTTTAATGTGTTTCCTTTACATTTTTTCCAAACAGCTCCGAATATTGGCCTGTTTGAAGGAATAAGGCACCACAGTAGAATAACTATCCAAATGCCTATGAAGCTGGCGTACATCGCAAGAAAAGCAATATAATCATAATTGGTATCATTGATTATCATTGATGCAGGATAACTGATAATCAGATTTCCTACTGTTTGGCCTAAAACTATAAGAAAATATGCAAGAATGAAAGGAATAAGAATAAAATCATTCAATTTGAAGTTGTCTGTGTGATAGCTTTTGATAAAACTTATAAGTTTGTTTTCTTTTTTCTCCATATGAATTTTCTCCTCATAAAAAATGCTACTACTCACAATTATCGTATATTTGTTATGCATTAGCAAATGATTTATAATAATTTGTGAAGGGGAGAAAAAATGGTAAAGAAAGTAATAAGAATTGTTGCACTAATTATATGTCTGGTCATAATTATTTATGAAGGCGTGATGATCTATGTTGATCAGAAGGAATATCAGGTTGCTTCTGATGAATACGATCACATAAGAAGCGTGGCTGTCGATTATATTCCGGAAGATGAAGCGGAGATAGTCGATTATCCTGTGCTTAATATTAACTTTGACAAGCTTGAAGAGATAAATCCTGACGTCACTGCCTGGATTTATTTTCCTTGTCTTGAAATAAGTTATCCTGTGGTAAAAGAGTCTGAGGTTGACGAATATCTTTACAAGACCTTTGAACTAGAAAAAAATAAAGCGGGTTGTATTTTTGAAGATGTTATGAGTGATGCGGGATTTAAAGGGTATCATGATATTATCTTCGGCCATAACATGAAAGATAAGTCCATGTTTGGCAGGTTAAAGGAACTTTATCAAAAGGAAAATGAATCTCTTCTTGAGAATGATCCATATATTTACATATATACTAAGGACCATGTATATCAGTACAGAGTATTTGCTTATTACATTACCAAAGTTGGAAGTGGTGCTTATTCAGTAGTTTCAAATCTTGATGAGTATAAGGATTTTATTTCTTTTATCCAGACTCATTCAGCATATAAGATTCCATCAGAACTTGATCTTGAAAGTGGAAACAGTATTCTTACACTTTCTACCTGTAGTGGAAGGGCAGGAGGCAGTCAAAGGTTTGTGGTTCATTCATTAAAGGTGAATGGATGGGAAAAATAATTTCAATTCTTGATCAAGCTGATGAATGTTTATTATTGGTTTACAAAAAAAACATTTTGAATTAATTGAATGAGTAATATAGATGCGATATTATTAAATCAGAAACATGGAGTAGTATACACAGGAGAGTGTTTATGAAGAGAATGAATAAGTTGATCGCTTTGGTGGTGGCTGGCGTTCTGACCTGCACATTCATTGCCTGCGGCGCAGTTAAGGAAGGGGCAATCGATGATCAGGCTGCAACCAGAGGTATCCACGAAGGCGAAGGCGAAATATATATTGATGATGAAGCAATTGCTCTTGCAGGATCCGCTGCATCAAGCCAGGCGGCATTAGATGCCTGCACTGCAGTATTTAACCTTATGAATCAGCAGAGAGCAGCGCAGGGGCTTGCAGCACTTGTATGGAGCGACGCTCTTACAGATGCAGCTCAGGTACGTGCTAATGAGATTACAACTTCTTTCTCACACACAAGGCCTGATGGATCAGCATTCTGGACAGTTAACAGTAACGTTCAGTACGGTGAGAATCTTGCAAAGCTCTATCAGTCAGCGGACAGCGTTTATGCAGCATGGATGAATTCACCTACCCATGCCGCAAACATTATGGATAGCGGATACAAAACAGTTGGTATTGCCATCTGCCAGACAGGCGACGGCAGCTGGTACTGGGCACAGGAGTTCGGATATTAAGTGAGTAAAGCTAAAGCGATATGGCATTTGCTAGCAAATGTGCCATATCGCTTTAATTTTACGAATAAACACCGTGTGCGAAGCCGCTCCAGCGAGGAACGAAAGTTCCGAGCCTGGGGCATGGCGTTTTAAAATTAACGATATAGTGGTACAATTATCTCATGAGGGAGGTACACAATTATGTTTGGAAAATCATCAAAGGATATCTATGTAAACAAGGAGACGACTCCAATTTCAGTATCCGGAGCCAACGATAATCCTTACATGCAGGAGTTGCTTAGAAACGAAGAAAAACGTCGTGTAAAACACGGGGATGATATTTACTACAGACAAAACGGATACATTAAATAACTTATCACAAAGAAAAAGGACACTGCGAGGATGATGTTCATCCAGGCAGCTGTCCTTCTTTTTTTACTCTCTTTAGTGCGATACCACGTCACCTTCTGAATATTTCTCATCACAATATTTGCAGCGATAGATCTCATTTTTTTCATCTGCAAGATAAAAAATCTGTGGAAGTTCCTGCTCAATCGAAGAAATGCATCTTGGGTTATGGCATTTGATAACTCCTTCGATCTGTTTTGGAAGTACGAGAGATCTCTTTTCTATGATCTGTCCGTCCTTGATTACATTTACAGTGATGTTGTGATCAATAAAAGCAAGGACATCAAGGTCAAGAGAATCTATATCGCATTCTATCTTCAGAATGTCTTTTTTTCCCATAACTTTACTTTTGGCATTTTTAATTATGGCTACTGTTGAATCAAGTTTATCAAGGCCCAGATGCTTGTAGATCTGCATGCTCTTACCTGCCTGGATATGATCCAGAACAAAGCCTTCTTCAATTTTTCCAATATTTAACATATTTACCTCTTTCTTAGGTCTGATGTTTAAAAGCTTGCTTAGAATTTTCTAAGCAGACCTTCATTCATATGGGCGTCTGTCATGTCAAGCAATGTCAATATGAGTGCCATTCTTACGTACAGTCCATACTGAACCTGCTTGAAATATGCGGCTCTTGGATCTGAATCTATCTCCACTGAAATCTCATTTACACGTGGAAGAGGGTGGAGGATATACATTTTTTCTTTTGCCAGAGCCATCTTAGCTTTATCAAGTATATAGAAGTTCTTTAAGCGGATGTAATCCTCTTCATTAAAGAATCTTTCCTTCTGAACTCTTGTCATGTACAGGAAATCAAGACGAGGCATTACTTCTTCAAGTTTGATAACTTCTTCATATGTTATGCCCTTTGAGTCAAGCATTTCTGTTATGTAATCGGGTACTTTAAGTTCTTTTGGTGAAATGAAAATGAAATGAATGCCGCTGTATCTTGTAAGGGCATTTATAAGAGAATGGACAGTACGACCAAATTTAAGGTCTCCACAAAGTCCGATGGTGAAATTATTAAGTCCGCCGTATAAAGATCTGATAGTTAATAAATCTGTAAGTGTCTGAGTGGGATGTTGGTGACCACCGTCACCTGCATTGATAACAGGAATAAGAGATTTAGAAGCTGCAACCATTGGAGCACCTTCCTTGGGATGACGCATCGCACATATATCTGCGAAACAGGAAATAACTCTTATAGTGTCGGAAACACTTTCGCCCTTGGCGGCTGAAGAATTACCGGCGTCTGCAAAGCCCAGGCACTTACCTCCAAGTCGTAACATTGCAGTTTCAAAACTAAGTCTTGTTCTGGTACTTGGTTCGTAGAAACAGGTGGCTAATATCTTGCCGTCGCACATATGCGCGTATTTGTCCATGTTTCTTTCGATGTCACCAGCAACATCGAACAGAGCCTCTAGCTCGTCAACCGAGAAATCTAGAGGATTCATCATGTGTCGCAAATTATTCATACCGTCTCCTCATTTATATATATTGTTAATCGTTCCTGCTTAATAGATAACAAATAAAGAAGCAGGAGCAGATCCATCCAAAGGCATATGATACATCACATCGTCCTGTCCGTAAACCTTAAAATATATAAAACGTGATGTTAAATTTAAACTGTTGACGATTCCCTCGTAAAGATCAACTTTCCCTGAACCGTCAAGTGCACATCTGCGAAGGGCAGGGGAATCTGCATTGGAATATGAGTAGTAAATGAACTGATCATTCATAGTAAAACAATCAATCCTGTCTGAGGTAATAAGCTCAGTTTCGCCAGAATAAAGATTGGTTCTCCAAAGACTGTAATTGGAAGCTGCATTTAAATAATAGATATAGCCGCCCCAAGCGACAGGGAACCAGAGGCTGCCCTGGATCACATCTGTTGTGGAATCACCGCTTTGTGTATACATAGCATGAATATTGTGGTCGTTTGTTACCCCGGTGTAATAGATGACCCCGTTGTCATAACATACAGGTGAGATCATTTCAGGTGCAACAAGAGCTTTATTCTTTTTATCTACACGGATTTTATTTATAGAACCGCCATCTGTTTTTACCTGATAGTACAGATATTCACCACATAGAGCAAGTTCACCGCAGAAATCGCGCAAAAGACATGTCTGATTACCACCATCTATCTTGCATCTGTAGATTCCGTACTGATTGGTTGCATTTCCAAGTCCGCTGACACCCTTACCGATAGAAGTTGAATCCATGTAAAAATATAAGAGTCCATTTGCTCCATTGATGTATTTTACGCCCATGCTTGTTAGGCGCTTTGGTTTGGATTCATCAAGTTCCATTGAATAAAGGCAATTGTTGTCATAAGGGTTTGAGAAATATACTTTGCCATCCATTTCAAAAAAATATCCGTTGTTATGGAGATTTCCCGCTGAATTGCCGGAATCAGAAGCAGACATAGGAATTGTGTGCTCGTTGATATATACAGCCACCAGTCCTATGATTAACAGCATAACGATAGAAACAATAAGAATTGCTCTTTTGCTCATGCGTTTCACCCCTCATCGAAACTACCTTATAACCATTATATGCGCGTTATTTCTTGCTATCAAGGGATAATTAAGCTAAACTTTATGGTATGAGATTGCCAAAAAATAATGCTTGGAGTGTTTGATATGGACTTAAAAGAACTGCGAAATGAGATTGACGTTGTAGACAGGCAGATAGTTGACCTTTTTGAAAAGAGAATGGACATTGCATCCAGAGTTGCTGATTACAAGATAGCAAATGGAAAAAAGGTTTTTGATAAAGAGAGAGAAGATATAAAACTAAGAGCGGTAAAAGAACTTGCTCATTCTGATTTTAATAAGGTGGGCGTTGAAGAACTCTTTTCACAGCTGATGTCCATGAGCAGAAAGCTTCAGTATCAGAAACTTTCTGAGGCAGGGGCGTCAGGAAAACTTCCATTCATTCAGGTGGATGGAATTGATAAGAAGAATTCAAGAGTCTGCTACCAGGGAGCAGCAGGATCATATTCAGAAATGGCTATGAAGGCCTTTTTCGGAGAAGATGTAAATGCCCTTCCTGTTGAGACATTTAGAGATGCTATGGCTGTTTTGGAGGATGGAAGCTGTGACTTTGCTGTCCTTCCAATTGAGAATTCTACAGCAGGTATAGTAAGTGAGATATATGATCTTTTGGCTGAATACGAGCACTATATAGTTGGCGAGCAGATCATAGAGATAAAGCACTGTCTTTTAGGCATTCCGGGGGCAAAGCTTGAGGATATCAAAAAAGTCTATTCTCATCCACAGTCCCTTATGCAGAGCGCCAGATTTTTGTCAGAACACAGTGATATACAGCAGATAAGCATGAAGAACAATGCTTTTGCAGCCAGAAAAGTTGCAGAGGATAAAGATAAATCGCAGGCTGCAATCGCGAGCGAAGGCGCAGCAAGCGTTTATGGACTTGATGTTATTTTAAAAGGTGTGAATCAGGCAGATTCCAATTCCACCAGATTTATAGTGGTAACCAATCAGAAGATCTTTTGCAAGGATGCTAAAAAGGTCAGCCTCATAATGGAGATTCCGCATGAGGCCGGAGCTCTTTATCATCTTATGTCACATTTTATTTACAATGATCTTAATATGAGCAAGATTGAGTCTCGCCCTATTGAGGACAGAAACTGGGAGTACAGATTTTTTATCGATTTTGAAGGGAATCTGTCAGACAGTGCCGTGAAGAACGCACTGCGAGGCCTCAGGGAAGAAGCAAAAATGCTCAGGATCCTTGGGAATTATTGATAAAGGAAGGTATTTTCTTTATGATGGGTGAAGTTTTTGCAGCAGTAGATGTGGGTTCATACGAGATTGCACTCAAGATATTTGAACTTTCAATGGACAGGGGGGTCCATGAACTTGATCATATCAGGCATAGAATGGATATAGGAAGCGAGACATATGCATCAGGTCACATTTCTTCAGCGCATGTTGATGAGATGATAAGGATACTTTCTGAGTACAAAAAGATAATGAGAAGCTATGATGTTACACACTATCAGGCTTATGGTACAAGTGCCTTAAGAGAAACTTCTGACATTCTTATCGTCAGGGATCTTATAGAGCAGAGGACCGGCATTCATATTGATATATTGAGTAACTCAGAACAGAGATTTTTGGATTATAAATCAATCGCCTTAAAATACGATCAATTTGAAGAGGTTATTTCAAGACCTACAGCCATCGTTGATATCGGTGGTGGCAGTATACAGATATCTCTTTTTGAAAAGGATGCTCTCTTTGCCACTCAGAACCTCAAAATGGGTGTGCTTCGTCTCCACACGGCAATGAAACAGGTTCAGGCCACCAGGGCCAGATATATGGAGCTTATTCCTGAACTTGTAAATTCGCAGCTTCAGGTTTTTGCAAAAATGCATATGAAGGATAAGAAGATTGAGAACATTATCCTGATTGATGATTATGTCTCACCTCTTCTTCAGAAGATTGACAGAGCCGAGAAAGACTGTGGAAGTGTTACAGGAAAAGAATTTAAGAAGTTTATAGAAAAAGGAGCTTCTGTGAGCGATCAGCAGGTTGCCAAGATGCTCACGATCCCTGAAGATAACGTTCCGCTGCTGTTTGTTTCAGGTGCCCTTATAAAGTGCATCCTTGATATTACAAAGGCAGAGAACATATGGGCTCCGGGAATTACTCTCTGCGATGGAATAGCCTATGAGTATGCAGATAAAAAGAACTACATAAAGTCTCCACATGATTTTGAGCAGGACATTATCGCATGTTCACAGAATATATCAAAAAGATTTCTTGGAAGTAAGTCAAGAAGGGAAACACTACAGAAAATCGCACTTACTATTTTTGACAGTACAACAGAACTTCATGGTCTTTCAAAGAGGGACAGGCTTCTTCTTAATATTGCAACTATTCTTCATGACTGTGGTAAATATATAAGCCTTGTGTATCTGGGTGACTGCTGTTATAACATCATAATGTCTACAGAGATCATAGGTCTTTCGCATATTGAAAGAGCCATTGTGGCCAATGTTGTAAGGTTCAACCATGAGGAGTTTGAATATTATAACGGGGGAAGCGGTCATTACCAGGGCTTTTCAAGAGAGGACTACCTTAGAATGACCAAATTGACTGCTATTATGAGAGTAGCCAACGGCCTTGACAGAACTCACAAGCAGAAGTTTAAAGATGTTACGGTAAAACTTAAGGACAAAAAGCTCATTATAAATGTGGATACCATGGCAGATACGACCCTTGAAAAGGGAATGTTTGGAAACAGAGCAAGCTTTTTTGAGGAAGTATTTGGTGTAAAGCCGGTTATTCGTCAGAAAATAATGTTGTGATCAAAGTGAGGGGATATTATGGCAAAAAAGTTAAAGGAAAAAGAACCATTGGATTTTGAAAATCCTAAGTACTATATAAACAGGGAACTTAGCTGGATTGGCTTCAATGAGAGAGTGCTTTCTGAAGCAGAGGATGAAAGCAATCCTCTTTTTGAAAGGCTCAAGTTTCTTAGCATTTCTGCCAGCAATCTCGATGAGTTTTTCATGGTAAGAGTTGCATCACTTAAGGACATGATAAATGCCGGCTATCAGAAGTGCGACATAGCAGGAATGACGGCATCTGAGCAGCTTGAAAAGGTTCTTGAAAAGGTTCATACATTTGTTGATAAGCAGTATCAGATATACAACGAAGAGCTTTTACCGCTTCTTTTAAAAAAAGGGCTTAAAGTTTGTGTTCCTTCAGAGCTTGAAGGCCCTGACAGGGATTATATAGACAGATATTTTAATGAGTATATTTTTCCTGTTTTGACGCCTATGGCAGTGGATTCATCAAGACCGTTTCCACTTATCAGAAATAAGACGCTTAATATAGCAGCTCTTTTGAAAAAGAAAGATTCTAAGGGAGAGATTGATTTTGCAACAGTGCAGGTTCCTGATGTGCTCCCGAGAATAATCGAGATTCCATATACAGAGGGAGAGAACAATTATAAAAAGGTTGTCCTTCTTGAACAGCTGATCCTTGATAAAGTGGATAAGCTTTTCCTGAACTATGATATTGTGACCAGTGCTCCGTACAGAGTTGGAAGAAATGCCGATCTGTCGATTGACGAGGATGAGGCTGAAGATCTTCTTAAAGAGATTGAGAAGCAGCTTAAACTCCGTCAGTGGGGACAGGCTATAAGGCTTGAAGTTGACAGCAATATGGATAAAAAGCTCCTTGATCTTTTAGTGACGGATTTAGGAGTTGATCAAAATGAAATCTACAAGATAGAGGGTCCCCTTGACCTTACATTCCTTATGAAGATGTATAAGCTTGAGGGTTTTGATGACCTTAAGGAACACGGCTACAAATCGCCTCAGCCTGTACCTGAATTTGTGAAGGATAAGGATATCTTTGAGGTTATCAGAGAAGGTGATGTGCTTATGCATCATCCTTACGAGACCTTCGAAAATGTTGTAAAATTTGTCGAGAATGCTGCTATTGATCCAAATGTACTTGCTATAAAGCAGACACTTTACAGAGTAAGTGGTAATTCACCTATTATTGCTGCTCTTGCCAAAGCGGCGGATAATGGCAAGCAGGTTACGGTTTTGGTTGAGCTTAAGGCCAGATTCGATGAAGAGAACAATATCGTATGGGCCAAGATGCTTGAAAAAGCCGGATGTCACGTAATATATGGACTAGTAGGACTTAAGACACATTGTAAGATAACCCTGGTAGTCAGACGCGAAGATGATGGTATTAAGCGATATGTCCATCTTGCAACAGGTAATTACAATGATTCTACCGCCAAACAGTATACTGATGTGGGATTATTTACCTGCGCACCTGCATTTGGTGAGGATGCGACAGCTGTATTTAACATGCTCTCAGGTTACTCAGAGCCACTTGGATGGAACAAGTTATCACTGGCTCCTTTGTGGCTTAAAGACAGGATCCTAGATCTTATCAGAAGAGAGGAAGAGCATGCTGCAAACGGTGAGCCAGCAAGGATAATCGCCAAGATGAACTCTATATGTCACAAGGACGTTATTGCTGAGCTTTATAAAGCGAGCAGCCTTGGAGTTAAGATTGACCTCATAGTTAGAGGAATATGCTGCCTTAGGACAGGGATTCCGGGAATATCTGACAATATAACTGTCAGATCTATAGTTGGTAATTTCCTTGAGCACAGCAGGATCTTTTACTTTGAGAATGGCGGAAGTCCGGAATTTTACGCAAGTAGCGCTGACTGGATGCCAAGAAACCTTGAAAGAAGAGTGGAGATTCTTTTCCCTATAGAGAATGAGAAACTTAGGAAAAAGGTGTGGCACATTCTTGAACTTGAGCTTGGAGACACAGAAAAGGCTCATGTTATGAATGATGATGGCTCTTTTGAAAAGGTGAAAAAAGATCTTTTGCCGGGTGAGAGGATCAATTCTCAGAAAATATTCGGCGACGAGGCAGCAGCTGCAGTTAAGAATTTAAACCCGCAGAATTCCAGAGTGTTTACGCCGGAAATGAAAATATAAAATGTAAGGAAAGTTAGATTTATGCGTTATGTTTTAGCATCAGGATCACCACGAAGAAAAGAATTGCTTGGGAAGGTTGTTCCTGAATTTGAGATCATACCTGCAGTGTCTGAGGAAAAGACTTCTGCAAGTCTGCCGGGAGAAATCGCCGAGGAGCTGTCATTTCAGAAAGCTTCAGAGATTTTTCACAAAATTTTAACGGATAGTACAGACAGTATAGTTGTAATAGGTGCAGACACAGTCGTATCATATAACCATAGAGTACTTGGAAAACCTACAGACAGGCAGGATGCCAAAAGAATGCTCAGAGCTCTTTCGGGGGATACTCATGAGGTTTATACAGGTGTAACCGTTTATTACAAGATTGGAGATAAGACAGATCATTTTACATTTCATGAGGAAACAGTAGTCCATGTTGAGGAGCTGTCTGAGGAAGAGATCGATGCTTATGTGAACAGTGGTGAACCTGACGACAAAGCCGGTGCTTATGGAATCCAGGGATTGTTTGCAATCCATATAAAGGGCATAAGCGGCGATTACTACAATGTTGTAGGACTTCCAGTTGCAAGACTCTATAAGGAATTAAGAAATAAAAGTTTATTGTAATATGGAGGATTTTTTATGCACGAGTATGATGATGCAGTTCTAAGATGCTTTTTAGAAAATCAGGGGCAGCTTTTTCCTGAGGATGTTGCAGAAACAACAGAAGAGGCTGAGGCTTTTTTAGAGGACTGTATGGCTGTTGTTGTTGACGGACCTGATGAAGTTGAAGAGTACTTTGAGGAGGCAGGCGTCGATACTGAAGGCGGCAATGTACTTGAAGCGGACGAAGTCTTTGATATAGGCGACGGTAGATATTTGATAGTTGAGGCATAATATAATGGCAAAAACAGGCTCTAAGATATTTTTCATTGATCTTGATGGGACACTTCTTACAAGTGAGAAGATAATATCTCCGAAGACTTTAGATGCCCTTAAAAGATTTACTGATGCAGGAAATCATTTCTGTATTAATACAGGAAGGGCTATAGACAGTGCGAAGGCTGTCTATAGCGGTTTGCATCTCGACTTTAAGGGCAGTTTTTTATGCGGTTCTAACGGAACTGAAATATATAGTGTGGATGATGAGAAATATGTCTATAAAACCGGTGTTCCACTTGAACTGGTTCCAAAGATAATTGAACTTTCAGAAAAGTTTGATGTGCATTGTCACACTTACAATGAAACTCAT
The DNA here is from genome assembly GCF_000420825.1 of Butyrivibrio sp. AE2015. Lineage (GTDB taxonomy): Bacteria > Bacillota > Clostridia > Lachnospirales > Lachnospiraceae > Butyrivibrio. Next base: position 36,369 of record NZ_ATVR01000022.1, on the reverse strand, counting down.
ATTGTCAGCAAAAAGAACGGTGAGTGCATGGAGTACTACAGAAGAGTAATAAAGACACCACTCATTGTTACTGATGATATCATGAAGGAAATTACAGCTCCTCCTTCCAAAATGATAGCTATAGAGCTACATGACCATGATAAGCAGGAGAGGTTCAGAATGGCGCTCCAGGAAATGGTAGGGGATAAGCTTACTCTTCTATATTCTAATCCTTATTACATGGAGATTTTTCCTTCTGAGGCTGGAAAGGGAAGTGTAGTAAAAAGACTATCTGACTATCTTGGAATTCCCGTAGAAAACACTTATGCAGCCGGAGATGAGCAGAATGATATCTCTATGATAGAGGCAGCAGGTTGTGGAATAGCCATGATTAACGGAACAGATCTTGTCAAAAAAAGCGCCGATGTGATCACACGCTTTGACAATGATCACGACGGTCTTGCAGAGTTTATTCTAAATGCGATTTGAAGACAGAGGGAAGACAGAGGGACGGTTCTTTTGACTTATAAAAAATAAGTCAAAAGAACCGTCCCTCTGTCTTCATTTTAACTTATACAGATAATAGACCTGATCATAGGAATTATCGTAGAAGGATACAGAATCTATAAGCTCATATTTCTCATAAATACCATCGGGCTCCCATTCTCCGGCAATAACATATTCTGTGAGGCCTTCTTTTATGTAGCGACTTTGCTCTTCGAACATTGTAGGAAGGGCAATTCCGTTGGTCTGGAAGTATTCGCAGGTCGGAACAATGCCTGTTATGGTATATAAGCCAACATCAAGGCAACCTACATTTAAAAGAGTTGTGTCAGGGGCTTCCTCTATATGACTTGCCATTCTTGTAAGCCAGTGGTCCTGTCTGCTCTGTAATAAATAATCTGCGCTTAAACAGTTGTATTTGGCAAAAACTGCTGATAAAGCTATGACAAAGACAGCAGTATTACACCATAATACTCTTTTGTTATACTTGATATAAGCTTTTTGAAAAATATCTGCAACATAAGCAGCACCCGGAATTGCAAATACCATAAGGGGTATTGAGTAATATGGAAGTGTACCGCCGCCATAAAAAATCACAAAAAATGTTGAAGCATACATAAAAAGGTATGCTATTTTTTTTGCTGCTTTCCTCTCAAGGATGAGAGCAAGTATAAAGCAGGCAATTATCCATACATAGTACTCAAAATTATCTAGTATAAGCCAATGCTGAAGCTTTGCCAGCCTGTAGATTTTCTCATATAAAGAAATGGAATCTGCTGTTATATTACTGTAGAAAAACAAATTGTTGTAGATATAGCATCTGTACCAGTCATCAAGTCCACCGGTTATGGCAAAATATATTAACCATGGGATGAATGGTATTACGATTCCCAGGATGTAGATAAGAGCTTTTTTTAATACCTCTGCAAATCCCTTTCTATATATTATGAGGCATATTGAAATCATGGCAAATCCAAAAAAGAAGCCCATCATCGTATATTTCACGAGTGCAGTGATTCCGGTAAGTATTCCCACAATAAAGTAAGTTCTGGAATCAGAAATACGGTCGTATTCTTTGGTATCTTTTGGATGCATGAAAATATCAATAATATAAATGGTATAGGATAACATAGGTAGACAGAATTCTTCAGCAGCTCCGCCCCAGTAGAAACTCCTGGATGAATATACACCGGCAGCAACAAGTGGTATTAAAACGAGTGCAACGGAGGTTGAAGAGTGTCTTTTGATGAGTTTAAAAGCAAATGCAAGGAATATTGTACCGGCAATTATCTCAAATATATAGATTCCGAAAAAACTCTTGTGGCTGATAAGATACCCAATTCCGTAAAGTAAATAAAGAAAAGGACCTTTCTGATCGTAAAGGTCCCTATAAATAACCATTCCATTCATCAGTCCTTTTCCCATTGTAAAGTAACTGTTCACATCGTCCCAGTTATTATAAGGAAAAAGGATTGATGATCTGGTGGTAAAGGTTAATACAAATAAACTTGTAAAAAAACACCAGAGTGTTTCAAAATGTTTTTTTGATAACTCTTTAAGATTCATGTACTGATTATACCTCAAGCTTAATAAGGGCACTTGATGTAAGTGGCTTTAAGAAGTCAAATGTGCAGAAGGTGCATACAATAAATAAAACAATTATAAGCAGAACTAAAAGCATAAGCTTTTTCTCTTTGTAAAGCTTTTCCGGTTTCTGAGCAGCAGAGTCATTATCAAGCGACATTGCTGAGTAATAAGCAAACAGAAGGAAAATAAAAGGAATACAAAGAAGATATTCAATTCTGTATTTTATAAGGAAAACTCCAAGGCAAAATGTAGATGAAAGTGCATAAAAGATAGATGATGCAAGGAGTTTTTTCTCTGTGTACTTTACAAAAGATTTACGATATAAGCCTGCTACCTTAGGATCACCGATCATTCTGTACTCAGAAAATCTTTTTGTGGCCATAAGATATGCACCTGCCATCCAATATCCGATAAGGATACTTGAAGGTGGAATGGAATCAGAGGTAACTATAAACCATCCCATGAGAAGACGGAGCATATTGTTTATTGACTCTGAAATAACATCGAAATAAACGATGTCCTTACTTCTGACAGGCTCCACGTTATATATGATTCCCATTACCAAAAGAACTGCAGCAGTGATAAGGAAATACTTGTTTACAAGGAATGATAATAAAAGACCAAGAACTGCTAAAATGGCATATTCAACCAAAACCCATTTAAGTTCCATGTTCTCTGTTACTACAGGTCTGTTCTTTTTTACCGGATGATACTTGTCATATGGAGCGTCAAGCCATTCATTGATAACGTAGTTGGCGCTGGCAATAAAGCAGGTACCAAAGAATCCAAGAAGAAGTTTTAAAATGCTGAGTTCTGTGATCTTAATATCCGTAAGAAGCAGAGCAACAGCGATACCCGGCATTATAAAAAACTGTTTGATCCAATGATCAAGTCGTGCAATTTTAATGTACTTTTTCATGTTTTCCCCTAACTAATCCATTTTTTATAAAATTAACTAAATAATTATAGCATATTGCCCTGAATAATGCTATTATCATACACGGACTTTAAAAATGAAAATATATATAAGGGAAGTTTTACCATGCCAATCAGAATAAATAGTTTTATGGGAAAATTCGGTTGGATAGCAAGGAAGAAGTTTCCTATGCTTGCCAGCAATGCATATCTTAAGATGCAGTTTTTTACAAGAAGCAGATCACAAAAGGAATACTGTGATTACTTCCTTAATTCAAAAGAAATACCTATGCCAAATGTGGTAAATATTGAGACAATAAACAGATGTAACTCAACATGTGCATTTTGTACTGCGAATGTTAACGCTGAGTGCAGACCGCTGGCACATATTTCCGATGAACTTTATAAAAGTATTATTGATCAGCTTGCAGATTGGGGCTATAAAGGTCATCTTACGCTTTACGGCAACAATGAGCCATGGCTTGATACCAAGATTGTAGAAAGACATAAGTATGCAAGAGAAAAACTGCCGGATTCTTTTATCTTCATGTCAACAAACGGACTTATCTTAACTGTTGATAAATTGAAAGCTGTTGCTCCATATATAAATCAGCTTATCATCAACAATTACTCTATGGAGATGAAGCTTCACAAGAGCATTCAGGAAGTTTATGACTATGTAACAGCTCATCCCGATGAGTTTAAAGACCTTGATATTCAGATACAGATGAGATATCTTCAGGAAGTTCTTACTAACAGGGCCGGAAGTGCACCTAATAAAAAGGAAACAAAAAAGATCATTAAAGAGACATGTCTTTTGCCATTTACAGATATGTGGATCATGCCAAACGGAAGGCTCGGTCTATGCTGTTGTGACAACTTTGAGATTACAAACTTTGGGGACCTTAACGAGGTTAGTCTTAAGGATGCCTGGGGAAGTGAAGCTCTTCAGAAGGTTAGAAGAGATATCGCAGAAGGAAGACAGAATTATCCATTCTGTAAGCACTGCGACTTTATTGACGCCGGCTTTAGAATGCATCTTGTAAAGGCTATTCTTAGTGGCAATCAGGACGCAGCCAATAAGCTTGGCGGTCATGAGAGAATGAAAATCGGAAAAGACGAATAATATACATGCAGGGCATCTTACTATTTTTAGTAGGGTGCCTTTTGCATTGACACATAAAGCAAAAGTGTGCTTTAATAATTTAAATTGTCAAAGTCACAGAGGGGAGTATTACTATGAGCGAAGAGAAAAGAATTCCTTACAAAATTTATCTGTCAGAGGATGAAATTCCGAGACAGTGGTATAACGTCAGAGCAGATATGAAAAACAAACCGGCTCCACTTCTTAATCCCGCAACTTTAAAGCCTATGGGATTTGAGGATTTAAGGCCGGTTTTCTGCGATGAGCTTATTAAGCAGGAGCTGGATGACACAACACCTTACATTGATATTCCTGAGGAAGTACTTGATTTTTATAAGATGTACAGACCTGCTCCGCTTGTAAGAGCATATTTCCTTGAAAAAGCACTTGGTACACCTGCTAAGATCTATTATAAATTTGAGGGTAACAACACAAGTGGAAGCCATAAGCTTAATTCCGCAATTGTGCAGGCTTATTATGCAAAGAAGCAGGGCCTTAAAGGTGTGACCACAGAGACAGGAGCGGGCCAGTGGGGAACAGCTCTTTCAATGGCTTCAGCTTACTTTGGAATTGATTGTAAAGTGTATATGGTTAAGGTTTCTTATGAGCAGAAACCATTCAGACGTGAAGTCATGCGTACTTATGGAGCTTCTGTAACTCCTTCTCCATCCATGGACACAGAGGTAGGACGCAAGATCAACGCTGAGCATCCCGGAACAACCGGAAGTCTTGGCTGCGCTATTTCTGAAGCAGTAGAAGTTGCGACAAAGACTGAAGGCTACAGATATGTTTTGGGAAGCGTGCTTAACCAGGTACTTCTTCACCAGACTGTTATAGGACTTGAGGCTAAACTTGCCCTTGAAAAATATGGCGAGACTCCAGATATTATCATTGGTTGCGCCGGTGGCGGATCAAACCTTGGAGGACTTATTTCTCCATTTATGGGAGAGAAGCTCCGCGGTGAAAAAGATTACAGGATCATTGCTGTAGAACCTGCGAGCTGCCCAAGCTTTACAAGAGGTAAATTTGCATATGATTTCTGTGACACAGGAATGGTATGTCCACTTGCCAAGATGTATACACTTGGATCAAACTTTATTCCATCTGCCAATCATGCAGGAGGACTGCGTTATCACGGCATGAGCCCAATTCTTTCACAGCTCTATCATGATGGCTATATGGAGGCTGTATCTGTTGAGCAGACCTCAGTATTCCAGGCTGCGCAGCAGTTTGCAAGAGTAGAGGGAATCCTTCCTGCACCGGAGAGCAGCCATGCTATCAGAGTGGCCATTGATGAGGCATTGAAGTGCAAAGAAACAGGAGAGGAAAAGACTATTCTCTTTGGCCTTACAGGTACCGGCTATTTTGATATGGTTGCTTATCAGAAATTCAATGACGGCGTTATGATGGATTATATTCCTACAGATGCTGAGCTTCAGAAGAGTTTTGATACGCTTCCAAAAATTAACCTTTGATAAAAGTAATTGCCAGAAGGAAAAAACCTCTGGCAATTATTATGAAAAAATATAAATGAGGACATGATTATGAATATTGTATGTTTGGATCTTGAAGGAGTACTTGTACCAGAAATATGGATCGCCTTTGCTGAGAAATCAGGAATTCCTGAGCTTAAGCGCACAACAAGGGATGAACCTGATTATGATAAGCTCATGAAATGGAGAATAGGAATTCTCAAGGAACACGGACTCGGCCTTAAAGAAATTCAGGACGTTATAAAAGAGATCGATCCACTTCCTGGGGCAAAAAAGTTTTTGGATGAGCTTAGAAGCATCACCCAGGTAATTATCATAAGTGATACCTTTACACAGTTTGCGACACCACTTATGGAAAAGCTTGGATGGCCAACGATATTCTGCAACTCTCTGGAAGTTGCAGAAAATGGTGAGATCACAGGCTTTAAAATGCGAATAGAAAATTCAAAGCTCACCACAGTAAAAGCCCTTCAGTCCATAGGCTATGAGACAATCGCAAGTGGAGACAGCTACAACGACCTTGCCATGATACAGGCCAGCAAAGCAGGCTTCCTTTTCCGTTCAACCGAAAAGATCAAAGCCGACTATCCAAACCTTCCAGCCTTCGAAGAGTACGACGACCTTCTGGCCGCTATCAAAAGCGCCCTAAACTAACATATTCAATTTCACCACGGTTATGAATGGGATAGCTTTTGTACAAGCCGTTTTTTCGTCATTCACGTTTTGGCGTTCATGGTATTAAATTTATCCATTTTTTATTCTATGGAACAAAACTCACCTTCGAGGCTCTTCATAACTCTTGGCACAGTGAGTTTTGGCTTTGCTTCCTGGCACAGAAATGCCATTTTTCTTGTGCTCATAAGCAGCTTTGTCAGCGCATGCGGAAACGTTTGTCTGAGTAGGGCGTAAATATATGAGAAATTGGTCTTGCCCGCGTAGCGGGCATACAGACAGAAATAAAGAAGCTTCTCTCCAAGCTCATCTGAGTTTGGAAGGAAGCTTCTTTTTTCTGTCCTAGGTGCAAAGCACCGATGACCAATTTCTCTTATATAGCCCTACGAGTTTTAGTTGTAGCATGCGCATTAAAGAAAAGCTGCATGAGCACATAGAAAAAGTTTCATTTCTGTGTGGAAGCAAAACGAAACTGCACTGTGCTCAAGGTTATGAAGGCCTTGAAGGCTCAGACATGTTGTTCCAAAACAGAATAAAAAATGGATAAATTTAGTACTCATGAACGCTACAAAACGCTCGCAGACTCAAAAACGGCTTGTACAAAAGCTATCCTATTTTGTACGTAAAAAGGTTTAAATATGTTAGTTTAGGCGAAAAAAAGCACCTCCACCGGGATCCTGCCGCAGTGAAGGTGCTTTATTTGTTTTCTGGAAGTTTCTTCATGCCTTTACTTCCTCCTTTGTCTTATATATCGGATGGATTTTTAGAAAGTTTAGGGTGTCAACTAAAAAACAATATTTAGTTCATAAAATAAATGAAAAAACATTAAAAGATTATTAAATATGCGTTATTTGTCTATATTTTCCATGGGTAGGATGTATAATTATTTTGCGTGAATTTGTATACGCAAATAGGTAATTTTCTCATGGAGGAATGAACATGGCAAAGAATAAGAAAAGTTCTGAAGGTGTAAGCTTTATGGATAGCATTAAGACAAGGCTCATTGCGATAATGGTGCTTGTTACAGCTATTCCACTTATTGTAGCGATAGTTGTTAGTTATATTACCTCTACAAATAAGGCGCTGTCAGATGCACAGGCTTCTCAGCAGTGGCAGGCAAGGTATATTGAGAGCACACTTGTGGAAGCAATCAATGCAAATCTGAACATGGTCAAGTCTGTTGCAGGAAACCCTACAGTTATCGAGTATGTTAAAGGTGGGGCAGGCATTCCGTATGACGCAGTTCAGCTTTATCTCCAGGACTGTGATGCTGTTCTTAATGATGGACAGAATACTTCCGTTACAGATGCTACAGGTATGCAGATTGCCAGAGGAACAGGTGATTTTGTCAGTGTTGCAGAGCGAGATTATTTTAAGGCAGCGGTATCTGGTCAGGTTTATATTTCCAATATCCTGGTTAGTAAAACTACCGGAGACAGAATGATAACCTTTGCGGTTCCTGTAAAAGATGGCGATACAGTTATCGGAATCGTTCATAGAAATTATGATCTTTCCAATTTGCACGATATTCTCGCTGCACAGGCTGAAAATGCTTTTGTAGTAGATAGAGATGGTATGGTTGCAGCTCATTCGCAGTATGAGATTGCTGAGGGAGTTCACGATGAAGTTGATGTTTCAACCTCTGAGTTCTATACCTCAGGCGCTGATTCAGGATATTATAAGTCAGCTTCAGCTTTTGGAACAAATTACATGTCCTATTATAAAGAGCCTCTTTCAGGCTTTGTAGTTGTTACAGCAAAGAGCGCAGATGAAATCATGTCTTCGGCACGGCAAGCAGCCATGATTGTTATTATTGTCGGCATTATCCTTTTAGCTGTTGCAATTGTTATATCCTTCATGATGGCAAAGAGCTTTACTGATCCGGTTCAGGCAGTAGATAAATCTTTGGAAGCATTGGCTGATGGACGATTTGTGAAGGTTGAGAAATTCGACCTCAGAAAAGACGAGTTTGGCGCTATTTCAAAAGCAACCAATGCTGTTATCACAAAGCTTGATGAAATAGTGTCTAATATCAAAGCATCAGCAGAGGATGTTGGAGCATCTTCTACAGAGCTTTCAGATATGGCAAATCAGATTTCCCAGACTGCAGAAGATGTATCTAATGCAGTACAGGAAATTGCATCCGGGGCTACACAGCAGGCTGATGAGATCCAGAGTGCCTCTGAAAATGTTGGAAGGATTGGCGAAGCAGTTGGTGATGTTCAAAGATCAACTGAGGACTTGTCCGGAATCACAGAGAAGATGAAAGAAGCGTCTGAAATTTCAAGTAAGTCTTTGGCAGACCTTCAGAATTCTTCCAATGAGATGACAGAGAAGATTGATGAAATATCGCAGACAATTCAGTCAACACAGCAGGCTGTTAACAATATAAGCGAAAAAGTTGAAGGAATCACATCAATTGCAACCCAGACAAACCTTCTTTCTCTTAATGCGTCTATCGAAGCAGCACGAGCAGGAGAAGCAGGAAAAGGATTTGCGGTTGTTGCAGAAGAGATTGGCAAACTTGCGGAAGACTCCAAGGCTATGGCTGATGATATCAGGAAAGAAATGGATATTCTTCTTGAACAGGCACAGGCGGCTGTTGGAGCGGCAGAAGATGTAAGACAGGGCAACAATGATCAGCAGATTGCTCTTGGCGAGACTCTTGATGCAGTTAACGGAATGCTTAAAGACATCGGCAGCACAGTAGGCGGTGTACAGCTTATTTCCGAGGGAGCAGAGACCTGCGACAGCTCCAAGAATGCGGTTGTAGACACAATGAGTGCTCTTTCAGCTATTTCAGAAGAGAATGCAGCTTCATCAGAGGAGACAGGAGCTTCCATGCAGGAACTTTCTGCTACAGTTACAACTCTTGCCGGATCAGCAAATAATCTGAAAGAAATTGCTGATAAGCTTAATGAAGAAATGCAGTTCTTTAAAGCATGAATTATTATACAAAAATCATATGTTTTTTGAATTGATATACGCCTGCGCATCACTGATGCGTGGGCGCTTTTTATTCATTAAATAATTATAAATAATAGACTCAAATACTATTATTTATCATGGATAGATGTATAATTGATTTACGTTATAGTGATAATTATGTTTGTCTTTTTAATGGAGGTCCTTTATGGCAAAGAAAGAAGAAACATCCGGAGTACCAAAAAAGAACTGGAAAGATAGCGTTAAGACAAGTCTTATTTTAACGATGTCTTTGCTTGTGGCAATTCCTCTTATTATTGCCATTGGTGTCAGTTACAAAAGCTCTATATCAAAGGGGCTTGAGGATGCTGAGTATATTAATTCCAAACAGGCTCAGATAGTAGAGGATGCTTTTACAACAGAACTTCAGCAGCAGATAAGGACTCTTGAGGGGGTTGCAGCCAATCCGTTTACTATTGATTATGTTAAGAATGAGGGCACAAGAAACGATGAATACATGATCTCATTTTTAATGCAGGTCAATAAGGCCTATGCGGATGGTAATGCGATTGTTGTTTCGGATGCTACAGGACAGCAGCTTGCGCGAGATGACGGGAATAACCTTTCGAATATTGCTGACAGAGACTATTTTAAAAATGCCATTTCCGGTAAGACTTATGTTTCAGATGTGCTTATCTCGAAAGCTACCGGTTCCAGGATCATTATCCCGGCCACTCCAATTTATGATTATGGATACTCAGCACCTATAGGAGTTGTACAAAGAAGCTATGATCTTTCTAATCTGCATGATCTTTTAAAGGAAAACATTTCTTCCAGTCAGCGTGCATTTATCACTGATAGAAACGGAATAGTGATTGCACACTCAGATTATGAGATATCTGCGGAAGATGCAGAAGATAACAGAAGTGACAGGGACTTTTTTAAGATGGCTCAAAGTAGCACGTCAGGTACCTATGTGACGGGCTCAGGAAATGATAAACAGATAGTATCTTTTCAGCAGGAAGCAACTACAGGATGGATAGTAGTTGTTTCTTCCAATTACAAGGCTACTCTTGCATCAGCTCAGCGTAGCGCAACTTTTATAGTTCTTATTGGAATTATAATGGTTATTATTGCTATTATTGCTTCCTTTAGAATGGCTAATTCCTTTACAGGACCTCTTAATGAAGTTAATAAGGCTCTTCATCATCTTTCAGAAGGTGAATTTGTTCCGATTGAACAGTTCCAGGGAAGAAAAGATGAATTTGGAGATATGATCACTAATACCAATTCTGTTTTGGATGTTCTTAGTGGAATTGTCAAAAACATCAAAGATTCTGCGCTTTCTGTGCATGAGTCTTCAGTTGAACTTGCTGATGCTGCAAGCCAGATTTCACAGACCGCAGATGACGTATCCAATGCGGTACAGGAAATTGCATCAGGCGCAACACAGCAGGCTGATGAGATTCAAAGTGTTACAGAAAGTGTTGGCGATATTGACGTTGCTACAGGTAATGTTCAGACAAGTACTGATGAGCTTTCAGGCATAGCAAACAGAATGCAGGAAGTAAGTACAGAGTCTGCTCAGTCTCTTGCTGATCTTCAGGAAAGCAGCAGGAATATGAGTGATAACATCATTCAGATTTCTGAAAAGATCGGAGCAACAAGTAAGGCTGTTGAAAATATCAACGAAAAGGTTGAAGGAATTGCATCGATTGCTACCCAGACAAATCTTCTTTCTCTTAATGCTTCTATTGAGGCTGCAAGAGCCGGAGAGGCAGGAAAGGGCTTTGCAGTAGTTGCAGAAGAAATTGGTAAGCTTGCTGAAGACTCAAGGCAGATGGCTGATGATATCAGAAAAGAGATGGATATTCTTTTGGAAGAATCTCAGGCTGCGGTTGGAATGGCGTCTGAAGTTCAGAAGGGCAATGATGAGCAGCAGGAAGTTTTAGGAGCTACAGTTCAGAGCGTAAACGCTATGATTGATGATATTTCATCTACAGTTGAAAGTGCTAAGAGCATTGAAAAAGATGCCGGAACCTGTGTGAGTGCCAAGAATGTTGTTTCAGATGCTATGAGCTCTCTTTCAGCTATCTCAGAAGAAAATGCAGCATCTTCAGAGGAAACAGGCGCATCTATGCAGGAACTTTCTGCTACAGTTACAACGCTTTCTGCATCAGCAGGATCTTTAAAGGAAATTGCTGATAAGCTGAGCGCTGACATGGAATTCTTTAAATAATAAACAAGGGATGTTAAAATGCTCCAAACACTTGTATAATTAGATGTATTTTTTATACGAGAGGATGGAGCATTTTTTTATGAAATGTAGTTGTTGTGGGAGTGAGATCACGCCTGTCGATGGGCACTGCAGTGTTTGCGGGGCTCCTGTTTTAGAAGAGATTGATTATGAAAATGTAGATGTTCATATAGATGAACCGGTAAAAGAAACTGCTAAAGCTGCCAAAAAGGAAACGTCTAAGATATTTGCTGATACGGACAATAAGGCAGTAGAAGACAGGGTAAATCATAAAAAGAATGTAAGGGAACAGGGCAAGCTAACAGGAAAAGCGCTTTATCTGACCATGGGTATTCTTACTGCAATCATGGTTGTACTTAGTATTATAGGAGAAAATACAAAAGACAAGCCGGAGCCGGAAAGCGGATCATCTTTATCATCAGCAGATACGGCTGTTTATAAGGAGACCCCAACCAAAATCCTGGAGGTTGAGGGCGTTATATACAACGATGCAGGGGATTATTTAGAGGGGATGTATGCTGAAGATGAGACTTATTACAGGTTTTCATATAATAAAGATCACTCGGCTGGCGCGTTTGTAGATGGACGAGAAAATGCCCTGTATGTTAGCACAGATCTTCAAACTGTTCCTGTTAAATCAGATGCACTTTGGGCAGGAATTTCTTATAACGGGGAATATATGTATGTTTTTTCCAGGGTTGATTACAATTATGAACTTAGCCTTGTGAATATCAAATCCGGTAAAACGTATGTAATAGATGAGGATGCATATCATTCTATCGCTTTGTCACCGGATGGAACAAAAGTTGCATATATGAAATATTCGGATGATTATTCATGTAAGTATCTTTATGTAGCAGGAATCGATATGGAAGCTGAGCTTATCTGCTCGGATGTAGACGGCGTAAGGGCAATATCTGATGATGGTTCTACAGTTTTTTATGAAGTTTATGATGAAGACTTCAATGCTAAAGAGTATGTCTGGCATGACGGAAAAGAGATAGAGCTAACTCCTAAACATTCTGGGTACTTTTTGTTTAACAGAGACTGTACAGAAACGATATATAAAAACGGTGAAATAAATTATTACTATAAGTCCGGAATGGATGAACCCAAGGCTATTGATTGTGCTTACTTTTATAAGGTTGCAATGGATGTTTATAAAGAAAGTTCAGATGCTGAAGGGTATGATGGAATCGTATATGATGCCGATACTTTTGCAGGCGGTTTAATTCATGATGGTGATGGCAATGTTTACCTCATTAATGACGACTATACACTTACAAAGCTTGGACATAATTATAATTATGTGGCATTTCATGCAAGGCGTACTGATAAGGATATCTATATTGTTGAAGATGATAAAGAACTTATAAGGTATGAGCGGGATGATTCGGGAAAGCTGGAGAGAAAAAAGCTTTTAGGTGATGTGAACATAGACGAAGTGGAAATAAATGATGATGCATCAATTGTCTGGTGCTATTACTATGAGTCAGGAAAGACCGTTCTTTGCAGTATTGATGAAAATGGAGAAATCACAGCAATCTCAGATAAAGATGAAAATATGGATATCAGAAAAATGTACTGGGATAGCGATACGCAAAAGCTCTATATGTACGGAGATAATACATTGACCGCTCTTTCTAAAGATGGGGAGCAGGAGTTAATATCAAAAAAATGCAAAAGACTATCAAAAGATAATTATGATTATCCGGGGGTATTGACGTTTACAGATAGTAATGACAGAGATTATGTTTCAGTATTTGGACAGTTTGTGATGGTTGAAGATTAACAATAAAAAATCCCACAGGTTCGTTAGAACCTGTGGGATTTCTACTATCTGCAAATACTTATTATGCCTCGAGGTCTTTGCCTGTAAGGAGTTTGTAAGCTTCAAGATACTTTGCAATTGTCTTGTCGATTACGTCAGAAGGAAGATTGTAATCGCAATCAGGATTAGACTTTAAGTAGTTACGAACGAACTGCTTATCAAATGAAGGCTGATCATGACCTTCTTCATAGCCTTCTACAGGCCAGAATCTTGAGCTGTCAGGAGTGAGCATTTCATCAGCAAGAACAACGTCACCATTCTCATCAACACCAAATTCAAACTTTGTATCAGCAATTATGATGCCGCGAGTAAGAGCGTAGTCAGCGCATTTTTTGTAAAGAGCTATTGTGTAATCTCTGATCTTTGTAGCATATTCTCTGCCGCGTCCGGGGAATGCTTTCTCAAGTACTTCAATACTTCTCTCAAAATCGATGTTCTCATCGTGATCACCAATCTCAGCCTTTGTGCTTGGTGTGTAGATTGGTTCAGGAAGCTTGCCACATTCCTTTAATCCTTCCGGAAGTTTGATTCCGCAAACTGTTCCGTTTTCCTTGTATGATACCCAGCCACTACCTGTGATATAACCACGTACAATACATTCAACAGGGATCATAGTGAGCTTTTTGCAAAGCATGCTGTTTCCTTTAAATTCTGGAGCACTGAAGAATTCAGGCATATCAGCATTGTCAACACTGATCATGTGGTTCTTTACAATATCCTTAGTGTAGTCGAACCAGAATCTGGACATCTGAGTAAGAACTGTACCCTTTTTTACTACCTTGTTCTTTAAGATAACATCGAAAGCTGAAATCCTGTCTGTTGCTACCATGATCAGGTTTTCACCTATATCGTAGATCTCACGTACTTTTCCTTCTTTTACTGGGGTAAACTGCTGCATAATAAAGCTCCTCCTTAAAACACTTAAGTGTATTTATATCAAGATCTTTTGACCCTGATAATCACGTGGTTATTATTCGAAATGGGTCAGATAGGAGATGACTATTAGTCATCCTCCTCTTCGTCAGCGGCAGTGTTATAAACTGTACGCTTTCTTGCCATTTCATCATTTTCAAGGTACTCGTCATAAGTAGAACGTTTATCGATAAGAGATCCATCAGGAAGAATCTCCATGATTCTGTTAGCTGTTGTCTGCACAACCTGATGGTCACGGCAGGCAAAAAGTTCAACGCCCGGGAACTTGATCATTCCGTCATTAAGAGCGGAAATCGATTCCATATCAAGGTGGTTGGTTGGTTCATCAAAGATAAGACAGTTGGCTCCGCTTATCATCATTTTGGATAGGAGACATCTTACTTTTTCTCCTCCGGAAAGGACTTTAACTTTTTTAACTCCGTCTTCACCGGCAAAGAGCATTCTTCCAAGGAAGCCTCTTACGTAAGTAGCATCTTTGATCTCTGAATAACCTGTAAGCCATTCTGTAATGGTGTAGTCGTTATCAAACTCTTTTGTATTGTCCTTAGGGAAGTAAGCCTGAGATGTTGTTACACCCCATTTATAAGTTCCTTCATCCGGTTCAAGCTCACCTGTAAGGATCTGGAAGAGAGTAGTCTTTGCAAGCTCGTTACCGCCTACAAAAGCAACCTTGTCGTCTCTCTGGATAACAAAAGAAATATTGTCGAGAACTTTTTCTCCGTTAATTGTCTTGGAGAGGCCGTCTACAGTAAGAACTTCGTTACCGATCTCTCTGTTTGGTCTGAAATCAATGTAAGGATATTTTCTGCTTGAAGGCTTGATAGTATCAAGCTCAATCTTTTCAAGAGCTTTCTTTCTGGATGTAGCCTGTTTACTCTTACTTGCATTAGCTGAGAAACGGGCAATGAACTCTTTGAGCTCTTTGATCTGTTCTTCTTTTTTCTTGTTGGCTTCCTTCATCTGACGGATCATCAGCTGTGATGACTCGTACCAGAAGTCGTAGTTACCGGCATAAAGCTGAATCTTGCCATAATCTATATCAGCGATGTAAGTACAAACCTTATTGAGGAAGTAACGGTCATGGGATACAACAATGACAGTATTCTCAAAATTGATAAGGAACTCTTCAAGCCATGCAATAGCATCAAGGTCCAGATGGTTGGTAGGCTCGTCCAAAAGAAGGATATCCGGATTACCAAATAGGGCTCTTGCAAGAAGAACCTTGACCTTCTGTGCACCATCAAGCTCTTTCATAAGTTTGTAGTGGAACTCGGATTCGATTCCCAGTCCGTTCAGAAGACTCTCCGCATCAGATTCAGCTTCCCATCCGTTAAGTTCAGCAAATTCAGCTTCAAGTTCGCTGGCTCTGATACCATCTTCGTCTGTGAAATCTTCCTTGGCATAGATGGCATCTTTTTCATTTTTTATCTCAAAGAGACGGGCATTGCCTGCAATTACTGTATCAAGAACAACGTTCTCATCATATTTGAAGTGATCCTGTTCCAGGAATGAAAGTCTCTCTCCGTCAGAGATAACAACGTCACCGTTTGTTGTTTCAATCTGTCCGGATAAGATTTTTAGAAATGTTGACTTACCGGCCCCGTTAGCTCCGATGATACCGTAGCAGTTACCCGGTGTGAATTTAATATTTACATCCTCAAATAGAGCTTTTTTACCGACTCTGAGTGTTACGTTATTTGCACTTATCATTTACAAAATAGCCTTTCTGAAAAACAAATATATACCTTTGCAACAGTTCGTATTATATGAGAATCTACTATAAAATGCAATCGAAAAATGATGAATAAATATCAAGCATCTGCCTGGTGACAATATTGTGAAAAAGCATAGTAGATTCTATATTGACTACAAGGATATTAAAAGATATAATTATATACAAAAGTATATTAAAGTATATGAAATACAGGGCAATAATATCTTTTTGTATTCATGATACACGTATGGGACTAATGGAGGGCACTTACATGACAATAAAGCAGATGAGAGAAATTAAGGAAAAAAGAGGATATAGTTATGCACAACTTTCAGAGTATACGGGAGTTCCGGCAATAACTCTACAGAAAATTTTTTCTGGAAAGACCAAATCACCAAGAATTGCAACTCTTAATGCTATAGAAAAGGTTCTTGGAGGAGATGAAGAAAAGTTTCAGGGCAAGGCCTTTGAATATGGGAAAAGCGGTTATTCTACCGGTGATGATCATGGCAATATTTTAAGGGAAGAGGAGCCTGTATTTGGAAATCCCGATGGAATTAAATATGGTAACCCTGGGAAAAAACAGGGCGAATTTACGCTTGATGATTATTATGCATTGCCTGATGAACAGAGGGTTGAACTTATTGATGGCGTTTTTTACGATATGTCTGCTCCAAGGGTTGTTCATCAGGACATTTCCTACGTGATTCATTCAGCAATAGCTGATTACATCAAAAAAAATAAAGGTAAATGCAAGGCTTTTTTTGCTCCTGTGGATGTTCAGATTGACTGTGATGACAAGACCATGGTACAACCGGATGTTTTGGTAATTTGTGACAGGGAAAAAATAAAAGGATTTGGAATATATGGTGCCC
This sequence comes from Butyrivibrio sp. AE2015, assembly GCF_000420825.1. GTDB lineage: Bacteria > Bacillota > Clostridia > Lachnospirales > Lachnospiraceae > Butyrivibrio. Next base: position 19,540 of record NZ_ATVR01000022.1, on the reverse strand, counting down.
CTGATTTTTTGGTGGAAATACTTTCTAAGTCCACCAGAAAAAAAGATATGACAATTAAACTTACAAAATATAGTGAAGCCGGGGTAAGGGAGTATTGGATAGTTGACCCTCATAAGCGCATGCTGATCATCTATAACTTTATGGAAGAGGACTTTATGCCTGTTATGATGCCTTTAAAGGGTGAGGCACCGGTGGCTATATATGACGGAAAATTGAAAATCAGTCTGGACGAGATAGCAGCATCCATAGATGAGTTTGGCGAGTAAACTTCTAAAAATGGGCGAAAATGCGCAACAATGTTAGTTAATTTAGTTTATATTCTGTCAGAGAAAAAGTAGTATATTTGTGTGGCATTAACACATATATCAGGAACAATAGCGAAACTAAAGGTATTTTGCTATTGTTCTTTACCTTTTGAAAGGATAAGACAGCTGCAGATTATGAGTAGAGAAACTGAAAATGTATTGGATATGAATATTAAGGATACTGACACCTGGAAAGCCCTTAATAATGGTGGATGGACAAATAGGAGATTGAAAGAAGACTATAAGTGCGATGACTGTAAGAGAGCCATTGCCATAAAAAAAGTTACTGTTTCTGAGTTTGGAACTTACAGAGTAGACTTAGAATTTATGGCAAAAGATAATATCAGGGATATGTCACTTTTTGCAGGCAGAAGGAATATGGTTTCCCGGGGAATAAACCTTGCCAAGGGCGAAAAATATAAAAAGAGCTTTTACATTGCCGTTACTCCATATATTCCGGCGCTATCTGCAAAGCGGTATGATGACAAGTCTATATATGTAAGCTTTACTCATGCTGATGTTGTTGAACTTTGCGATATAAAGGTGGTTAAAGAGGAAGTGCCTGTTATCTGGGTAGCCGGTGACTCTACGCTTACTGACCAGAATGCCGGGATACCTTATTATCCATATGGAAGCTGCGCGGGCTGGGCTCAGATGCTTCTTGGATATATAGGTAAAGGTGCAGTCTGCAATCTGGCTCATTCGGGAATGACAACCAATTGTTTTAGGGATGATGGACATTTTGATATGGCAAAAGAAATGATAAAAAAGGGAGACTTTTTTATCATACAGTTTGGCCATAATGATCAGAAAAGGCGCAACCTTCAGCCTTTTGGTGGATATTCTGATAATCTGGAAAAGTATGTGGAAGAGGTAAGAAAGCTTGGGGCTTTCCCTGTGATCTGTTCCCCAATAAGCCGTATTCCTGCTAAGGAGAACGGTGAATATTATTCTCTTCTTGCGCCATACAGGAATGCCTGTGAAAGGGTTGCCAATAAGCTTGATGTCCCTTTTGTTGACCTTCATGACTATACCTTTGATAAGTGGATAGAGTTTGGAGATAGTGCAAAGGATTTCTTTATACCGGGTGATATAACACATACCAATGAGTATGGTGCGCTTCTAATAGGGGACTACTTTGCAAAAGAGATCACAAGGCAATCTGGTGACAGCTTTTTTGACAGGAAGATCATTGAGAATTCAAAAGCTCCTGTTACAGACATAGTTCCTGAAGAAAAGGCTCTTCCAAAAGAAAAGCCGGGATTTGATATATTTGGCATTGAACCTCCGTATGTTGATATTAAGGGGATTCCTGAGTATAAGGACATTAAAAAAGCATTTAAGTACTGTCTTTTGGATCCATGCGTAATGTATGCGCACCCTTATGCTGTGATGCCAAGAGCACAGCTTTTGATGGTGATGTTTAAGGCTTTTAGGATGGCAGGCAAAAGACCTTATTGCGGTGAGTTTGCAGATATCAGTAAATACGACTGGGACGCCGGATATATTCAGGCCCTTGTGGATGAAGACATGATCGATGAAAAGACTATTGGCCATGACAAGGAAAGTGGCAAAAAGCTTTTCAGGCCTGATGATTCGCTTACATATGCAGAATTTATGAGCTTTATTGTAAGATTTCTTGAAAAGGACAAAGAAAAAAGAAAGAAAGTAACCCTTGAGCAGAGCCTTAGAAAAGCCTATGAATTAAGGATCTTAGGAGATGTCTCCTTTACAAAGAACGGTAAAAAAATATTCAAGGACACAAAGCAGAATGTGATCAATGAAAAATACGAAATAGCCACTGAAACATATATTTCAAGAGCGGAAATATATATGGGACTTGCCAGATTTATGGATATTGCCGGAGGCGTAGAAAGCAATCTTCCTTCAGGACTTGATATTCATCCTGTCCATTAAGCGCATGTCGGCTACCGGCCAGGAACTTTATGTTCAAGAATGCATAATATAGCATATCGTGGTATACTCTTATCTGGAAATATAATCAGATATTGAGGTTTTAAATGGATATTCAAAAGAAACAAAAACTCCTTGATCTCATCGATAAGGCAGGGAAGGGCAGTATCGAAGCAGCCGGGGAGATTGCAGAAGCTTATTTTACAGGAAGCTTAGAGGGTAAGGCCAATCCTGTTAAAGCAAAAAAATGGGCTTCATATGCAGCAAAGCATGGGAACGAAAAAGCTGCAGAAATTCTAAATAAGCTAAGCTAAAAACTGAATAAAGAAATTAAAACTACGAGGAGAATGCTATGGGGAATGTAATGGGGAAAAAAGCTCTTCAGGCGGTCGCATGTTATGATGATCTTTTGGAGAAGCTTGATTTAAAGGTAGATACTCCGGTTATTTTTAATCTATCCGATGGAAGGAAGAAGCAGATAGAAAAGTCAGTATATGGGCACAACCCATTTCCTGGCCTTCTTAAGCTTGTTCTTTTGTCGCTCAGAAAAAAAGCTGTAAAGCGCCTGTATGAAGACGAAAAGGTTCTGCAGACAGGTCCTGCGGCAGCTATTCTTGCACTGGATTCGGTGCTTGTTCAGGAAATAGGAAATATCAGAAACAACATAAAAGAACCCCAGCCTGTAATGTGCGATGTTGATCTGGCGGGGCTTCAGGTAGTGCGTCTTTATATGAGTGCTTATAAGGGGAATAAGGATTTTATTAAGGCAAGGTGTGATTCAGCAGTTCGTGTTGACAATGCTCTTAACGGCTCTTTTTATAAGTACAAAACAAAAGACGGAAGGAAATTCTCTGCCCATGTTTACTATGAGTCTCAGAAAAAAATAATGATGGAGACTTTGGGGATAACAAAAGAGCCAGGAAAGTTTGTATTAAGTTCCCTTCCATTCGATAAGATAACAACTGCAAAAGCTGTTAGGCAGTGGAATGCACAGGAACTTGAAGAGAAGACTTTTGAAAATGGTGCCTGTGGATGTATGCTCCGAACAAGGCAGGAGTGGGAAGAGAGCGAAGTTGGCAAAGCTGTATGCGATATGCCGCTTTTTAGACTTACCAAAGAAAGAGCAGATCTGAAAAAGAAACTTGGAAAGTACGACAAGAGCAGAGGACCGCTTTCAGGAATAAAGGTACTGGATCTTACACATATCATAGCAGGTCCCGCCTGCACAAGACTTCTTGCGGAAGCCGGGGCTGATGTTCTTATGGTCAGAAGAGGCAAATATGTAGAGCAGGAGCAGGCGATGCTTGAGCTTGACGGATGGGCAGGAAAGAGGAGTATTCAGCTTGATTTTAATAATCCCAAACAGCTTGAAAAGGCTAAAAAGCTCGTAAAAGAAGCTGATATTGTCGTTTGCTCTTATCAGGTTGGAGCTCTTGATAAATTTGGATTATCAGAAAAAGATATTCATAAGCTCAATCCTAACGTGATCTACGGAAGTCTTCGCTGCTTCTCAGACACAGTTTGGAATGAGAGACCGGGGTGGGCACCATGTGCTGAGGATATAACAGGACTTAGCGTAAGAAATGGTTCACTAAAAAAGCCTGTGAACTTAAACGGTGTTCCGCTTGATTATATTCCGGGAATGATCCTTTGTGCCGGAATACTAAAGGCGCTAAAGCTCCAGCTTACCGAGGGAGGAAGCTATACAGTAACAGGTTCTCTAACCAGAGGTGGCTACTGGCTTCACGAATGTACGGATCTTTGGGAAAAGCTTGATGGAAGGGTTACGTTCGATACAACAAGAAGCTCTATCGTGCATAATTCCAAGCTTTCACTCTGGAATGATACCTTTACCAAGGTTTCTGATACAGCTGTTGGGGATGTGTATTTTACGACTCCTGCTACCAATATAGGTAAAGAAGATAATACATATCGAAGTGAAAATATGTATTTCAATGACGGAAAGATCGGATTTAGAAAAAAATCTTGATATTGCATTTGGGGGATTTGGGATGAAACTTAACTACAAAAGAACTATACTCATAGGCTTTGCTTTTTTATCAATCTGCGCATTCTGGCAGTTTTACGACAATGAAATACCAAAGATATTGAAATACAATTTTAATCTCGGAGAAACTGCAACAGGTGCGATCATGGCGCTTGATAATGTATTTGCGCTTTTCATGCTTCCTTTTTTCGGGGCTTTGTCTGATAAGACAGATACTAAGTTTGGCAAAAGAATTCCCTACATACTCATAGGAACCATAGGGGCTATAGTATTCTTATTTTTACTTATCAATGTTGCTAAGCCTAGTGGAAATATTGGATTTTTCATTGTTATCCTGCTTCTTCTTTTGATATCAATGGGAATATACAGGTCTCCTGCTGTTTCGCTTATGCCTGATCTTACACCGGCGCCCCTTCGAAGCGCAGGAAATGCCATAATCAATCTTATGGGAGCCCTTGGCGGAGTATTTACTTTAGTTATGACTATGGTGCTGATCAAAAAGGTTGATGATTCAAGTATGACAAATTACAGTCCGCTTATGTTTAGCATAATCATTCTGATGGCTGTTTCTATTCTTATTCTGGTTCTGAATATTAAAGAGAATAAGATAAAGTCAGATATTGAAAAAGAAGGGGGACTCCATTCACTTGGTGAAGAAATAGAAAAAGAAAGTGAAGATGTAAATTCCGGTGTAAAGCTGCCCGGGGATGTGTTTAAAAGTCTTGCTTTTCTTTTAATGTCTGTGGCTTTTTGGTACATGGCTTATAATGCCGTGACAACAGCTTATACCAGATATGTGGAAGAAGTGTGGGATCTTCACGATGGAAGCTACGCAAAGACACTTCTTATTGCGACAGTTGCCGCTGTTTTGAGCTACATACCTATTGGTGCAATATCAAGTAGAATAGGCAGAAAAAAGACTATTCTTGCAGGTGTCATTATTATGACCTTTTGTTATATAGTTGCTGCTTTTATGCCGCGTTATTCCGGTTCGATCAATATTTTCTTTGCTCTTATAGGAATCGGATGGGCAGCCATAAATGTCAACTCATATCCCATGGTGGTTGAGATGAGCAGGGCAGGAGATATAGGAAAATATACCGGACTTTATTACACCTTTTCCATGGCGGCCCAGGTATTTACACCTATCTTGTCAGGAATACTTCTTGAACACATATCCTACAGGACCCTGTTCCCTTATGCGGTTGTTTTTTCATGCCTCGCCTTTTGCACAATGATGATGGTAAAGCATGGAGATGTGAAACCGGCTAAGAAAGAAAACATCCTGGAAAATTTTGATGTTGATGATTAACAAAAAATTATGTAAAGTATTTGTGCTGTTTTTACCATTTTTTTGTTAACTACAACCATGCTATAATACCCTAAGACGCTTATTTTGGGGATTGGGGTATTATATGTTTAAATTTAAGAAGTTTTCTGAGCTTCCGCTTAGAAGGATTGCTTATAAATACAAAGTGCTGATTGGAATTACGCTGTTTTTGATAGTGGCAGTGGTTTCTTTCGGCACTATTTTTATTAAGAGCTATATAGACAGAAACAGGGATCTTAGAAATGCAGAGCTGGTAAAAGATGCAGAGAATATGTTAAACAGTATTGAAAACAGCCTTATTACTGTTCATAAGTATTATCTTGCATCTGAGAATAACACAAAGCTCCGCTATGTAGTCGAAAATGACGTTGATTACTCTAAGGTCAGCTCCATAACTGATGCAGGGGATATTTTGGATGGGGGCAATATTGTATCAGACTATGTGGCAAATTATTCTCTTGTGAATTTCAAGACTGATACTGTCCTTGGCACAAAAGGAAAATATGACATCAAAGAAGTTAAAAATCTAGGTGAGCTGACTGACCTCTATGATGCATATAAGGAGACTTATACAAAGAACCTGTGGGTTTACATTGACGGGGCAGAGCCTGACAAATACAGCAAGGAATACAGGACTACAGTACCTTTATATGGACTGAACCTTGTGCTTTTTGTTCCTTTTTCTGAAGTTACACCATATGCCCTTGAAGTGATAAACGTTGATATGTCGCAGATCACAAGCGATATCAGAAAGCAGCTTGGTGATAATCAGCAGGCAGCTCTTTATACTGCGGATGGAAAACTTATTTTTTCTACAGATAAAGAGTTTCCTGAGCAGATCAACATGGAAAAAACAGATACAAACGCCATTTATTCCACGAAAAATGATGACGGAAAGCGAGTATATATCAGTGCCAAAACTTCCAGCATTGCCGGGCTTACTCTCTATGTGGCGAATTATTCTGACAGAATAGAGCTGTTTGTAAATGCTTATTATCTGATCGCATTTCTTTTGATCGTGCTCTTATTGTTCTTTGGAGCGACGATCCTGTTTAACAGTATTTATAAGCCTATCCAGACAGCTATAGGAGAAATTGAAAAATCAAGTGATTATAAGCTTCGCCCAGGTGAAGATGAGCTTCAGTACTTAACTGACAGTGTAAAAAAACTTGATAGTAAAAACATCTCCCTTATAAGTCATACGACAGCTCTTTTTGCCACCAGGATTTACAGAAATGAACTTACGAATACTGAAATAGATCAGTATCTGTATAGACTTTCGCTATCAAGTAGAATTCCTTCTTTTTACAGGATACTTTCCTTTGTGCTTAGATCCACGGATGACGACAGCCCTGTGTCTTCAGATAGGGATAAGAGTATCTGCAATCAGATCATTGACAGGATAACAGAAGATTGCGGCATGAAGGAGTTTTTGCCTCCTGTGTACTACGCAAGATCAATCGTTATTTTTATCAGCTGCGATGGAAAAGAAACTGAAAAGGAACTGATAGAGAAAAACTACAATTACATGACACAGTATGTTTACAATACTTTTGGATTAAATATTGGTATAGGTATCAGTAGTGAATACTCGGATATATACTCTATAAATAAGGCATATCTGGAAAGCGTGCAGGCTCTTCACTATGGAAAGATAGATATTGGAAGCTATCTTAGCTATTACCGCATGGATGCCGGCATGGATCAGATATCTTTTGACAGTGACATAGAGGAAAAACTTAGAAGGGCACTTAGAAGAGGAGACAAGGAGGAAGCATATTCAGTAGTTGACGGGCTTTTTGAGAAGCTTATTACTATGGATGTTTCCAGGGACAACTGCGTACCTGTCCTGCTGCAGCTTGTAAATGGGATTGTCCTTGAAGTTCAGACTTCGGGAATTGGTACAAGCGTATTTAGAGAAGAGCTCAGGCAGATATATCCAGTTATTCTTGATTACAATGATCTCAACCGTGTGAGAAAGTACATAAAATTCAATATGATAGATCCGATCATCTATCATCAGAACAACGTGCTTGACAGCCAGTCGGCCAATATCATGACAGCTATTGAAAAGCTTGTTGAGGATAAAGACGGCAATATTACTTTGAACGAGTGTGCTGAGAGCCTTGGTTATCATACAAGTTATATCTGGAGGATCCTAAAAGAGGAAAAGAATCTTACCTTTACTGAGTATGTTGATAAATATAAGATCAAGTATGCTAAAAAACTTTTATCTGAAACAGATATGACAGTTGGTGCCATAGCAGAAAAACTTAATTATACAAATTCTCAGAATTTCATCAGATTTTTTAACAAGATGGAGGGTGTTACTCCCGGAAAATACAGGCAGGCGTTAAAAGAGGCTTAAATAGGCACTTTAACAGTGATAATCAATTTATTGATAATGCAAAATGCACAAAAGAGTATATAAAAAAGCATCCTTAATTGGATGCTTTTTACAATGCAAGAAAATGATTATAGACGTTATTTGTGGGCAATTCGTATAATCTGTACATGGTTTGCATCTGCCAATAAAGAAATGATGACATTATTACTAAAGTAAAGCAGGAGGTAATTATGGGTAACAGCGGTGAAAAGCGCAAGGGATACCGCAAGATCGTTACTACTGAAGGAAAAGTCTTCTATAGTAAAGACAGTGGTCTCCTCGCTTATATGTGGCGTCATAAGGCTTTGTATCTGATGCTGCTGCCGGGACTATTATATTTTATAATGTTCCGTTATGTACCCATGGGAGGTTTGGTAATTGCATTTAAGAATTACTCGCCGTTTCAGGGAATCTGGGGAAGCCCTTGGGTAGGCTTCGACAATTTCAAGCAGTTCTTTTCTAATCAGGACTTTTTGATCCTTCTTAGAAATACACTTGGAATTTCATTATTGCAGCTGGTTCTTTATTTCCCGGCACCAATCATTTTGTCTCTCTTATTAAATGAGATAAGACATAGCTGGTATAAGAGAACAGTGCAGACATTCATTTACATTCCACACTTTGTATCTTGGGTTATTGTAGCCAGCTTGTCATATCAGCTCTTTAACACAAACGATGGTCTTATCAATATGCTTGTTAAGGCAGCCACAGGGGAGACAATTCCAATTCTTTCAAGTGGAAAGTACTTCTGGGGACTGATCGTTGGCCAGGATATTTGGAAAGAAACAGGTTATGGAACGATCATTTATCTGGCAGCTCTTGCGGGAGTTGATCAGGAAATGTATGAGGCAGCCAGAGTTGACGGCGCCGGAAGATGGCAGATGATGTGGAATATCACACTTCCTGCTATCAAGAGTACAGTAATAATCATGCTTATCTTAAGAGTTGGTTCTATTTTGAATACAGGTTATGAGCAGATATTCCTTATGAGAAACGACCTTAACGTAGCATTTGCGGAAGTGTTTGATACCTTCATTTATACAAGAGGTATCCAGAATGCACAGTATTCATTCTCAACGGCAGCAGGTATGTTTAAGTCCATTGTCGGTATGATCATGGTACTTGGTGCTAACTACACAGCTAAAAAAGCTGGTGAATCAGGAATATATTAAGGGAGGAAGAAAATGGCTTCAGATACAAAGGCTATTAAGCGTGACAAGCGCGGAGTAAAGATGAGCCTTGGCTATAGGATCACAGATGTGATCATCTATACACTTATGGGCTGTGTTGGCGTTATAACACTTCTTCCATTCCTGTATATTGCAGCCGGCTCTTTTGCGACAGACAGAGAACTTACAGAGAGAGCATTCTTTATCATCCCTCACGTATGGTCACTTAATGCATATAAATATTCAATCAATAACGGAAATATCCTGATGGGTTTGAAAAACTCATTGATCCTTACATTTATGGGAACAATTGTAAATATGGCTCTTTCTACCACATTTGCATATCCACTTTCCAAAAAGCATTTCAGAGGAAGAAACTTCTTCCTTAACATGGTTATCGTAACAATGCTTTTCTCAGGTGGTATGATCCCTACCTTCATGGTACTTAGAACTTACGGACTGTATGATTCATATTGGGCTCTTATCCTTATCGGAGCTATCAGCCCATTTAATATGATCATCATAAAGAACTTCTTCCAGGAGCTTCCACTTGAACTTGAGGAAGCAGCTTACATGGACGGAGCAGGAGAGTTCTTTACATTTTTAAAGATAGTCCTTCCACTTTCTAAGCCGGTACTTGCTTCAATATCTCTTTTCTACGCAGTAGGCTATTGGAACGACTATTTCAACGCGATGATCTATCTTCAGACACCAGCAAAATACACGGTTCAGATCATGCTCCGTAATATTGTATTAAAAGCCAGTGCCATCAGTGATGTAATGATGGATTACTATGATCAGAACGGTGCGCCACCTGATAAGGCGGTAAAAATGGCAACAACACTTATTGCGACAGTACCTATTCTGATTGTGTACCCCTTCGTTCAGAAATTCTTTACTAAAGGAGTTATGGTGGGGGCAGTTAAAGGCTGAGAGCACTTAACGAGGTTTTTTCGAGTTTAGTGCGAACGTCTTAAGGCGAGCATGCATAGCATGCGAGAGCTTAAGTTCCTTATTAACTTAGCACTTAATGAATGAATTCTCAAATGGTGAGATTCATATACACATTTTCTTTCTTAAGGAGGATTACAATGAAAAAGAAGTTACTTGCAACATTACTTAGTGTAAGCATGGTAATGGGGATTGCAGCTTGTGGTTCACAGGCTACAACACAGACAACAGATTCTCAGACAACTGAGAACACACAGACTGCTGATGCTACAACATCTACAGCTACTACAGAGGCAGCACAGACAGCCGAGACACCGGTTGAATATCCAACAGTTACATTTATGACAATTGATTTCAACTCAGGTGCTTCAAACACAGGAGATTATGCAGATCAGATCATGCAGGAGCTTGAGGCTCATACAGGTGTTGATGTTGACATCCAGTGGGTACAGAACGATGTTCTTGAAGAGAAGGCAACACTTGCAATGCAGGATCCTAAGTCAATGCCAATGATCATGACATGGAACGGAGCAGTTACTGGTACAGTTGTTACAGCAGCTAAGCAGGGAGCTTTCGTTGATCTTACAGAGTACCTTAAGGATACAGAGAAGTATCCTAACCTTTCAAAGCAGAACGCAGACGTAGCTAAGTCACTTACAGTTGATGGCAAGCAGATCGGTATCTACAGAGCTCGTGTACTTGGAAGATATGGTATGTCATATCGTAAAGACTGGGCTGACAAGCTTGGCCTTTCAGAGCCTAAGACAATTGATGATGTTTACAACATGCTCTACAAGTTTACATACGAAGATCCAGACGGAAACGGTCAGAACGATACAATCGGTATGGAAATGACATCTTATACAGGTCCTTTCGATATCATGCAGACATGGTTTGGCTGCGGCAACGGATGGGCAGAAGTTGATGGAAAGCTTGTTCCGGTATGGCAGCAGGAAGAGTACATGACAGCACTTAACTGGTTCAAGAAACTCTATTCAGAGGGACTTATGCCTTCAGACTGGGCTTCACGTACAACAGATACATGGTCAGATGGTTGTAAGAACGGTGAGAATGGTGTATACATCGACGTTCTTGATGGTGGAAGAAGAGTTTGGGATTACTTCGTAAACAACGAGATCCCATCAGTTGTAGATCCTTCAGAGTTTGCTTCAATGAACCTTCTTAGCAACATTGATGGCAAGACAATGGCTACATCAGGTTACAACGGATACTTCACACTTTCAGCTTCAACTTGTGATACACCTGAGAAGGTAGAGGCTGCTCTTACATTCCTTGACAGAATGTGCGATGAGGAAATGCTTATCCTTACAGGCTATGGTCTTGAGGGAGTAAACTATGAGATCAATGAGAACGGCAACATTGTTCGTCTTGATTCAAGTGATGATGCACTTAAGGCAAATTACGCAGGACTTAACCAGCTCGTTGCTTATATTCCAAACATCGATTCTACACTTGGAGAAGAAAAGACAGAGCGTCAGAATCTTGAAAATCAGGTAAAGGCAGATGCTGAGAAGTATGCAGTTATCAATCCTGCACTTCCATACCTTATCAATTCAACAACATACGCTTCAATGGGTAAGGATCTTGATGACAAGATTTCACAGGCACGTACACAGTACATCTGTGGCGAGATCGATGAAGCAGGTCTTAAAGCAGCATGGGATGATGTTTTAAACCGTGGCTATGCAACAATCATCGACGAAGTAAACGCACAGGTTCAGTAAAACAGATTCTTGTTACTAAAATGATAAAGAGCATGGGGCATAAGTCCCCATGCTCATTTTAAGAGGATGGGGTATGAAGGTTCAGAGATTGGCAGAGACAGCTGCAAAGGGTTATACGACATTTGGAAGCATGTGGGAGAAAGGAAGTGTTAAAAGAAATGCTTCTTTTTCTGTAAAATACGGGGATAAAGAAGAAATGCTTCAGTCGAGGGTGACGGCTTTTTGGCCTGATGGCAGCGTTAAGTGGGCTGCTCACGTTGTTGATGCAGAAAAAATAGGAGATGTGGCTGAGGTTCTTCCGGTTTTGAATCAAGATGATGCAGAAGGTGCTATGGACACCTGCAATGTAAAAGAAAGCGAGAGTTCTTTTGACATAACAGCAGGTAAGGTATCGCTATCAGTAAACAAAAAAGGGAGCATCCTTTTTAATGACCTTTCCTATAATGGGAAAAGGCTGGCAAAATGTGCATATCTGCAGGTTTTGATTGAGAATCGTGAGGATGAGTATTCAAAGAAGACAGTTCCTTTTGAGGGAGTTGTCGAAAAAGCTGAGATAATAGAATGTGGGATCACAAGGTGCGTCGTTAAGTTTAGCGGAACTCATAAAACACCTTGTGACAGCAGGATTCCTTTTTCTATATTTATGGAAATTTATAAGGACAGCCCTGAATTTAGATTTACCCATACATTTTTCTATGATGGTGATGAAACAAAGGATTTCCTTAAAGGTGTCGGTATTTCTTTTGATGTGCCTGCCAAAGGAGAGCAGTACAACAGGCATGTAAAGTTTGCTACTGATAATGGCTGTTTTAATGAAGAAAATGCAATGCTTCTTTGCTGGCATCCAAGGGTAGAACCTGATATTTACAGGGCTCAGGTTGCAGGAAAAAGATTAGCATTTACAGAGCACAAAGATGAAGACATTAATGCCGTTAAAGCTTCTAAAGAGATGCCTATATGGAATGATTATTATCTTTTTCAGGATAGTTCAGAGCATTTTGTCATAAGGAAAAGAACAAATAAAGATAATGTGTGCTATATAGACTGTCTTAACGGAAACAGAGCAAAGGGAGTTGCAGCGTTTGGCTCTGATTGTGGCGGAATAATGGTGGGACTTAAGGATTTTTGGCAAAAGTACCCATCAACAATTGAGTTTAAAGATGTTTCAAAAGATACTGCCAAGGCAACAATCTGGCTTCTGCCGCCTCAGGCTGATGCCTACGACTTTAGGCACTATGAGGACATCGGCTATTCACAAACTTACTATGAGGGATTTGATGTCTATGGAGCCAGCGCTTATGGAATCGCCAATACATCGGAATACAGCATAAGATTTTTTGATGAACTGATTCCAGAGGATAAAGAGATTGATGAATTCTATCAAAGGGTTCAGAACAGGGCATTTTACTATGCAGGGGCTGAATATCTTCATTCTCTTAGGGCCTTTGGATTCTGGAGCCTTGAAGAGAGGAAAACGAAGTCTGAAAAGTTTTTTGAGCAGCAGATAGATAAGGTATTTGATTTTTACAAAAATGAGATTGAACAGCGAAAGTGGTATGGAATCTTTGATTACGGCGATTTCATGCACACTTATGACCCTTACAGGCATGTATGGCGCTATGACATGGGCGGCTATGCATGGCAAAATACAGAGCTTGTGCCGACTTTCTGGCTGTGGTTCTATTTCCTCAGAACAGGAAGAAATGATGTGTTTAAGATCTGCGAGGCCATGACAAGGCATTGTTCAGAGGTTGATGTTTATCACTTTGGAAAGTACAAGGGCCTTGGCTCGAGGCATAATGTCCGCCACTGGGGATGCCCTTGCAAGGAAGCCAGAATAGCTATGGCAGGGCACCACAGGATGTATTACTACCTCACAGGCGACTACAGGCTCATGGATTATTTTGAAGAGGTAAAAGACGCGGATGTGGCCGTAGGAGAAACGGATCCGCTTAGATTCTTTTTTGATAAAAAAGATATGGTTTATCCAACTCATGCCCGCACAGGCCCTGATTGGAGCAGCTTCTGTTCAGACTGGATGACCTGGTGGGAGCAGAATGAGGATAAAAAATATCTTGAAAAGATAAAGACAGGAATTGCTGATCTTAAGGAAACACCACTTAAGCTTATGTCAGGCACTGATTTTGAGTATGATCCTGAAACCTCACACATGAGATATATTGGCGACAGGGCAACGGGAGGAAGCCACCTTTCAATTTGTCAGGGATCAGAGCAGACCTGGCTTGAGATGACTCAGCTACTTGATGATCCTGAGTGGGACAAGATGCTTGCTGACTATGGGTGGTTTTATACCCTTGACAATGCGGAACAAAATCGCCTCACAGACGGCAGAATCGGGCAGAGACAGTTTTCTTATCCTTTCATGGCTGCTGGAGTAGTTGCCTACGCTGCAAGCTACTATGACGATGAAAAACTTGGAAAAAAGGTTTGGCAAATCCTAAAAGATGCTATTTCTTCTGAAACAGGTGATGATACATTTAAGGAAATCGTGGTTGAGAATGCCGGTAATCAGGAAAAGCTCAGGGAAATAACCGGAATATCTACGAATGTTGCTGCTCAGTGGTGCCTCAATACTATTGTGGCAATGGAGTTTGCGAGAAAGTGGATGCCGGAGGAAATATAAGAGGCATAAAAAGATATTGGGGATGGTTTATTAACGATGGATAGAAAAACAAGAATATATCTTGTGGGGGATTCGACTGTACAGACTTACAAATTGGAGGCTGCTCCTCAGTGCGGATGGGGGGCTATGCTCTATAGATATTTTTGCGATAACAATGTGAATGTGTATCATTCAAAGGGTTCAAAATTCGATAATGCTGTTACCTATGACGTTGAGGATTTCGTGATAGATAACAGGGCCATGGCTGGAAGAAGCCTAAAGAGCTTTTATGATGAAGGGCGCTTTGACGAAGTTATAAATGGCGTATGTCAGGGGGACTATTGCCTTATACAGTCAGCTCATAATGATGCATATAAGGAGAAGGAAGAGCGATTTCTATCTCCAGAAGAATATAAAGAAAAACTGATAAATGATTATATTGATCCACTTCTTGCCAAAAAGGCAGTGCCGGTTCTTGTGACTGCCATTGCCATGAAAGATTTTGATGAGAATGGAAACTGCAGGATTTCTTTTCCTGAGTACAGAGAAAAAATGCTGGAAGTGGCGGATGAAAAGAAGCTCTTTTGCATAGATCTGGGGAAAATGACGGCAGAGTATAACAGCAGGATTGGGGAAGAGGCCTGCAAGGGTATATATATGAATCTTGATAAAGGTATGTTTGAGAGTGCGATTGAGGGAAAAGAAGACAATGCGCACCTCAAATTTGAGGGAGCCTTCATTTATGCCGGGTTTGTGGCAAAGGAACTTAAGAAAATAATATCCTGAAGGAAAGAAGACATGGAACAGAGAGAAAATTTAGGAAGAGGCTTGATCGCGGTAAAGACAAGCACCGGTATCTTTTTATCCTGGAGACTTTTTAAAAGAGAAGCATTTGGAAGTAATGCTACGGGGCTTGTTGGCGTTGATTTTAAGATATACAGGGATGGAAAACAGATAGCTACAGTTACAGACTCCACAAATTACCTGGATAAAGAGGGCAATGAGAAATCAAAATATGCTGTTGAGGTCGATGATAGCAGTATGATATTTGGTGATAAGGTATTGGACAAGAGCTTTTTTGCTGCAGACAAGAGCCTTGAAGTTTCAGTATGGGAAAGCGGAGAAAACTACCTTGATATTCCGGTACAAAAGCCTGAAGGCGGAGTGACACCGACTGGAGAAACATTTGAGTACACTTTAAATGATATGAGCATTGGTGATGTCAATGGTGATGGAGAGTACGAGTACATTGTAAAGTGGGATCCAACCAATTCCCAGGACGTTTCCATAAAGGGCTATACAGGAAGATGTATCATCGATTGTTACAGCTTGTCGGGCCACCTTTTCTGGAGACTTGATATGGGACCCAATATCAGAGCAGGTGCCCATTACACCCAGTTCATGGTCTATGATTTTGATGGCGATGGCAGGGCTGAAATGGCGGTAAAGACTGCGCCGGGAACAAAGATGATATGCTTTGGCCAAGACGGAGAAGTGATTTCAGAAAAATTTATTACGATTTCGGAAAAAGATCTTTTGAAGGGATATTCCAATGAAGATAACTACGTGTGCTCCGCTGATGATTACAAAAAGCACATGAAGAATGTCTTTTTATCCTGGAAAGAGCATCCTGAAGTTAAGGCAGGGAACTGGCCTGATACTTTGGAGGAGTGCTTTGGAATTGAGAAAAGATATGACTATCCCTTAAGCGATAGGGATGCAGATGAGCTTACAGATTATTTCCTTGATGTGTATGCTCCATCGAGAAGTCCCAAAAATGAGCTCAGGAAATTTGAGGGATTTATATATGAAGGTCCCGAATATCTGACCATGTTTTCAGGTGATGGCCGTGAGCTTTCTACTATAGACTATCCTTTCCCACGAGGCGATGACGGTCTTATGTGGGGCGACTATTCAATGAAGAGGATTGAACCCTGCAATAGAGTGGACAGATTCCTGGCAGGTGTGGCCTTTCTTGATGGTAAAAGGCCAAGTCTTATCATGTGCAGGGGATATTACACCAGAACAACTCTTGCTGCCTACAATTTTGATGGCAAGGACTTTGAAGAAATCTGGAAAGTGGACAGTGGTCATGTTCCTATGAGTAATCCCTTTAATGACAATCCTCATGCCGGTAAGGGAACTGACCCTGTTTATGGAATCCTGGCCGGACAGGGAAATCACAGCCTGTCTGTAGCTGATGTGGACGGGGATGGCAAGCAGGAGATCATTTACGGTGCCGCCTGCATAGATCATGACGGAAGTGTTCTTTATTCAAGTTATGACTATCTGCCTGATGGAACTTATGCCAAGATGGGTCATGGAGATTCCATGCACGTTGCTCATATTGATCCTGACAGAGAGGGCTTTCAGATATTTAATGTATTTGAAGGCGCTGAGGCTGCTCCTTATGGCTATGCGCTCAGAGATGCTGCTACGGGTGAAGTGATACACGGCACGGATAAAGATGGCAATGATACAGGAAAGTTTGGCGTTTTTGCAACCAAAGACCTTGGAAGATGTATGATCGGGGATATAGCCCCTAATGTCAGAGGCCTTCAGTGCTGGGTAAATGATGTATATGACTGCAAGGGGCGTGAGCTTCCGCTCAAGGCTCCTTCAACCAATCAGGCCATCCGATGGGCAGCAGATCTTTCTACTCAGGTCATAGATGGGGCTGATTATTTAAAAGGCAGCCACAGAGGGGTGATAAATGATATCACCCACGGAATAATGCTTGATCCAAAGGGAACCCTTACCAATAACGGAACAAAGGGCAATCCATGCCTTATAGCAGATCTTTTCGGAGATTTCAGGGAAGAAATCGTATTAAGGCTTGAGGACAGCAGTGCTCTTAGAATCTATACAAATACAGATATTACACAGCATAAACTCTATACACCTATGGATGATGCAATGTACAGAGTAAGCATAGCCTGGCAGAATAACTGCTATAACCAAACGGGCTACACCAGTTACTACTATGCATCGGATATGGACTTTTCAAAGGTACCGCTGGATCACAACATCTGAAGACATTACTGGGCTTTTGGTAAATTTTTGGTAAATCAGAAATATCTGTAGTGAGATATTGCCTTGCAGAAATGATTGAAAGTGCAAAGAAAATGGGCGTTTTAGCTCATATTTGAGCAGTTGGTTATGGTAAAATTTTAATTGGGTTACATGCGAAAAAACGCATAAAAAAGAAAATGGAGGAAGGTAGAAGAATGGCAAACAGAATATCACTTAACGGAACATCTTATCATGGGGCTGGAGCAATCAGCGAGGTTGTAAATGAGATCAATGCTCATGGCTTTAAAAAGGCTTTTGTAGCATCTGACCCTGACCTCATCAAATTTGGAGTTACCGGAAAGGTAACAGATCTTTTGGAAAAGGCAGGGATTCCATTTGAGATTTATTCAGATATTAAGCCTAACCCTACAATCGAAAATGTAAAAAATGGTGTAGAAGCTTTCAAAAAGTCAGGTGCTGACTGTATCGTAGCTGTAGGTGGCGGTTCATCTATGGATACATCAAAGGCAATTGGTATCATCATCACAAACCCTGAGTTTGCTGACGTGCGTTCACTTGAGGGCGTAGCTCCTACAAAGAATCCTTGCGTACCTATCATCGCTATTCCTACTACAGCTGGAACAGCAGCAGAGGTTACAATCAACTACGTTATCACAGATGTAGAAAAAGAAAGAAAATTCGTTTGTGTAGACACACATGACATGCCAATCGTAGCTATCGTTGATCCTGAAATGATGTCTTCAATGCCTAAGGGACTTACAGCTGCTACAGGTATGGATGCTCTTACACATGCTATTGAAGGCTACACAACAAGAGCTGCATGGGAAATGACAGATATGTTCCATCTTGAAGCTATCAGACTTATCTCCAAGAATCTTCGTGGAGCAGTTGAGAATACAAAAGAAGGCCGTAAGGGAATGGCTCTTGGCCAGTACATTGCAGGAATGGGCTTCTCAAACGTTGGACTTGGTATCGACCACGCTATGGCTCATACACTTTCTGCACATTATGACACACCACACGGTGTTGCTTGTGCTATGTTCCTTCCAATTTCTATGGAATTCAACCGTGAGTACACAGGCGAGAGACTTCGTGAAGTTGCAAGAGCAATGGGCGTAGAAGGCGTTGACAACATGAGTCAGGAAGAGTACCGTGATGCAGCTATCGCAGCAGTTAAGAAGCTTTCTGAGGATGTTGGTATTCCAAAAACTCTTGATAAGATCAAAGAAGAAGACCTTGATCAGCTTGCTACAGATGCACTTAACGATGCATGCTATCCTGGAAATCCAAGAGAAGCTACTAAGGAGCAGGTTATCGAAATGTTCCGCATGCTGATGGCATAAACAAATATTTTAAGAGGGGCTGTGAAAAATGATTTTGCATTTTTCTACATTCCTCACAAATTTTACGTTGTAGATTAACGAGAGGATTATAATAAGAATTGATCTTTATTACGAATGCTTACGCCGGTGGCGTAAGCATTCTTTCGTTATCAGTTCATCATGTATAGAACGAACCACATGATGATAAATATATGTATTGGAAACGAGACTTTTATTATAAGAAAAGCTTAGATTGCGGCTGAGTACGCCACCATTGACTGAACCTGAGGAAAACGCCCTGCAGGCTCTGCCGACGGTGAGGATGATGGGAACAGTAGATAGATTCATGCACCGTCGGATTCAGAATTGTAGCGTTTTCCTCAGAACCCGTCAATGGCAAGCACCTTGCGGTGTGGCTGGGGATTATTGCCTCGGGCTCTGACTCCGAGAACAGTAGGGATGGCTGAAATTGAATCAGCTGGAGACTTGGGATATTGAAAACATAAAGATTTACCTGGCTATAGCATGCTGCGAGAGATTTTTCTCGATTTTCATGTCTTGTGCATAGGCTTCTGACATGATTTGGAGATTTTTTGCAAGTATCACATGCTTTGTATAGTGGTTCAGACATGTTGTTAGTGATTTTGAATCGGTCAAATGAAAAAGTAAATTCCACTTTACCTATGAAAAATGGTCTCTTTTGCGATTTTGAGGAATGATTTCATAAAATTGTGCTTTGAGACCTCTGAAAAAC
>NZ_ATVR01000021.1 GCF_000420825.1 Butyrivibrio sp. AE2015 | reverse complement strand
TATTATTGATACAGTATTATTTTTCTTTTATTGATTAGTCCTGCCAGATTTACTACTGCAGGAATAAGATAATTTAGAGATCTACAGTAAATATTTTTTACATTTACTGTAGGATTTTGAAAACCAAGATAATTGCAGTAATCACGTTACTGCATAGATATATTTTTTCACAAGATACAGTATCTAAAGAGAAAACCTACTGCACATTTTAATAATTTATGTAGTATGCAGTAATGCTCTTTGTTCTCTTTATATATATTGATTTCATTGCAAAAAGCTCATCACAAAATAGCTCTCTAAAAATAAAAGCTCTCTAAAAATAAAAGCTCTCTAAAAATAAAAGCTCTCTTAGCCATAAAATACCAGGTCTTGCCTGATATTAGGCACTAAAAAACCGCTCAACTGAGCGGTTTAAATCAATCGGAGTGACGTGATTCGAACACGCGGCCCCTACCTCCCTAAGATAGTGCTCTACCAACTGAGCCACACCCCGACGACGTTCTACATTATATAACGACGAAAATATAAAATCAACCATTTTTATTTCGTTTATTGAAAATTGAAAATCAATTATCCAACTGAGAGTCACATGAAATCGCCGTGACAGTTTTAACGACTTAATTATCAGCGGTGCTACATGAACCATCACACGGCTCCTATGCCCCAAAAGTCACTCAAACCATCATATGACTCCCATGCCCCAAAAGTCACTCAAACTGTCACATGCCCCTCCTCGCCTCAACTACTTCAATGTAAATCCCAGAACATATACACGACTGCTGAGCAGACAAGGGTCAAAACAACAGCAGTGTTGGTGATAAATCGAATCACACGACCAAGTATACCTGTGACACCATCCTGACCAATTTCACCATGCGATACGCCGCTAATAGCAGCACCTTCACGATTAGAGCCACCCTTTGCAACAACCTCCTGAATCTTCACGAGTCCCAGTGAAGTAAATACAAGTGCAGCTGTCATATATCTAAAGTCGCTGCTGCAGGTATATGGATATTTAAATACAAAGAGGCTGTAGCTGATGATCATGAATATGTAAGTAAACAGTACAAATGTGGTGCGGAGCTTTGTGTCGCGCTCCTTATATGCAGCAAAGTAGCATACGAAGAAAACTATTGATGTCACAACTGCTGCTATAATGGATGCAACATAGGCGATCTGCGCAAAAGCAAGCAGGTAATCATTTATCTCAGCAGGAAAAGCCTCAGCAAAAAGACCTGTCTGGAAGAGGATGACCCATGAATTGTGGATTGATGCAGCGCTTATCGGATGGAATGGGAATTCCACATGAAGATCTGCCAAGCCAGGAATTCCTATGATTGACCACACTGAATAAGTTCCTGTGTACATCACTGATTCACTTGGAATAAGTGCAGGAGATGGTATTCCTGGCTTTTCTCCAAAGAGAATAAGATTCCTGATAATATATGAAAGTCCAAGCGGAATAACAATCACTCCAAAGAGCAGATATTCCAAAATGCAGTCCCTAAGCTCTATAAGATTTCCTTCTCTGATGCACCAGATAAGATAGCACATGAAAACAAGTGCGATTGAGAAAGCGCAAATAGCTGTATTTAACTTGCTCACCATGCCAAATCCAAGAGAAAGGGCGATAAGAACGATATTTTTAAAGCTCTTCTCTCTGATCCAGACAAGGGTTCTCCAGATAGTAGTCAGCAAAAGAAGCAGTGCCAAAATATCATTGTTAACAGAACCGGCAAGTACCATCATTCTTGGATGAAATGCAAAAAGAGCCATGCCAAAACAGATGCCTTTTTCTGTAACCTTGCACTCTTCCAAAATGTGAAGCATCACAACAATGCAAAGACTCGAATAAATAAGCGTTGGCACCTGAAGATTCTCAAAAGCAAGCGCCTCCGGAACACCAATAAGTCTCTGAACAGTAAGCCAGATAGCCTCAATTATATGATGAAGTGGTGGATGATAGTATCCAAAATGATCATAGGGATCCATATCAGGCAAATGGAAAAACTTATAGATATACTCGATATATCCGATATGTCCGTTATTGATGTCAGGTGTTCCAAATCCGGTAAAGGTTCCGCCATCATTTTGCAGAGTCCAGATATCAGTGAAAAGAACATAGAATGATCTCATGAGTGTTCCAAAAAATACTATCCAAAGAATCTTTCGTTCTGTGGATAGTTTCCCCGAAATATATGATTTAAAAAAGTAGCATGCAACCAGCAAAGAAATCGCAAAGAAAACTGCTATCTGTGGTTGTCTGTCCACGCCAAAAGCCACTGATGTATATGGATTGCCCTGAAGAACAGCTACCAAAAGTGCCATCAGAATAATGATAAGCACTGATTTTCTATAAACTTTTCCAGATATATTCATTATTAAATCCCCAAATGTCCTTATTTCTTTATTTTATCAAGTATTTCCTGCGCATTTTTGGTTGTAACTTTCACATAGTGACAACCTACGTAATGCTCAACTTTTTCCATTTTGATATAGTTTATGGCCGTGTCTGCTGCGGAATGCGACTGTGAAATATAGTCATTAAAAACAGTGCCTGTAATTCGGCCTTCAAGCACACATCCTATAACTTCCTCAAGTGCATCAACACCAACAAGAAAAATATCCTGACCTACAACCTTGCCATCAGCCTCTATAGCCTCTAAAGCCCCCAATGCCATAGCATCATTATTGCAAAAAACAACTTCAATATCCTTATCTTCCTCTAAAGCCTTAGCCATAAGCTGTCTTGCAGTCTCCTGGTGCCAGTTACCAACTTCATCACCTACACACTCAAGCTTCCATGCAGAATCTTTCAAGGTCCTGACAGAATACTCAGTTCTGTACTGTGAGTCAATATTCTCAGGATCGCCTTCTATCATGTAATACTGCAGCTTGCCGTCACCGTTTAGATCAACTGTGTCAAATCCTAACGCTTCGATGATCTCGCCTTGATAAGTGCCTGACTGACGCGCGTCGCACCCAACATATGAAACATGATAATCATTGTCGACCCATCTGTCTTCCTCATCGCCATCAGGCTCTCTGTTCACATATACAAGAGGAATACCTGCACCAACAGCAAGATCTGTGATTTCTTTTGCAAAAGATGGATTGACCGGATTAACGATCAGCACATCAACTCCGTCATTTATGAGCTCTTTTACCTGGTCAACCTGAGTATTATGGTTATTCAGACTATCCATTATTTCGATATTATCTTCTGAAATGCCCTGTTCCACGAGACGATCCTTTAACTCGTCCCTAAACAAAGTCATAAAAGTATCTGCAAATTGATAAATACATACGCCAACCTTCTTATCGGAAAGAACGTCACCGCTTCCATAACCAAACTCAGTATTTTCTTTTTGAGAAGTTTTGACACCACAACCGGTCACAGAACATGTAACGACCATGGCTGCCATAAAAAGACTAATCAGTCTTCTTTTCATAACAAAGTTCCCTCCACATAGAAAAATCCATCAATATTATACCAAAAAAAGAGCCGAAACCGACTCTTTTTTTATCCCTCTGTAATATTATTGAAAATCAGTCAAACTTAAGGATTATACTAAGGATTCTTCTTGCGCTTGTTTCAAGGACATCTCGGCTTAAAGCTCCCGCATCCATGGCTTTTCTTAATCTGTCCGGGAATCCATTTCCCATCTTAAGGTCATTTCCTGCATTTACTTCCTTGTAGTGTTCTGCTCTGGTCCACCAGTCAGAAGTGACAAGTCCCTCAAAATGCCACTCATCACGAAGGATTCCGGTTAAAAGATCCTTGTTTTCAGAAGCTCTGTATCCGTTCAAAGCATTGTAGGAAGACATGATGGTATATGGCTGAGCTTCCTTAACAATAATCTCAAAGGCCTTTAAATATATCTCACGAAGAGCTCTCTCTGAAACCCTTGAATCAGCGTGCTTTCTATTGGTCTCTTTATTATTGCAGGCAAAATGTTTTACGCTGGCACCGATGTGATTTCTCTGAATACCACATACCAGTGAAGCAGCCATTTTTCCTGTTAGATACGGGTCTTCGGAGTAGTACTCGAAATTTCTTCCGCACATAGGATTTCTGTGAATATTTATGGCCGGAGTAAGCCATACAGCCAAATTATTTTCCTTAACTTCTTCTCCGCCTGCAAAACCAATTTCCTCTGCAATCTCTTTATTCCAGGTGCAGGCAATTGTGGTCGCACATGGGAATGCAGTTGTCACAACGCCGGTCTCCGGTGAAATTCTAAGACCCGCAGGGCCATCTGCAGTGCCTGCGCTTGGAACTCTGTATTCCGGCATGTTACCAAAGCTGAAGGTATTGGAAACACCCACATTAGGCTGTCCGCCCACCAGGTCCATGAGCTCATCATTGGAAAGCTGCTTTACAAACTCATCAAGAGTCGCCTTGCCTTCTGCCACCTCATCAAAACTCTTTGCTCCCTCTTTGTAAGGATTGATAAGTGAGCGTATTGGAAGAGCCTTCTGTGCGGGAAGAAGCGCTTCTTCCGTTCCCGGCTCCATCTTTTCAAAAATGCATTCATTGATATCCCTGTCATCCCCCAAAGGAAGCTCTTCATAACTTCCATCAGAGAGCATTCTCTCCTTTAATGATACAGGAGCAGCCTTATGACTTAACTGAACTATAACCTTATCCACAGGATTCTCATATTCAAACTCAGTCTTTATCGCATCTCTGACATTTGATCCAACATAGAACTTATAAGTACCCTTTTCAAGGACATAGGCTGCATCCCTGATCTTGCCCAGATCATCGTAGGATGACATTTCATATTCACTGACCTTTAATGTCAGAAGCTGACTCTCAAGCGGTAAAAGCTCTTTTGTCTTCTCAAAATCTCCAAGGGCCTTAGAAGGCTTACCCAAAAGTCCTTGTGGCGCGCCATAATAGAGCTGCACAACTTCCTTGCCGGGAAACTTGCCTGTGTTGGTGACCTTAACTGTAAATATCACTTCTCCGTCAAAAGAAACTGCATCAACCACCTTTGTCTCGAAGCTTGTATAAGAAAGACCATATCCAAAAGGATAAACCACCTTTTTGTCGGCACCGGGAATTGTTTCAAAATAGCGATAACCTACATAAATGTCCTCATTGTAATCCACATAGTCAAAAGACTCATGGAACTTTTCTGTTGATGGATAATCCTCCAACGTTCCTGCAAATGTGTCTGATAGTCTTCCGGATGGATTAACTTTTCCAAACAAAACATCCGCAGCAGCGTCGCCGCCTTCCATTCCACCCTGTCCGATGAAAAGAACTGAATCAATCTTGGGGTTTTCTTTTGCCCATCTCAGATCTATGATCCCACCAATATTAAGGACAACTATAACCTTATCAAAGCCAGCACAGGCAGTTTCAACCATCTCTTTTTCTTCTGCTGTGAGATAAAAATCCCCATCTGGAAAGATCTGTCCTGAAATCTTTGGCATAGATGTTTCAGAAGGCCATGGATTGTACTCATTGTTGCACTCTATGCTGCTTCGGTCCCATCCCTCTCCGGAGAATCTGTTCAAAACAACAATTGCCGTATCGGTAAAAGACTTTGCGCCTTCAAGGAGATTCTCAGGAATCTTGACCTCTCTTGTCATTCCCGGCGCAAGTCCCTCTTTGTACTGCTTCCTGATCTCATCTTTGTAAAACCTCACAAGAGGCTCGAACACTTCTATATCCTTGGACCTTAAGCCGTCATAAAGTGAATGTATATATTTGCAGAAAACATCTCCTGATCCGCCTCCGCCTTTGACATAGTCAACTGATGCTTTTCCAATCAGTGCAACCTTTTTATCAGTTGAAAGAGGAAGTGTTCCATTGTTTTTCAAAAGAACTATTCCTTCATTGGCAGCTTTTCTTGATATTTCAATATGCTCTTTACTGCCTGTTATCCTTGTGTCTCCATATAATGGAATTCCGGGCTGATATAATAGCCTTGCCCATTTCTTCATTTTAGTTCCCTCCAAATGCATTACATTATTAATCCACGTGGACTCATTCTACCATTTAGTTCTTTAATTTAAAATCTGTTTTCATGCTGTTTTTTGCAAAAAAATAAAGAACCTTTGCGGTTCTTTATCCTTTACTATTATTCAACTATCTTACTGCCATCATTGTAGGTTATAACCCAGTAGCCTTCGCCGGTTCCGCAGTCCTCATAATATACTTTATCGATTATTACTTTTTCAGGTTCCTTTTCACTCTCCTCATTATCAGATGATCCAGTAAAAGAAATAGCTGTTTTCCCTTCCGCTGCTGTTGCAGTAGTTGCATCTTCTATTTCGGTTATCTCATCTGCATATATCACAGGCTCGTTACTGGCCTCTACCACAGGAATATCCTCTTTTCCAAGTGCTCCATTTAATGCCTCCCTATAAAAAGGAACTGTAGTATACAGCATTATGTTAAGCATGAAAAGGAAAACAAATGTAATAGGAATCGCCATAAATATACCCGAAAATCTTCTCATAAAAGGTAACCCTCTTTCTTAATAATAGACAGTCCAGGTCAGCTGTTTTTCCAATGGCCCCGCCGGATAACTGTCATATGTCTGTTTGTAATATCCTCCCCCTTTAGCATCCTGCATCTCTGAATCAAAGATGTACCATTTGTCTCCCAATTTAACTTCAGTCCAGGCGTGGGGCGTTCTCCCACCAAGCGAAGACTGAACCATTCCGCTGCACACTCTTGAGTCAAACCCGATTCCCTTTGCTATATATGCAAAAGCTGCTGCGTACCCATAACAGTTCCCCTTGCCATTCAAGAGCATGTCTGTCGCATAACTTCCTGTCCAGTTTCCTATAGGAATATCCATCTTTCTCTCATAAGAAACTGAAGAAACCAGATAATTAAAAGCGCATTCAAGCTGCTGCCTCTGGTTCATGGACTCTGTAGTACTTGCTTCCAAAACTGAAGCAATGAGCTTTTTTAGATCTGTGTCAGGCTCCACCGTATTTCCTGAAGCATCTTTCCATTTAACCCCGAAAGCTGTGTGAATGAAATGTGCCCCTGGAACCTGCCATTCCATGAGATTGCTCTCAGCCTGCGCCTCGATCAGCTGCCTTATATCTGCCCTTAAGCTGTCTGCCACGCCGTACAGAGCATTTTTTCCGATAGATGTGACCGTTTCCGGAATATACGCCCCTGTCAGAGCTGCAGGAAAGCACAAAAGCTCTGTTTGGTCTTTGTTATAAAGGCAATTGCTGTATGAAGAATAAAAAGGATTGTTCTCGCTTACAGTAATTGACCTAAGGGCCATCAGCCCTCTGAATGCGTTGGAGGAGATGTCCGTCACATCACTTCCTATGTGGATCGTAGAGATATCCGGTGTTCCTCTGAAGGTAGCTGAATCAATCGTAGTTATCCCACTTGCCCTTGCTCGTATAGAGCTGTTCATGAGAGCCATCATAACCATAAATATTATAAGAAAAACACATATAATATTTGTTGCATTTACTTTACTTTTTCTCATATGTCTCGCCTAAATATATCAATAGTCATTAGCTTGACCGCTCATTGGATTATCATTCTTAGGTAAATCTTCTGTACTTGCCTCTCCATTATCCCCATAAGGAGGTCTCGTATTTATGATATTACTAAGTGTTGCATAATTTACATAATTCTGAATATCCTGTTCCACGCCGCCTTCAAGGGGATGTTTTCCATACCCGGCTATCCCCAGAATTCCATCAGCATAAGCTTCATGATTATCACATGCTATCTGGCAATATTGCTGAGCCCACGTATTTGCATTTACATGAACCCATTTTAAAGGTGCTGCCCCTGGGTTATTCTGCTGGATAGTTGCATCCAGATAATCCAGGATCAACCCTAATGCCCTTGTAGCTCCAGCACTTGTAAATTCATGAGCACAAAACACTCCATATGCCGTCCTATATACCTTGCTATTTGTTTTTTTTACCTCATCCTGAGTCAGTTCTCTTCCAGCATTGCAATATGCCTGTACAATACCAGTGGCATAGGCTACCATCTGTATCTCAGACACTACAGGCACGTTACTTGCATTATTAGAATTATTTGTATTTTTTTTACTTTTCTTATTATTGTTATTATTGGTTACCATAACCTGATTATAAATACTATTCGCCAGCTGCTTGGCTATACTCCTCGCTTCAGCATCCTGACGTCTGTTCATACCCCCATTGTTATGAAGTTGTTCCGGAATAACTACCATTCCATCCTTTTTTTCTTTAGTCAGCTGATTTGAAGGAACTATATACTCATTACTACTTCCCCAAGCGTGAGCTCCCCTTGTTATTAACTTATTAGCAACTCTCTTTTCTTTTATTCCAAATATTGCATAGTGTTCTACCAATTTGGCTGGGTCAGCTCCAAAAGCAATTCTGAGATCATTGTAGTTTAAAAAATAATACAGTGGATTATATCCATACTTAGTACCATAATCCACCCCATTATACACAGTAGTCCCTTTGGCAAGGGTATTATACGTATCTTCTGACAAATCAACAGAATCATCGTATGCATAACAATTTAATGGAACAGCAAAAGTAAAAGCAATTATAACAATATAGCAAACTACTAACCATTTTCTAAACATTTCACCCCTCCAATACATAATATTTTCAAAAAGGCACAGACTATCCTTGAAATGCTTACATGAATATTATCGTCATTTTATAATTTTTTTTAACCTTTTAATGAAAAAATTCAAAAAATACATGAAATCTTTTGTAAAAGAAATGTGCCAGATGATATGTGTTGCTTAGCATCCCATATCACCTGGCACATTATAAGATCATAGTCAAAATTAAGAAAAAGCAAATAGCTAATGTTCTCATACTTAAAGATACACTTGTATCACCTGTCGCAGACATCCTGGCTCCCAAAACAGATGAGCCGGGAACAACACTAAACAAATCCTCATCAGCCTCCAAAAGAGTTACATCAGCGCTGCTGCTCAAAATAGCCGATGTATCAGGTGCATTGACGCTTAAAGATACGTTTTCACTAGTGTCATCTTTAACTGTTGATGTCTCGTAGTTTAAGGCGGCCTCATTCCCACTTGCATCAACAAGAACAAGTCTTCCCTTCTGGCACTTTACAACATATTGTGAAGAAACATCCCTACCCTCACTATCCACAATAACAACAGAAGTTATCTCGTTGCAGCTCTCGCCTACTCCTGTCTGGCTTCCATTGAACACTACTTTGGATATAGTATGTCCATCCTTTAATTTGCCGTCAACGATGGTGTAACTATCATTGGTGAGAGTCCGCCCATCATCATTTTTAACTGTGCTGCCGGCTTCGATAGTGATCACGTTACTCACATCTATCGCAGCCTGTTTTGTCTTTATCTCAACAGAAGACTCGCTCTTTAATGCTGTGATAACACCTGTAACCGCATCTTTAATTCCAACCCTGATATTTTCAGGTTCAATTTCTTTTCCATCAAAAATAAATGGAATAGTCAGTCCTTTTTCTGATAAATCCTTGGCGGTAACATAGGCATAGGCAGCATCAATGCTCACCCAGTATTCCCTGTTTTTGTATTTAAATGTTGTACCATTGCCATCAGATGCTGTTACTGTTAAGACATCTGTTCTAAGGAACTTACCAAAGGCATCATAAATCTTCTCTGTAAGTGTCTCTGGCTCTTTTTCATCAATGATCCTGATCTTAAATCCATCTCCCACAAGATGAGCTTCGCCATCATCAGGAACTATGGGATTATTACAGATAGTTTCAATCTCTATTGATATTTCAGGTTCCTCTGTATCATCTGCAGAGACAGATGAACTCTCTGAAGCAGATGACGCCTCCGAAGAAGCACTTCCGGCACTTTCCGATGATGCTGACGATGCAGAAGTTGCTTCACCTGAGTTTTCTGATGAAGCACTAGAAAGAGCCTCTGAAGAGGCTTCTTTTGATTCCCCATTGCCGGGATCGTCTGTAATCTCAGAAATCGGATCTTCTGAAGGCTCCTCAGTAGGATCTTCTACCGCTTGTCTTGTCCTTATAACACCGTCAACATGCATTACATAGTCTATATTTTTGATAACATACCATTGAATATAATGGACAGAAGGATCAAAATCGCTTCTAACTGACTGAATCTCCTCCAAAGAAGGGACCTTGCTCAGGGACTGCAAAACTTCATTATCACAATAAAGATCATCCTCTGAAGGTTCGTCTTCAAGATCAGTTCCAACAATCTCATCAAAGCTGTTTACAGCTCCAAACTTATAAATCCCATCAGAATAGTTAGATGTTGGATATGATGAAATTTCATATGGAATATCAGAATCTATTCCATTAAGAAGGTAAAAATATGTTGAACAATAAAAAGCTGTATCCAGTTCAGTAGCTTCATCTATTGCAATTTCTGTACCTGAATCTGTAGCGGCATCCGAGCTGTCATCATCAGCGTATGACACAAAAGCAGTAAGTCCACTACTTAAAACTGCTATCACTGCCATCAACATTATCAAACTAAATACTACAGCTCTTTTTATCCCTTTCACCTTGATTCTCCAGTCATTGCCACCAGGCTTTTCTGATTTACCTCGTTAAAAACATATCTTCATAAATATAGCAGAAGAACAATCATACAATCAATCACAATTTGCCATAAAAATGATAAAAAAAGACCAAATATCTTTCAGCCTCAGATAAGGCCCATGGCATCACTGACTGAATAAACACCTATTATCTCAATTCCCTTACAGCTTGATTTAAGCTTTTTTTCAAGAGCTTTAGGAACGATGCAGCGCTTAAATCCAAGCTTCTTTGCTTCCTGAACGCGGGCCTCTGCCATATTTACTGACCTCACTTCTCCTGAGAGACCAACTTCACCAAAAGCAATCGTGTCATCACTGATAGGTTTATTTTTAAAACTGGAAATAATCGCAAGGCAGATGCCAAGATCCAATGAAGGCTCTGCAATCTTCATTCCTCCGGCAAGATTGATGTATGCATCATAGTCTGCCATCTGAAGACCTATCCTCTTTTCCAAAACTGCCATGAGAAGATTAACTCTGTTATAGTCTGTTCCATTGGCCTGACGTCTCGGAAAGCCGAAATTAGTCCTGCACACCAGCGCCTGAATTTCTATCAGTATAGGACGTGTTCCCTCAACAGAACAGGTAACGATAGATCCGCTTGCATTGACTGGTCTTCCATCCAACATGAATTCTGAAGGATTGGTGACCTCCATAAGGCCTTTTTCCTGCATTTCAAATACGCCAATTTCATTGGTTGAACCAAATCTGTTTTTAACTGCCCTTAAGATCCTGTAAGAGGCATGGCGATCTCCCTCAAAATAAAGAACTGTATCAACCATATGTTCCAGCACTCTAGGGCCTGCAACCTGTCCTTCCTTGGTCACATGTCCAACAATAAACACTGAGATATTCATACTCTTGGCAATTCTAAGAAGGACTGATGTGGACTCCCTTACCTGTGAAACACTTCCTGGAGCAGATGAAACATCCTCGTTGTACATTGTCTGGATCGAGTCAATAACAAGCACCTGAGGTTTCTCTCTATTGATAGCCTCTTCTATATTGGAAAGATTTGTCTCACACATGAATTTCAAAGTATCAGAAAAATCTCCAAGTCTGTTCGCGCGCAGCTTTATCTGTCTTAAAGATTCCTCACCTGAAATATAGAGAACATCTCTTTTATCTCCGGAAAGATTCCCTGCGACCTGCAAAAGAAGCGTTGATTTACCGATTCCCGGATCACCGCCCACAAGAATAAGAGAGCCTTTCACAAGCCCTCCACCAAGAACTCTGTTGAGTTCACCTATATGTGTATCAAAGCGGTCTTCATCTGTCATCACTATCTCTGACAGAGTCTGCGGCTTTTTATACTCGCCGTTTGTTAATGCCGTTCCTCTGGTTGAACCACTTGCTGCCTTGGGAGCTGATTTAACCGTTTCCTCAACAAATGTATTCCATTCTCTGCATCCTGGACACTGCCCCATCCACTTGGATGATTCATACCCACACTTTTGACAAAAAAATACAGTCTTTATTTTTGTCGCCATAACTCCTCCAAAAAATAAGGGCCTTTCGAGTTTTCTCGAAAAGCCCTAAACATTTTTTACCTTTCAACTCTTACCTGTGTTGCCTTTTCTTCAGAAAGTTCAACACTCAAATTAAGTTTTCCACCGACGTTCGTAGTCATCTTACCAATGCTGGTACCATTTACGAACACGTTATATTCAGTTTTTTCAAGAAGTCCCAATGTGATCTGAGCATCACTGGAGCCTTCAACAGCGAACTCTACGCCTTTCTCAGTCTCTTTAAACTCAGTAACTGTAGTTCCGGGCACGGACTCATATACGAAGTTCTCATTGCTTTCAAGCTTGGTAATATCCTTAAAAGTCTTTACCTTATAGATGTCTCCGCCATGCTCAAAATTTTCGAGTTTCTTTTTCTCTGGAAGCTTATAGTTACCAAAACTGATGCTCCCATCCTCTTCAGCACGAATCAACTGCTCAACAACAGCCATATCTAAACCTCCTAAAATGTATAGCTCGTTTCTTATAAAACATTATAAGTCAAAGAACCTTAATGTAAAATTAAAATTTTGTTACTTTTTTGAAGTTTTTTTCGCTGGCTTTTTTACAGTTTTTTTAGCAGGTTTTTTTGTTGTTACAGTGCTTTTTGTCTTAGAAGACTTTGAAGGCTTTGTGGTCTTGACACTTACCTTCCTCACTGATGTTTTGGAGCCTTCTGCTGTAGTGAAAACAATCTTGTCATCCTTAAGTCCAACTGTCACATCTGTTCCGGCCTTTATATTGCCCTTCAAAAGCTCTTCTGCCATTGCATCCTCAATAGTCTGCTGAATAGCTCTCTTAAGAGGTCTTGCACCCATTTTTGCATCTGAATGCTTGGTCACAAGGAACTTTTTAACAGCAGGAGATATTGTAAGATTGATATCCATCTGGTTCTTGCAGCGCTTGCTGAGGTTCTGTGAAAGGAGTGTCACAATATCCATCATCTCTTTTTCATTGAGAGTATGGAATACCATGATCTCATCTATTCTGTTGATAAACTCAGGCTTAAAGAGACGCTTAACCTCTTCCATAACACCTGACTTCATATCTTCATAGTCCTTTTTGGCATCAGATCCGGCACCGAATCCAAGCTTTTTAGGATCAACAATCTTCTGGGCTCCAACATTTGAAGTCATGATGAGGATAGTGTTCTTAAAGCTTACTTTTCTGCCCTTGGAATCTGTGATATGTCCGTCATCCAGAACCTGCAAAAGAACATTAAAGATATCAGGATGTGCTTTTTCAATCTCATCAAAAAGAATTACTGAATACGGATGTCTTCTTACTTTCTCACTGAGCTGTCCGCCGTCATCAAATCCAACATATCCTGGAGGTGATCCGATCATCTTGGATACGGAGTGACCTTCCATGTACTCAGACATATCTACTCTGATAAGAGCATTCTCATCACCAAACATTGCTTCAGCAAGGGCCTTTGAAAGCTCTGTCTTACCTACACCTGTCGGTCCAAGGAAAAGGAATGAGCCAATTGGTCTGTTAGGATCCTGAAGTCCTACACGACCTCTTCTGATAGCCTTGGATACAGCCTTAACAGCATCCTCCTGACCGATAACTCTTTTATGAAGGACAGCCTCAAGCTTAAGAAGCTTTTCAGATTCTTTTTCTGCAATCTTCTTAACAGGAATTCTTGTCCACTCTGCTACGACCTCTGCTATATCATTCTCATTAACAACATAGGCAGATGTCATTTCTTTTTTCTTTTCAGCATTCTTTGCTCTGTTTAACTTGGAGATAAGAGCGTTCTGTTCTTTATTAAACTCACCTGCTGCCTTGAAATCCTGCTCTTTAAGGGCAGTTTCGATCTTGCCATCGTAGGACTTTATGAGTTCCTCAAGCTCTTTTATCTTGGGAGATACGCCCATAGTCCTAAGTCTTACAGCTGATGCAGCCTCATCAATAAGGTCAATCGCCTTATCAGGAAGATTTCTGTCGTTAATATATCGCTCAGACAGCTCAACTGCAGCCTTGATAGCCTCAGGAGTTATAGTAACCTTGTGATGCTCCTCATACTTGCTGACAATTCCATTGAGGATCTCAGTAGCCTCTTCCTTGGTAGGTTCATCCACATTAACAGGCTGGAATCTTCTCTCCAAAGCGGCATCTTTTTCAACGTACTTGCGATACTCAGTAATGGTTGTAGCACCTATCATCTGAATCTCGCCTCTTGCAAGAGATGGCTTCAAAATATTGGAAGCATCAATTGCTCCTTCTGCACCACCGGCACCGATAAGTGTATGCATCTCATCAACAAAAAGAATTATATTTCCATCATCTGAAACTTCTTTGATGACTTTCTTGATACGTTCTTCAAACTCGCCTCTGTATTTGGAACCTGCGATCATTCCTGAGAGGTCCAAAGTAACAAGGCGTTTATTCTGAACTGTTAAAGGCACATCTCCGGAAGCAATCCTCTGGGCAAGTCCCTCAACAACTGCTGTCTTACCTACACCGGGCTCACCAATAAGACATGGGTTATTCTTGGTCCTTCTGCTGAGGATCTGAATAACTCTCTTTATCTCTCTTTCTCTTCCCACTACGGGATCGAGTTTATTTTCAACAGCAAGTGCTGTAAGGTCTCTGCTGTACTGTGCAAGGATTGATGCCTTTTTACCGGCCTTTGGAGCTGTCTTTCTTCCAAGGTCCTCTTTTACAAGGTTTGGATCCTCTCCCATGGCAGCAAGGGTCTCCGCATATATCTTCTGTGCAGGAACATTGAGGGTACTGATAAGTCTTACTGCAACATTCTCTCCCTCTTTTATAAGAGCAAGCAAAATGTGCTCAGTTCCTGTCTTGTCTGCGTGGAATCTCTCAGCAAGTCTGTGAGCTTCCTCAAGCACTTTCTCCGCACGTGGAGAAAAGCCGTCTTTATCAAGGGTACTGACTGTAGAATCGGGAACAATAAGATCTTTTATCATATCCATCATACGATTCTCGTCGATACCGTTATCAATAAGGATTCTGGAAGCAACGCTTCCATCTTCTAATATAAGTCCCATGAGAATGTGCTCAGTACCTACATAATTAAGTTTAAGGCTCCTGGCTGTTTTCCTGGCAAGCTTAAGTGCATCTGCCGCCATTAAGGTAAACTTTGAATCCATATTATCTCTTCCTTTCTTCAAGAATTTCTCTCGTAGTTGTCATAAAGCTGGTCTACAAGTTTGTGAATATCATCCCTTCCAATCCCCTTACAGATAGCTCTTGCAAGTACGACCGCAAGTTCCGATTTAGCTTCACTAAGAGCCTGAAGCTTGTCAATGTCAATAGCGATGATAGCTCCACGTCTCCTGTCAATCTTAACAAAACCCTCCTGTTGAAGGATTGAATAAGCTTTGTTTACAGTGTGCATGTTGATACCGATCGTCTCAGCAAGCTGGCGCACACTTGGAAGCTGTTCTCCCTCGCGGAATTGAGACGTAGCAATACCCAATATGATCTGATTGCAAAGCTGCATATAGATTGCTTCACCACTATTAAAATCAATCTCTATGATCATAAACGCCTCCTAATCTGTGATATATTTAGTATAACACATGCTACAGATTAATCAAATTAAGACTTATCCGCAAGATGTAACAAGGTTTTTACATCAAATTTGGCAAATATTTGATATTCAAGATTTCATGTTTTATCCGTATAATAGTACCTATGAATAAAAATATGACTATTGGCATCCTGGCTCATGTGGATGCAGGAAAAACAACAATTTCAGAAGGCATCTTATATATTGCAGGTGCCCTGCGCAAAATGGGCAGAGTTGACCACAGGGACACCTTTCTTGATAACTATGATCTTGAGAGAGACCGCGGAATAACCATTTTTTCCAAGCAGGCGATCTTTGAATACGGCGGATATCATTTCACTCTTTTGGATACTCCCGGCCATGCTGATTTTTCAGCTGAAATGGAGAGAACCCTTTCCGTTCTTGATGCGGCTGTTCTTCTCATCAGCGCCCCTGATGGCATAACAGGTCAGACAAGGACTCTGTGGAAGCTTCTTAAGCATTACCATGTGCCAACTTTCATTTTCGTGAACAAAATGGATCAGTACCAGGGTGACAAAGAGAATCTGTTAAATGAGATAAAATCAAGTCTTAGCAGCAGCTGCATTGATTTTAGTTCTGATCCTGCTTCTCCTGAATTTCAGGAAGAATTAGCTGTATGTGATGAGGAACTCCTAAACAGCTTTCTTGATGGAGAAGAGATAACAAATGATCAGGTAAAAGAGCTGATCTCAAAGAGGAAATGCTTCCCCTGTGCTTTCGGAAGTGCCCTTAAGATGGAAGGCATAGAGAGCTTTCTTTCTCTCGTTACCTATTTTGCACCTGTAAAAAAATATGACGAAAACGGTGACTTTTCCGCAAAGGTCTTTAAAATAAGCAGAGATGCAAATGGAAACAGATTGACCCATATTAAGATTGCCAGTGGATCTATCGCGCCAAAGACACTTCTTGGAGATGAAAAGATCGATCAAATCCGCTTCTACTCAGGAGAAAAGTATGACACTGCAACTAAAGCTGTCGCAGGTCAGATCTGTGCCGTAACAGGTCTGTCTTCTGCTCTTCCCGGAGAGATGATAGGTTCCTCCAAAGACTTATCAACAGGCAGCATTATGCAGCCCATCCTTTCCTGTTCAGTTCTTTTACCGGACGGCAAGGATCCAATCGCCTTTTACAAAGAGCTGAAGGTCTTGGAGGAAGAGGATCCGACTCTCCAGCTTAGTTTCAATAACAAAGCTCAGGTAATTGAGATCAAGGTGATGGGCGAAGTTCAGAAAGAGGTCCTAAAGCACATAGTAAAGCAGCGCTTTGGAACCGAAATAGACTTTGGCCCAGGTCACATTGTCTACAAAGAAACCATTGCAAATAAAGTTGAGGGTGTAGGTCACTTTGAACCTCTTCGCCACTACGCCGAAGTCCATCTGCTTCTTGAACCGGCAGCTCCGGGAAGCGGTATTTCTTTTGCCGCAAAGTGCAGTACCGATAAGCTCTCTCTTAACTGGCAGAGGCTCGTACTTACTCACCTTCAGGAAAAGAAGCATCTCGGAGTCCTTACAGGGTCTGAGATCACTGACATTAAGATAACTCTAATCGCCGGAAAAGCTCATGAAAAGCACACTGAGGGCGGTGACTTCAGACAGGCCACCTACAGAGCTGTAAGACAGGGCCTTATGAGTGCAAAATCAGTCCTTCTTGAACCTGTTTTAGATTACAGACTTGAGATTCCTTCAGATACTGTAGGAAGGGCACTTACAGATATGCAGCGCATGAACGGAACCACTTCTCTCCCTGATATTATTGGTGAAAAAGCTCTCATCACAGGGACTGTTCCTGCCGCCTGCTTTCTTGACTATGCATCTGAACTTTCATCCTACACAAGAGGCGAAGGTCAGATCTTTACAACCTTTAGGGGATACGAACCATGTCATAATGAGGAAGAGATTATAGAAAGCTTTGGCTATGACCCTGAGCTTGATGTAGACAATCCTTCATCTTCCGTTTTTTGCTCTCACGGAAGTTCTTTGATAATTCCTTGGGATGAAGCCCCTGAAAAAATGCATGTAGATTCAGGTCTTTTCCCTAAAGAGAGAACTGCTGCTGTCATAGAAAAAGAATTTGTGAAATATAAAAATTCTGAAGAAGAATTAAAAGCAATATTCGAAAGAACTTATGGAAAGATTGCTCCAAGATATGTGGAAACTGCCGTCACCTATGATTCTTTAAATCAGGCAGATACTCCCGAAAGCGATAACAGAGACTACGATCTTGAAGCAGCCAAAAAGGAAAAGCACCAGAACAGCACTTCATCCATAAAAAATGAGATGAATAAGGAATACCTTCTGGTTGATGGTTACAACATAATATATGCTTCATCTGACTTGTCAGACCTTGCGAAAACTGACTTAAAGGCCGCAAGAGATAAGCTTATCGATATTCTCATCAACTTTCAGGGATTCAGGCGTGAACAGGTGATCGTTGTGTTTGATGCCTACAAAGTCGCCGGAGGCAAAGAACATACAGATGAAATGAGTGGTCTTTTAATCGTCTATACAAAAGAAGCTGAGACTGCGGACCAGTATATAGAAAAGGCTGCACACGAAATAAGCAAAAAGTACAAAGTGACTGTTGCCACTTCTGATGCTATAGAGCAAGTGATCGTCCTTAGTAGCGGAGCCTATAGACTGTCTGCCAGAGACTTTTGGGATGAAATAGAAAGAACCAATACTCTCATCTCGGAGAGCATCGCATCGAAAACCAAAAAGGATTTGCCATGACTTGTAGTCCTGGCAAATCCTTTTATATCTTATTCTAATATTCTCCTACTATCGTTAGTATTTACACATCTGTTGCCACTACTGACATATAGTATGAGTAAAGATTCTTGTATGTAGTCTTGTCGTAGTGAAGGCCGTCAGCTGTACTAAAGCCTGTCTGAGTAAGATATGAGTAGCTGTCGATCCACTTGATCCTTGGGTCAAGTTCTGCCTGAAGTTTGGCGTTGAAGCTCTCAATCTGTGCATTGGATACTGAGTTGCAGTTGCCAACTGGTGTTACTGATGAATAATAAACTGTCACTCCTGCTGCATCCCAAACATCAATGTAGCTGTTTACAAGACTGATGTATTTAGACGCATTAGCCAGATCATTAACACCAAAGTTAATGATCATAGTGGTTCCGTTGCCCGCGTACTCCTGTATCTCTGAAAGAGCTGTGTTCTTAAACCAACTGTATCCCTCACCAACCTTGGCAATATATGCCTTATCGGTAGTTCCAACTGCATTCTCAAGCTGAACAGTTCTGGAATCACCAACGAAAAGATATGGGACACTTGGTAGTTCAGAAGTCACATAGTCTCCGCTGATAAAGCCTGCTCCATCGCCATAGGAAATCTCGTACCAGTTATTGTCTGTTACTCCGATAACCTGAAGTTCGCTTCCCCAGTTAATCCTTCCAAGCTTGTCATAATCTGTTCCGGCGCCATTTCTGACATTAACCGTATCACTGGCATACATAACAAGCGGAGTTTCATAAGCTGTTACAGTGTAAGGAAGCACTTCTTCGGCAGTTTCTTCTGAAGCAGCCTCTGTAGCTTCTACCATATCCACTGTTTCTGTGACAGCTCCATCTGCAAGATTATCCTCTCCAAGAGCTTCATCAATCTGGATATTCAAGACTTCACCTGCAACTTCCGTGGTCTCTTCTGAAGCAGCGCTGGCCATCGCAAGATGTTTGTCAGCAACAAGTCCTGCCAGCACAACTACTGAAAAAGCCGCAGCAAAAGACCCTAAAATTATTTGGTTTTTATTTGTTTTCTTTTTAAGCATGACACAAATTTTACAATAGTCGTAATAACTTGTCAAATTTCATTCACCTTTATACAGCTTCCATACCTTCCATCTGTGCAGTAAACAGATGATAGTAAGCTCCCTTGCGGGCCATCAGCTCATCGTGACTTCCGCATTCAGTTATACCACCGTTGTCTATATACATTATTTTATCACATTTAGTAATGGTAGACAGTCTATGGGCAATGATAAAGCTTGTCCTGCCTTCCAGCATTGTATCAAGTCCCTTTTGAAGAGCTTTTTCCGTCTGAACATCAATACTTGAGGTCGCTTCATCAAGTACCAGTATCGCAGGATCAGATAAAAGAGTTCTCGCAAAGGACAAAAGCTGCTTTTGTCCCTGAGAAAGAAGTGCACCTCTTTCCTTAACTTCAGTGTTGTATCCCTTAGGCATTACTTTTATAAAATCATGAGCGCAAACAGCCCTGCTGGCTCTTCTTATATCAGCCTCAGTTGCATCAAGTTTTCCATAGCGGATATTATCTCCAATTGTTCCGGAGAAAATAAAGCTGTCCTGAAGCATTATTCCCATCTGTGACCTCAGAGAATGAAGAGTCACCTTTGAAATATCCTGTCCATCAATAAGGATTCTTCCACTATCAACGTTATAAAATCTCGAAATGAGGCTTACAATAGTACTCTTTCCTGCTCCTGTAGGACCTACAAGAGCAATACTCTCTCCGGGTTTTACACTAAATGAAACATCATGCAGGATTTCTTTTCCCTTCTCATAGGAAAAAGAGACATGGTCAAAGGTCACTTCACCGACCATCTTCTTCATCTCCACTGCATCAGGCGCATCATCTACAGTTACAGGCTCATCCATAGTCTCAAAAATTCTCTCTAGATAAGCCATGTTATT
Source organism: Butyrivibrio sp. AE2015 (assembly GCF_000420825.1). Lineage (GTDB taxonomy): Bacteria > Bacillota > Clostridia > Lachnospirales > Lachnospiraceae > Butyrivibrio. The sequence continues at coordinate 43,258 of NZ_ATVR01000021.1, read as the reverse complement.
GATGAAGTTGTTAAATATATTTCCAAGGTTCATGATAGGCTGCCAAAATCTTGATGCGTAACTTGAGATAGCAACGATCACGCCCAGGGACTCATTTCCCTTTGAAAAAACTACAAGTGCAAACATGAATATTGCAGCTCTGACAAGAACCGATATGGTATCAATTCCCGGCCAGACCATGGTTGAATAGCTGACTGCCTTCATCCATGCCTTTTTACAGTTGGAAGAAAGGACTTTGAATATCTCAGCATTTTCATCTTCTCTAGCAAAGATCTGTGTTATTCTTGCACCAACAATATTTTCCTGAAGATAGGCGTTTAAATTGGAGTTCTTGTTTGACACTGCCTGCCAGGCTTTTCTCTGCTTGTTCTTTATCCAGAACATAAATACCATAAGAAATGGCACACCGGCCAGAACCACAAAGCTCAGCTTGACATCTACTGCAAACATAAATATTACGATAAAAACAAGATTCAATATCTCAAGGACCACGTTGATAAGACCGTTGCTTAACATATCTGAAACGGAATTGACGTAATTAACTACCCTTACAAGGATCTTTCCATGTGGTCTGTCGTCATAGTATTGAAATGGCAGCTTCTGCAAGTGTTCAAAAAGATCGCTCCTTATCTGATAAATAATATTCTGGCTCACATTTACCATGATTCTTGAACGAATCGTGGTAAAGATCACACTACATACGTAAAACAACGCTGCAGCAACAACCAGTTTGTAGAGAAGGCTCTCATCGCCGCTTGGGATTGCCACATCCAAAGCCCTTTGCACGATCATTGGGCTCACAAGAGCTGCTGCTCCGCCAAGGGCGGAAAAAACAAGTGCCATCGCCATTTTACCTGCGTGCTTTTTTATATATCCTGAAGCCCTGAGAAGGTGCTTTATATCAAAGGGCTCTTCTAATATCTCATCTTCTTTATATGTATTTCGTCTCATGTACTTATCTCCTGTTTATATCTCCTGCCTATAGTTACACTAAATTCGGCTACGCCTCATTAAGTGCTCTCAGCTCAGCCTGCCTGCAGTTTCACAAGTTCTGCATAATATCCGCCAAGTTTGATGAGTTCCTCGTGAGTTCCACGCTCCGTTATCTCTCCATGCTGCATGATCAGTATCTGGTCTGCATCCTTGGTAGTTGATATACGCTGCGCAATGATGATCTTTGTGCACTCAAAATCAAGATTTCTTAGGCTCTCCTGAATCTCTTTTTCCGTCTCAAGGTCAACAGCTGAAGTTGTATCATCGAGAATAAGGATGGATGGCCTTACTGCCAGCGCTCTTGCAAGAGAGATTCTCTGCTTCTGTCCGCCGGAAAGGCCAACACCTCTTTCACCTACTATAGTTTCGTAGCCTTCAGGCATCTTGGCGATAAAATCGGAAGCCGCAGAATATTTGGCAAAACGAACAACCTCCTCACGACTTATTTCGCTATCACCATAAGCAATATTCCCATCAATAGTGTCAGAATAAAGAAGCACATCCTGGGTAGCAAGACCTATATTCTTTCTGAGCTGATTGAGTTTTAATTTATTGACATTTACACCGTCAATAAGGATTTCTCCGCTTGAAGGCTCATAGAATCTAGGAATCAGATGGATAAGAGAAGTTTTTCCGCATCCTGTCTCGCCCATGATTGCAATAGTCTGTCCTTTTTTAGCAGTAAAAGAAATATGCTCAAGGACTGGGAGATCATTGTCTGCATAGTGAAAAGAAACATCTTTAAATTCTATGTTTCCTTCGAATCTTCCAGGCTTATCAACAGCGTCTTTAGCATCTACGATCTCAGCTTCTGAATAGTAGATCTCCATAACCTTGGCAGATGCTGCCGAGAATCTCTGGAATTCATTCATAACGTTTCCAAGCTGTCTCATAGGGTTGGCTATGGCCCAGATAAGCCCCGAAAATGCCACGTATTCGCCCATTGTCATATCGCCATGGATAAGAAAAAGGCCTCCAACCAAAAGAAGTATTACCGCAAGGGCATTTGCAAGAGTTTCTACAAAAGGATAGAAACGAAGCCATATCATTGCTGTCTTTTTATTGGTATCTCTAAAATCAGAATTGCATTCATCAAATTTTTCTATCTCGTAGGCTTCCCTTGCAAAAGCCTTAACCACTCTGTTTCCGGCTATATTTTCCTGTGCCACCGTATTCATATATGCCAGCTTTTCACGAAGAAGTGCATGCATAGGCGCAACTAAAAGCTTAAATACATATATGATAAAGAAAATGAGCGGAGCCACGATCAAAAGGCTAAACGCCAGTCTCCAGTCCATGTAGATAAAGTAAATTGCAGTTGCTGTAACCAGAGAAAATGCTTCAACTACCATTCTGACAACCCACGCAACCATGTGCCTTACAGCATCAAGGTCTCCAGTAACTCTGGTCATCAGATCACCTGTACGATAAGTGTTGTAAAATTTCATGTCCTGTCTCTGAATCTTGTCATAGAGGAAATTTCTTACTTTGAAAAGAACCTGCTGCGATACAAACTCATATCCCATGCAGTCAAAATAGACTATGATGCACCTGAGTACAGTAAGGCCGATCATAAGAATAAGGAGCCTCACAAATTCATCAGGATGCCCCGTAAGATTCTCTTTTGCACCGGGACCGGATAAAAATCTGTCCACAATTTGCGCAGAAAAAAATGGCACAGTCAGTTGCAACATATTGTAGACAACTGTGCCAATCACCGCCAGTACATATAACGCTCTGTACCCTTCCATATTATCCCACAACCACTGCAGTCTCGTCCTGGGATACTTCCACCTCGAGTTTCGCTTTTTCATAATAACCACCCCATTAAATAAATAGTAATAATACAAATAGTTTCTGCTAATCTTGATTGTATTCCACCCATACACCTAATTCAATCTAAAATAATCTGATTTCTTATCTTTTTTTGCTTTGTTTTTATTCTTTTATCGCTTTATTAATCAAATTATTAGAATTAACGTTATATAGCACATGTTATAATTATAATCAGTAGATTTATGGAGGTTATTGCCTATGGATACGCGCTTTAGGAGACGTATAATTGCTTTTGCCTACATACTCATAATCCTATTGTTTATAGGACTTGGTTTTTGCTATTCAAACGAATCAAATAATTATTATAGAGAAAACTCTGTATCTCTTAATGACTATTGGAAAATTGATGGTAAATACATTACTTTTCCATTTAGCAGCGACGAAACCTTTACGATCAACAATACCCTTCCCACAGTATATGGCGATCAGCTCCTTGTAATCCGGTGCTACTATAAATCTTTTTCCGTTTTCATCGATGGAACGGAGGTTTTAGAGTCGAGAAACAATGTATTATTTGGTCATAGTACTGATGTTGGCAAAAAAGAGATCTGGATTCCGCTTGAATATGAATACACCGGAAAAAAAGTCGAAGTAAAGATTACTCCTCAAGAATCCCTTTATGGTGCAGAACTCACTGAAGCTTTTGTAACCACCAGATCTGCATACGTTATTGCCCAGTTAAGGAACAACGTTCCATCAGTTGTTCTGTTCATCCTTTTCACAGTTACCGGTATTTTTGAGATGCTGGTATCAACTGTATTTATCCTTAAAAGAGCTAACCTTATCAGAAAGCTTTCATTTGAAGCCCTTTTCTATGCAGGAGCTTTTTCCGTAGTTGCAGGGCAATGGATCATAAATGAGACAAGGATCCCTTTCATTGCAGTTGGCTATATGACAGGCTTTTCGATCCTAACTATAGTCTCATTTTTGCTGATGCCTCTTTTGTTCTTTGAAATCGCAAGATGCATCTTCCTACGTGTAGAGCTGATCGATCATATAATTGATGGCGCTATTGCTATTGTTATCCTGATTGCCTGCACTTTAGCGTCATTCGACATCTTCGAGTGGGGATGGCTGGTCTACGTAGCGCATGTACTTGACATAGTTGTTATGGTCATGGTCGGCTACTACTCATATTCCAGTATAAAAGAAGAAAAGAAGCTTTCAAGCAGAACAGGAATAGCTGTAGCTAATGGAATATTTATAATTCTGGCCGGATACTCACTTATTAAATACATCGACAACGTAGGCTATAATTACATCTTTTTCATAATAATAGCTCTTATGCTCTACATTATGGTGCAGGTTGGCCTCATTTACAGAAGGATAGGTCTTAACGTAAAAGAAGAAAAAGAATTTGCACAGGCCAAAATAGATGCCTATACAGATCAGCTTACAGGCATTGGTAACAGAAGGCATTTTTACGCTCTTGCTGATGACTATGAAAAGAACCGTCTTCCAAATGATCTTACTTATATAGCCATAGACGTTAACAGGCTTAAATACTACAACGACACCTTAGGTCATGACGCAGGGGATGAACTTTTAAAGGGAACAGCAACCTGCCTCAAACTTGCATTTTCCTCATCATCTACCAGCACCATTTCAAGGCTTGGTGGCGATGAGTTCGCCATTTTGATAATTGCGAATAGAAATGAGCTCGAAAAAAGAATCAGCTACTTAAGGACGCAGCTCGAACACTGGCACGGAAAATATGTAAAGGGAATCAGTATTGCTATTGGCTATGCCACAGTCAGAGAGAATCCTCACTGTAATATAGAGGAACTCGCTAAGATTGCTGACAACAACATGTATGAGGACAAAAAAGCCTTCTACGAAAAGACAGGCTATGACAGGCGAGGTCAGGGCGACGTCAAAAACGATGTTTAAAGCCATATTCAGATGAATTCTAGAAAAAAATCCCATCGGATAAATTCCGATGGGATTTAACATATACAGCTGCTGACGGGAATCGAACCCGTGACCTCCGCACTACCAATGCGACGCACTACCGACTGTGCTACAACAGCTTGGGCAATTTAGCCACGAATGATATTATAGCAAGTGATAACCCTTAAGTCAATCACTCATCAAACATTAAATTATCGATCAAAAACTGATATACTTCCTGATTTTTTTCAAGCCAGTTTCTGCAGATTGCCTGAGCCATTTCCTCTGTTGGAACGGGAATCTGAATATCTATAAGAGTATGTCCGCTCTCTCTTGCAATAACACGGGCTGTATACTCATTTTCACCTGTTTTCTGGTAATCTCCGATTATTGAGCCTTCACTTCTAAGCTTCATACTGTTGGCTTTTAAGTAATCATCGATCTGAGATTTGATAGAAGGATTGATCCTGTTTCCAAAAAACTTAAGGGCCTCTTCTCCCTCCTGTGTTATTTCAAGATAAGTTCTGTTGGCAACAGTTTTTTCTTTGATAAGATCAGAGGAAGCCATCTCTGCAAAAACTTCCTGCAAAGTTAAGAATGTCGTATATTCTTTTTCCAGTATAAAATCATAAATCTGTGACTTGCTAAGAGGCACTTCGCACCTCTTTAGCATGTACAGAACAATCATCTTGTATAAAGTAAGATACCTTGAGCTCACGCTCATACCTCCAAATTAAATAAGTTCTTTTACTGCTTTTGAAACAACTTCCGCACATCTCGGGTCAAATGCAGGAGGAAGTATATTTTCTTCGTTAAGTTCGCTATCAGGAACAAGACCTGCCAAAGCCTTTGCAGCTGCAAGCTTCATCTCATCAGTGATGCGCTTGGCACCGCCCTCAAGAGCTCCCTTAAAGATTCCAGGGAAAACAAGCACATTGTTTACCTGATTAGGGAAGTCGCTTCTTCCTGTACCTATTACCCTTACTCCTGCTTCTCTGGCAAGGTCAGGCATGATCTCAGGAACAGGATTTGCCATAGCAAACATTATAGCTCCATCATTCATTTCCTGTGCCATTTCTTTGGTAACAATTCCAGGTGCAGATACACCAACGAATATATCAGCTCCCTTTAAAGCATCAGCAAGTGTTCCGGTCTTCTGCTCAGGATTGGTAACATCCATCATCTTTTCCTGCATCCAGTTAAGATCTTCAGATGCCTTGGAAAGAATTCCTGACTTATCACACATTGTAACATTTTTAAATCCATAGGTAAGTAAAAGTTTTGTTATGGCAATTCCTGCGCTTCCTGCGCCGTTTACTACTACTTTGCAATCTTCTTTCTTTTTACCTACTACTTTCAGAGCATTTATAATACCTGCAAGAACAACAATTGCTGTTCCATGCTGATCATCGTGAAAAACAGGTATATCCAGCTTTTCTTTTAATCTCTCCTCTATTTCAAAGCATCTTGGTGCTGAAATATCTTCAAGATTTATTCCGCCAAAGCCAGGAGCAAGATATGTAACTGCCTTAATGATCTCTTCTGTATCCTGAGTATCAAGACAGATAGGCACTGCATTAACTCCTCCAAACTCTTTAAAAAGCACTGCCTTGCCTTCCATAACAGGCATTGCTGCATGAGGTCCGATGTTACCAAGTCCCAAAACTGCACTTCCATCAGATACGACAGCAATAGTATTGGACTTAATCGTGTATTTGTAAGCAAGGCTCTTGTCCTCAGCAATCAGCTTGCAAGGCTCTGCCACACCTGGTGTATAACATACAGCCAGATCTTCTTTTGAATTAACCTTTGCTTTGGAAACTATCTCAAGTTTTCCCTGCCATTTTTCATGCATCTCAAGTGCTTTCTCAGCGTTTGTCATAATAATGCTCCTCCTAAAACTTCTTTCCTATTATATCGTAAGCAAATGCGCATACTTCATCTCTTTTATCCGGGTCATCGATATATTTAAAAACAAAGTATAAATGTTTTGGTGAACCACTTGAAGTTTCAAGTCCAAGAGCAAGTCCAAGTGCCGCAATCTCTTCAGGGGCATCAACCTGCCTTGACAACATAAGAGCATCTATATATCCATTTTGAACCATCTTGGTGTAGGCATAGGCAAAAGCAGCCGCCTGAATGTTCTCACCCTGAGTAGATGAATAGCCTATTTCACTTAAGATAATAGATCTAACATCCCCATCAGGACTGAGCATACCTGGTTTTTGCATGTAATTGGTCAAAACCTCAATATTCTCCATTGTGATACAAGGTGTTGACTCAGTATGATTAACATATTTGGAAGTCTTCCAAAATGCGGTATTGTCATTAGGGAACGAGTACGGATGAGCTGCAAGTCCCCAGTCGACATTGCCATAATCATTCATGGAAGAAGCAAAAATATCAAGAACATCCTTGGCATCATAATCGCCTGTGCTCTCAGTATTATAGGTCCATCTCTGATCCAATGGAATATATACAAGTGCTCCAGCATTCTGGCTCTTTATAGCGTTGTAAAAAACTCTGAAAGCCCTTGTAAATGCCGTAGTATAAGTGTTCACATCTGTGTAAGACATGTAGTTATACTCTCTTCTGGCATTAACCTCGTTAGCGATGATCCACATGCTGACATTGCCATGGCCGGAACCTGAGTATCTGCCTGCAAGGAAGCTTCCAATAGCAGCAAGTGCCTTTACACCGCTCTCATCGGCAGCATTGAACATATAATATGGAGCCGTTGAGCCACTTCGCGCACTTGGATGCGTGATCTCAGGATAAGCTGAAGTGCTGGCGTCATTCAAGATGATGGCCGCTATATCTATGCCCATAGAATTGAGCTTTTTGAACAATGTATCATAGTCATTGATGATGCGGGCATTGAAGTGATATGTCACGCCGCCATATGAATAAGCAATCCCTCCTGATGTAGTAAGGATATGGGAAAGAGGAATATTATAGGCGCAATAATTAACTCCAAGGTCAGAAAGCTCATCAAGTCGAAGGGGATATGGCAAAATACCCTTTATAGAATCGTGGTCCATGCTGTCATAATAGTATCCTGCACATTCCTCAGGATTTGTAATGTACTTGGCATGTGCCACCTGAACGTACTGATCTTCCATCTTTACAGCAACTGCAAATTTGGAAAAGAGTCTTGTGTTTGAGAGGCCTTTGTTAAGCTTTATGGTAAAAGAAGCGTCGTCTCCTTTATAGATTTTGGAAAGAGGCTCTGCATCTGCAGCGATACCATCCTCATAAGTCGCCATCTCAAAAAGGTAATAGTACTTATCATCACTGGCAGGAATACCCTCAGAAGTAATGTTTACTTCAACGTTTGATGTTCCGACAATCTGACACTCAAGGTTGCCAAATTCTGCAGCATCATCAGCTGTAACTTCTACGGTCTCAGGTCTTTCAGAGAGGGCCTTTGACACTCTTTTTCCACCGTTTACGATCGTGTCAACAACGCTTTCCTGAACATACACGATCTCGCTGATGGATGTCTGTTCTATAGAAGCCTGATAAGGCGCTTCATCCTGTCCTTCATCAGTAACTCTTCCAGTACTGATAAAAAGCCACATTGTCATTGCTACAATGAACAAAACCGCAACTACTACGCCTATTCCTGTAAGAATTATTAACTTTCTATTGTGACGGGCTCTTCTCCCTGTGCGAAGCCTGCGTTTCTTTTTATCCATGTAACCCCTTAGTTATCTTTATCTTCTCTGTTTTTGAGCTTTCTCATGTGATCTTTTATCTTGAGCTCATAGCCGTTTCCTGAAGGGCTGTAGAACTCCTTGCCATTAAGCTCATATGGCAAATACTGTTGTTTAACATAGTGATCAGGATAATCGTGGGCATATTTGTAACCAATACCGTGGCCCAGCTTGGATGCTGATTTATAATGTGCATCCTGAAGATGTGGTGGTATCGGAAGATTACCTGTTTCTGTAACTGTACTCATTGCACTGTCTATTGCAACGATAGCTGAATTGCTCTTTGGCGCTGTAGCTATGTAGCTTGCAGCCTGGGCAAGTGTTATCCTCGCTTCCGGCATTCCAAGCCTCTCGACAGCGAGCGATGCCGCAACTGCCACCTGAAGTGCCTGCGGATCTGCATTACCAACGTCCTCAGAGGCACAGACCATCATACGTCTTACTATAAACTTAGGATCCTCTCCTGCATTCAACATTCGGGCAAGGTAGTAAACTGCCGCATCAGGATCCGAACCTCTCATGCTCTTGATAAAAGCAGAGATCGTATCATAGTGATTGTCACCATCCTTGTCATATCTGGCAACTTTTTTCTGTATACACTCCTCAGCAACCTCTTTAGTGATATGAATAAGTCCATCATCACTTCTCTCAGTTGTAAGGATTCCAAGCTCAAGAGCATTCAGAGCATGCCTTGCATCTCCATCAGCAAGATCCGCTAAAAAATCAGCTGCATCAGGCTCCAAAACCGCCTTGTAGGACCCCATCCCACGCTCTTTGTCAGTAACAGCTCTACCCAGCAGCTCTTTTATATCATCTGGTCCAAGCGGCTTAAGCTCAAAGATAACAGACCTTGATATAAGAGCTCCGTTCACTTCAAAATAAGGGTTCTCAGTTGTAGCCCCAATAAGTATTACCGTTCCATCCTCAACAAATGGTAAAAGATAATCCTGTTGCCCCTTATTAAATCTATGAATCTCATCTATAAAAAGAATTGTCTTTTTGCCATACATTCCAAGATTGTCCTTGGCCTTTTGTACGACTTCCTCCATGTCCTTTTTACCGGCTATGGTGGCATTTATCTGAGTAAACTCAGCCTTTGTGGTACCTGCTATGACCTTGGCAAGAGTAGTCTTTCCTGTTCCAGGCGGGCCATACAAAATGATAGAACTTAACTTATCCGCTAAAATCGCACGATAAAGAAGCTTGTCTTTGGCAATGATGTGCTGCTGACCCACTACTTCATCAAGGGTCCTCGGGCGCATCCTGGCGGCAAGCGGCGATTCCTTCTCATAGTTATTTTCTCTCATATATTCAAACAGATCCATAAATGCTTCGTTACTTTTCTTTATAATTGTAGACAGACTATATTATTCTACAATTTTTGCCCATAAAAATAAAGAGGATATATACACAAATTGCACAATCTTTTACAAGGTTTTCCACCTGTAAACGCAAAAGATTGTGCACTATAGATCAAGCGTGTTTAACTATATTGCGGACCCATACTCCGCTTCGTACTAAAAGAAATCCGATCGTACATTTCAGTAGTTCAAGAGCTGACACCATCATAAATATGCTAAGTACCGGAAGATTTGTAAACCTTGAAAGGATATAGGCTGCAGGTACACTGATAAGCCATGCAAAACAGCTGTCAAAGACAAATGTAACCGCTGTCTTTCCACCTGAACGAAGAGTAAAATACGACACATTCGCATATGAGTTGATAGGCATACAGATTGCAACAACCCAGATAAACCTGGTGGCAAGCTGTCTTATCTCCGGCTCAGTATTGTAGATCTGAGGTATTACAGGCGCTGCGATTGCAAGGAGCGAACCCATTACAAAGGTGGAAGCCACGCTAAGTGACGCCATTCTCCAGGCAGTCCTGCGGGCAGATACAAGCCTGTCTGCGCCAAGCTCCTGACCTACTATGATTCCTGTAGAATTACCGATTGATAAAAAGACCTCGTTAAATATCTGAGATACCGTTCCACTTATATTCATTGCAGCAATTACAGCTATTCCCCTTACGGAATACGCCTGCAACAGTGTTGCCTGTGCAAGGCTCCATAAGAACTCATTGCAAAGAAGTGGAAGGGATTTTACAAGTATCGTTTTTACCAGATAAAAAGGTACATAAAGGCTTCTGAAAACTCCCTTAAAGAATGGATACTTGGAGTTTTTCCTGTGTGCGCCTGCCATTACTATCAACAGCTCTGTGAATCTTGAAATTACAGTTGCAGTAGCCGCACCCATAACTCCCATTTTAGGAAGACCAAAAAGGCCAAAAATAAGAAGTGCGTTGAACACGAAGTTCACAAGCATAGCTGTCATACCTGCGATCATTGGAAGAGTGGTCTTTCCTGATTCTCGCATGGCGCTTGCATAGACCTGTGTAAGGCTAAAGGGGATAAGTCCCACAAGCATGATATCAAGGTATGATGCAGCATAGGCCAAAGTGGCAGCCCTGTCTGCATCTGCAGTTCCGGAAGCAATGTAAAGGGAAATCAGATTTTCTTTTGCCAGAAAAAGGAACGTTACTGCTATAGCGCAGATAACGACCGCATCCATCAGCTTAAATCTAATGGAATATCTGACGCCATCCATATCTCCTTTTCCAAAGAACTGTGTGCTGAAAATTCCGGCACCGGCAAGGGATCCCCATATACACAAATAGAAAATAAACAGCAGCTGATTGACAATAGCTACTGCTGACATCGGAAGTGTTCCGACCTGTCCGACCATTACGTTATCCAAAAGTCCCACGACATTGGACAGCGTATTCTGTATGATCATCGGGGCAACTATCATAGCTGCCCTGCGATAAAATACCCTGTCTCCGACAAGGCATTCACGCAAAGTAAACTTATATTTTATTGCTTCTTCTCTATTACTTGTTTCGTAGGTAGTCATAAGTATTTCCTTAATAACCGAAGCGGCTGCCTACTTTTAATGCAGCTTTACTCCAGATTTTCCTTTATCTTATTGATCATTTCGTCATATTCTGCATCTGTAAGGAACTTCTTGCCAGGGTTCATTTCAAAAACTCCGCCCCACTCAAATTCGTCCTTGTACTTTGGTACAAGATGCATGTGAAGATGGCAGCCTGTATCGCCATATGCGCCATAGTTTACCTTATCAGGGTTAAAGGCCTTATGTATAGCCTTGGATGCTCTGTTTACATCTCTGAAAAATGCATCTCTTTCAGCATCTGAGATATCAACTATCTCACTGACATGATCCTTGTAAGCCACGATGCATCTTCCCGGGTGGCTCTGCTCTTTAAAAAGAATAAGCTGGCTGACCTCAAGGTCGCAGATCTTTATACCAAATTTTGCAAGTGGCTCTCCGCCAACACAATATCCACAATTATTATCTTTTACCATTTTGTTTTCCTCCAAAAAATTACATCTTTTTCCCATTGAGAACTGCCTCAATAAGGTTATCCTCTTTATCATATACCATTTTCAGCGAAAAGAAATCATGACTTTTTTCCAGTTGCCTGAAAAATATCTTATCCCCTTCCCAGAGGTTTAAGTCATACACTTTTTCTTTTTCAACCCAGGTAAGTACTCCTTCATCGCAGTCTTTGGGCTCACCGTCAGGTGCTTTGGCAGTAAATAATGACATAAGCTCATAGTCACCTTTTTGTGAAATGAAGGTGACAACTGCGCGATATTCAAGCTCTTCAATCGGAATGTCATAGCCGGTTTCTTCAAAGATTTCTCTTTTTGCGCATTCTTCAGGGCTCTCATCATCTTCAAAGTGCCCGCCAACGCCGATCCACTTGTCTTTGCTGATATCATTCTTTTTTGATACTCTGTGAAGCATTAAGTATTTATCATCTCTTTCAAGATAACAAAGAGTCGTTAAGCCTTCTCTTCTTGCCATTTCTTTGACCTCTCATAATTTACTATAATAATCCCGGCTGAAACAAGCAAAAGTGCCACAATGCTCGCCACTGACAGTGCTTCCTGTCCCTCTCCCAGAAAAAGAGCTGACAGCAAAACTCCCATTATAGGATTAACAAATCCAAGGACTGAAACTTTGCTGACCGGATTGTATTTAAGAAGAACTCCCCAAAGTGTGTATGCTCCTGCGGAAATAAAGCCCATGTAGATCAGGTTAAGGTAGCAGCCTGTACTGTAGAAATTAAGGCTTCCTCCTAGGGCCAGTCCAATGATAAACAGAACTGCACCGCCTAAAAAGAACTGATAACCACTGAGGATAACAGGATTCTCATGCTTTGAAAAGATCTTGATACTGCAGCCTGATATAGCATAAAAAAAAGCCGCTGCAAGCATCGCACCCTCGCCTTTTAAAGTCATCGGTGCTCCGCTCACCAAAGCTCCTGCGCCGCCAAAGAACATAATAATTCCAAGAAAACCTGTTGCGCAGCCGATGAGTTTTTTTGCTGAAACCTTCTCAAGCTTAAATAGAAAAATAGCAAATAGCGGAGCCAGGAAGTTTCCTGATGCATTTATGATAGAGCCTCTTACTCCAGATGTATTAGCCAGTGACATAAAAAAGAAATAGTACTGACCGATGGTCTGAAAAAGCGAGAGTATCACAATGTATTTCCATGAATCTTTCTGCGGTTTCAAAGGCTTTTTGGCCAGTATTGAGCCAAAAAATATAGTCATAACTCCCGCAAGCATAAACCTTGCACCTGCAAGAACAAGCCTTGATGGCGTATCACTTGCATCTATCTTAAATAATTCATAAGCAATCTTGATGGCAGGTGATGCGCTTCCCCACAACACACAGCAAAATATGGCAACCAGCACAACCACCGGCGCAAATGTCCAAAATGAATTTTTGTTTTCTGTCATTTTAAGTTTCCTCCATATTGCATATGAAGTTCATTATACAAGAAAATGACAAGAAATAACTATAGCATAATCTTAGCATTAACAAATATCAATTCTAATTATTCACCCTTTTGAATATAGCTCGTCGCTGTCAAGAAGTATTGTCACAGGTCCGTCATTTATTGACTCAACCTTCATATCAGCGCCAAAGACGCCTGTCTTAACTTCAAAGCCTCTGTTTCTGCACTCTTCCACTACAAGCTCGTACAGCGGATTTGATATTTCAGGTCTTGCGGCATCTGTAAAGCCAGGACGCCTTGACTTGCAATCCGCATAAAGAGTGAACTGACTGACAATTAGTATCTGAGCGCCTGCATCTTTTGGATTAACATTCATCTTGCCATTCTCATCCTCAAATACTCTGAGGCCGCAGATCTTATCTGCAATTTTTACCGCAATTTCTTTTGTATCATTCGTATGGACTCCCAAAAGGACCATGAATCCTTTTCCAATTTCTGAATATTTCTCTCCATCTATTGTCACTGACGCCGAGAGAACCCTTGTAACAACTGCTCTCATTCTGCTTCTCCTCTTTCTGATACAATTTTTAGTGTATAAGGTGTCACTTCACACAGATAAAAAACAATCTCAACTCCTGCTTTTTTCGCCTCATAAAACACTTTGGCAAATTCAGGGTCAGTCTCCTCATTTGGTCTGACTTCACTAATTCCCTCTCCCTGAATAACAAAGGCAACTCTTGTCTTTTTCAACTGCAACAAGATCATACGGCGTCTTTCTCTCCGGATTGCCAGCCTTTTCAAGATATACCGTGCATCCTGGGATCAATAGTTCTTTGCATCTGCCGGTGTTCTTTACATGCACCTTGATTTCATCGCCATCTACGCTCACTATGGCAATGAATCTGTTTGGTCTTGATATGAATTTTGCTTCTACAATGTTTTCGTAAATCATAAGCTGATTTTACCATTACTTTGTAGCTAATGACCAGTAATTAAGAAATTTAGCGATTCAAGCTGCATTCCTACTATGATAAAATAATATTGAAGTAAAAAACAACACGATTCATGGTCAAAATAAATCCGCTCATATGAAAATAGATATTCAAAAAATCGATTCCGGAGAGGAAAGCGTTACCATCAGGTATAAAGCGCTTTCTCAGGATTTAAAAAGAATAATTGGAATTCTGGAGAAGTCTGAAAATAAGCTTTGGGGCAAGACCGATACAGAAACTGTAAGCATCAGCATTTCAAGTATCCTCTACCTGGAATCCGTTGATGATAAGCTTTTCGCATACACCGGAAACAAGGTCGTGCGTTTAGACGGAACTCTCAACTCATTTGTCATGGAAATCAGCGATGAAGCCTTTTTCAGATGCAGCAAGTCAATGGTGATTAATGTCAACAAGGTAAAAACCTTAAAGAGCCTGTCTTCAAACAGGATTGACGCGACCATGGAAAGTGGTGAACACATAATCATTTCAAGAAGATATGCATCAGATTTCAGGCGTCTTTTGAAAGGAGGGAGATAGATGAAGAACAAGAAAAAAGTAACACTTTGGGAGTTGTACCTTACAAAAGAAATAGGGATTGAGTTTAAGGCATGTCTTTACTTCTTTGCTCTCCTGTTCTATTACTGTGTATACAGGTTGATAAACGGTGTCTATGATGCCAGCATCCTGCACATGACAGAACTGATCCTCGCCTGCTATATCATCGGTTATATTCAGGTATATCTATTGTGGAACTTTGATGAAGCAGATGCTCTTAAGATAAAAGAAATTGCGGGAATGGTGGGGTGTACTTGCGTATACTGCCTACTTTCCTGGCTTTTTAACTGGTTTAACAAAAATCTGCTTGTCACTTTAATATTTGCAGCTTACATTCTTCTTGTTTACTTCTGCGTTTTTTTGATCTACAAATACAAACGGATCATCGATGATAAAAAGCTCAATGAAGATTTAAAGCTCTTTCAGACTGAGCACAAAAAAGAGGATAGTTAAGTGAATGTTAGCGGTAAAATAGTGCACCTTACGGGAACAGTTATTGTTCCCGTTTTTTATTTTTGCTATGAATGAATTACAAGAACAAGAGGAGGTGCATTATGAAAGAAAACGTGATCGAGATAAGTCATTTAACCAAAAGCTATGGCAAAAGCAGAGGCGTTATTGATGTTTCTTTTAACGTAAAAGAAGGTGATATCTTCGGTTTTCTTGGACCTAATGGCGCAGGAAAGTCTACTACTATCCGCTCCATGCTGGGCTTTTTGAAGATAAACTCAGGCAATATAAAAATACTTGGGATGGACAGCGTAAAAGATCATGAAAAGATTTTAAAGAATATTGGATATATGCCCTCAGAAGCATGGTTCTATGATTCCATGAAGGTATCCGATGTCATAAAATACGCTGCTGATGTCCGCGGACTTGATTGCAGTAAAGAAGCTGCCAAACTCTGTGAAAGATTGAAAGTCGACACCCATAAAAAGATCAAACAACTCTCCCTTGGTAACAGAAAGAAAGTCAGCATAGTCTGCGCCATGCAGCATAGACCTCGCCTTTTTATCTTTGATGAGCCCACCGGCGGCCTTGATCCTCTTATGCAAAAGAAATTCTTTGAACTTATAAATGAATATGTCGCCCAGGGAGCCACTTGTCTTTTGTCTACCCATGTGCTGTCGGAAGTCGACAAATACTGCAAAAATGCCGCGATCATGCGGGAAGGAAGGCTCACAATGCTGGGCACTCCACATATAGATGATGAAACGTTCCTTAGTTTCTATGAAGAAGAGGAGGGATAAAAATGAGATCGGTCTTAAAAAGAGAGCTATTACTTAATCTTAAAAATCTTCTGATATGGAGCCTGTCCGTTGGTGCTCTCGGGCTCGTCTGCATATTATTATATAAGTCCATGGAAGGTGAAATGAAGGATATGGCTGATGCCTTTTCTAATATGGGAGCCTTTTCAGAGGCCTTTGGAATGAGCACTTTGAGCATCGCAACTTTGAAAGGATACTTTGCCACTGAAATAGGCGCAGTTCACGGCCTTGGAAGCTGTATGTTTGCAGCGATCATCGCGATCAATATCATTTCAAAAGAGGAAGATGCCCACACAGGCGAATTTCTTTTTTCTCTTCCTCTTTCAAGGAATCGGATTCTTACTGCCAAATCGCTGTGCGTTGCTATTATGCTGGTGCTTTTTACCATTGTATGCACTTTGTTTTATTTGCTGGGCTTTAGTATTTTAGGAGAAGAAATGCCTCTGGATCTCTTTTTCACATTTATGGCAAGACAGTTTCTTATGAATCTGGAAGTCGCAGGAATATGCCTTGCGCTCTCATCTCTCACCGGCAAAAACAGGATGGGACTTGGACTTGGAATGGCTCTTTTGTTCTACGCCTATGACGTAATGGGCCGGGTTATTCCTGATTTAAAGAAGTATTTGTTCATCGGGCCCTTTTCCTATGCAAATGCTTCGGAGATATTTACCAATGCCCAGTTTCCGCTATCCGGAATTCTAGTGGCTGGTGCTGCCTTAGTCTGCTGCATAGCCTTTGCTTTTTGGTATTATGGCAAAAGAGATCTGGCTTCCTGAGAACAACTCCAGCTTAGCGATAAGGTCCTCAATTATGTACCTTGAATCCACATCTGTGTATATTCTGATGTCCGGATTATCATCTTTTACTGCAGATGAAGTGTCATCCAGCACCAGAGGTGCCTTGGCAGTGTGATAGTGGCCGCATCCGGGATTAATAGTCACTGCAATAGCTGGAGAATCGCCAAGAGACCAGCTCTCTCCCTGGGTCCAGCCTGCTGCCTCGGACATATTGTATTCAGTCATCTGAGTGTAGAGGTGATTTCCTATTTTTCCGCATGGCTTTATACGGCGCTCAATCTCTGCAAGACCTATATTTACTGTAATGTATACATGTGAAGGTATGAGCCAGATATTGGCTCCGCTCTGGAGCACGTAGTTGGCGGCCTCTATGTCATTCACTGAATTAAACTCTGTAAATGGCGCTTTGCATGGAGCCTCACCATGAGTTCCTATCCAGACTATCGTCATTTTGTCCTTTATCTCAGGACATGTTTGAAGTGCCTTAGCCACATTGGTTATTGCCCCCTGACACAGAACAAATAAGGGATTAGGCTCATCCTTTAGGGCTTCATCAATTATGAATTTTGAAGCTTCTGAAACTTCCTTATCCTCACTTAATGGTCCCTTTTGACCGTGAAGCACCGGAACTGATAAATCCATAGCATCAAGGATTGTCTCTATCTCTTTGTAGCTTCTTTGTTCTGAGTCTTTTACCTTAAAATGCTCTGCCGCTATGGCTTTAACAATAAGCTTAGGACTGAGCAGCCCATGCACAATTGCAAATGGATCATCAGCCTCGCAGGCCGCATCCGTGTCGATTATGACTCTGATTTTCTTGTAATCCGGAACTTTGTACTGTATCCCCATTTTGTATTCCCCCAATAACTGTGTTCGCTCGATAGATTATTAGACGCGCATCAAATAGATTCTGTAATCTTCATTATTGCTGATCATATTCCCCATACTCACAGCCGACATTCTCACATATAACTTCGTCGACAAGCTTTCCGCAATGGAAAAGCATTACTGTGCCCTTTCCGTTGCCGCCATTCCACAAGCGGTTGTGAAGTTTCTTGCCATTTGGAGCTTCGTAGTTCACAAGGAGCATGTCTTTTTTCTTGCATGTTATGTCAGTAACCATCCGGTTTGTCCAAGTCTTTTGCTCAACATGCCAGATTATTTCATCCTCCGTTTCCGAAGACTCAAACTTTGTTCTGGTAAATGTCCAAAACTTTGAAAAATTGAACTCATATGGCTTTCCTTCATACCAATAGGCTGAAAGAAGCTTTCTGTTCAATGCAAAAGGACCAACCTTTGGTCTTCCACCACCTATATCAAACACGCTGTTTTCAAGTTTTTTACCAGACCGCTTACTTGTAAGATTGTTGGATGAAAGCCACACCCAGGGAGACGTAAAATCTTTTCCCCAGTTCTTGTCAGCATATCCATAGCAGGTCTTGGGATCAACAGTGTACTTGTGCCCATCTAAAACTATCTCACCTGAGTACTCAGTCTTCATGCCCTCCGCGTGCCAGAACATCTCAAAAAGCTGAAGCTTTCTAAAAAGATTACCTGCTCCATATCCCACATTAAAGGCAATTTTCTTATTTATTGTGAGGTTCCATGAAAGTTCTCCACTTCCTGACATATATTCAGGGTGCTTATCCACTTCTTCCTCAGACAAACTCACTCTTCCCCAGGTTTTATTTTCTGTAAGGAAGCACTCTCCCGCTTTTATAGAAAACGGGACTCCCATTTCTACGTCAATCTTTTCCCAGCCGTAGAAGTTGTGTATCTGCCTTGCTCCTTCGCCCCAGCATCCAACCTTAACCATAAGGTATGAAGGCTTCACACCTTTCGCTCTATTCGCAGGAAGCTGCCCAAGTACTGGTTCAGCCCCTCCACAGGCAGGATTACATAAAAAGAACTCTATAAAAAACGGCTTTTCTTCGCCTGTCGCACTATCTATTGCAGTAAAAGAGTGCCACCACCAATCGTACCCAAGCTTCGCCTGGCCACCAAAGAGTTGGCACTGATTTCTGGTTATGTCTGATCTGTTAAACACTGGTTTGCCTTTCTGTTTTCTATCTTTATTTTTTTCAAATCCTCACTTACAAGCTACAAGCGTAAATATGATGATAACTACTATTAATTTACTCTTTCACCCCAAGAATGTCTATTATATAGTGATTATATATTTATTTATTCTATTTGACGCTCGTCAAATATTTATTTATAATAACTATATATTGTATTTGACGAGCGTCAAATGTTTTTTGCCAAATGAGGTGTTGAATAATGGCTAATCTTATCTTAGAAAAACAGGATCTAACATATTTGCAATGGTCGCACATACGCAGTTCAAGCGGAACAACCGGAACATTTTTAAAAGCGACTTCATCTCTTCATGGGAAAAAGAAATATTATAAGCTCTCAAACTTTGATTCCGTAAAAGGCATTATTGGACATGAGTGTATTAACGAAATAATAGTCGACAGACTTCTTTCGATTTTCGAAATAGAACACTTGGAATATGAACTCATCAATGCTGATATCGAAATAGAAGGGAAGGTATATAGCACTTATCTCTGTGCTTCTGAAGATTTCAAAGAGCGCGGCGAAAGCAAAATTGCCCTTGATGACTACTATCGCGCAAATGCCGAGAAAGGTGAGTCTCACTATGACTTTTGCAAAAGACAGGGTTGGCAGGAATATATAGATACGATGATTGCTCTGGATTATCTTATTCTAAACAGAGACAGACACGGCGCCAATATAGAAGTTCTCAGAAATGCCAGAAAGCATACTCTCAGAATCGCCCCCTTATTTGATCATGGCGTATCCCTTCTGTACTCTTGTGTCAATGATGACGCAGCCATAAACTTTGACATACTTGCTGATAAGCCCTGTAACAATTTCATTGGAAGCTTTTCCTGCTATGACAATCTGAGCCTTCTGCCTAAAGATAACCGCCCACTCAAAGGAATTTTAAAGCCCCATCACAAGAACATCATTTTTGAGAACCTTAATGGTATTATTTCAGAAACATTCATAAACAGAATTTGGGATATGATTTATGGAAGGTACATGATATATGAAAATTTATGAGATACTTGACGAAGAAACGAAAATATTAGTTGGAACCCTACTGTACTATGAAAAAGAAAGATCATTTATCATAGAACTTGCAGACTCCCTTGATGAATGGAATGCTCCATTACTTTTTACCAATTTGGTGAAAAAGGGAATCTATACTATGCCAAGGGACCTAAGTTTTTTATGGGTAAAAGAAAGAATAATTCCCAGCGGTCGTCAGAACATCGGTGATATTCTAAATAATCACAAATTAAAAGAATATGATGAAATGAAATTTCTAGAGCTCGCAAGTGGCCGCTGCAGCCAGGATTCTTTGTACATAAAAAAAGCTGCGAAGCTGCCGGAATATGTAATAAAAAGACAAAAGTATAATCTCAAGGATTGCACCGTCCTGACTGATTTTCATATGCTTTGTTTTTTTAACGACGATACCACAAGAAAAATTTCTCTCAAAGCCCTTGAAAATATAGAAGGCGTTGATAAAGTAGTTGCAAATGCCCCACTTTTTGCTTCCGCAGAACTTGGTATCGATGGCTATTTTGTCTCTTTTGACAATTCTATCGATGTTCCTGCCTGGGCTCTATATAAAGAAGGTCAAAAAGTTCCACTAACATATGATAATTTTCTTGCTTTTGCCAAAAACAATCTCGAAGATACATCTTCAAGCTGCGAGATCCTTGAATGCTCCCGCCAGAACCTCGCATACATGGTCAAAGAAAATCAGCTTTCTCCGTTTAAGGAAAATGTAAAAGGGAACCTGTATTTGAGAAAAGATGTGGTAAAAAACAGGTGGTAAAGCTCCATCAAGCCTTTCATCAAAATGATCTGTCAACAATTTTACAATGTGCTATTTTCAATCTTTAAAAAAACTGTCTTCTGTGCTAATATCATATTAACAAAAGTGCTACCGATAGACGGTTAGCCCTTTAAATGATTAGTTATGATAATAACCGTTCAGTTGCTAGGCTGGGGCGGTTATTTTCTTTTGCCTAAAAGATAAGCAAAGGTTGCTACGGCAACAATCATCATCGTGTATTGAAACAGATTTGAATAGTTCACCATTATGTATGCCCTCCTTTCGATTGGATTATTACCTCCTTTCGTTAGGATAAGGCTAACCGCCTACCGTTATGGTAGCACCAGTCTATTTTGGCAAACATCAGTTCGGGCGGCAACATATTCTTTTCTTCGCCAAAATGATAATTCCAAGAACTGCCATATAAAATGATCCGCTTATAATGATTTTAACTAACAAAGCAATTATATCATTTTGAATTGGCGGTCTATATCCTCTAAACACAACAAACATCAGAATTCCAGAAATGATGAACGGCAAGGAGTTGACAATATTTCTGCCTATGTTGGCTTCCTTGTAAACGAAAGCTGCCTGGACAACACATACCACTATCTCCGCTGTCAAAGTACCTATCGAAGCACCAAGTGAAGCATATTGTGGTATAAGCATTAAATTCAGCAACACATTTACTGCCGCGCCCAAAAACAAGGATGTAATAAATAGTTTATCCTTTTTCCTGGGCAACAGATATTGTGTTCTAATAACATTAGCAAACGCAAGAAACAAACAACTTGGAAGAAGTATATAAAACAATGATATACATCTTTCAAATCCCATTCCATAAAAAACCGGAACAAAAATATCTGCGACAGTCATGATCCCAAGACATATAGAAGTAGAAATGAACATAACAAAAAGAATCGATTTGTCAAAAATGCGTTCCGTCTCTTTTTGATCATCCCTATAAGCCAACATATTAGACATCCTAGGTAACATTACAGTCCCCAAAGCCGTAATAAATGCTAACGGAACGCGGATAACATTTTCACTTCCATGATAAAAGCCCAGTTCTTTTTCGGTAGAAAGAACTCCTAGCATTATTTTATCCATGGTCTTATAAAAACTCACAGCTACAGTTGGTAAAAACAATATTATATTAGGCTTTATATGCAACTTTACTTCATCGAAGGAAGGTCTGACATAATGCACTCGCGTAAATACGATTGGAACAGAAATAAGTTGACATGCAAAAAAACCAATACTATATATCAGTGCATATTTCCAAACATCGTTCTCATCCCGAACCAAAACAAAAATAGCTGCAGTAGTCAATATTTTTGTAATAATGTCACGGGTTGAAGTAACCTTAAACTCTTCTAGTCCGTATAATACCCACGTAAGATCAATAGTTCCAGATAACACAACTAGAGTAAAAATGAACGCTAATAAATTAGATGGCATGACAACAAAGCAATATGCCAGATAAACTATTGTTATTATCATTCCCATAAGCAACTGAAAATAATAAATTTGCCAAAAAACTGCAGATAGTTTATCTGTATCATTTCTAATAGAAGCTATAGTCCTATTCCCATAGCTATTCAAACCCAACCGTATAAAAATGTAAAAATAATACGCTATAGAATAAGAAAACGAATACGCGCCTAATCCTTTAGCATTTAATGTTCTTGACAGATATGGCAGTGTTACTAAAGGCACTATTATTGTAGTCAATTGATATACAGAATTATAAATAAAATTTGATTTCAAACTATTTTTTTTTGACATATAGAAAGCCTACTCAGTAATACTCCAGCACTCATCTGCGACCGCTAAAATCCAAATTCCATAATCTACCTAATTTCGCATCCCATTCCGGGGGAGTTATTATTTCAAATCCACTTCCATTAGTAAAAGTCATCTCACCAAAATATACTCTGCCATTACAATAGAAAAGATCGACTCTTACATGATCAAATCCAACACACAAATTCTTTACAATTTCTATCATCTCATCGAAATGCTTAGGTTTTTCTATGAAGCCATCATAATTACCATATGTCATTTGATTAAATGGTTGTAGTTTCCAGTCCAAATCATAAATATTTCTTTTATGATCTGCAAATCTGTCAACATCGACCCAACAATAATAGGGTGTCCCATCAAAACATAAAAACTTATAATCTTTAATATCATTTCCAAGGCACTGTTCAACTAGTATCTTGGGTTTTATATCAACATATTGCATTTCAAAATATCTGTATCCATAATTTCGCTTAAGATAAAAATGATCATATTTGTATTCCAATCGAGAGATGTCATATCGTGTGAGCTTATTTTTATCCTCAATAATTGTAGTACTGCCACTATCATGATTGCACTTCAAGACAAAGCTGTTTGGCATTTCAGGCAACTTTATTTCCGAAAAGCTATCAAACACACCAATAAACGGCACAAGATATTGCTTTCCCACCCTCTGTGAGACCCATTCTCTAGCTAAGACCTTGTCTGTCAACCTTGTCTTTACTTCAGATGAACAATACACTTTAGAAAAATTCAACTTCTCTGTATATGTCTGCGGGTTATCCCAATTTATATGCCTATTATTTTTTAAATAATACCTTTTATCAGTCACACGCTCTATGTACCGGGTGCTTCGTGTACTATTTATCTTATACTTCAAAAGTCTTAACTGATCAGACATCGTATCCGAAATAATATTCATCATTATCCCCATTGCTAATTATCGCTTAAAACCTGGAGTTTGACTTCTTCGCTATTATTTTCCAATCTTAATTCTTCTATTCTAAAGGCAAGAACAAATAAAACCATCCAAGTAGCAAAAAGGTATGGGTCTACCGTACTTCTTATGGACCATCCCAGAAAACCTAAAGAAATAATTCTTACCTCATATGAATCTCTATGCGGCCATAGCTTTATCCCAGTAGCTATAATAATTACAGTAAAAATGATCAAATAAATTAATCCACCAACATGTAATATCTCAAGAACTAAATTATGTGCATGTACCGCCCATGAATAGCCATAGTACGTTTTAATACGAGTGCCGGAATGTTCGATTCCCTTACCAAACAGCCAGTATTTATTAAGTCTGCTCAATTCAGTATTCCATACTCGTATTCTTCCCTGCAAAGAACTCCACTTTCCTAATAGATCACCAATAATCCACTTTAGTCGTTCTATCATTCCCAACTGTACAACGAATATAAAAAATAGAGGTTGAATCAGCCAGTATGTAAAATAGTTAAATATATAGGTATTACTAGATAGGAAATAAATAATTGTCAGTGCAAAAAGAGTCATAATACTCCCGCCAGCCCAAACCAAAACAGATGATATAACTACAGCAACATATAAAAATAATAGTCTAATCTTATCCTTTTTTAGAAATGCAAAAATCAACGCCGGCAAGAAAAACATCATATGAGTATTATAGTATCCCAGGAACCAGTTCTTATAGGAGATATTCTTGTACATTCCATGTGGATATACAATTTCACTGATTAAATTAAGATAAATCAGAACTTCATAACAAAATAATTGAGCATCTATAAATAATTGTCCATCACCACAAAAAACCTCATACACTAAAGACAGACATATCACCGAAAACGCTGTACTTGCGCAAGCATAGAAGTTAGCATTTTGTATGTAAGTGTCAGCCAACAAATAACATTCCATAATTATGATAAAGAGGGTTATTTTGCTTATACCGGACTGCATCTTGTGAAAATAATAGATTGTTATTACAAAAGCAATTATCTTCCATACATTAAGGATGAGATCGATGCTTTGGCAATAATCCAAATATCCATGTTTTAAATTTGGTATAGTCAATGCAACTATCAATAACCATTTTTTCGAAAAACTAATATTCACACTTAATATGCCTCACTTATTGTTTGATGTGCATTCATTATAGAGTTTAGCTATTCTCGCAGCATTTTTTTCAGCCGTCATATTATTTTGCATATATCTCTGACCATTTCTGGCTATTACTCTAGACTCTTCTATATTTGATATTGCAAACATCACTTTTTCCGCCAGTTCCTTGCTATCATGTGTTCTATATAACCATCCCGTTTCATTATTGACTATCAATTCTTTTGTTCCAGCACTATCAGCGCCTATTACCAAACATCCTGATAGCATTGCTTCAACCGTAACTCTTCCAAATGCTTCAGAATGCGAACACACAACAATTATATCTATATTATGGTACCAGCTTTTTATATCGCTCTGAAATCCCACCATTTCTATATTATGTATTTTTTTATCAGTTATTCTTTTGCAAACCCTTTCTACATCATCCGCCTTGCCATCCCCCACACAATATGCATGCACTTTACCATCTAATCTTTTGTTAATTATCGAAATCGCATCCACGAAATCAAGTTGCCCTTTGTGCTCACAGATTCTTCCTATTATCGCTATTTTTATCGGTTCCGATCTAAATATATCCCTATCGGGATTGTAAAACTTTTTTACATCTATCCCGTTATAAACTGTTATTGTCTTATTACGTAAATTACCTATAGAATATTTTTCTCTTAAGCTATCAGAAACACAAACAATCCTACTGGCGTAACCTATTATTCGATATGAAAAATCTCTTTCCCAAAATTCTGACTCATGATCCTCTTCTAAAAATTCTCTGAAATGCCATATAACTGGAATGTTCATTATTCTTCCTGCCAATGCTCCCACATAAGAATCAATGGAATTGATATGTATGATCTGTGCACCAAAATGCTTAGCTATTATGCTTATCCTGACAACAGCTATGTAATTGAGAAGCTTCTTTATTTTCCATTTAAGCACATTGACAGCCTTATTCTTTTTTTTAGAAGAAACAACCCAACTATACGAACGTACAAGGCTGTAACATAATCCTTCTTCGGCAAGGAGTTTTGCCCCATCATCCCATTTAGGAATGATATATTTTGTTACTATTCCCATTTTTTGTAGTTCTTTTCCAAGAGACAAAACACTCAAAAAAGATCCATGTTCAGCATTGCAATCCGACAAAACGAAAAGAACCTTCATTATGTTTCCTTTTCTATACTCAACAAAATCGGTCTAATTACTAAAGCCACTAAGTAATACAATTTAAAAAGAAACAAAAACTTATAATCCAAATCCCTTATAACTTTTGCAAGCAATCCCCGTGTCCCTAATTCTTCTAATTTTATAAAAACATCCGGAGACATATTTTGTATAGTTTTCTCATAATCTACTATTTTTTTTCGAGACTGTTTGCCTGGTAATAGGATTGAAGTCCAAAACAAATATTTATAAGTTAACGCTGTCCTTTCTAATGTCCACCCCAGATTTAATGAATTTTTTTCCTTCTCTTCTTCATAAAACCTTACCAGTAATTTAACCACTTCATATTGATCATCTATTTTCTTTATTCTCTGCCTTACACTAATACTTTGCCCCGGCCTGTCATGTCTATAGCAATATAAAGCTCCTTCAAACAATCCAAATGTACGGGCATTAGCAATAGGGATCGTATCCAAAATATTATCAGTATACAGACAATGATTTGGAAGCTGTATACCGCTTCTTCTAAGTAATTCAGTTTTAAATGTAATCCCCCATATTTCAAGAAGTTTAATGCTAGATAAGCCATCTATACTATCTACATTAGCAGTATCAGATACTTTATCTACGAAACTCCTTTTCCTATAACAATGTCTTACATCAGAAAAAATAACATCCTCATTGCATTTCAAAAGCATTTTTATAAAGCTTTCAAGCTGCTCACTGTCAAACCAATCATCTCCATCCAGCGTCTTAAAATATTTTCCTCTGGCATGTTCTATTGAATAATTTATTGTACTTCCATATCCGCCATTACTCTTATGCACAGCAATGAAACTATTGGGATACATATCCGCGTATTTTAGAGCAATTTTATAACTATTGTCGGTAGCTCCATCATCTACTACTATCACCTCGATGGAATTCAATATTTCCGTATTAACACATAGTGATGAAAGGCAATTGTCCAGATATTCTTCAACATTGTACGCTGCTACAGATATAGTTAATATTTTCTTGATATTGTTACTACTACGCATCAGACGCAATCCCCAGTCATATGATCAAATTATTTCTTGCTACTATGCATCACTCTGTCTTCTTCATTTGGATAAACCATATATTCACCATATATTTTTTTTAGATACCAATGATATCCAGAAGGAATCCTGACAATCGAGTCTTCAAAAGGAACAATCATCCCTTCTCCCCACCAGCTCTTAGGATATATGTCAGAAAAATGATACTTTCCACAATAATCAGCTATGTATTTTTCATCCGTATATGCATATTTTTTCATAGCACGATCATACTCATATGCCTCATGTTCTAAATCTTTAGGCCCCTGCCATAATTTATCAACAAGCACCATTATTACCTTTTCAATAAATGGCCTTTTTCCTTTATATACTCTGTCCGATTCAACCATTTTAAATCGTGCCCTTTTGTATAGTACATACCCTCCTCTAAAGAGAGCTCCGAGTCTTGTCTGTGCAACTCCATCTAATGGATGTAAATCTATAAATACATATTGCTTTTCACCTTTATCTATAAGGCCTTTCCAATCATCATCAAGTTCAATTTCATATCTCTTATCAATAATTGTGTAATGTCTTCCCCTCTGCATCCATCTAATTTTCATATATGGAGGCAATTCTGATTTCGCTATTTTTTCAAAAACTTCAAACTCGTTTCTTGGCAAAGCCAGATCAATATCATCATCCCAAGGAATGAATCCTTTATGCCTCACAGCCCCAAGCACAGTACCTCCTGTTGCAAAAAGATGTAGGCATTGTTTTTGGCATATGTCCCATATTATTTTATACATATCAAGCATAATTGCTTGTTTTTCCTCAATTGATAAAACCGATTTCATTAAATAGCTCCGTATATTTCTCCTCTAGTAATGAATTATTATGTTTTAAAAGAATATCCTGCCTGGCGTGAGCACCAATTCTTTTTTGTAGGTCATTATCTTTTATCAACATTTCAATTGTCTTAACATAATCATCTACCGTATTACATAAATATCCATTTTTTCCAGATACTATTACGTCCTTATTACCATCACACTTACTGGCAACACACGGCTTTGCAGCATACATAGCTTCCATCAAAGCAATTGATAATGATTCCCAACTTGAAGTAAATAAAAAAATATCAGAATCAACTATAGTTTTAATTGCATCTTCCTTTTTTATCCACCCTGTAACTTTTATATTTGAACTATCCAGTTCTTGTTCTAATGGCCCCGCACCAATCCATAAAAACTTATAATCTGGAAGCTTTTTAGCAATCTCATTAAACATCTTTGGATTCTTTTGACTAACCACTTTTCCTAAATTACATACGACCACCTCTTTTTTAGCTTTTTCTGTATCTCTTTTGCATTGATTAATTATCAGGTCTAATTCCTTAGTATCGATACCATTTTGTATACATTTCCTATTACGAGCAACATCGTTGCCTGCTATATACTCCCCATCAGAATCTGCTATAGTTAAGACTCTTTTCCTATCTGATAACCTTTCAATTGTTTTATATATACTTCTTTTCCAATTTGGACAATTTTCCATTAGAAAGCTATATGCATGTGGCGAATAAAAAATAATATATTTTCTTGAATCTATCGCCCATCTGCCTATGACACCCGCTTTTGTAGAATGTAAATGAACCAAGTCCGGTTTCTCATCTCTTACAATTTTCCTAATATGTCTAAACGCTTTCCAATCGTTAACAGGTTCAATCTCTCTTGTAAATCCATTCACTCTGATAAACTTTATCCTAGTATCAAATAAATCCTGAAAATTCGCTGGGGTTTCGGGCCGCGTAGAATATGCAATCACAATTTGATACTTATTCACCTGCCAACTTGAAAGATTTCTGATATAACTTAATACACCACTTCCTAAACACTCTGTAATGTGAAGAATTTTTTTCATATTGATTTTCCCTAAGGTAATACGTTCAGCCTATAATAATCCTATGCACATAGTTCTGCACTGCCATCAAATTAATTATAGACTATATATTGTCCTTTGTCATAGAAAAAAGCGTAGATTTTGTATCAAATCTACGCTTGTCATATCCTTTTATTACTTGTCTTTTTCAATTGGCGTCAAAAGGTTTTTGGATAGGATTATCCGATTATTTCCTATTAAAGTTAACAGCTTTTATCCATCGCCTTCCTTGCATGCTCCACATAAAGAGCAGCATTATCAAGTATCCCCTGCTTTTCCTCATCTGTCAGCTGTCTTACTACTTTTGCAGGAGAGCCATAAACCATGGAGTCCGAAGGTATCTCTACATTCTCCGTCACAAGGGCGCCGGCACCGATGATGCAGTCATCTCCAACCTTGGCACCGTTCATTATGATGGCTCCCATACCTATAAGGACTCTGTTTCCAACCTCACATCCATGGACTATTGCGCTATGGCCTATAGTGACATCATCTCCAACTACAAGCTTATATTTTTTATCAACATGAAGGCAGGCAAGGTCCTGAATATTGGTGCGTTCACCAATTGTAATCTTACATGAATCTCCTCTTACTACAGCGTTATACCAGACAGCACTGTCCTTCCCTATCGAAACATCACCTATTACTTTTGCGCCATCTGCTATGTAAACAGTTTTATCAATTACATGTTCAGTATTTTTCATTACGCCACTTTTCCCATGTTTATTATGTATTTTTCTTTTCCCTATATTCCGCATAAACAGCTTCAATGTCATATTCAGGAGCATACTTTTCAGCACATGAAACTATATCTTTTATTGTGCTTTCTGTTTCTTCTAGCTCTTCAGCTATAGTTGAAATAGTTTTTCCCTTAATAAGTTTTTTGCATACTTGCTCAACAATATGCTTATCAGCTCCTTGTTCTATTCCCTGTTCTATTCCCTGTTCTATTCCCTGTTCTATTCCCAGCTCTATCCCCTGTTTCTCTGCATTTTTTAGGTCATCAGCCATTAATTCTCTCAATGCTTCACACATATCTTTTTCTCCTCGTATCTTTTCAAATATCATCTTGTTAATGTTTGCACTTATTTGAAGCACAGCATCAGCATTGTTCTTATCACCTTGTGTTTCCAATTTACTTATTTCCGCAATGAAGCTCCTTATATCGTCTTCATCCGCGTTAGAAATCATAATTTTAAGAGCCTTAAGTTCTTTATCATTTAGTTCAGAAAGAACTACAATCAAAATTGGAACTATTATTATTCCACTGATCTGATATATCCCCGGATACAACTTGGTTACTATATATCCGTCATTTTCCAGCTGTTCAAATAACTTTATTGGCTTTCTGCTTCTACAAATAGTGATTGTTATTTCGTCAGCCTTTATTTCATCTACAACATTGCCAAGTCCTTTATAGATTCCTCCATAACCGATACATTTCCATAGAACATCGATATTGAGCGCGTCGTCAGGATTTTTGTACTCAATTATGTTGTATTTCCTAAAGCTTCTACCTATATCATTATCAATTACTATTTGAGTATTCTTTTTTACAATTAAAAAATCAATACGTAACGGCTCTTTGGAAAGAAGATGTTCTCTCTCTATTTCAATATCATCAGCATAGTTTCTAAAGCTATATCTAAGCCCTCCTTCAAAGCCGGAATGCCAGTCCAGCCGCTTCTTTCCACCATCTTTATTACTTTTTTCGCTCATTAAAAATTATAGCACCTCCTATTTTTATCAACAATGTTCTTTACACTTGAGATACTTCCAACACCAGATTTTTTCACAGCATTTTAGACATGCTGTTCGCATTAGCAGTCGCCTGATGGCAAGAATAAACAATCAGCCAAAAGAACTTATCATAAACTTTTGACCGAGTAAACATTTAGCACGTAATCTTAAGAATTTCTACTGCAAATCTTAAGGATATCTTAAGAAATAAACTAAATTCAGAATTTAAGCAAAGAAAAAAGCGCAAACCTTATAATGGTCTGCGCTAAATCACATCATGTCATTAAATCATTATCAAACAACTTTTCTCATTGAGTCCCGCTTACTTCAGATCATACTCCAACCTGACAGTTATTGTAGCAGTCTTATAACGTGAGCTTGTGTCGAAGGCTCCGTCGTAAGAGTAGCTGCTTGTGCCTGAGTTTTTGGCTGTGATCTGGAAAACTCCAAGGCTTGAATTTTTGAGTTTTCCAAGCTTGGCACCGGAGTTCTCAGCAACTATATCGATCCTGTCCTTGGCATTTACAGAAGCTTTATCGATAAGATCAAGCTTTAAGGCATCAAGATCTGAATAGTAGTACTCAGGATAATCAGATGTCAACTCAACTCCTTTATCCAAAAGAGTTGAGATATCTCTGGAGATCTTTTCAACATTGTCAAGATTGCCTGATGAAACAGTTACGCTCTGGGTAAGCTGATAACCATCCGGCTCAGAGCCTGTGTAATTGCCGTTAGTATCATAAATATCTCTGTAGGTTCTGCTGATATCAACAGAGCTGAAAACTATCTCATCCTCAGATACGTTGTTATCCAAAAGATACTGTCTTACGTAATCAGCGTCCTGCTTAACTTTAGCATAGGCTTCCTGGGATGTATATGCAACTGATGAAAAAGAACCTCTCCAGATAATAATGTCTGCTTCAAAATCAACGCTTGCGCTTCCCGTAGCAGAAATGACATGGCTGCTTTCTGATCTGAAATGAGACAAGCCAAATGCCAAAAGTGCACAGCTTGCTACAATGCAGACCCCAATAATAAGTGCGTTTACCCAACTATTTTTCTTTACTTCCATAACAACCTCCTGATAAGTAAAAGTGATGCCATTCACAAATAGCACCACTTTTATCATAGCATTTTTATTAAATTTACGCATTTCATATGATGGTTCAAATAGACCATTATCCGAAATCTACTCTTGCCACTCCCGGTCAAATCAGTCCGCACTCGTAGGTCTCGACGGGATGCCCTAAAAGCTCTATGATTTTAAGCTCATCCACAGCATCATATACTGCGTTATGAACTTCACGGTATCTGCTATCACCTGTTAAATAATGCATGATCGGCTCAACGCCATAGCCTGTCTTAAGCCTTCCGGTCTTACAGCATGGCAAATCATCCGGAATAGATTCATTGAACTGCCTGTAGGCAGCTATACGCATAATGTCGTACCAGTCAAAATCCTGCAGTTCAGGAAGGTGATTATAATCAAACTTTGCATTGTAAGCAAAAATTTTATCTATACCATTTTTATCTAAAAAAGCCTTAAGATCATCCAATGCATCTGACCTGGTCATCGACCTTCCGTTAACTCCGCCATAGTACATAACATTGGAATATATGCCGCCCACTCTGCATTCCGGGTCAAAGACATAATATCTTTTCTCCAGGAGCTTAAAAGATATAGCATCCGCTATTGCAACACCAAGACTCATAACTTCATCATTCCAATTGGTCTCAGTATCGATAACTGCAATTGTAGTGCCAGAATCATAGCTCTTCGCTTCTTCCGCCAGTCTATTTTCCTTTGCCTTTTCTTTATTTCCGGACTGGTTTTTTATCATATTCAAAAACTCGAGTGAGCCGTTCATATAAATCCTGCTTTCAATTATCTGGAACTTCTGTACTGAACAGGAGTCATTCCATATTTCTTTTTAAAGAGTCTGTTGAAATGCTCAACATTCTGATAGCCCGCTGCCTCTGCTACTTTCTCAACTTTCATGTTGCCATTGCGAAGAAGAGTGCTGGCCTTATTGAGTCTTATCCTCTTCACATTCTCTCCAAAGGTCATTCCGGATTTTTCCTTTATATACTTTGAAAGATATGGTTTTGAAAGATAAAACTGTTTTGAAAGATCATCAAGTGTTACTGTCAGGTAATTCTCCTGAATATAATTGATGATGGAGTTAATTCTTTCATCTTTGCTATTCTTGATGTCTTTTACCGTATCAATCTGATTAACTGCTATTACAAGAGCGTTGATAGAAGATTTGATAATATCCTCATCAATTCCTACGCCCCAAAACTTCTTGCCATTGAAGGTAATGCCCACATATGTGCAGGCCTTTGAAGAAGATCCTCTTGAAAGAGCATGCTCTTCATAAGTCGAAAGTTCATAACTCACGTTAAAGTACTGCTTTATAGCATTACTTACAGCGTCAAGGCGACCGTTACCATTGGCCTCAACAATATGCTCTTTATCCGCATGAGCAATTGTAACCTCTGCAAGTATACCATCAATCTGCTTAAAGTGAACAGAAGGAATCTTGAATACGTTGTCGTTGTGGACGTATTTGTCCTCGAAAATCTGATAGATTCTGGCAGGTGAAAGCTCAGCATGCTCTCTGTCAGAAATATCCTTGATGGTGTAGCTGACATCGGCCTGCATTTCCTTAGGAACCATCATGCCATAGTTAGTCTTAAGAATGTAGCTCACGCCGCCTTTACCGGACTGGCTGTTGATCCTGATAACATCACCGTCATACTCTCTTCCAAGGTCTTTGGGATCAATAGGAAGATATGGAACTGACCAGATTCCGCCATCCTTTTTCTGCTCATGCCAGGCAAAGCCTTTTGAAATAGCATCCTGATGGGATCCTGAAAAAGCAGTAAATACAAGCTGTCCTGCATATGGCTGTCTCTCATATATGTGCATTCTTGTAAGGCGCTCATAGGTCTCACCGACCTCTGTGATATGGCTGAAGTCAAGCTTTGGATCAACACCATGTGAATACATGTTAATTGCAAGAGTCACGATATCAACATTTCCTGTTCTCTCACCATTTCCAAAAAGAGTTCCCTCAATCCTGTCTGCACCGGCGAGGCATCCAAGCTCAGCATCACTGACGCCGGTACCTCTGTCATTGTGTGGATGAAGAGAAAGAACTACTGCATCACGGTACTTGAGATTCTTACTGATATACTCAACCTGAGTTGCAAAAACATGTGGCATTGCAATCTCAACAGTTGTTGGAATGTTGATGACTACTTTATTCTTTGCTGTTGGCTTCCATACATCCAAAACAGCATTGCAGACATCAACTGCATAGTCAACTTCTGTTCCCGGGAAACTTTCAGGTGAATATTCAAAAGAGAAATTGCCTGTTGTCTCTTTTGCAAGCTTGTCAAGAAGCTTTGCGCCATCAACAGCTATTTTCATTACTTCTTCTTTGCTCTTTTTAAACACCTGCTCACGCTGTGCTACAGATGTGGAGTTGTAGAGGTGAATGATGGCTCTTGGAGCACCCTTTACAGCTTCAAAAGTTCTTTTAATGATATGCTCTCTTGCCTGTGTAAGAACCTGAACTGTAACGTCATCAGGAATCATGTTCTTCTCGATAAGAGTCCTTGCAAACTCAAACTCAGTTTCAGAAGCTGCAGGGAATCCAATTTCAATCTCCTTAAAGCCGAGGTTAACAAGCATGGTAAAGAACTCTAGTTTCTCATCGAGACTCATAGGCTCAATAAGTGCCTGGTTACCATCTCTTAAATCAACACTGCACCAGATTGGTGGATGATCAAGGTAATCTTTTTTTACCCAGTCATAGGTTGCTTTTGGTGGCATAAAGTACTGACGCTGATACTTGTTAACGTTTTTCATTGCTTTCTCCCCTTGATGTTTTTTATTATAGCGATATTAATTATGTTCATCTTTTTTGATATTTTTTCGCAAAAGAGATTAATATTGCTCTGTTTTATTGATAAATATTATGTTACCACAATTTTGTCCAATTACATCATGGTGAATTTAATCACTTTTATTGATTAAAATTAATGTGATTCCTTGCAAAGAAATATTTATGCAAAAAGAATCAGCCACGTTGGCAAGACGTGGCTGAAATAGGTAGGAGATTTCTTATGACTATGTATGTCATTTGATTGTTAGCTTTTGCTAACAATATGTATGTTAGCATTGTCTAACATGTTTGTCAAACACTTTTTTAAAATTTATTTATTTTTTGTTTATTCTTTGTTTTTTTGGAGTCAGGAAAAGGGGAGTCAGTGGGGACTTCCCCGTCCCACTGACTCCCCCTACTGCAGCTTTCTTATATCTCTTCCAAAACCTTAATAAGTGCATCATGAGCAAGGGTAAATGCTTCAATTCCGGACAATTTTCTGCCTTCGCCGGAGGCAATTGAAACATTGTTCTGCTCAAGGTCTGCAAATCCAACAAAATCAAAAAGGTGTGGCTCGAGAGATAAAAATCCATCAAATCCCTTTTCGAAAAGTTTTGTCAGTATCATCTTTACATTTCCATCCCCAAGACCTGCAGGAACAACACTGCCCTCTTTTGAAAGCGCGTCCTTGACGTGAACATAAACAATGAACTCTTTCAAAAGCTCATAAGCTTCCAGCGTATTCTGGCCTACCTGAACAAAATTCGCAAAATCAAATATAGCCTTGAAATTATCACCATAGAACTCATCCATAAGCTCACGGCATTCTGCTGCCTTGTCGCCATAGATTCCCTTTTCATTTTCATGAAGGAGAAGAATTTCTTCTGACTTTGCATAATCTACAAATTTCCCAAGGCGATCAAAGACCTCTCCCTTATACATTTCATGTTTATCTTCAGGAACATAAAAACTGAACATTCTGATCCTTGGTGTTTCCATCATATGTGCGATCTCGACAGCCCTTTTGAACTCTTCGAAATGCTTTTCAAAAGGATCTGTTATCTGGATCTTTCCAAGAGGTGATCCAAGGGCTGAAAGCGATATTCCATTTGCATCCAGTTTTTCCTTAATTTCTTTTACCTTCTCGTTGCTGTGGAAAATAAGGTTGTTTCCGTCAGCACCGCGCATTTCAATGTGCGCCATGCCAAGTCCCTTTATTCCTTCTATCTGTTTATCAAGTTCAGGTGCAATTTCATCTGCAAAGCCTGTAAGAATGTATTTTTTATTCATGATCTGTCTCCCTATTTTTTAATTTTTTATACTCAACATATATCTATCTTCAATACGCTTTTAGTATGTTCCCGTAGTGTCAAAAACAATTCCCTTATCTTCCTTCAGTTTCGATGTTGCTCTCCTTTTGTCCAATTCTCGAAAAAAAAGGTCTTCATCAAAAGGAAGTTCTATAGTCTCATCGAGCCAGGATGAAAGATACATAGCATTTGAAAGAGTAAGCCCGTTGATTCCCTCTACTCCTTCTGCAACAAGCTCTCCTTTTCCAAGGATTTTATCCGCAAATGCCTTTAAGACTCCAACATGCTGTTCATTTAGCCCATCTGTCTCAATCTCCACTCTGGTGCAATCCGGCTTTTTAAATCCTTCTTTTTCATGCTTGCAATGCTCAAAAACACTCTCTGATAGCTTGTCAAAGATAAGCTTATCGTCTTCACAAACTATCTTGCCCATTTCAAAAGTAAGTTCAAGCCTGTTTGTTCCGGGAGCATCACCTGTTGTAGTGACAAAAACTCCTGTAGCGCCGTTTTCGAACTCCATATAAGCTGTAACATCATCTTCAACTTCAATATCATGCCATTTTGCATTGTGACAAAAAGCTCTCACTT
This sequence comes from Butyrivibrio sp. AE2015, assembly GCF_000420825.1. Lineage (GTDB taxonomy): Bacteria > Bacillota > Clostridia > Lachnospirales > Lachnospiraceae > Butyrivibrio. The sequence goes on along the minus strand of NZ_ATVR01000021.1, from coordinate 6,948 downwards.
TTACAGGCATGCCGCAGAGCCACTGCAACAGATCAAGCTGGTGAGGGCACTGATTTATAAGCACTCCGCCACCTTCGCCTGCCCATGTTGCCTTCCACCCGGCTGCATCGTAATAACTCTGAGTCCTGTACCAGTCAGTAATTATCCAGTTCATGCGCTTTAGCGCACCAAGTTCTCCACTTTCTATCATCTCATGGAGTTTTCTGTAAACACAGTTTGTTCGCTGATTGAGCATTATGGCAAAAACTTTATCACTCTTACCTGCTGCCTCATTCATCTCTTTTACCTGCCTGGTATATACACCCGCTGGTTTTTCTGTGATAGCATGAACTCCGTGAGAAAGTGCATAGATCACATAATCAGGATGCATATAATGTGGCGTTGCTACAAGTACCGCATCAACATCTCCTGAATCGATCAGTTCCTTTCCATCTGAATAAAGAGCCAGATCCTTTGACAGCTCTTTTTCTGCAAATGAAAGTCTTTCAGGCCTGGTATCAGACACAGCAGTCAAAACCATATTGGGCACTTTACCTTCCAAAATACTGCGTGCATGGTTGGTCCCCATTCCTCCAATACCGATAATCCCAAGTCTTACCTTCTCCATGTAACCACCTTGTCAGTAAATCTACTTTTACCGACTCCTTTCCATTTATATTCCCAAATAAATGAATCAAAACATGTATTTAGAAATACTTTATTTTCCACTATTTTAGTCCAGTGATCCATGATATGATATATACATAAAAAACTATTTATATGTATATATCCGACTTTTTACCAGCTAATCAATTTATTAAAAAACAGTGAATTTATATTAAGAGCTTATGAAACATCCGATTTTTACGCAGGGACAGCCCTATACAATTGCATACAGAAAAAACAAACCGCAAAACCCGGTTGCAATTCATTCACATGACGCAGCTGAGCTATATCTCACATTAACAGATTTAGAGGATGTGATTTTGGAGGATAAAGTCCTGAGGGTACCGGCTGGAACTTTGATAGTAATTCCACCCTTCTGCCTTCATCAGCTTTACCACAACAGTGATGTTTTCTATGAACGATATGTCATCAACATTCAGATGAAATGGCTTGATGATGTATTTTCAGGGACAGATGATTCTCTGCACTACTTAGGCCAGAGCTCAGCTCCTGTTTTGATCTCTCTATCTGATGATCAGTTAAAAGAAATAATAAAACAAATAAGAAAAATGATAGTTTTGGGAAATGAATTTAACTCAAAGTCATTTTCAGAATTCTTTCTTCTGATGGCCAAGATTGACGAGGCAGTATCTGAAACTGTCTCCAAGAATAAAGATGTGTACAACACAAATAAAACTCAGGAAAAAGTCAGCGAAATGATCAGCTACATAAACGACCATATATGCGATGAAATATCCGTTTCATCTATCGCTGACCATTTCTACCTAAATCCTGACTATATTTCCAGGTTGTTCAAGAGGTATGCTCATGCTTCCCTCGGAAAATATATAAGCCTATCAAAAATGAGTGCAGCTCAAAACCTTTTAAAACAAGGCTTTTCCGTTAAAGAGGTACAGGAAAAACTAGGGTATTCAAGCTATGCTCACTTCTTTAAAACCTTCAAAAAAATCGTTGGCATATCACCAAGTACTTTTAGGAAAAACAACGCAAAATAACCAGATTATAAAACAAGTTCTTTTACAATATCCTTAAGCTCCTGCTTTCTGTCATTTAGCAGCAGGAGTTTATTGTATTTATAATAAGCATCATTGCCTGTCTCACGGACAAATTTAAGACTGTGATAAGCGCTTGATAGCTCCGTAAGGAAAATAACCATTTCCTGACTTCCTGACAGAGACTCCTTATCTCCAAAGGTCTGCTCCAAAAACTCAAAGCTGTTTGTTAAATGCTCGGAAGTAGCAGCTATCCTTGCCTGCCTTGCATCTTCTCTTTCTTTGAACCAGCTCTTTGAGGCTTCAAACTGATCCCCATCAGTTAACGTTAGTTTTTCCACAAGCTCTTTCAAAATAGTAACAACAAGTCGCCTTGTTCGCTCATCCTCTCTGCTGATCATGCCTATAGAAAGCTGATCCTCAGTCTCTTTTTCCAACAAAGCAGCCCTGTTATCCAGATAATCGCGCACACCTTCTGCATTCTCTGCCTGAAGCTTCCCTGCTGCCTTGATGATTTCAAACAGCTCCTTCTGAACAGCCTCATCCTGCGCATAATCTCTGAATTCTTCCATAAGCTTATCAGACAAAAGACCTATGATACTGAGTTTCTCATCGAAAGATCCTTTTCGTAAAGTCTCCTTATCCTCAGGAAACCTTCCTTCCAAAATATCAGGAATCTTGTAAAGCTCATTGTATCTTCTGTACAGCTCGTAGTAAGTAGCAAAATCCCTCGCTATTTCCTTATTCTGCAGATACTGGGCAGTAAGATTCTCATCAACACCAATACCAAGTTTCTCATAAACCTTAATTATCCTCGATAAATCTTCCCAGCCTCTGGCTGTCACAAAGCTCCTGCCATTTACATCTGTACTTATGCTGTAGAAATTATCTTTTTTAATCTCAAGATAGGCCAAAATAGAGCCATGAACTCCCGCCTTGTAGGCGTAATCCTTCCAGGCTTCAAAATCTTCTTCAATGTTGATCTGTCGTACTCTGTCCAAAGTTACAATATCAAAATCCCTAACAGACTTATTGTACTGAGGCGGATTGCCTGCGGTAACAATTATGTAGCCTTCAGGGAGCTTGTGTGATCCAAAGGTCTTGTACTGCAGGAACTGAAGCATAGTAGGCGCAAGCGTCTCAGATACGCAGTTTATCTCATCGAGAAAAAGAATTCCCTCTTTTACCCCAGACTTTTCAATCTGTTCATATACAGCTCCAATGATCTCACTCATGGTGTACTCAGTCACTGAATACTCTTTTCCACCAAAGCTCTTTTCCGTGATCTTGGGAAGACCAATTGCGCTCTGTCTTGTGTGGTGAGTTATTGTATAGGACACAAGGCCGATTCCCAGCTCATGAGCTATCTGTTCCATAACTGCAGTTTTACCTATTCCGGGAGGGCCCATGAGAAGGATTGGCCTTTGCCTCTCCACAGGAATCTCATACTGTCCCACCTCATCTTTCTCAAGATAAGCTCTCACTGCATTTTTGACTTCAACTTTCGCTTCATCTATATTCATGATCTGCTTCCTCTTTAATCGTCATACATACAATTTCATTGCCCAATCAGGCACATTTTCATCCTCATAGTCACCGTCCTTCGGAAAAATAAAGGCAGTGTCATACGAAGTCTCTTTTTCCGGATAGATGCCGTAGCCATCAGTAAAATAGATAAGGCCCTTGAGATTCTCAAACTCTCCGTCCGACTGCAACTTATCCACATATTCAAAGACAGGCCTGAAATCTGTTCCATAGCCGCCTTCAACATGTATCCCGGTGGCATATTTCTTCATTGCATCTACGCTGTCAATAAGCTCATCCCTCTGAACCTGATCATCACACTGTATAACATGTATTTTTATCTTTTGGAAAAAAGATCCTTCTGTAAAAAGAAGTCTTGCTGTCTCATTAAGAAAGTGCTGAACAAGTTCGTCTTTACAAGACGCCGAAGTGTCGATGGCTATTACCAGCTCTTTTACCTTGCGAACTTCCTTAAACTCATTCTCCTCGATCAGAGGCATATTACCATAGTGCTCTATTCCAAAGCTGTACATGCCATAGTCAAAACTGTCCATGTCTATGCCGCCCTCTTCACGAATAACCTTAAATCGGTTTAAAAACTCCCTGTAATCAGTTCGTGAAGTATTCTCATACTTCAGTATCCATGCAAGTTTCCCGAGTTTATCGCTATGTCTTTTGCCGATAGTCTCTATCTCGGTTTCCATACGCTTTGCTGATTTTTCCCAGTCTTTTTCTTTGTCCTGTATAGCCTTAAGCCTTTTGGGATTTATGTACTTTTCCGTCGTTTTCTGATCTTCATTTTTACCGGAAGGGCCATCAAAATCCTCATCTATCGGAGGCTTCTCTTTGTCATCAGGCTTTTGGTCGTCTTTGGGAAGCCTTTGCCAAAAGCTGTGGTCATCCATCTTAAACTCTCTTGAGAGCTTTTCTATTTCCAAAATATCTATGTTATTTTCAGGATCAGAAAAGAACTTGTATAGCTTTTCTACCGTCAGGACCTTCAGCTCTTTTTCCAGGCGCTCGTACCACCTTTCGCGATAGTCCGATGTAACCCTGTAAATGCACTGATAGTCCATCCCATCAAGGATCATCTCCACTACTATATCCGCACACAGATCAAAAAGGTCCACATCCTCATATTTGGCCGAGGTGTACATGTGCCTGAAGATGCAGTGAAGTATCATGTGAAGATAGGTTCTGTTTAATTTCCCAGGTTCCTCCACGAACAGTGATGACACGTAAGTCGGGTTATACCTGATGGACACAGCATCAGTACCTACCGTAGTCGTAGAAAGATCCATCTCATAAGTGAAGGATGAAAGAGCTTCTCCCATAAATCTCATGGCTACATAAAGCTCTGTCCTGGATGCTTCAAGAACCTGCCTTCCTATCTTTTCAAGTTTTTCTCTGTAACTTATCTCCTCTTGTAACATAAGCTTATTATCGTTCTCATTATATAGTGCTGACAAATCTGCCTAGCGGGTTTTCATGTACTTTCATAGCTCCCTTTGGACAAAACTCCTGACAGCAAAAGCACTTGATGCACTTACTTCTGTCAATCTCAGGGATCAATAAAGCTTTCCCCTTCACATTTCGTTCAACCATAGTAATAGCCCCCGCAGGACAAGTTTCATAGCATTTCTTGCAGCCAATACATTCTGACGCCTTTACCTGTGGCCTGGTCTGTAAAAAGAGCTTTACCAAAACGGACTTCATCTTATTGCCAAATCCGCCTCCACTAAAGTCAATTAACTGATGTATAGTTGCTCTCTTAAAATCAGCTATCTTAATATTCTCTCCATCAGATGACGAAACAATATCAACATCTGCAATGCTTTCAGGTCCAAGGCCCCTTTCAAAAGCAGCCCCTATAGTCGGAACATCCCTGATGCCCATTCCAATCATGTCTCCGCAGACAACGTCAAGAGCATAGGGCTTTTTAGAGGCCAAGACTGCACCGATATGTCTTTTGTCTCCTGCTGTAGGGCCATTGCCCTCCATTCCATCTATGGCATCAACGATATAAAGCTGCGGCTTAAAAAACTCATTGAGATCCACCATGACATTGGCAAACGCCCTCTCCTCTGGAAATCTCATATGATACTGAGGCTTAGTAACTCCGGGGATAGTTCCGAACATATTTTTAACCGCACAGCTCATACCCATCATAGCGTGAGTCTTAAGCTTTGATACATTTATGATAGCATCCACATCATCAAGCCAGCCTGTATAGGTAAAAGTCTTTATGCTGACTGCATCTGCAAACTCTGCATCTTTTTCCGAGTAGTTTCCATTAAGCTTCACTTTCCCGTCAAAATCCTTTTCAAGCTCAAGAAGCCCGCATGCCTTATAAATTCCAGACACGTAGTTTTTGTTAAATACTCCTCCCGGGCTATCTCCAATGACAACCCTTGCCCCCATTTCTGTCAGGCGCTCACAAAGCCTTCTGACAATCATAGGATGCGTTGTCACCGCCTTTTCCGGCGCTGCTGCCCCTACGAGATTAAGCTTAAGCCCAACAGTCATGCCTTCCTCAACAAAAGAAAGACCATCTATCTCATCAATTGCCTTATCAAGGCTGTTTTTCACAAGTTCTTTATCGTATGATGCACACTTTTCTACAGATACTTTTTCAAACACCATTTATCCTCAACATTTTACACTAGAATTCAAATCTTGAAACACTGGTCGCAGACTGCTTCTTGCTTCCTATCAAAACTGCACTCAAAAGGGTAAGCCCCTTTTCTGACGCCAGCTTTATTGCTTGATCCATGGCCTCATCATCCAAAAATGGGATCAGCTTTTTTATCAGATTCATCGGAGAAACCTCATCAGCATCAAAAGCTGCATATTCTCCACTGCTTTCAATATTTTTAATGAGTCTTTCCACAATACTTTTGCCATTTTTCTTTATAAAGCTCTCGTACTTTTCTTTATAGCCTTCTGCAAGCTCATATGGAAAAAGAACTCTTCCTATGGCGATATCTTCTGAAACAGCATTCCCATCTATAACAGCCTTTTCAAAAAGCTTGTCATACTCCCTGTAGTTCACGTTCTTTCGGTCAACGCATTCCCTGTAGATCATACCACTGCCGCCAATGGAAAACTGAATTGTCCTTGCCATGGTATTTTCAGAAAAATCGTAGACATACTCGGGAAAAACAAGGCAGGATGTAAATTCATCTCTTTTTGTCAGAAATCTAAGTGTCTTGTCATTATCAGCCAGAAAGTTTCGAATTACCTCATACCAGTTTCTCTCTATACGTATTTCAATATCGGACAAGGAGTCGCACTGCCTGCAGACTCCGTCATAATAGTCATCAATACTGTCAAAAAGGCTTATTTTCCTTAATTTCCTGCAATTATGAAAAGCAAAGCCGTAAAGAGTCTTTATAGTATTCGGAAGAACAACACTTTCAATATCATCTCTTCCGGAAAAAGCATGATTCCCTATAGCCTCAACCACATAGCCATCAATTTCCTCAGGAACTACCAGCTCTCTGACACTTCCTTCATAACCTGTGATCACAATAAATTTATGACTATCTTTCCTGCTTTCGCTAATCTCATAAACAAATGGCATATTGCCTTCACCCGACCTTAAATAGATTCCACCTCATAATAATATACATTCTAAAAATTACCAATTCAAGAATATATACTTTATTGTAAACAGACGCAGCCGAACTGAAAGTGTAGGCTGCTGTTCTTGCAAAAAAATTATTCTTTATATGTGTAGTAAACCATAAATCCATAAGTGCCCATA